>JAWKVR010000033.1:0-44365 GCA_041397945.1 Geminicoccaceae bacterium
GTCCTCGTAGCCGACGTTGAAGGCGCCGTGATTCACCCCGAAGCCCACCATGCAGACCAGCAGCAGGAAGGCGGCAGGCTGCGGCGGCAGGCCGTTGGTAGCGACGAAGACAATCGCGAGCGCCATCGCCAGCATCAAGCCGGCGCCCACCACGGCCTTCTTCCGCATGCGCGTGCGGACGTAGTACGGCGCACTGCCCAGTTGTCCGGCGATCAGGCCGAGCTGCACCGCGGGCAGGATCGCCGCGACGAGCACGTAGGCCACCCCGAGGTGCACGCCGATCCAGGGGATGACAAGACGTGTGCTGCCGAACTGGAGGGCGACGAAGAGGAAACCGCCGCCGATCACGTGGAGCGCGTAGTTGCGTCGGTCGTTCGCCCCTCGCTCGTCGCTCATCTTCGGCTGCGAGGCGGGAATGCCGGTGCGCGTGAGACAGGTCGGAGGGGCACTGTGGGCTCAGGACGAGAAGACGGGCACGATCGACCCCGCGGTCCCGGGGTGGAGAACCACTCTGCGAATCGGGATTTCAGAGAGGCGGCTCAGGTGCTGCTCGGTCATGACCTTGTCGACCGGACCGAAGAGGTGATCCTCGACCCCTTCCATCAGCAGCACCTGATCGGCGATCTGCAGCGCATGCTGCGGGTAGTGCGAAGCGAACACGATCGTGAGGCCGCGCTCCTTGCTGATCCGGCGCAGGGTCGAGAGGATCATGTCCTGGTTGTGAAAGTCGAGCGCCGAGGTCGGCTCGTCCAGTATCAGCACCTCGCAGGCGGAGGCGAGGGCGCGGGCCGTGAACACGAGCTGGCGCTCGCCGCCACTCAGCTCCTCGATCCGACGATCCACAAAGTCCAGCATGCCGAGCGTCGCCAGCGCTTCGCGCGCCGCATCATAGTCGCGAACGCCCGGGCTCTCGAGCAGCTTGAGGTGGCGGGCGCGCCCGGTCAGGACGACCTCGAGCACGGTGAAATCGAACGGCGTGCTGGTTCGCTGAGGCACGTAGCCGGTGCTCCCTTCGAGCCTGGCGCAGCCTTCGGTCCAGCGCTGCAGCCCCAGGAGCGCGCGCAGCAATGTGGTCTTGCCACGGCCGTTGCGGCCGAGCAGCGCGAGGGTCTGGCCAGGTGCCAGCCGAAAGCCGAGGGGGCGAAAAACGAACCGCCCGCCGAGCGAGACGCCCCCGTCCTCGACCTCAATCACGGCGCCAGCCGGTCAGGTAGGTGCGCCTGAGAAGGAACGCGAACACGGGTGCCCCGATCAGCGCGGTCAGGATGCCGAGCGGGATCTCGGCAGCGGTCGCGGTCCGGGCGATGTCGTCGATCAGCAGCAGATAGAGTGCGCCGAGCACGGCCGAAGCGGGAAGCAGAGCGTCGTGGCTCGGGCCCACCAGGGCTCGGGCGAAATGCGGGATGACCAGGCCGATCCAGCCGATGATCCCACCCACGGCCACCACGGCCGCCGAGATCAGGGCGACCGCCACCAGGATCATCCAGCGGGTCCGTTCCACATGCACACCGAGTGCACGCGCGTCCTCGTCACCGAAGGACAGCACGTTGATCCTGAACCGGAGGCCCCAGATCAGGAGGCCGCCGAGCGTCACCGGCAGCGCCAGGATCAGGACATCGACCCAGCCGATGCTGGCGAGGCTGCCCATGAGCCAATAGACGATCGCGGGCAGCTTGTTGTCGGGGTCGGCGACGTATTTGACGAGCGAGATCAGGGCCGAGAAAAACGCGCTGGTGACGACGCCGGCGAGAACCAGCAGCAGGATCGGCGCCTGGCTCTCCATGCGGCTCAACAAGTAGACGATGAGGATCGCCAGGAGACCGAAGACGAAGGCGAAGCCGACCGTTGCCCAGGCGCTGCCGAACAGCAGGATTGCGAGCGCGCCGCCAAAGCCCGCACCGGACGACACTCCGATGATCTGAGGGCCGACCAGGGGGTTGCGAAAGACGCCCTGCAACGCGGCGCCGGCAATCGCGAGGCCGGCCCCGGCCAGCATGGCGGCCAGCACGCGGGGCAGGCGAACCAGCTCGACGACACTGACCTCGGTCGATGGAAATACGTCCTCGATGCCGACCAGCTTGCTGCCGAGGATGCCGAGCACATTGAGGAACGGGACCTGGTAGCGCCCCGCGGCGAGCGAACCGACCACCGCAAGCGGCGTCGCGACTGCGATGACCGTCCAGAAAAGGCGCTGGCGGCTCGGAGCTCGGGCGACGCCCATCGATCTGGTCGGAGCCGCTAGAGTCTCGTCTGCAGGCGTGTCCCGCTGTGCCGGACGTCCTGCGCCCGACCGGATCACCGGCCCTCAGCGCCCGAAGCGCTCAGCGTAGCGATAGCTGTCTCCATTGAGCGAGAGCTGAAGGATCGAATCGAGGTCGCCATCATCCGGCGCGGTCCCGTACATGGCTTCGAGCTGCTTGGCGATCTCGGCGCGATGGTCCAGATCGAACTTGTCCGGGTAGGCGAGTGTGGCCAGCCAGCTCCACACCAGAGGCGCCTCGTGCGACCCGGGGTCGAGCTTCGGTGTCGTGTAGACCCGCCGGTTCTGGACGGCTTTCAGGCCGGCGAACCTCGGATCGTCGTAGACCTTCTGCGGGTCGGCCTCCGGATCGTAGTAGTTCAGGAGGATCACGTCCGGGTCCCATTCCAGGAGCTGCTCGGCATCGATCGTCACCGTCGACTGGTCGAGCCCGGCCTCGAAAGCCAGGTTGCGCATTCCCGGCACCTGGAAGAAATACTCGTTGCGACCGAAAACCGCGAGCTCGTCGCTGTCGAACCGGTCGAAGAACAGGATGGTCGTCCGTTCCTCTTGCGGAATGCCGGACACGACCTTGTCGATGTCCTCGCGGACCGCCCGATGCCAATCGAGCAGCTCGGCGGCGCGCTCCTCACGGCCGAGGATCTTGCCCATGATCTCGATCTGCTCGGCCTCGATCTCGTAGCTGCCATAGCCGAAGCCCACCACGGTGATCCCGACCCGCTCCATCGGATCGATGCGATCCTCGGGCCTGGACGCCCACTGGATGACGACATCGGGCTCGGCGACGAGCATCGCCTCGACGTTGGGGATGAAGCCCTCGCCGACGATGCTCGTGTCGATCTTGGCGATCCCGGGATATAGCTTGCCCAGCAGCCCATCCATGAGGACGGCTTGCGCTGCCGGATGGAGCCCGATCAGGCGATCGATGCCGCCATCCACCGCGATCAGCATCGAGGGGATCGGCTTGGGCAGGACGATCACCCGCTCGGCGGGCGCGTCGAGCTCGATCAGCTTGCCGCGCTGGTCCGTGAACGTGATGGGATCGGCGCTCGCGACGCCCGTCAGGCCCGCCATCGCGAGCACGAACGCACATGGCAGCACCCTGCGGCTCTCGCCCATGACCGACATTCGTTGTTCCTCCCGACCCTTGGCGCCTGGAATACTGCCAGACGCAGATCCGACTACGCAGCCATCTGGCTCCTGGTCATCGTCCGGGCACCTCGCTTGCCGGCTGGCAGCGGCGCTTGTCTCGAGCAACGGCCGGTAAAGGATGTCAGTGCCCGGCCGGGCGCTCCTGCCATCAACCGGGGTGGTGGTATGGCAGCCGGTGCGCTCGACGAAGATGTATCATTGCGTCGATGTATTGCCAAGGAACCGACAACTCGGCCGGCGCCCGCCTGTGACCGCGAGGCAGATCCGTCCGGTGTGGCTATTATGATGGGCTTCCCAGAGCACGCTGGCGGAGGGGGTGGGATTCGAACCCACGGTACGCTCGCGCGCACAACGGTTTTCGAGACCGCCCCGATCGACCACTCCGGCACCCCTCCAGCGCGCCGGCATGTTTAGGGAAACCGCCAGGCCGATGCAAGCTGCAGCGATGGCATGGCGCTTGACAGTACAGTCGTGGAACGGAACTGTCCGCGCCTGCCTTTGAGCAACCCGATCGGAGCCCCGTCCATGCGCGCCTGCACCCCGGCCTTGCCCTTCGCCGTTCTCTCCCTGCTGGTGGCCACCGGGCCGCTGGCGCTTGCCGACGAGATCCGCGAGCAGCTCGACCTCGCCATCGAGCTCTACGAGGAGGGTGACCTCGCCGGCAGCATCACCGAGCTGCAATACGCCATCGGCGAGATCCAGGGGCGGCTCGGCAGCGCCTATGCCGAGACCTTCCCGCCGGCGCCGGCGGGCTGGACGGCCGAGGCGCCGAGCCAGGAGGCATCGCCGGCCTTCTTCGGCGGCGGCTCGATGGTCAGCCGGGCCTATAGCGAGGACAATGGCTCCGGCACGATGAATGCCCAGCTGATGATCGACAACCCGATGATCCAGGGCATGGCGGCTCTCTTCAGCAACCCGGCGATCATCTCGGCCAACCCCAACATGAAGCGCGTCCGGCTCGGCCGGGAGAACGCGATCCTCGATTTCGACCAGGCGGCCGGGCGCGGCGAGATCACGTTCCTGATGGGCGGCGGCCGGGCGATGCTGAAGATCGAGGGCTCCGGCCTCGCCTCGGGCGACATCCGGGTCGAGACCCTCGAGGCCTGGGACCGCAAGGGGCTCGAGGATGTGGCCGGCCTCTGACCAGGGGCGATGATCGACGACCCGGCGTTCTATCTCGCCGCCATCCCGGCGGTCCTGATCTTCGGCATCTCCAAGGGCGGCTTCGGCGGCGGGCTCGGCATCGCCGCCGTGCCGCTCATGGCCATCGTCGTCTCGCCGTCGCGTGCCGCCGGCATCCTCCTGCCGCTGCTCGTGCTCATGGACCTGATCGGGCTTTGGGCCTATCGCCGCCACTGGGACCGGCGGGTCGTCAAGGTGATGCTGCCCGGCGCCCTGGTCGGCATCCTCGCCGGCGGCCTCGCCTTCGGCTATCTCGACGACGACGTCGTCCGGGTCGTCCTCGGCCTGATCGCGGTCGGCTTCACGGCCGACTACTTCCTGCGCGACAAGAGCCGCATCGCGGCCCGGCCGCAGCGCAAGGTGCCCGGCGCCTTCTGGGGCGGCATCGCCGGCTTCACCAGCACCATCGCCCATGCCGGCGGGCCGCCGGCGAACATCTACCTCCTGCCGCTCAAGCTCGACAAATCGATCTTCGTGGGCACGATGGTCGTGCTGTTCGCCGCCATCAACGCGGCGAAGATCCTGCCCTACGCCTCGCTCGGCCTCTTCGACGCCGTCAACCTCACCACCTCGCTGGTGCTCGCCCCGGTGGCCGCCATCGGCATGCTCGCCGGCATCTGGCTGCACGGCAAGGTCGACCAGCTGCTCTTCTACCGGCTCTGCTACGTGTTCGTGCTGCTGACCGGCCTGAAGCTCGTCTATGACGGCCTGACCTGACCCGCAACATATAGGAATTATAGCCTGTTCCCGTGCGAAACGCAACCCGCCCGACGGGCTTGCGGGTTCGATTGGCAATTTTTGGTTTTTCGGCCCGCCGGGCCTCGGGAAAATCGTGTCCGGTCCAGAAAAAGACTGTTGGTCCAATAGGTTAGTGAGTCCCGGGTTCGTTCGCAAATTCCCGGGTTCGTTCGTCGAATCCTCGGGTTCGCTCGTCGTTTTGCCGGGTTCGCTCGTCGAATCCCCGGGTTCGTTCGTCGGCATCTGTCGCATGAGATGCGACTCTGCGGGGTGATTGTCGCGTTATACGCGACAACCCGATCGTTCCTGTCGCATCAGATGCGACAGTCTTGGGTTAGTTGTCGCATTATACGCGACAACCTGGCCGGACTGTCGCATCAGATGCGACAACCCGAGCCCGGGGGAGCCTGGCGGGACAAGGGGGCCATTGCCACGCGGCAGGCTGCTTCCGGCCGTGGCCGTCCGGTGCATTGCCTGTTGCCCGCAGGCCGGTCTTGCCCGAATGGTGGCGCAGCGGTGAAGCCATCCGGCTCGCCACCACAAGCAGGACCGCAGGATCGAGGTGACGGGAGCGGGTTACCAGAGCCTGGTGGACGGGATCATCGGCGGCGATTTTTCGCTGGTGGAGCGTCTCTTCCTGTCGGCCCAGGCGCGGCCGCCGGTCGTGGTCTGGGCACCGCGCCCGGCCGTGCTGCGCTCGCCCCTCCTGGAGCGCCTGCTCGACAGATGGTCGGCGCTGGCCGTCGGGTCCGGCCCGCCACCACCCGACCAGGCGACAGGCTTCGTCGCGCGCGATCTCGCCGAATGGACGATGCAGCTCGACCTCGAGCGGCGGGGCGATGACGATCTTGGGCCCGAGGCCTTCGTCTATCGCCATTACGGCGCCGGCATCGCGCGGCAATACGGGCGGGACATGACCGGCCTGCGGCCGGATGCCTTCGGCGGGCATATCACGCGGTTCTTCTCGGCGGTCTATGGTGCCGTCCTGCGCCGCCCCGAGCCGATCTTCACCGAGCACGAGCCGCCGGCCGCGGTGCTGGTCCGCAGCTGGCGACGGCTGGTCCTGCCCTTCTGCGATGCGGACGGCGAGGTCGTTCGCTTCGTCGTCGGCAACATCCCCGAAAGCCCGGTCGGCACCCTGCTCGACGTCATGCACGATGCCGCCGTCGTCACCGACGGGCTGGGGCGGGTCCGGCTCGCCAACATCGCCGCCAACGGGCTGCTGGGCGGGGGCAGGCGCGCCTCGTCGGCATCGCGATCGATCGGCTCGTGCCCGAGCTCGGGCCGCTGATCGCCGAGGCCGGCGGCGAGATCGACGGTGTGCGCTCGTTCGGCTGCCGGGAGATCGCCTGGGTCCACGAGGGCCGGCCGCTGGTGCTCGATGTCTCGATCGGTGGCACGCGCGTCGGCGGCGAGCCGCTCTTCGTCCTGGTGCTGCGCGACCAGACCGAGCGGGTGGCGCGCGAGCGCTCGCTCGCCCTCGAGGTGACCCGCGACCCGCTCACCGGCATCCTCAACCGCCGCGGTTTCCACGAGCGCCTGGCGCCGCTCCTGCTGCCGCAACGGCGCCGGTCGGACGGCTTCGCCCTCCTGGTCATCGATGTCGACGCGTTCAAGCTCCTGAACGACCGCCATGGCCACGCGGCGGGCGACAAGGTGCTGCAAACCGTGGCCGAGCGCATCTCGCAGGCGCTGCGCGGCGACGACGTGTTCGCCCGCTGGGGCGGGGACGAGTTCGTCGTGGCGCTGGGCGGCGTCGCCGAGGCGACCGCGCTGAAGGCCGCTGCCGGGAAGATCCGCCGGGCGCTCGACCGGAGCCGGAGGCCACGGCCCAGCCGGTCAGGCTGAGCATGGGCGGCGCCTTCCACCCGCGGCACGGCCGGGACTTCGAGACCGTCTTCGCGGCGGCGGACAAGGCGCTCTACGCCGCCAAGGCGCGGGGCGGAACCGGTCTGGAGATCGTGGCGGGGTAACTATCGCGGATCGGAGCCCGGCAGCAGGGCCTCCTGACCGAGCTCCGCATCCAGCTCGTCGAGAGGTCAGTGCCGGGGCATTCGATTGCCGGTCAGGCGCGCTGCTTCCGCACCAGCCCGAGCGTCGCGGGCGCAGGCTTCTCGCGGGTCAGGTCGGGGGGAGAGACGGCGGCGAGGAGGTTTCTTGTGTAGGGGTGGCGGGGGCCGTTCAGGGACCTCGTGGCGCGGGGCCTTCCTCGACGATCTTGCCGGCCTGCATGACGGCGATGCGGTCGGCGAGGTGGGCGACCACGGAAAGGTCGTGGCTGATGAAGAGGAGGGCCAGGCCATGGCGCTGCCGCAGCTCGGCCAGGAGGTTGAGCACCTGGGCCTGGACGGAGACGTCGAGGGCGGAGACGGGCTCGTCGGCGACCAGCAGGGCCGGGCGGGTGATGAGGGCGCGGGCGAGGGCAATGCGCTGGCGCTGGCCGCCGGAGAACTGTGCGGTAGCGGTCCGAGGGCCTCGGCACCGAGCCCACCTCGGCCAGCGCCGCGACGCAGCGCTCGGCCGCTTCGGTGCTGCCGAGACGGAGGAGGCCGAGCGGTTCGGCGACGATCCGGGCGATCTTCTGGCGCGGGTCGAGCGAGCCGTAGGGGTCCTGGAAGACCATCTGGGCGTCCCGCCGCACGCGCCGCTGCCCGCGCCTGCCGCCCGCCCGGGGATCGGCGCCCCAGAGATCGACGCCCCGGAACCGGACCGTGCCGCTGTCCGGCCGCTCGAGGCCGACGGCGAGGCGGCCGAGGGTCGACTTGCCGGAGCCGGATTCGCCGACGATGCCGAGGGTCTCGCCGACGTTCAGGCGGAGCGTGACGCCGTCGAGGGCGATGCGCCGCGGTGCCGCCCCGAGGCCGCTGGCGCGGCAGGCGGTAGAGCCGGCGGAGGTCGACCAGCTCGAGGAGGCAGTCGGGGGCGGGGTCAGGCATGGCCCCGCCCCGGTGCCAGCGGGTGGAAGCAGGCCACCCGATGCGCCGGCGCCCCGAGCGGGCGAGGGCGGGCCGGACCTCGCGGCAGAGCGAGGTCGGCGCGGCGGCAGCGTGGCGCGAAGCTGCAGGCCTGTGCCGCGTCGCCCGGCTCCGGCACCTGCCCGGAATGGCGGCGAGGCGGCCCTGGCCGACCTCGCCGGGCGTCGATGGCAGGGCGTCGAAGAGCCCGCGCAGATAGGGGTGGGCGAGGTCTTGGAAGACCAGATCGGTCGGGCTCGGTCTCGACGATCTGGCTGGCATACATGACGTGGACCGCCTCGGCGACGGCCGCCACCACGCCGAGATCGTGGGTGATGAAGAGGAGCGCCATGCCGGTCTCGTCGGCGATCTCGGCAATGAGCCGGAGGATCTCCGCCTGGACGGTGACGTCGAGGGCGGTGGTCGGCTCGTCGGCGATCAGCAGCCTGGGGCGGCGGGCCAGCACCATGGCGATCATCGCCCGCTGGCGCTGCCCGCCCGAGAGCTGGTGCGGGTAGAGCCGGGGCGAGAAGTCCTCGGGTCGAGCCCGACCCGGCGCATGGCGTCGAGCGTGCGCGCCTCGCGATCGGCCCGGCCGAGCCGGCCGTCGAGGCGCAGGCCCTCGGCGATCTGCCAGCCGATCGTGCGGACGGGGTTGAGGGCGGTCATCGGCTCCTGGAAGATCATGCCGATCTCCGCACCGCGCAGCCGACCGAGCGCCGGCTCGTCGAGGCCCAGGAGGTCTCGGCCATCGAAGACGAGGCGGCCGCCGAGCCGGGCGCGATCCGGCACGAGGCGCAGGATCGAGAGGCGGTCAGCGACTTGCCGCAGCCGCTCTCGCCGACGATGCCGTGCCAGTCGCCGGCATCCAGGGCGAGGTCGATGCCGTCCAGGAGGCGGAGCGTGCCGAGCGGCGTCGGCAGGTCGAGCGTCAGGGCCTTCGATCTCGAGGAGCGCATCAGGAGCCTGTCCGAGGAATGGTCATGGCCTGCACGCGCCATTCCCGACTACGGGTGAGGAAACTGGCCCGCAGCGATGCGGGGCCATCGAAAGGGCTAGTCGACATGGCCCGCGGTCGGGAAGGGCGCGCCCTTCGGGTCGTCCGGGGCAAGCGATCGCGGCGTCACACCGGTTCGACGATGCCCCGGCATCGTCTTCGCCAGTTCCTTGCCCTCGCTTGCCCCGGGACGATGCAGGTCATAACCATTCCTCGGACAGGCCCTAGCGCAGCCGCCGGAGCCTGGGGTCGAGGAGGTCGCGCAGGCCGTCGCCCAGGAGATTGAGGCCGAGCACCGAGAGGGCGATGCAGAGGCCCGGCAGGATGGCGAGCTGCGGGGCGATGAAGAGGAAGGTCTGGGCCTCGTTCAGCATCCGGCCCCAGGAGGGGTCGGGCGGCTGGGCGCCGAAGCCGAGATAGGAGAGCCCGGCCTCGGCGAGGATGGCCAAGGCGAACTGCACCGTCACCTGGACGATGACGAGGCTCAGGAGGTTCGGGACGATGTGCGCTGTGGCGATGGCGAGCTCGCCGCGCCCGGCGAGGCGGGCGGCGGCGACGAAGTCGCGGCGCCAGAGGCCGAGTGCGGCACCCCGGGTCAGCCGGGCGAAGACCGGCACGTTGAAGATGCCGATGGCGATGATGGCGTTGACGGCACCCGGGCCCCAGAGGGCGGTGATCATCACGGCCGTGAGGAGGGCCGGGAAGGCGAAGGCGAAGTCGGAGAGGCGCATGACCAGCTCGTCCAGCCAGCCGCCGGCAGCGCTCGCCAGCGTGCCGAGCGGCACGCCGATGCCGACGCCGATCGTGACCGCCACCACGGCGACGAGAATGGAGTTCCTGGCCCCGGCGAGGAGCAGCGAGAGGATGTCGCGGCCGTAGGGGTCGGTGCCGAGCCAGTGGTCCGGTGAGGCGCCGGCGAGGCGCTCGGCGACGTGAATCTCGTCCACCGGGTAGGGGGTCCAGACGAGCGACAGGAGCGCCGCGGCAAGGAGCGTGAGGGAGAGGGCGCCGCCGATCCAGAGCTGGTGCGGCCTGGTGAGCGGGCCCTCAGCCATGGCGGAGCCGCGGGTCGATCAGGGCGTAGAGGATGTCGACCACGAAATTGACGAGGATGACCACGGCCGCGAGCACGATGACCAGGTCGCGGACGGTGGTGAGGTCGCGCTGGGCGATCGCCTGGAAGGTCAGGCGGCCGATGCCCGGCAGGTAGAAGACGTTCTCGATGATGATGGTGCCGGCGAGCAGGAAGGAGAACTGCAGGCCCATGATGGTGACGACCGGGATGAGCGCGCTGGGCACGGCGTGCTGCCAGATCGCCCGGCCGCGGCTCGGGCCCTTGGCCCGCGCGGTCCGGACATAGTCCTCGGCCAGCGCGTCCAGCACGGCCGAGCGGGTGAGGCGGGCGAGGATCGCCGCCTGCGGCAGGGCGAGGGCGAGGGCCGGCATGAGGAGCGAGGGCAGGGCCTGCCAGAAGCCGGCTTCCCAGCCCGGGAAGCCGCCGGCCGGCAGCCAGTCGAGGCCGACGGCGAAGAGCAGGATGAGCAGGATGGCGAACCAGAAATTGGGGATGGCGACGCCGAGCTGGGTGACCCCCATGAGCAGGGTGTCGGCGAGCCGCCCGCGCCGGCTCGCGGCGTGCACGCCGACCGGGATGGCGATCGCAGTCGAGAGCAGGATCGCGATCAGGGCGAGCGGCACGCTGACGGTCGCCCGCTCGGCGATGAGCTCGGCGACCGGCACGTCATAGGTGTAGCTCCGGCCGAGCCGGCCGTGGGCGAGCTCGCCGAGCCAGGCGAGATAGCGCTCGAGGACGGGGCGATCGAGGCCGAGCTGGGCGCGCAGCGCGGCCAGCGTGTCCTCGCGCGCGCTGGTGCCGAGGATCACGGCGGCCGGGTCGCCCGGCAGCAGCTCCAGGACGACGAACACCACCACGGTCGCCGCGAGGAGGGTCAGCAGCAGCGTCAGCAGGCGGCGAAGGATCCAAGGCGCCAAGGGCGCATCCCGTCGAAGCTCGTCATGCCGTCAGCGGTGGTGTCAGGTCGAGCCGGCGGCGCGCCTTCAGCTCGCTGCCGGCGAAGCCCTGGACCTCCAGCTTCTGCGCCGGCCAGGCCTCGGGCACGGCAGCGCGCACGGGCTGGCCGTCCTTTGCGTCGAGCGAGGCGAGCGGCCGGTCGTCGACGAAGACGTCGACCCGGTCGAGGCCGGTCGCGGTGACCTCGACGGTGCGCCCGGCCTGGCCGGTGACGAGCTCGGCCTCGAGCCAGCGGGCGGGCTGGTCGGCGATCAGGGCGATGGCGGCGGCCTTGAGGTCGCGGTTGTCCTCCAGCACGTCGGCCTCGGTCATCCGGTGCAGCTTGTCGGCGCGGATGCCGAGCTCCTCGATGGGCAGGCCGTCGAAGCTCCCGGTGCGGACGCAGCGGCGGGCGGCGACGCGCAGCTTCGCCCCGCCCGGCAAGGGCTTGATCTCCGGCACGTCGGGCAGGATCTGCACGAGGAAGTCGTGCGGCCAGACATTGGCGCCGCCGCCGCCGGTCTGGCGGTCGGTGCCGAGCACCGGGCCGATGGCGTGGTCCTGGAACCCGGCGGCGAAGATGTCGCCGGCGCTGTAGGTGACGGCATCGATGACCAGAGCCACCGGGCCGAAATAGGCCTGGCCGAACGCGTTGGCGGCCTCGACGGAGGTCAACGGCGTGCCGCCGGAGTAGAGGGCGCCGGTCTCGCGCGCGACCTCGATACCCTTGCCCCAACTGCGTTGGATCAGCATGCGCGTCATGAGAGCGCCGGGCGGCACATTGTCGGGCGTGGTGCTGACCCTGGCGACCAGCTCGGAGCCGAGGAACTGGAAGGGCAAAGGCGTGATCCGCCGGTGGGTCAGGAACTGCAGGATGCCTTCGGCGCAATCGACGATGCCGCCGGGGTTGCCGCGGATGTCGATCACCAGCCCGCGCCTCGGCAGCAGCGAGAGCAGGCGACGGAACTCGCCGATGAACTCGGCCACGTCGTCGTGCTCGAAGGCGCGCAGGCGCAGATAGCCGTAAGGCTCGCCGCCCTGCGGGTCGGCCAGGAGCTCGGCGGTCATGAGGTCGGGAAGCTTCGAGGCGAGGTCGTCCCTGGCCCGCCGCCGCCCCGGCGCCTTCTTCTTGGCGGAGAAGAGATGCCGGCGCGTCACTTGCTCGACCTGCGTGCGGATGTTCATGGCGTGGTTGAGCGGGTATCGCGCCTCCATCCTGCCGTCGCTCGTGTCCTTCTCGAACAGCCAGACCGTCTGGATGGCGAAGCGCAGGCCGGGGTCGTTGAGCTCGAGCATCGACCAGGGGAGGCGGATCTCGGCCTCGCCCGCCGCGTGCCGGTAGCCGAGGATCACCCAGTCCTCGTCGGGCACGAGGCAGGCGCCGAGCCAGCGCACGGTCATGAAGAGGCAGCCCAGCGCCGCCTGCGATTCGGGTTGGGAGCCTTCCTCGCGGGCGGCGTTGATGGCCATCGCCCGGGCGATCGGGGCGCCGTGCCAGTGGGTGATCTCGACACCCGGCCGGAACGTCGGATGGTCGAAGCCGTCGAGCACACGGGTGACGAGGTAGCGGGTCGTGCCGTCGGCGGCGGTGCAGGGTTCGAGGAGGAAGGGCAGGAAGGCGGTCTGCTCGGCGAAGGGCGGCGGGGCGGTATAGGCCGTGTGGATGTCGCGCAGGCCCTTGAAGATGCGCAGCATCTCGCTGTGGAACCGCAGGTCGTCGAGCCCTTCCGCCTGGCCGCGCAGCACGCTCAGCGCCTGCGCCGGGTCGATGGCATGGCGCACCCGCTTCATGTGCAGGTGGGTGTAGAGCTGCTCGATGACGATCAGCGCCTGGTCGACGATCAGGACGCGGTCGGCACCGGCGAGCTTCTGCCGCATCGCGGCGAGCTCGCCGACCGGCCTGACCTTGCCGAGCTTCTTGAACGCCTTCTCGAGTGCCTCGACGGTGGCAGGATCGGCGCCGAAGGGCGCCATTTCGGTCATGCCGCGCGCCGCTCCCCGGCGCGTGGCGGGCGGGCGATGCAGTCGAGCCCGTCGAGGCTCCAGGCCAGCATCTGCGCCGTGTGGGTGGCGCTGGTGCTGATCAGGCCGGCGAGCGCCGGGGTCAGCGGCAGCGCGTCGATGATCCGGTAGAGCTCGTCGCGATGGTGGGGATCGAGCCGGCCGTGCATGCGAGAGGTGCGCAAGGCCGCCACCGGCAGGCCGGTCCGGGCCTGCAGCCGGTCGATATGCGCCTGGCTCGGCGGGTTGCCCTCGAGGATCGCGATGTAGCCGAGCAGGGCGGCCGGGTGGTGATGCAGGATCCAGTAGTATTGCGAGCCGACCATGGCGGCGACCGACGGCGGCGGCAGCTGGGCGAGGACCGCCTCGCCGTCGAAGCCGGCGTTCACGAGGTCCTCGAGCGTCCAGACGTCGTGGTTGCGCTCCTCGTCGATGTGGTGCGCGAAATAGTCTGCCAGCCCTTCGGCCGCGGGGTCGCTGCCGCGGCGCTCCAGGGCGGCGTCCCGTGCCAGCTCCATCAGCGGCACGCTGGCCCGCATGATCTGGTGGAGGAGCACGAGGAAGCGGGGGAAGCGGTCGGGCAGCTCGGGATGCGACCAGAGGTTGTCGAGCGCGCAGCCGAGGCTGCCGCAGGTGAGCTCGATCTTGGCGAGAAGTATCCCGCTATTGCTCGGGCGAACCGTATCCATGCTGCCTTCTCCTTTGTTCCGGCTTGGCCAAGCCCTTGAATCAGAGCACGGCGAGCGGTCGCGCGCAACTGGCAGCAACGACCGTCACGTCAATCATTCCGCAATCGACCGTGGCCTTTGCCAACGCAGGGATGTATAATGAGCTGCGCATGTGGGGATGGCCAAAGGCAAATCCGTGGCCGTCGCCGCATCGTCACTCACCTGCGCCGTCGCTGGCGGCCGCGAGGTGCGGGCATAACCAAGAGGGAACGCGACCAGATGACCAAGAAGTCGAACCTCGAGCAGTTGGTTGAAGCGGGCGTGCTCGACCCGAGCAACATGGGCGACGAAGCCAAGAAGATCGTGAACAGCGAGATGACCGCAGACGAAGTGAAGGCGCTCATTTCCGCGCACAAGCGCTTCCCGAACAACCCGCCCTACAAGCCGGACGCCCGCGGCGCCGGATTCTGAGTCGCCAGCCGGAGCTTTGCATCCGGCGGGACGCAAGCACGACAACCTGACCCCGCGGATCAGGCCGCCGGCCTGGACCGAGGGGCGGTTGCGTGCGCTGATGGGTGCCATCCCGATCACGCGGCTCGCCGACCTGACGCCGCTCGACCGGCTGGGCCTGCCGGTCTGGTCGGCGGTGACGCCGCTGGCGCGCGACCTGACGACCCACATGGGCAAGGGGGCCAACGCGGTCGCCGCCCGGGTGAGCGCCTTGATGGAGGCGGTCGAGCGGACCTCGGCGGAGAGCGTCGGCCTGCCCGTGGCCCGCGCCAGCTGGCGCGAGCTCGACCGATCGGGCGCTTTGGTGCTCGACCCGCGGCTCTGTGACCTGCCGCCCGACAGCGCCTTCGCACCGGATGCAGTGTTCGGCTGGGTCGATGCCGACTGCCTCGTCAGCGGCCAGAAGGTCCGAATGCCGCTCGATCTCGCGGTCTCGCCGCCCGGCGAGGGCATTCTCCGGCATGTCGACACCAACGGGCTCGCCGCCGGTAACACCCGGCTGGAGGCGGTCGTGCATGCGCTGGCCGAGGTGATCGAGCGCGATGCGGTGAGCCAGCATCTCTTCGCCGAGCTCTATCTCGATGTGGCGGACTACCTGCCGCAGCGGCTGCGCATCGACCTCGCGACCCTGCCGGCGCCGGCCGGCGCCATCGTCGAGACGGCGCGTGCGGCGGATATCGACGTGGTGGTCGACTGGCTCGTGACCGACATCGCCGTCGCCACCTTTCGCGCTCTCATGATCGACCACGCCTACCCGACGCCCGACGGGCCGGCCACGCGCTGCTTCGTTGGCTACGGCACGGCACCGGACGCGGTGCTGGCGGTGATGCGGGCGCTGACCGAGGCGGTCCAGTCCCGCCTCGCGGTCATCCAGGGCGCCCGCGACGCCTTCAACCGGGCGCCTGCGGCAGACCATGCCGCCCGCCCTTTCGCCTGGCTCGCCGACTTCACCGCCGGGCAGCTCCTGCCGTTCGATGCCGTCCCCACCTTCGCGGCACCCGATCTCGGGGCAGATCTCGACTTCCTGCTGCGACGGCTCGGCAAGGTCGGGCTGGAACGCGTGCTCGTCGTCGATCTCACCCGCCCCGATCTCGACATTCCGGTGGTGCGCGTGCGCGTCCCCGGCCTCGCCTGCTTCGCCGTCAACCAGCAGCGCGTCGGCTGGCGCTGCAAGCGGCATCTCCTTTGAGGGCCCGATGCAGCGCATCGCCCCCGCCGTCGTCTATCTGGGCCCGACCCTGCCGCGCGAGGTTGTGGCCGCGGCGCTGCCGGGTGCCGACATCCGCCCGCCGGTGCGGCGCGGCGACCTGCATCGCGACCGGATGCTCCGCTATTCGCTCTTCATCCTGATCGACGGGGTCTTCTTCCAGGACGAGGCCGTGTCGCTGCGCGAGGTCGTCGACATCCTGGAGGATGGTGCCGTGGTGCTCGGCGCCTCGAGCATGGGTGCGCTCAGGGCCGCCGAGCTCTGGCCCGCCGGCATGCAGGGGGTGGGCAGCATCTATCGCCTCTATCGCCGGGGTGCCCTGGTGGCGGACGACGAGGTCGCCGTCGTCTTCGACCCGGAGGCGGCCGCACCCGCCCCTGACCACGGCCCTGGTCGATGTGCGCTGGGCGCTCCGGCGGGCAGTGCGGTGCGGCGGCTGGAGCGGCAAGCGGCCGAGGCGCTGGTCGCCCGGGCCGTGCGCCTGTCCTATGCCGAGCGCACCTGGCAGGCGATCGCCGGTGGCAGTGTGTCGCAGGCCCTCCTCGACGAGCTCGCGGTCGACAGCCTCAAGTCGCGTGATGCGCTGGCGCTGGCGGCCCGTGCCCGCGGCCTCGTGCAGCGGGATCCGACGGTGCTGCGTCGCCCGCGGCGCAACACGATACCGTTCGAAGGTATGGACGCGAAGCGCGAAGCGTTGCACCATCCGGCTGCGTGGCTCGACAAGGGCAATCGGACGCAACGGTATCGCCGCTGGCTTCTGGCGACCGGCCGTGCGGATGCCCAGGCCGAGCCACCAATGAAAACGGGAAAGCCCGATGACACCCTTGGCGAGAACGGGACCGGCACGTCCGCCGGCGCGCGCAGCACCAGCGCTTCGCATGGTGCGACAGTCATGCGGTTCGCGGCGCTAAGCGACGCCATCGACGTCGCCCGTGCCATGGACCTGAAGCCCGACGCCCGGCACCTTCTCCTGGCCGAGGCGGAGCTTGTCCGTGCGCATGGCGCTGCCGACTGGTCGTCGCTTCTCGCGGCACCGCCGGTCGAGCCCGGCCTGCTCATCGAGCATCGGGCGGAGCTGGCGCTCGCCAAGTGCTGGCGCGAGCGTCTGTTCCGCACGTCATCGGCAGTCGGGCCCTGCCCGGACCAGGATGTCGGGCGATGATCGCGCTGCCGATCATCCTGCCGGATGGCGTGGTGACCTTGCTGTTCGCCGACATCGAGGGGTCCACTCTGCTGCTCCAGGAGCTGGGTGACGCCTATGCCGGGGTGCTCGGGCTCTATCGCGCGGTCCTGCGCGACGCCGTCGACCGGCACGACGGAGTCGAGGTCGATACGTCCGGCGACGGCTATTTCGCCTCCTTCCCCGATGCCGGCAACGCACTCGAGGCGGCCTTCGAATGCCAGGCCGCCCTCGCCAGGGGCGAATGGCCCAGGGCGGTCACCGTGCGCGCCCGGATCGGCCTCCATACCGGCAGTGTCCGGGTCGTCGACCGGACCTATCTCGGCCTCGACGTGCATCGCGCGGCGCGGATCGCCGCCGCCGGGCATGGCGGCCAGATCGTGCTGTCGAAGGAAACGCTGGATGCCTGCGGCCAGGAGCGATTCACGGGGCGGTTCGAGTTTCGCGACCTCGGCGCCCATCGGCTGAAGGATCTCCGCTATCCGGAGCTGCTGTTCGACGCGGTGACGAGCGGCAGCAACCCGCGCTTCGCGCCGCTGCGCACGGTCGACAGCCGGCCGACCAACCTGCCGCAGCCCGCCACCGCACTCATCGGCCGGACCGACGAGCTCGACGACATCATCGACCTTCTGGGCCGCGGCAGCGTGCGCCTCCTGACGCTCACCG
This sequence comes from Geminicoccaceae bacterium, assembly GCA_041397945.1. GTDB lineage: Bacteria > Pseudomonadota > Alphaproteobacteria > Geminicoccales > Geminicoccaceae > SLRI01. The sequence continues at coordinate 17,527 of JAWKVR010000033.1, forward strand.
GGCCGGGCGGCACCGGCAAGACGCGGCTGGCGCTGGAGGTGGCGGGCTCGCTGATCGACCGGTTCCCGGCAGGCGTGCTGCACGTGCCGCTCGCCGGCATCGAGGATGCCGAGCTGGTCGTGCCGGCCATCGCCCAGACCCTGAACATTCGCGAGCACGGCGAGACCGATCTCCTGGCCGCCATCGTCAACCGGCTGCAGCGCGCGAAGATGCTGCTGTTCCTCGACAATTTCGAGCAGGTCATGGGTGCTGTCGGGGCCATCGTCGAGCTGCTCGAGAATTGCCCGGAGTTGCAGCTCCTGGTGACCAGCCGGGAGACCCTGGGCTCGTCGTTCGAGCGGGTCTATCCGATCGAGCCCTTGCCACTGCCGACCGGCCGGCGCGCCAACTCGTTCATCATGCTGGCCGAGAGCCCGGCCGTGCAGCTCTTCGTCGAGCGGGTCCGGGACCACGACCCGGGCTTCGAGCTCGACGCGGCGAACGCGACCGAGATCGGCGAGATCTGTCGCCGGCTCGACGGGCTGCCGCTGGCGATCGAGCTCGCGGCGTCGCGGCTCAGGCTGCTGTCGCCGGCGGCGCTGCTCGGCCGCCTGTCGCATCGCCTCGACATCCTCAAGGGCGGACGGGACAAGAACGCGCGGCACCGCACGCTGCGCGCGACCATCGACTGGAGCTATCGCCTGCTCGACGAGGACGAGCAGCGGCTGCTGCAGGCGGTGGCGGTTTGCGCCGGCGGCTTCTCCTTCCAGACCGCCGAGGCGATCTGCGAGGATCTCGACTGGATCGATGTCGACATTCTCGACGGCATCACCTCGCTCGCCGGCAAGAGCCTCCTCGCCCTTTCCATGGTGAGCGGCGAGCGCCGGCTGCGCCTGCTCGACACCATCCGCGAGTTCGCGTTCGAGAAGCTGGAAGAAGGCGGTCATCTCGTCGAGATGCAGGATCGGCATGCACGACACTTCGTCGGCCTGGCCGAGGCCGTGGCCCCAGCGCTCCTCAGTGCCGAGCAGCGCGCGAAGGTCGGCCAGCTGCTCGATGAGCAGGACAACCTGCGCGCGGCGCTCGCCTGGGCGCTGCAGCGGTCGGATGCCGAGCTGAGCAGCCGCGGGATTTCGGCGCTGCTGTGGTTCTGGATCTCCCGCGGCCTTTTCACCGAGGGTGGCAGCTGGGTGGCCAAGGCGCTCGAGCATGCGGAGCAGGTGGGCTCGCCCGGCCATCGCGCGGCGATCATCGATGCCGCCGGCTGGCTGCGCATGTTCACCGGCGACTATGCCGGCGCCCTCGAGCACTGCCGGATGGCCCATGACCTGTTTGCCGAGCTGGGCACGCCGGCCGACATCGCCCGCACCAAGATGACGCTGGGCATCACGCTCGCCGTCACCGGCGACGAGACCAACGGGCCGCCCCTGATCTTCGAGGCGCTCGAGATGTTCCGCGCGCAGGGCGACGACGAGGGCACGGTGCTGGCGCTGATCGCGCTCGGCGAGGGGCTGCGCGCCGGTGGCGACAACGAGACCGCCGAGCATCTCTACAACGAGGCGCTGGAGAAGCTGCAGGCCCAGGGCAATGTCTACTGGCCGGGCCAGCTCCTGCAGAATCTCGGGCATATGCGGCTCGCGGCGGGGGATCCGGCGGCGGCGCACGACTTCTTCTCGCAGGCGCTGGAATATGGCCGGGCCTATGACTATCCGATCGTGACGAACCTCTGCCTCGCCGGGTTCGGCGGCGTGGCGCTCGCCCATGGCAAGGTCGAGGTCGCGGCCAAGCTGCTCGGCAAGACGCAGCATCGGCTCGAGGAGATGGGTGCCCATTTCGAGCCCATGGATCATGCCGCCTTCGAGCGCTACGTGGCCGATGCCACGGCCAGGCTCGGCAACGCGGCCTACGCGGCCGCCGCCCTCGAGGGTCGCAAGTGGACGCTGGAGGAGGCGTTCGAGGCCGGCAGGGCGCTCGGCGAGCAGGATCGCTGACCTGCCGTAGCACTCGACGGTGCTCTTGCGCGAAGCCCTCGCCCATGGAACGCTGCATTTCGAGCAACGTTCGGGAGCGCCGCCATGGCCAAGGAAATCTTCTGCGCCTTCAGCATTCATTGTGACGCCGTCGCCGGCTGGCTCGGCTCGTACAAGGGGGAGGACAGCCCCGGCGACATCTCGCGCGGCGTCTTCGCCGGCGAGGTCGGCATGCCGCGCATCCTCGATCTCTTCGCGCATTTCGGCCTGAAGCAGTCCTGGTTCATCCCTGGCCACACGATCGAGTCCTTTCCCGACGAGTGCGCCATGGTGGCCAAGGCGGGGCACGAGATCGGGCTGCACGGCTACAGCCACGAGAACCCGCTGGCCATGAGCTACGAGCAGGAATCGGCCGTCTTCGACCGCTCGATCGAGCTCATCGAGAAGCTCACCGGCAAGCGGCCCACCGGCTATGTGGCGCCCTGGTGGGAGGTCTCGACCAACTCGGTCGACATCCTTTTGAAGAACGGCATCAAGTACGACCACAGCCTGATGCATCGCGACTTCGAGCCGTATTACGTGCGAGTCGGCGACGAGTGGACGAAGATCGACTATGCCAGGCCGGCCGAGACCTGGATGAAGCCGTTCACCCGCGGCAAGCCGACGAAGCTCGTCGAGATCCCGGCCTCCTGGTATCTCGACGACCTGCCGCCGATGATGTTCATCAAGGGCTTTCCCAACAGCCACGGCTATGTCAGCCCGCGGCATCTGGGCGAGACCTGGCGCGAGACGTTCGACTGGGTCTACCGCAAGCACGACTATGCCGTGTTCGCGATGACCATCCACCCCGACGTCTCGGGCCGGCCGCAGGTCCTCAACATGCTGGAGGACCTGATCGCCCACATGCTGAAGCATCCGGGCGTGCGCTTCACGACGCTCGACACGGTGGCCGACGACTTCATGAAGCGCCGCCGCCGCCCAAGGGATGACGGGTGCTCGCCTCAGGCCGGCCGTCGGCGCGGACAGGCCGGCGGTCGGGCCTGTGCCGAGAGCGCCTATGCGCGCTACGTCGCCGCGATCGGCCGCGAGCCGGCGCCCATGGTCGCCGATTTCGCGGCGCAGATCGGGGCGGGCCTCGTCCATGTGGCGGAGGACGACGCGGGCCGGCTCGTAGGCTTCATCGTCTTCTTCCCGAAGGACGGGCAGATGTTCCTCGAGAACGTCGCGGTGCGGCCCGACGCGGCAGGGCAGGGGATCGGCGGGGCGCTTATCCGCTTCTGCGAGGACGAGGCGCGGCGTGGGGGCCTGACTGTCGTGCGGCTCTACACGAACGCGAAGATGACGGGGAACCTCTCGCTCTATCCGCGCCTCGGCTATGTCGAGGTGGCGCGCCGGACGGAGGACGGCTTCGATCGCGTGTTCTTCGAGAAGCGGCTGGGGTGAGCGGGGTCGAGTCGATCTCAGAACCCGCCCAGAGGCCCGTGGCACGGACAAGGAAATGAAGAGGTAGCCGACGAGGGCGGCGGGCCGGGTCGGGTAGCGCTGTAGCCGGCCGCGCCAGCCCTCAGCTCCGCTCGCGGTCGTAATAGTCGACGGTGTTCTCTCCCCGGAACATCCGATAAAGGGTCGGCTTGCCGTGACCACCGGCGACGATCGAGATCTTGCCGGAATCGGGATATTCGCAAGCGTCGAGACCGGCGAGGGTCGAAAGCGACAGGTAGCGCATGGTCGTTTTGCCGGTATTGATGATCTGGTGCGCCACCTCGGCACCGCCGGTCGGGCAGGCGATGACATCGTGGCGGCGGATCGGATAGCGCTCCGCGCCGAAGCGCAGCTCGCCTTCGCCCTCCAGGATGAGGAACATCTCCTCCTCGGCGTGGTGCGAGTGGAACGGGCACTGGGCCTTGCCGGGCGGCAGCTCGGTCAGGTTGTAGCCGAGCTGCCGGGCGCCGATCCGGCTGCCGATGTAAGCGCGCTTCGATGTGTAGATGCCGTTCTCCTCGATATCGTCGAACTCGACCTCGTCGAGGTTCATGAAGGGCTTCATCGTGCTGTCCTCCGGTCCTTGCTCCAGGTCGGATCGCAGCCTAGCCCATCCAGACCGGCTTGCGGGGTTCATCGTCTTCTTCCCGAAGGACGGGCGGATGTTCCTCGAAAACGTCGCGGTGCGGCCCGAGCCGGCGGAGCGGGGGATCGGCAAGGGCCCGATCGGGCACTGCGAGGCCGCGGCGCGCGGGCCTTGCGGTCGTGCGGCTCTACACGAACGCCAAAATGACGGAGAACCTCTCGTTCCATCCGCGCCTCGGCTGTGTCGAGGCGGCGTGACGGATGGAGGACGGATTCGATCGGGTGTTCTTCGAGAAGCGGCTGGGGTGAGGGCGGCCCGAGTCGAACTCAGAGCTTGCTCAGGGGGCCGGCGAGCACGGACAACGGAATGAAGAGGCGGCTGTCGGTGCCGGGGATACGGCGCATGCCGTGGCGCTGGTAGAAGCGGGCGGCGCCCTCGTCGAGCGCGTCGACGATGAGGAAGCGGGCGCCGATGTCGGACCGAATGGCCCGCCTCGCGGCGTCCGTCAGGAGCGCCCCGCCGAGCCCCTGTCCCTGAAAGCGCCGATCGATGGCGAGGCGGCCGACGAGGACGGCGGGCAGGGTCGGGTAGCGTGGGAGCCGGCCGCGCCAGTCCTCGTCGAGATCGGTGAACGGCACATGCGTCGCGGCGAGCGTGTAGAAGCCCGCGATGGTGCCCGTCGGCTGGTGCATCGCGACAAAGGCCGTCGCGATCCGCCGGCGGACATCCTGGCCGATCTGTGTGTGGAAGTAGCGATCGAGGCTCTCCCTGCCGCAGGCGAAGGCGGAGCGGTCTTCCTTCGCCAGGGCCTTACGGCGAAGGGGGCGAGGTCATTCCGGGGCGATGAGGCGCCGATGGCTGGCGATGGCTCGCTGCATGGTCGGCGTGATCTCCGGCGGGTCGAGCAGCGCCGCAGCGAAGGCTTCCTGCCCCTGCCGGCTCAGCCGGATCACCTCGACCTGCTCGATCGTCTGCCGCGCCGCGGCGCTCGCGGCGGCGACGATGAAATCCGTCATCGAGCGCCCCTCGATCTCGGCAGCACGCTTGAGCAGGGCGTGCACCTCGGGCGTGACCCGCGCTTCGAGACGTGCGTCCTTCTGCATGACGCGCTCCGCAGTGTTCCTCATTCGCCCATCGTACGGCCTCATGCCGTACGGTTCAAGATATGCGGGGCTCGCTAGCCTTCCATCCAGCCTGCCTTGCGGCGCTTGCTCGTGTCCGGGTCCCAGTCGGGGGCCACGAGGTTGCAGGGATAGCCGAGCGCGTGATCGCGGGGCGGGTCGATGACGTATTTGCGGTCGAAGGGGACCCAGTCGTAGGGCTCGCCGGAGCGGATGATGTGGGGCCAGTCGGGGTGGGCGAAGATCGGGCGGCCGATGGCGCAGAGGTCGCCGGCGCCGCTGGTCAGCACCTCTTCGGCGTCATTGCCCTCGGCGATGCCGCCATTGACGATCATGGGCTTGCCGGAGGCCTCCTTGAGCGCCTTTGGCATGGGCGTGGGGTCGCTCGGGTCGCGGTTGTCGGCCCAGGCGAAGGACGACCAGTGCAGCGCGTCGGCGGCGCAGTCGGCGAGGGCCGCACCCACTTGCCGGGCATAGGCGACGCCGCCCTGCCAGGCGCCGGTGAAGTCGTCGACGCCGTCCTGGCTGAGGCGGAGCAGGATCAGCTTGTCGGGGCCGATGGCCGCACGGGTCCGCTCGCAGGCGAGCCTGGCGAGGCGCACGTTGTTCTCCGCCGAGCCGCCCCAGGCGTCGGTGCGCAGGTTCAGCTTCGGGTCGATGAACTGGTAGAGCAGGTAGCCGTTGGCGCCGTGGATCTCGACCCCGTCGAAGCCGGCCTCGACGCCCCGTGCCGCACCTTCGGCGAAGCCGTCGGCGATCCGCTCCATCTCGGCTTCGGTGAGGGCGCGGGCCGGCGGGAAGGTGACCTTCGGCCAGGCGCCCTCGATCAGCCGGTTGTGCTGTTCCTCGTCAGTATCCGTGTAGAGCACCCAGCCCGGGCTCTGCGTGGCGCTGGCGCTGACGGGTTCCTCGCCCTGGTGCAGGCAGCGCGGGTCGGAGACCCGGCCGCCATGCATGAGCTGGAGGATGATGGGGATGCCGTGCGCGTGGACGGCGTCGGTGACGCGCTTCCAGCCCTCGATGTGGCGTCTGGTCAGGCAGCCGGGCTGGCCCAGATAGGCGACGCAGCCGAGCTCGTCGTTCTGCCAGGTGCCCTCGGTGATGATCATGGCCACGCCGCCTCTCGCCCGGCGGGCGTAGTAGGCGGCCATCTCGGCATTGGGTGTGCCGTCCGGCTCGGCGCTCTGCCGGGTGAGGGGGGCCATGACGATGCGGTTCTTCAACCGCTGCCGGCCGAGGGTGAAGGTGGAGAACGTCGACTCGAGCATGCAGCGGCTCCTTCTTTCGGGTGGTCGGTAGTTCGGGGTCAGGTCCAGGCGACCTCGCCCCGCGAGGCGTAGCCGCCATCGGCGCGGCGGGTCCAGACGGCGCCGGTGCGGTCGGCCATGACGGTGAAGGGCTCGTTCGCGAAGACCGGGGCGGTGGCGCGGAAGGCGAAGCTGGTGAGCGGGCGGTCGGGGTGCAGCGCCTGGGCGTTGCCGGCCATCAGCGTGGCGAGGAGGGGGCCGTGGACGATGAGCCCGGGATAGCCCTCCTCGCCCGTGGCATAGGGCTGGTCGTAGTGGATGCGGTGGCCGTTATAGGTGAGGGCCGAGTAGCGGAAGAGGAGCGAAGGGTCGGCCTGCCAGGTCTCGGCGCGGTCGGCGGTGGCGGGCGCCGGCTCCGGCTGGCGGGCGGCGTGCCGTCCGGTGGCGGGCGGTAGACGATGGTGGCGGTCGGTGAGCGCCGGGCCCTGGGCGTCGGCGATCGCATGCGCCACCTCGATGAACGAGCCGGCCGCCGCGGCCGGTCTTTTCGGTGACGCTGGCGACGGTGGAGCGGCGGGTGACGGCGGTGCCGATGGCGAGCGGCCGGTGGAAGGTGACGTCGCTGCCGGCCCACATGCGGCGCCCTCGGGCAGCTCGGGGAGGATGCCCTGGCGCGGGTGGCCGTCGGGGCCGAGGGCGGAGCGGCGGGCGATGACCCAGAAGTAGAGCCAGTGCCAGAGCGGCGGCAGCGCCTCGCCCTCGCCGGGCGGTGGCCCGTCGCGGTCGAGGGTGGCCCAGAGGGCGGCCACCCGCTCGGCGTGCAGCACGTCCTTCGCTTCCGCCGTCCGGCCGATCCACTGGCTGGGGTCGCTCGTCATCGTCGTCCTCAATAGCTGCGGGGGAGGCCCAGGACGTTCTGGGCGATGAAGGCGAGGATCATGTTGGTCGAGATGGGGGCGGTCTGGAACAGGCGGCATTCGCGCCACTTGCGCTCGATGTCGTACTCGCGCGCGAAGGCGAAGCCGCCGAAGGTGGAGAAGCAGGCCTCGCCGGCGGCCCAGGCGGCCTCGCTGGTGAGCAGCTTGGCCATGTTGGCCTCGGGGCCGCAGGGCAGGCCGGCATCGAAGAGGGCGGCCGCCTTGCGTGCCATGAGCTCGGCCGCCTCGAGCTGGGCATGGGCGCGGGCGAGGGGGAACTGCACGCCCTGGTTCTGGCCGATTGGCCGGCCGAAGACCCGGCGCTCGCCGGCATAGGCGGTGGCCCGCTCGATGAACCAGCGGCCGTCGCCGATGGCCTCGCCGGAGAGCAGGATGCGCTCGGCGTTCATGCCGTCGAGGATGTAGCGGAAGCCCTCGCCCTCGGTGCCGATGAGGTTGGCGGCCGGCACCTCGAGGTCGGAGATGAAGACCTCGGTGGTGTTGTGGTTGATCATCGTGTCGATGGGCCGGATGTCGAGGCCCTGGCCCTGGCCTCGCGCAGATCGACGAGCAGCACCGAAAGGCCCTGGCTGCGCTTCCTGCACTGCTCGACAGGCGTGGTGCGCACGAGGAGCAGCATCAGGTCGGAATGCAGGGCGCGGCTGGTCCAGATCTTCTGGCCGTTGACGATCCACTTGTCGCCCTGCCGCTCGGCCCGGGTCTGGAGCATGGGCGTGTCGGAGCCGCTCGTCGGCTCGGTCACGCCGAAGGCCTGGAGCCGCAGGCTGCCGGCGGCGATCTCGGGCAGGTAGCGCGCCTTCTGCTCGGCCGAGCCGTGCCGGAGCAGCGTGCCCATGGTGTACATCTGGGCATGGCAGGCGGCGGCACTGGCGCCGCAGCGATGGATGGTCTCGAGGATGACGGCGGCAGCGCGCAAGGGGAGCCCGGCGCCGCCGTGCTCCTCGGGGACGAGGGCGGCGAGGTAGCCCGACCGCGACAGGGCCTGGACGAAGGCCGTGGGATAGGCGCCCTCGGCGTCGAGCTCGCGCCAGTACGGGCTCGGGAACTCGGCGCAGATGCGCGAAACGGCCTCGCGGATCTCCGGGTAGTCGGCGTCAAGGTCCATCGAAGTCACTTCTCGGCAGCTCCGGTGCGGCGCGCAGGGTCGTCTCGACGAAGGGCCCGACGGCGGGGTTGAGCGTGTCGCGGCGCCAGACGAGGTGGGTCAGCAAATGGGGATGGCGGTCGGTGAGGATCGGCTTCGGCAGGAATTGCGTGCGATCGTACTGCCGCGGGAAGCCGGCGAAGAGGATGATGCCGAGGCCGCTCGCCACGAGGCCGAAGAGGGCGGTGATGCTGGTGGCCTCCAGCGCCACATGCGGCACCACGCCGGCCGCCTCGAAGACCTCGGTGACGAGGCGGCGAAAGGCGCCCCAGTCGTCGCGCGGGCCGAGGATCAGGGGCTCGTCGGCGAGATCGGCCGGGGTCAGGGCGGCCCGGTCGGCGAGCCGGTGGCCGGGCGGCATGATGGCGACGAGGCGGTGCCGGCTGACCAGGCGGCCGTCGATCTCCGGCGAATGGAAGGGGCCGACCACGAAACCGACATCGATCGCCCCGCGCATCACCGCGTCGCGCTGCTGCTCGGAGCCCATATAGGTGAGGTTGAGGGCGACGTCGGGATGCTGGCGGCGATAGGCCTGGACCACGTGCGGCACGACGGTGTGCGCGGCGATCGACATGTAGGCCACGGCGAGCCGGCCGAAGGCACCCGAGGCGAGGCCCCGGCTGACCGCGGTGGTGCGCTCGACGCGGGCGAGGATCTGTCGCGCCTCGTCGAGGAAATAGCGGCCGGGCTCGGTCAGCGCCACGGAGCGCGTTGTCCGCCGCAGCAGCGGCACGGCGAGCCTGGCCTCGAGCTCGGCGATCAGCCGGCTGACGGCGGGCTGGGCAATGCCGAGCCTGAGGGCGGCCCGCCGGAAGCTCAGCTCCTCGGCGACGGCGACGAACACCGAGATGTGGCGCAGCTCGAAGGTCAATTGATCTTCCTTCGGCATCAATCCTGCACAAATCAGTATTTCCCAGACGGCTATCTGTTGTCTAGCCTTGCTCGCAGGCGTCCCTGTCGTGTTGGAGTATCATACCAATGGCGGATCAATCCAGCGCCGTCGTGTCCGATGCCGAGCTCCGCGCAGCGCTCGATGTGGTGTTCCGGGCCAATTCGGCGCTCTACAAGGAGCGCGGCTTCCAGCGTCGCCTGGGCTTCGGCAAGCGCCCGGCGCTGATCGTCATCGACCTCGCCAAGGCCTGGACCTTGCCCGGCCATGCCTTTTCCTGCGCCGACATGGAGACCATCATCCCGGCCAACCAGGCGCTGCTCGAGGCTTTCCGGGCGCGCGGCCTGCCGGTGGTTTTCACCACGACGGCCTACGACATCACCGACGGCCCGAATTCCGACATGGGGCTCTGGGGGCAGAAGATCCCGCTCGAGACGCTCTCGGTCGATTCGGAGTGGGTGGCGATCGACGACCGCATCGCACCCGAGCCGGGCGAGCTCGTCATCGTCAAGAAGAAGGCGAGCGCCTTCCACGGCACGCATCTTGCTAGTTATCTCACCGCCAACCGGGTGGACACGGTGATCGTCACCGGGGTCACGGCCTGCGCCTGCGTGCGGCATACGATCGAGGACGCGAGCGCCGACGGGTTCCGGCCGATAGCCGTGCGCGAGGGCATCGGCGATCGGATCGCCGGGGCCGTGGAGTGGAACCTCTTCGACATCGATGCGAAGTTCGGGGATGTCGAGCCGCTCGAGCGTGTGCTCCAATACCTCCAGTCCAACGAGATCGGCTGAGCCGGCCGCCCGGCAGCCTCCACAAGGGAAAAGCCTCATGATCAGAGTGGGCGTGGATGTCGGCGGGACGTTCACGGATATCGTGCTCGAGCGCACCCGGGCGGCCGGCGAGGACCAGCAGATCGTCGTCCACAAGGTGCCCTCGACGCCGCAGGACCAGTCCGAGGGCGTCGTCAAAGGGGTCGTCGAGATCTGCCAGATGGCCGGCATCGCGCCCGGCGAGATCGACATGGTCTTCCACGGCACGACGGTCGCCACCAACATGGTGATCGAGCGCAAGGGTGCCGAGGTGGGCATGATCACCACCCGCGGCTTTCGCGACATCCTGCACATGGCCCGCCACAAGCGGCCGCACAATTTCTCGCTGCAGTTCGACGTGCCCTGGCAGTCGAAGCCGCTGGTCAAGCGGCGCAACCGCCTGCCGGTGACCGAGCGGATCATGCCGCCGGACGGCCGGGTGGAGGTGCCGCTCGACACGGACGAGGTGAAGGCGGCGGCCGAGCTCTTCGCCAAGCGCGGCCTCGACGCGGTGATCGTGGCCTTCCTCTTCGCCTTTCTCAACGACGAGCACGAGCAGAAGGCCAAGGCGATCGTCGCGGCCGCCATGCCGGACGCCTATGTCTGCTGCTCGTCCGAGATCGTGAACGTGATCCGCGAGTACGAGCGGTTCTCGACCTGTGCGATGAACGCCTATATCGGGCCGATGACCGCGCGCTACATGCGCCAGCTCGAGGGCCGGCTGCGGCAGGCCGGGGTCCGGGCGGTGGTCCGCATCATGCAGTCCAATGGCGGCATCTCGACCGTCGAGAACGCCATCGAGCGGCCGGTGGGCCTGCTGCTCTCCGGCCCGGCCGGCGGTGTCATCGGCGGCCGCTGGACCGGCGAGCATGCCGGCACGCAGAACGTCATCACCATCGACATCGGCGGCACCTCGGCCGACATCAGCGTCATCCAGGGCGGCGAGCTCAGGATCAAGAACCCGCGTGACACCGAGGTCGCGAACCTGCCGGTGCTGGTGCCGATGATCGACATCGACGCGATCGGCGCCGGCGGCGGCTCGATCGCCTATCTCGATCCGGGCGGCGCCTTCCGCGTCGGCCCGCGCTCGGCCGGCGCCGACCCCGGCCCCGCCTGCTACGGCAAGGGCGGCGAAGAGCCCACCGTCACCGACGCCCAGGTGGTGCTCGGCCGGCTCGATCCCGAGCAGTTCCTGGGCGGTGACCTCGCCATCGACCCGTCGCTGTCGGAGCGTGCCATCGCCACGCACATCGCCGGGCCCATGGGGCTGTCGGTGACCCAGGCAGCGCTCGGCATCCTGCGCATCATCAACAACAACATGGCGCTTGCCATCAACAACAACTCCGTCGCCAAGGGCATCGACCCGCGCAACTTCTCGCTGATGGGCTTCGGCGGCGCCGGCCCGCTGCATGGCACCGCACTGGCCGAGCTGATCTCCGCCCGGGACGTGATCTCGCCTTTGCAGCCCGGCATCACGGCGGCCATGGGCCTGCTCGTCACCGACCTGCAGTACGAGTACACGCATTCGGTGCTGCTGGTCCTGAACAAGGCGGGCGAGGCGGAGTTCGCGGCCCTCAATGCCGCCATGGACGAGCTGCGCGCGCAGGCGGAAGCGCAGCTCGAGGCGGACGGCATCGCACCCGGGGCCAGGCGTTTCCGGAAGGTCGCCGAGTGCCGCTATCTCGGCCAGGGCTTCGAGCTCCGCGCCGAGATGCCGGAGGGGCCGCTCAACAAGGAGAACGTCGAGGAAGTGATAAGAAGCTTCTTCGACGCGCACCAGCAGGTCTACGGCCACGCCTTCGAGGACCAGCTCACCGAGGCGGTGACGCTTCGGCTGATCGCCACGGCCGAGGTCGACATGCTGCGCCTGCCCGATCTGGCCAAGGGCGGGCGGACCGATCCAGAGGATGCCGTGCTCTATGTCCGCGACACCGTCTTCGACGACGGCGAAGCCCGCCCCACGCCGCGCTACCGGCGCGACCGGCTGCTCGCCGGCGACCGGGTGACGGGCCCAGCACTTATCGTCCAGCACAACTCGACGACGCTCTTGCCGCCGGGCTACGCGGCCGAGGTGCTCGGTCACGGCGACATGCGCGTCGCGCGGCAGGGTTGAGGGAGAGGATCATGACCAGGGAAGTCGACCCGATCACGCTCCAGGTCATCGGCGGTGCCCTACACGCCATCGCCGAGCAGATGGGCAATGTGCTCTATCGGATGAGCTACTCCTCGATCATTCGGGAAAGCCAGGATCTCGGTGCCGGGCTCTTCGACCGGGACTTCAACACGCTCTGCGAATCCGATTCGACGCCGATGCATATCGGCTCGCTGCCGGGCTATCTGCGGGGCATCGCCCGGACCATTCCGATCGACGGCTGGCAGCCCGGCGACTGCGTCATCCACAACCATCCCTATGCCGGGGCGAGCCATTCGCCGGACATCGCCATCGTCATGCCGGTCTTCTTCGAGGGTGAGCTGATCGGCTTCTCGGCCAACACGGCGCACCATGTCGACATCGGCGCCGCGACCCCCGGCCTGATCATCGACGTGCCCGACATGTACGCCGAGGGCATGCTGATGGACGGGCTCAAGCTCTATGAGGCCGGCAAGCGCAACGAGGCCTTGTGGAAGTTCATCTTCGACAACACGCGCGTGCCGAGCCTCGTGAAGGGCGATCTCGAGGCGCAGATCGCCTCGGCGGAGCTCGGTGTGCGGCGCTTCCAGGAGCTGCTCGCCGCTTATGGCAAGGACCGGGTGATCCAGGCGACCCGGCAGCTCATGGACTACACCGAGGGCATGCTCCGGCGCGAGATCGCGAAGATCCCGGACGGCGACTACACGGCCGAGGGCTTCCTCGACGACGACGGGCGCAATCGCGGCAAGCATCTGCCGATCAAGGTGACGGTCAAGGTCCGGGGCGACGGGGTCGAGGTCGACCTCACGGGCTCCTCCGACCAGGTCCCGACGGCGTTCAACGTGCCATTCGAGGGCTCGACCAACGTCGCCTGCTTCTTCGCCTTCCGGGCACTCCTGCTCGACACCTACACCCACGAGGAGCACATCCCGCAGAACGAGGGCTCGTTCCGCCCGGTCAAGGTCACGGCACCGCTCGGGTCGATCTACAACCCGATCGCGCCGGTCGCGGCCGAGGCGCGGTTCTGCCAGATCCAGCGCGTCGTCGACCTGATCATCAAGGCGCTGGCCCCGGTGATCCCGGAGAAGGCCACGGCCGGCAACGCCGCGACGCTCTCCTTCGCCGCCTTCTCGGGCGTCAGGCCGTCCGGCGACTACTGGGTCTTCCTCGAGGTCAACGAGGCGGCGATGGGCGGCCGGCCGACCTCGGACGGGCCGGACACCGTCGAGGAGCTGATGCGCAACACGCGCAACAACCCGCTCGAGGATCTGGGCATGCATCTGCCCCTGATCTGCGACCGCTACGAGGTGCGCGACGACGTGGCGCCGGGCGCCGGGAAGTTTCGCGGCGGGGCCGGGGTGGTCAAGGCGCAGCGCTACCTGACGCCGGGCTTCATGACCCACGAATCGGACCGGCACGACGATGCGCCCTGGGGCGTCTTCGGCGGCAAGGACGGGGCGGTCGGCAAGCTCGAGATCTACAACGTGGCTCCGGCCGGACGAGATCGCCAGCGAGCCCGCGAAGTTTTCGGGCCGGCGGACGGCACCCGGCGACGTGGTCGCCTATTTCTCGCCCTCGGGCGGCGGCTATGGCGACCCGCTCGAGCGCGACCCGGCGAAGGTGCTGGACGATGTGCTCGACGGCTTCATCACCGTGCAGCACGCGCTCGACGACTATGGCGTGGTGTTCGATGCGGTGGACGACGGCTATGGCTGGCAGGTGAACGCCGGGGCGACGGCAGCTCTTCGCGCCGAGCTGCGCGCCCGCTGAGGCACGCAGGCTCGGCGCTGGGGGCATGTGCCCGGCGCTGCATATAACTTGTGCAACCGGGTGAACCCGGTCCACCATTTGCACGGGTGATCCGCAACGGAGAGGACACGATGACGGATAAGAAGCTCGAAAACGCCACACCCCCGGCCGTCGAGGCCAAGGGTCTCAGCCGCCGCAGCATCCTCAAGGGCACGGCCGCCGCCACCGGCCTCGCTGTCGGCTCCGGGGTCGTCACCGGGTTCCCGACGATCTGGGCCCAGAACATCAAGGACATCACGCTCAACCACACCGGCATGTCCTATTCGACCCTGATCGACATCGCCCGGCAGGCCTCGGCCGATCTCGGCTTCACGGTCGAGATGTCGGTGACCGACCATCCGGGCCTGACCAACCGGATGATCAACGACCCGGGTTCGATCGACGTCGCCGACGCCGAGATCTGGCAGGCCAAGGTGTTCGTGCCGCAGGGCGTGACCCAGGCTGTCGACGTCAAGCGCCTCAATCTCTGGGACGAGTTCACGCCGATCTACACCAAGGGCGAGTTCCTCGGCCAGCCGGTCTCGCGGGCCGGCGATTCGCCCTTCGAGTTCATGTATCGCGACGCCATCGACGGCACGACCTTCGTCGAGGGGCCGACCGAGTTCGCGACCTTCATGCCGGGCGTCTTCAACGCCGACACGCTGGGCATCCGCGCCGACCTGGTCGGCCGGCCGATCGAGACCTGGGCCGACCTCTTCTCGGACGACTTCAAGGGCAAGGCGGCGATCCAGAACATCCCGACCATCGGCATCATGGACGCCATCATGGCGTGCGAGTCGGCGGGCATCGTCACCTATGGCGACAAGGGCAACCCGACCCGCGAGGAGCTGGAGGCGACCATCGCCAAGCTCATCGAGCTGAAGCGCGCCGGCCACTGGCGGGCCTTGTGGAACACCTTCGACGAATCGGTGAACCTCATGGCCTCGGGCGAGGTGGTGATCCAGTCGATGTGGTCGCCGGCGGTGACCGCGGTGCGCACCCAGGGCATCGACTGCGTCTACCAGCCGCTCAAGGAGGGCTATCGCGGCTGGGGCAACGGCCTGGCGCTCATGTCCCACCTCGAGGGCATCAAGCTGGATGCCGCATACGAGTACCTGAACTGGTACGTCTCGGGCTGGACCGGCGGCTTCATCGCCAAGCAGGGCTACTACATCTCGGTGCCCACCACGGCGAGGGACCACCTGACCGAGAACGAGTGGGGCTTCTTCTACGAGGGCAAGCCCGCCACCGAGGACATCGTCAGCCCGAGCGGCGTCAAGACGAACTCCGCCGGCGAGGTGCGCGACGGCGGCTCGTTCGAGGACCGCTTCGCCAATGTCGGCGTCTGGAACAATCTCATGGACGAGGCCGAGTTCCTGTTCGCCAAGTGGAACGAGTTCAACGCCGCCTGAGCGGCGGCGCGCACCCGGGGGGCAGCAGGGCGGCGGCCGGTCCGCCGCCCTCTGCCGTCTGACGAGCCAGGTATCGCCCACCGATGAAGCCCAATCGTCTCCTCACCTACCTGCAGGTGACACCGCTCTTCCTGGTGCTGCTCTTCTTCGTCATCGTGCCCCTGGCGCTGGTGCTCATCGTCAGCTTCTTCCGCTACCAGATGCTGGTCGGCCTCGTGCCCGACTTCACCTTCAAGAACTACATCGACCTGCTGTCCAACCCGACGAGCTGGAAGCTCTATTTCTCGACCATCAAGTTCACCCTGATCGTGCTCGCCATCACCGGCGTGCTCGGCTTCTGGGTGGCCTATTTCCTCGTCTTCCATGTGCGCAACCTGCTGATCGCCATTGCCCTCTTCCTCGTCTGCACGGTGCCGTTCTGGACCTCGAACATCATCCGCATGATCTCCTGGCGGCCGGTGCTCGGCACCGAGGGGCTGATCAACACGGCGCTGCTGGAATCGGGGCTGGTGGGCGAGCCGATCAGCTGGCTGCTCTTCTCGGACTTCGCCGTGATCGTGGCTTACGTCCATCTCTTCACGCTCTTCATGATCGTGCCGATCTTCAATGCCATGGCGCGCATCGACAAGGCGCTGCTCGAGGCCGCGGTCGATGCCGGGGCGACGCGCTGGGGGGTGGTGTGGAACGTCGTGCTGCCGCTCTCGAAGACCGGCATCGCGCTCGGCGCCGTCTTCGTCGTCACGCTGGTCATGGGTGACTTCTTCGTGGTCGCGGTGATGAGCGGCGGGCTCTCGGGCTCGGCCACCTCCGGCATCTTCAACGACCTGCAGTTCCTCAACTATCCGCGCGCCGCGGCGAATGCCGTCGTGCTGCTGATCATCGTGCTGCTGATCGCCACGGCCATCTTCCGGCTGGTCGACGTGCGCAAGGAGCTCGTTCGCTGATGTCTTTGCCGTCGCAAGGCCGCCGCCCCTGGACGTTCTATGTGCTGAGCGTGATGTTCACGCTCTTCGTCCTCTTCCTCTACGGTCCGATGTTCATCATGTTCATCCTGTCGTTCCAGGGGCCGACGGGCGGGCTGGTGTTTCCGATGCGCGGCTTCTCGTTCACCTGGTTCGCGGCCCTCTTCGGCCAGGCGCGGACGGGCGACGTGGGCGGCGCCTTCTCGCGCTCGCTGCCGCTGGCGCTCATCGTCATGGTGCTGACCGTGCTCATCTCGGTCACGGCGGGCTTCGCCTTTCGTCGCCGATTCGTGGGCTCGGGCTTTCTCTTCTACACCGCCGTCGCCAGCCTGATCGTGCCGGGCCTCGTGCTCTCGATCGGCATCCTGGTCACCGCCCGGGTCCTCGGCATCCCCGCCCGCTGGTGGTTCACCGGCCTCGGCGCGCATCTTTCCTGGACGCTGCCCTTCGGCCTTTTGATCATGTTCGCGATCCTCGGGCGGCTCAGCCCTTCCTACGAGGGGCGGCCTACGCATGGGGCGACCCGCTGGCAGACCGTCCGTTCCACGTCCGTCATCCCGATCGTCTTTCCCGGCATGATCGCGGTGGCCCTTTTCGGCTTCACGCTCTCCTATGACGAGTTCCCGAGGAGCTGGCTGACCGTGGGCTCCCTGAACACCCTGCCGATCGAGATCTGGACGATGACGACGAACGTCACCTCGCCGGCGCTCTACGCCCTCGGCACGGTCACCTCGGCCATCTCCTTCGTCGCGATCGGGCTCGCCATCGGCTCGATCGCCTATATCCAGCACCGTCGCTCGAAGAGAACCTGACCCATGGATGGACAGCCCTCCGGCAGCGGCGAGATCCGCCTCGTCGACGTCACCAAGACCTTCGGCGACATGCACGCGGTCAAGTCGATCGACCTGACCATCCCGCACGGCTCCTATTGCTGCCTCGTCGGCCCCTCGGGCTGCGGCAAGACGACGATCCTGCGGATGATCGCCGGGCACAGATCGCCGACCTCGGGACCATCCATATCGGCGACCAGATGGTCGTCGGCCTCAAGCCGGTGCAGCGCGGCACCGCCATGATGTTCCAGTCCTACGCGCTCTTCCCGCACCTTCGGTGCTCGACAACACTCGCCTTCTATCTGAAGATGCGCGATGTCGCGAAACCGAGCGGCGCCGGCGGCGCGCGAGATGCTGGAGCGGGTGCAGCTCGACCATCTGGCCGAGCGCATGCCGGCGATGCTCTCAGGGGCAGCAGCGGCGCGTGGCGCTGGCCAGGGCGCTGATCCCAACCCGCGGGTGCTGCTGCTCGACGAGCCGCTCTCCGCCCTCGACGAGTTCCTGCGCCTGCGGATGCGCGGCGAGTCAAGCCTGCAGAACGAGCTCAGCATCCGCTTCGTCCACGTCACCCACCCAGCCCGAGGCGATTGCCCTGGCCGACATGGTGGTGGTCGATGGATCACGGGCGGATCGACCAGGCGGACACGGCGCGCCACATCTTCCGCGCGGCCCGCCACGCCCTATGTGGCGCGCTTCATGGGCGGCCAGAACGTGCTCTCCGGCACGGTGACGGATGCGGACGGCGGGGTCCTCGCCATTGCCGATCCCAGCGGGCCGACCTATGCCGCCCAGTGCCCGCGGCCCGGTGCCGCCCGCTGGCACGGTCATCCTTGTCGTCCGCCGCGACCGGATCACCCTGACCAAGGGCGCCTCGGCGGCGCCGGGCGAGCGGAACGCCGTGGACGGGCAGGTGGTCGCCACCGAGTACCAGGGCACCTATGTCCAAGGTGACGCTGGACGTGGCCTCGCGCGAGGCCTTCGTCGCCAATGTCGGCGATGAAGGCTTCTTCACCGATCCCTTGCAGGTGGGCGACCGAGGTGACGGCGCGCTGGGCGACCGCCGACGTGCATATCCTCGAGCGGGCGGATACCGGTGCCGCCATCGATCCTTATGCCGAGGAAGCGGCTTGAATTTTCACCGGCCCGTCTCCGCCGCGACGCTCTCGTAGATCTCGTCCTCCTGCGCGAAATGCAGGCGGAGGATGGCGTCGAGGCCGTAGAGGGCGCGGCGCAGCTCGGCGCGCTCCTCGTCGTCCGGGCCTTCCGCCGGCAGCTCGGCCACGAGGCGGTGGAGGCGGCGGGCCAGGTGGCCGATCTCGCGATGCGTGCGGCTGATGGCGGCCATCGGGTCGCGGCCGCCGAGGAGGTGCGCCAGGCTCGGGTGCAGCTCCTGCTCGTCGGCCCGCTCGTGCGGCAGGATCTTCTCCTGCAGGGGAGAGCGTCGACGGCGCGCAGCTCCGCCATGAGCGCGCCGTCCCGGGCACCGTCCAGCCGCTCGGCGAGCCCGCGCCAGCCGGTCGAGTGCGGGGGCAGGCCGGCGTGCTCGGCCTTGAGCCGGCCGCAGCTCACCGGGCTCGATCGGCCCGTCACGGCCACTGCCAGGCCGCCGCCGATGGCGCGGAGCGCATTGAGGATCACCGCCACGTCGATCACCTCCTGCACCAGGGCACCCGCCACGGGCGGGAGGTGGCCGAGCGCCGCGACGATCATGCCGGCGGTCGAGAGCGCCATGCCGGCGACGACGCTCTGCTGCGCGATGCGCCGCGTGTGGCGGGCGATGCGGATGCCTTCGGCCAGCCGGTCCAGCCGGTCGACGAGCAGCACGATGTCGGCCGCCTCGCTCGCCGCCCCGGCGCCGCGCGCGCCCATGGCGACGCCGACATCGGCGGCGGCCAGCGCCGGGGCGTCGTTGACCCCGTCGCCGACCATCACCGTCACCGCCTCGGCGCGCTCGGCCCGGACGGCGTCCACCTTGTCCTCGGGTGAGCGGTCGGCGAGCACGGTGTCGACGCCGACGGCCGCGGCCACCGCCTCGGCGACGTCGTGGCGGTCGCCGCTCAGCATGACGATGCGGTCGATGCCGGCCCGATGCAGGTCGCGCAGCGTGCGCGGGGTCTCGGGCCGGATCTCGTCGGTGACGACGAAGGCCCCGGCGAGCGTGCCGTCGAGGCCGATGAACACGGTGGCAGCACCATCCCTGGCCGCCCGCCGCAGCGTGCCGCCGGCATGCAGCTCGGCCTCGGCGGCCGCCATGCCGTCGGCGACGAAGGCGAGGCTGCCGAGCCGCACCGTGCGGCCCTCGACCCGACCGGCGATGCCGATGCCCGGCGCCTCCTCGATGCCCTCGGCCATGGCGAGGGCCAGCCCGCGGCGTTCGGCGGTGCGCCTGAGGGCTGCGGCGATCGGGTGGGTCGAGAATTGGTCGAGCGACGCGGCGAGGCTCAGAAGCTCCGTCTCCGTCGTTTCGCCATAGCGGTCGATCCCGGCGATCCGGGCGAGGCCGGTGGTGAGCGTGCCGGTCTTGTCGAAGACGAGGGTGCGCACCCGGGCGAGCGTCTCGAGCGCCCCGCCACCCTTGACCAGGATGCCGCGCCGGGCCGCCGCCGACATGCCGGCCATGATCGCCACCGGTGCCGCCAGGATCAGCGGGCAGGGGGTGGCCACCACGAGCACGGCCAGCGCCCGGGCCGGGTCGCCGGCGCCGAGCCAGGCGAGGCCGGCGAGTGCCAGGCTCGCCGGCAGGAAGATCATCGCGTAGCGGTTGGCGAGGCGGACGAAGGGCGCCTTCTCGCGCTGCGCCGCCTCGACCAGGCGCACGATCCCGGCATAGGTGCTGGCCTCGGCGGTGGCGGTGGCGCGCAGCCGCAAGGGGGCGCCGGCGTTGAGCGTGCCGCTCGCCAGCGTGTCGCCGACCGGCCGTTCGACCGGCAGCGCCTCGCCGGTGAGCGCCGATTCGTCGAGCAGGGCGGGTTCCGCCTCGAGCATGCCGTCGACCGGCAGGACCTCGCCGGTCTTGACCAGGAGCCGGTCGCCGGGCTGGATCGCCTCGATCGCCACGTCCTCGAGGCCATGGCCCCGTGTCGCGATGCGCTGTCCGCGGCGTGCGGCCGAGGAGGCTCGTGAGCTCGCGCCTGGCCCGCCGGTCGGCCACGGCCTCGAGCATGGTGCCGCCGCTGAGCATCAGCGCCACGATGTTGCCGGCGAGCGTCTCGTCGAGCAGCAGCGCGCCGGTCATCGAGAGGGCGGCCAGGATATCGACCCCGGTCTCGCCGCGCCGCAGGTTGCGGCCGATCTCGACCACCAGGGCGGCGAGCACCACGAGCGTGCCGGTCCACCAAGAACCAGTCGGCAAGGGCCGGGTCCGCGAGCCACCAGGCGAGCCCCGCCACCGATCAGCCCGAAAAGGGCTATGGCGAGCAGCGCCTGGTCGGCGGTGAGGAAGCGGCGGAGACCCTGTGGCATGTCCCGGACAGGAGGCTGGTGAGGAATTTCCGCCAGCCTAGCCGATCCCGGCACCCCGCACCGGCGGCAGCATGTCGCCCGCACCCTTGCGCCCGGTGACCAGACCGTAGCTCGCCGGCTCGCGGTGGCGGGCGAAGTCGAAGAAGGTGGACTTGTAGGGGAGGCCCATGTCGAGATCGATGGTGGCGGTGACCAGCTCGTCCTCCATGGTGGTGGCCTTGGCGACGATCTCGCCGGAGGGCGATGATCATGCTGTCGGCCAGCATGAGGGAGCCTTCCTCCGGCCGCACTTGGCGGTGCCGATCACCCAGCTCGCATTCTGGTAGGCACCGGCCTGCATGGCGAGCGCATTGTGGAAGCCGGTCAGCACGTTGATCGGCTCGTGGCCGGCGTGGTCGAGCGGCGTGTTGTAGCCGAGGCAGACCAGCTCGACATCCTGCAGGCCCATGACCCGATAGGCCTCGGGCCAGCGGCGGTCGTTGCAGATGAGCATGCCGACCCGGCCGCCCAGGGCCTCGAACACGGGAAAGCCCAGGTCGCCCGGCTCGAAGTAGCGCTTCTCGAGGTGCTGGAACGCGCGGTCCGGCTGCGGCTCGGCGTGGCCCGGCAGATGCACCTTTGCGGTACTTGCCGACGATCGCCCCGCTGCCATCGACGGTGATCGCGGCGTTGAAGCGGCGCACGCGGCCGGCCTCGACGAAGCGCTCGGCGTAACCGAGATAGAAGCCGATGCCGGCGGCCTTCGCCGCCGTGAAGAGGGGAGCCGCCGCCGGCCCCGGCAGCTTGCCCTCGTAGAAGCTGTCGAGCTCGGCCTCGTCCTCCATCATCCAGCGCGGGAAGAAGGTGGTGAGCGCCAGCTCGGGGAAGACGATGAACTCGACCCCCTTGCCTTTGGCCTCGGCGAGGAGGGCCAGGAGGCGCCGGACCACCTGCTCGCGGCTCTCGGCGCGGGCGATGGGGCCCATCTGGGCGGCGGCGACCACCCGCTTCCTGCTCATGACCTTGTCCCTCCCTCCTGATTGTCGAACGTGAACGTGGCGCGCCCCGGCCTTCAGAGCCGCCGCGGCAGCAGGACGCGGTCGAGCTCGAGGCCGAGCGAGAGGAGCCGGTCGTCCTCGCCTGCGGGCAGGCTGAAGAGGATGCTGGCCGGCATGCCCGAAGGTGTGCGGCCGCTCGGGATGGCGAGGCCGCAGAGGTCGAGGAAGTTGCCCAGCATGGTGTTGCGGAGCGTGCGCAGGTTGGTGCTGTGGAAGAGGGCGTCGTCGGCCTCGAGCGGGGCGATGGCCGGGGCGACATGGACGGTCGTCGGCATCACCAGGACGGCACCGTCGAGATCGGTGGCGAGCTCGGCCATGAGGCGCCGGCGCTCGCTCTGGATTGTCAGCACGTCGGCGGCCGACATCCGCTTGCCGTTCAGGATGCGCGACACCACGCGGCGGTCGATGCGCCCGGCCTCGGGGCCGTCGACCAGGGCCTTGTGGACGGTATAGGCCTCGGCCGCGGTGAGCGTGCCGTGCTCGGCCGTGACCCGCATCACCTCGTCCAGCACCGGCACGGGGCGGGACTCGAGCCTGGCGCCGGCCGCGACGAGATCGCTCGTGGCCGCCTCCAGGGCGGTGGCGACGTCGGGCTCGATCTCGTCGAGCACGACGTTCGTCGCCATGACGAAGCGCTGCCCGGCCAGCGGTGCACGGCGCACGGTGCTGGTCAAAGCACCGCGCAGCAGCGTCTCGATGAGGATGCAGTCCTCGACCGTGCGGCCGATGGGGCCGATGCTGTCGAGCGTGTCGGAGAGGGGGAAGACGCCGCGCTTGTCGATCCGGCCGCCCGAGCTCTTGTAGCCGACGAGGCCGTTGAAGGCGGCCGGGATGCGCACCGAGCCGCCGGTATCGGTGCCGATTGCGACGGGTGCCAGGCCGGATGCCACGGCGACGGCCGAGCCCGAGGACGAGCCGCCCGGCGCGCGGCGCGTCGTTCGGTCATGCGGGTTGGCGGGCGTGCCGAAATGCGGGTTCAGGCCGAGGCCGGAATAGGCGAACTCGGTGAGGTTGACCTTGCCGAGCGTGATCATGCCGGCGGCGGCGAGGCTGGCGGCGCAGGGCGCGTCGGTCTTCTTCGGGGCGCTGTCGCGGTAGAGCGACGAGCCCGCCGTGGTCGGGCTGGTGGCGATGTCGACCAGGTCCTTCCAGGCGACAGGCACGCCGTCGAGCGGCGAAAGCAGCCTTCCGGCGGCCTGCCGGGCCCGCGCTGCCTCGGCCTCCGCCCGGGCGCGGGCGGCGGTGACGGTGATGAAAACCGGCTCGCCCGCAGCGGCGATGCGCTCGAGCAGATGCTCGGTCAAGGCCACCGGGTCGACCTCGCCTGCCGCAATGGCCCGCCCGATGGACGCCGCCGAGCCCGCGGCCACACGCTCCATGGTCGTCATTCCCTCGTTCCCTCTTACGGCCCGGCCTTGGTCAGCCGACGTCGACGAAGCTCAGGCCGATACGGTCGGCGGCCCGGCCGATATGCACCCGCATGTAGTAGCTGGCGCCGTCCGGGTCGTGCATCTTCAGTGCCCTGAGCAGGCGCTCGTGCTCGCCGATCGGCTCCAGCAGCCGGCTGCGCCGGGCCAACGGCAGCCGCTGGCTCTCGATCATGACCGGCCGGTAGCCGTGATAGATATCGACCAGCAGCCGGTTGTGCGAGAACTGCATGAGGAGATCGTGGAATTCCCAGTCGGTCTCGGCGCTGGCGACGAGGTCGAGCTCGCGGGTCGCCCGGGCGAAGGCCCGGTTGGTGGCTTCCAGCCGGCCGATCTCCCCGGGCGTCAGGCGCAGCGCTGCGAGGGCGGCAGCGCGCGGCTCGATGATGCAGCGGAACTGGTAGACCTCGGCCTCCGAGTAGCGCCCCTTGAAGCGCCGGGCCGGCGGCGCCGGCTCGCTGCCCCGATCGTCGTCGCCCCGGGTGGCGACGAAGGTGCCGCGACCGTGCTCGACCCGGATGATGCCGAGTGTGCCGAGGATCGAGAGCGCCTCGCGTAGCGACGCGCGGCTGACCTGCAGCTCGTCCGCGAGCCGGCGCTGCGGCGGCAGGCTGGAGCCCGGCGGGAAGGCGCCCGAGCGCAGCATCGCCTGGATGCCGGACAGGGCGCGCTGCGTGACCGGCGCCGTCGCGTCCGGATCGGCCATTATTGTCGGAAATTGGTCTGAAGAGTCCATATTGTTCCGACCAGCAGATCAATCGTCGGCCGTGGCCGGCTCCTTCTCGAGGATTGGCAGAATTGCCCTGATCGTGTCGGTTGGCAAGGAATTTGCCGCTTGACGCGGGCGGCGGGTCGTCGATGTTTATTCGTCTATGACGCCTGGGGTGGTCTGACCACCCAACGAACAACCGACTCCGCCACCGCCCAGAGAACAGGAGCCCCCATGTCGGACCCTCGGCTGCCGTACTTCGATCGTCGGACCTTCTTCCGCACCACCTCGGCCATCGCCGGCGCTGCCGTGATGCCGCGCATCCTCGCCATCCCGTCGGCGATGGCGCAGGCCGGATCGACCATGGTGATCGCCG
This sequence comes from Geminicoccaceae bacterium, assembly GCA_041397945.1. Classification (GTDB taxonomy): domain Bacteria; phylum Pseudomonadota; class Alphaproteobacteria; order Geminicoccales; family Geminicoccaceae; genus SLRI01. The sequence goes on from JAWKVR010000033.1 coordinate 41,829, forward strand.
CCCCGGCGACGCCGCAGAGCCTCGACTGCAATTTCGATGTCAGCCTCGGCACGTTCGAGGCGATCGGCGCCCTCTATGACGGCCTGCTCGGCTTCGAGAAGATCCCCGACCCCGGCGTGCCGGACGCGCGGCGCGAGGACATCTCGTTCCATCCCGACCTGCCGGGCGGCGTCAACATGGTGGGCAAGCTCGCCGAGAGCTGGGAGCTCGATCCCTCCGGCACCCGAGTCGTCTTCAAGCTACGCGAAGGCGTCATCAGCAACTGGGGCAACGAGCTGACCGCCGAGGATGTGCGCTGGACCTGGAACCGGGCCTTCGAGCTGGGCGCGCTCGGCGCCTTCTACACGGCGGTCTCCGGCCTCACGAGCCCGGACGACGTCAAGGTCGAGGACAAGTATGTCGTCTCGTTCAACACCCAGTCGCCGAATCCGCTGCTGTTGAAGATCCACACCAACCTCTACACCCCGGTCTGGGACAGCACGAAGTGCAAGGAGGTCGGCGGCACGGACGATCCCTGGGCGCGCAAGTTTCTCGAGAACGACAGCGCCGGCTTCGGCCCCTACCGGCTGCAGCAGCTCACCCGCGGCCAGCAGGCCGTGTTCCAGGCGCGCGACGACTACTGGGGCGGCAAGCCCGCCATCGATACCGTGGTCTTCCGCGAGGTGCCGACCTCGGCAGCACGTGTCCAGCTGCTTCAGGGCGGTGCCGTCGACATCGCGCAGTATCTGCAGCCGCTCGAGATCATCAGCCTGCAGAACGTGCCGAACGTCGTGGTCGAGACGGTGCCGGCGTCGTTCATGATCTGGATCGAGCTCAACGCCAAGACGCCGCCGTTCGACAATGTCGACGTGCGCCGGGCGATGAACTTCGCCTTCCCGCAGCAGCAGGTGCTGGACGCCGTCTACCAGGGCCTCGCCTCGCCGCTGGACGGGTGCATGCCGAACATCTACCCGGGCTTCGCGGGCGAGTTCTTCGAGTACAGCTACGATCCGGCGAAGGCCAAGGAGCTGCTGACGAGCGCCGGCTTCGGTGACGGCTTCACCACGTCGCTCGCCTACAACGCCGGCGACCCGGTGCAGGAGCCCATCGCCATCATCTACCAGACGGCGCTGCGCGAGATCGGCGTCGAGCTCGAGCTCAAGAAGATCCCGGCCGGCTCCTTCTACAACGCCGTCACCGAGCGCGGCCAACCGATGATCTTCTACGTCGACAGCCCGTGGTGCCCCGACCCCGGCTACTCGCTGACGCTCTACTTCGACAGCGCGTCCTACGTGAACTACAGCAACTACGAGAATGCCGAGGTGGACCGGCTGATCGCCGAGACGGCGGCGACGGCGGACGAGGAGGCGCGGCTCGCGATGATGAAGGAAGCGCAGGGCATCATCATGAGCGAGGCGCCCTGGACCTTCATCGCCTATCCCAACTACACCATGGCGCGGAAGGCCGAGCTCGAGGGCTTCACCTACTACACCTCCAACAACATCCGGTTCCAGGACTTCCACCGCGCCTGAGCGGCGGGTCATGGCCGGGCAAACCGTGCCGGGCAACGGTGACGCGCCCGGGCCGTCGGCGAAGGCCGGCGGCTCGGGCGGCATCGCCTTCTTCTGGGCGCTGCTCCGGGCACGCCCGGCCTATGCGCTCGGCTACATCATCGTCGCGACCGTCGTCGTGCTGGCGGTGCTGGCCCCCTGGGTGGCCCCCTACAACCCCGTGCAGGCAAACCCGCTGGAGTTCCTCAAGCCGCCGGGCTGGCCACATCTGATGGGCACCGACGCGACGGGCATGGATATCTTCTCGCGCGTCATCTACGCGCCGCGGATCGACCTCGCCATTGCGCTGGCCGGCACGCTGATCTCGGCGGTGGTCGGCTCGGCGCTGGGGGCCGCCGCCGGCTACTACGAGGCGCAGCGCGGCATCGGCACCTTCGCCGCCGGCTTCGTCATGCGCGCCGCCGACGTGCTGCAGGCCTTTCCGGTCTTCGTCTTCGCGATCGCGGTCGTGGCCGTGCTCGGCCAGAGCCTGCAGTCGGTCGTGATCGCCGTCGCCTTCGTCAACACGCCCATCTATCTGCGGCTGATGCGCGGGCAGGTCCTGTCGATCCGCCGCATGCGCTACGTCGAGGCGGCCTATGTCGCCGGCGTCTCCGATTTCGGCATCATCCGCCGCCACGTCATCCCCAACGCCATGGCGCCGGTGCTGGCGCAGCTCTCGGTCAATATCGGCTGGGCGATCCTGCTCACCGCCGCGCTGAGCTTCATCGGCGCCGGCGTCGAGGCGCCGACGCCCGAATGGGGCAGCATGATCGCGATGGGCTTCCAGAGCATCATCACGGGCCACTGGTGGCCGTCGATCTTCCCGGGTTTGGCGCTCGCCGTGACCGTCTTCGGCTTCGCGCTCATCGGCTCGAGCGTCGAGATGCTGGCCGACCCCGCCCGGCGGCGGGCGCTCGCCGGCGAGCTCGAGGCGCGCCGGCGCGCCAGGCTGGCTGTGGCCTGATGCAGCTCCTGACCTATCTCGGCCGGCGCCTGCTCTTCGTG
>JAWKVR010000034.1:0-44092 GCA_041397945.1 Geminicoccaceae bacterium
GCCACCTCCTCGTCGATGGGCTTGAGGAAATTGCCGATGGGTGCTGCCCCGAAGCTCATCGCCGTCACCTCGAGCCCCGTCCGCCCGAACGGTCTTTTGGTCTTCGCCTGCATCCCGATCCCTCCCGCATTGCACTGTACGGTTACTTAGCAGGGCAGGTTGCCGCCGAACAGCGCCGCCTTGACAGGAACGGGTGCGAAAAGTAACCGTCCGGTTACAAAAACTGCCGGGGAACCGCCATGCCGCCCGTCCTGCTGCCGCGCCACGCGCCCGAGGACTATGCGCAGATCCAGGAGGCCGCCCGCCGCTTCGCCGACGAGGCGGTCCGCCCGCGCGCCGTCGAGCTCGACGCGACCGAGGCCTTTCCGGACGACCTCTACCGCGAGATGGCCGGCCTCGGCCTCTTCGGCATCAGCGTGCCCGACAGCCTCGGCGGCGTCGGCATGGACGCGCTCGCCTATGCCATCGTCATGGAGGAGCTCTCGCGCGGCTACGCCTCCGTCGCCGACCAGTGCGGCCTGGTCGAGCTGATCGGGACACTCCTCGCCGTCCACGGCACGGCCGACCAGCAAGAGCGCTACCTCCCGCCCGTCCTCGGCTTCGAAGTGAAGGTCGCCTACTGCATCACCGAGGCCGGCGCCGGCTCCGACGTCTCGGGCATCAAAACGACCGCGACCCGGACCGAGGGCGGCTGGCGCCTCGACGGCGGCAAGCTCTGGATCCACAACGCGCCCCTGGCCGATCTCGGCTTCGTCCTCGCCAGCACCGATCCCGCAGCCGGCCATCGCGGCATGTCGATCTTCATCGTCGACCTGCACGCACCCGGGGTGAGCCGCGGCCCGAAGGAGCACAAGATGGGCCAGCGCGCCTCGCCCGTGGGTGCGCTCACCTTCGACGGCGTCGAGCTGCCCGCCGACGCCCTCCTCGGCCAGGAGGGCAGGGGCTTCCACATCATGATGTCGGCGCTCGACAAGGGCCGCATCGGTATCGCCTCGCTCGCCGTCGGCATCGCCCAGGCCGGCCTCGAGGCTGCCCTCGGCTACGTGCCCGAGCGGCGCCAGTTCGACCGGGCCATCGCCGACTTCCAGGGCGTGCAGTTCCTCCTCGCCGACATGGCCAAGGACATCGCCGCCGCCCGGGCGCTGACCCATCGCGCCGCCATGCTCCTCGACGCCGGCGAGCCCGCCAGCCGCGCCTGCTCCATCGCCAAGTGCTTCGCCAGCGACACGGCCGTCGCCCGCAGCGCCGATGCGGTGCAGATCTTCGGCGGCAGCGGCTACATCCGCGGCTTCGAGGTCGAGCGCCTCTATCGCGACGCCAAGATCACCCAGATCTACGAGGGCACCAACCAGATCCAGCGCAGCATCATCGCCCGCGACCTGCTCAAGAACGGCGCCTAGCGCCTCGTCAGCCGGAAAAGCGTCTTGACCATGACCACCCTGCGTCTGCCGACCGAGACCGGCACCATCGAGCCCTACACGCTCCAGGGCGAGGCGCTGCCGCCGCCGCATGGCAAGCCGGTCTTCAACCGTGTCGCCATGGCCGCGGCGCATGTCGTGAGCGACCCGCTCAGCGCCATCGAGCCCTCGGCCGGCGGGGCCGTCGACTGGGAGCGCACGCTGGCCTATCGCGACCACCTCTTCGGCCACGGGCTCGCCGTCGCCGAGGCCATGGACACGGCGCAGCGCGGCGTGGGCCTCGACTGGCCGACGGCGCTCGAGCTGATCCGCCGCTCGGTCGAGAAGCATGCGCGTCACCACAAGGGTGCCTCGTCTTCTCCGGCTGCGGCACCGACCAGCCTCGACCCTGCCGACGCAAGCTCGCTCGACGACGTGATCGGCGCCTACCTGATCCCAGATGGACGCCATCCAGGCGGTCGGCGGCCGGGTCATCCATGGCGTCCCGCGCCCTCGCCCGTATCGCCAGCGGCCCCGACGACTACGCCCGCGTCTACGGCACAGTGCTGGCCCACGCCGAGGAGCCGGTCATCCTCCACTGGCTCGGCGAGATGTCTCGACCCGGCGCTCGCCGGCTACTGGGGCGGCGACGACTTCGACCGCACCATGGCGACCTGCCTCGCCGTCATCAGCGACAACGTCGCCAAGGTCGACGGCATCAAGGTCTCGCTGCTCGACGCCGAAGGAGATCGTCATGCGCCGGCGCCTGCCGGAGGCGGTGCGCATGTACTCCGGCGACGACTGCCTACCCGACCCTGATCAAGGGCGACGCGCACGGGCACAGCGACGCGCTGCTCGGCATCTTCGACGCCATCGCCCCTGCGGCCTGCCACGCCCTCGCGGCCCTGGCCAGGGCGACAGCGATGCCTACGACCGCATCTTCGCCCCCACCGTTCCGCTCTCGCGCCTGATCTTCAGAAGCCCCACCCGTTTCTACAAGACCGGCGTCGTCTTCATGGCCTGCTCAACGGCCACCAGGACCACTTCACCATGCTCGGCGGCCAGCAGGCGATGCGCCCCTTGCCCTACTTCGCCGGCATCTTCCGCCTCGCCGACCAGGCCGGCTGCTGCGCGACCCGGGCCTCGCCGCCCGGCGCATGCGCCAGCTTCTCGACCTGCATGGCGTCGAGGCCTGAGCCGGGCATGACGAACCCGCTCCGTGACCTCGCCGACGGCCGGCTCTGCTGCCTGAACACCGCCACCCTCGGGCACCGCGAGCCCATCCTGACGGTCATCGACGCCGTGGCCCGCGCCGGCTTCGGCGCCATCAGCCCCTGGCGCCGCGACGTCGAGGGCCATGACGCAGCCGCCATCGGCCGCCGCATCAAGGATGCCGGCCTCGTCCTGCCCGGCTACTGCCGCAGCACCTACCTGCCGGCCACCACGCCAGATGGGTTCCGCGCCAATGTCGAGGACAACCGCCGGGCCATCAGCGACGCCGCCTCGCTCGGTGCCCAGAGCTTCGTCATGGTGGTCGGCGGTGTCGCCGAAGGCTCGAAGGATCTGGACCACGCCCGCCGGCAGGTCGAGGACGGCACGGCCCGCCTCCTCGAGCACGGCCGCGAGGTCGGCGTCCGGATCCCCTGGAGCCGCTGCACCCCCATGTATGCGGGCGACCGCTCCTGCCTCAACACCCTGGCCCAGGCGCTGGACATCTGCGACCGCCTCGACCCGAGCCCGGCCCCGACCCCTGGCTCGGCGTCGCCATCGACTGCTACCACTGCTGGTGGGACCCCGACCGCGCCGCCGGCATCGCCCGCGCCGGCGCTGCCCGCCGCATCCTGGGCTTCCATGTCTGCGACTGGCTGGTGCCGACCAAGGACCTCCTCGACCGCGGCATGATGGGCGACGGCGTCATCGACATCCCCGCCATCCGCGGCGAGATCGAGGCCGCCGGCTACCAGGGCCCCGCCGAGGTGGAGGTCTTCTCCGCCAACGACTGGTGGCAGCGCGACCGGGAGGAGGTCCTGAAGATCTGTCGCGAGCGCTTCGCGACCGTCACCTAAGCGACAACCGGGAGGGATCCCCATGCGCATCGATATCGTCTCCGACGTCGTCTGCCCCTGGTGCATCATCGGCTACCTCCAGCTCGCCGAGGCGCTCCGCACCCGCAAGCTCGAGGCCGAGATCCACTGGCACCCGTTCCAGCTCAACCCGCACATGCCCGACGAAGGCCAGAACCTGCGCGAGCACCTGGCGGCCAAGTACGGCACCACGCCCGAGGCCTCCGTGGCGGCCCGCGAACGGCTGACGCGCATGGGTGCCGAGCTCGGCTTCACCTTCGCCTATGCCGACGACATGCGGACGTACAACACCTTCAGGTCCCACCAGCTCCTGCACTGGGCCGCGACCCTGGGCCGCCAGCACGAGCTGAAGATGGCGCTGTTTGCCGCCTTCTTCACCCGCCGCGAGAACGTGGGCGATCCGGTCGTGCTGGCCGACGCGGCGGCCGGCATCGGCTTCGACCGGGCCCTGGCGCTGGCCGTGCTCGAGGACCGCCGCTACGCCGAGGCCGTGCGCCAGGAAATGCAGTTCTGGGTGGAGCAGGGCATCCAGGGCGTGCCGGCCATCGTCCTCGAGCGCCGCCACCTCGTCTCCGGCGCCCAGGGCGTCGAGCGCTTCGGCGCCATCCTCGACCAGCTCACGGCGCCGGCTATTGCCTGACCGGCGGGCTATTCCTGCGGCAGGCCCAGCTCGACCAGCCGTGCCGCGTGCGGGACCAGTGCCGGCAGGGTGAAGAGCCAGGGCTGGGCGCGCCGGACGATGGCCAGGGTAAGGTCGGAACGCCGCCCCCGGGCTTCGGCCAGCATGTCTTCCGCAAGCGAGTTCCGGCCGGCTGCGAGGGCGGCCACCATTGCAACGATGCAGGGCTTCCAGTCGGCATTGGGCGCCGTGCGCGCCGGCTCGAGCTCGGCCAGTGCCGCCTCGTATTCGCCGAGCTGGAGCAGGGCCTCGCCCGCGAGCGTGCGGCGCGCCCAGGCGAAGGGATCGGCCGGGCTCAGACGCAGGGCCAGGCGCGCGTCCTCGAGGGCCCTTCTTGGCTCGGCGATCGCCGGCTGCAGGCGGACATAGGCGCCCAATTGGATGACGTCGGCATTGTTCGGGTTCAGCGAGCGTGCCCGTTCCAGGGCCTCGAGCGCCTCGTGCATGCGGCCCTCGGCGGCCAGCACGAAACCCATGGCACCGAAGGCCGCCTCGCTCCGGCTGTCGAGATCGATGGCCCGACTGGCGGCATCGTGGGCGAGGCGCAGGCTGGCCGCGGCATCCTGGGAACGGCCCGAGAAGGCGTCAGTTGCGTGCACCCGGGCGAGCAGGGTGTGGGCCGGCACGTTGCCCGGATCGGCCTCGATGGCGCGCCGGGCGAGCGCCTTGGCCGCTTCGATCGATGCCGGCGTGTAGCTGAGATATTCGGCATGCGCCCGTTGGGTCAGCTCCCAGGCGGTGAGGCTGTCCGTCGGCTTCTGCCGCGCCAGTGTCCGCTCATGTGCACTGATCTCCGGTGCCACGGCCGTCACGATCGCCCGGGTCAGCTCGTCCTGCAGGTCGAACAGGTCGGCCATCGTCCGGTCCCAGCGGTCGGCCCAGACATGGCCGCCGTCCGCGGCGTCGATGAGCTGGGCCGTCAGCCGCAGGCGGTCGCCGGCGCGGCGGACCGAGCCCTCGACGACATAGCGCACGCCCAGCTCGCTCGCGATCTTCCGCACGTCAGTGGCCGTGCCACGAAAGCTGAAGCTGGAATTGCGCGCGATCACCGTGAGGTCGCGAAAGCGCGAGAGCTCGGTGATCACGTCCTCGACGATGCCGTCCGCCAGGAAGTCCTGGTCCGGGTCACGCGACATGTTGTCGAAGGGCAGCACGGCGATCGAGGGGCGCATGCCGGCTGCCACTTTCCCGGTGACCGCGACGCCCTCCACCTCGACCCGCCAGACCTCGACCGGCTCCGGCAGGTTCTTCACCGCCTGCGGGCCGAGCGGTGTGAGCACCGCATCCAGCTTGCCGCGCACCTGGTCGTGGACGGCGCGCGAGATGCAGAGCCCGCCCGCGGGCGCGAGGCTTTCGAGCCTTGCCGCGACATTGACCCCATCTCCCAGGATGTCGTCGCCGTCGATGACGATGTCGCCGAGATTGACGCCGATGCGAAAGCGCAGCCGCTCGTCTTCCGGCCCCGTCTCGCGCACCGCCATCGCCCGCTGCACAAGCAGCGCCATCCGCACCGCCGCCACCGGCGAAGTGAATTCGATCAGCAGCCCGTCGCCCATCGTCTTGACGATCCGCCCCCCGGCCTCCGCCAGCGCCGGGTCGACCACCTCCGCCCGCGCCGCCCGCAGCCGCGCGATGACGCCCTCCTCGTCAGCCGCCATCAGCCGCGAGTAGCCGACCAGATCGGCGGCGAGGATGGTCGTCAGCCGGCGTTCCACGCGGCGGTCCCTTCATGAAGGTCGAGGCCGACGGAAACTAGCCGGCGAGCGCGCGCCGTCAAATCCCGCCCGCGAAAGCGCTCGTCGCAGCCTTCATTCCCGCCGGGTTTCGGTCTATTCGGTGCCGTTCGCCTGCGGCGCGGGCGATCGCTTGATCGATCGGAGAGACCCCTTGACGAAAATGGACGAGAAGCTCGAGGCGATCATGGCCGAGGTCATGCGCCGCAATACGGGCGAGGAGGAATTCATCCAGGCCGTCCGCGAGGTGCTGGAAAGCCTCGGGCGGGTGGTGGCCAAGCGGCCGGACTATACCGACGACGCGCTGATCGAGCGGATCTGCGAGCCCGAGCGGCAGATCATCTTCCGCGTGCCCTGGGTCGACGACCGGGGCCATGTCTGTATCAACCGCGGCTTTCGCGTGCAGTTCAACTCCGCCCTCGGCCCCTACAAGGGCGGCCTGCGCTTCCACCCGTCGGTCAATCTCGGCATCGTCAAGTTCCTGGGCTTCGAGCAGACCTTCAAGAATGCCCTGACCGGCCTGCCCATCGGCGGCGGCAAGGGCGGGTCGGACTTCAACCCGCGCGGCCGGTCGGATGGCGAGATCATGCGCTTCTGCCAGTCCTTCATGACCGAGCTGTCGCGCCATCTCGGCGAGTACACCGACGTCCCGGCCGGCGATATCGGCGTGGGCGGCCGCGAGATCGGCTACATGTTCGGCCAGTACAAGCGGCTCATGAATCGCTACGAGGCGGCCGTGCTCACCGGCAAGGGCCTCGTCTATGGCGGCTCGCGGGCCCGCAAGGAGGCGACCGGCTACGGTGCCGCCTACTTCGTCGAGGCCATGCTGGCCACCAGAGGCACCTCCTTCGACGGCAAGAGCTGCGTTGTCTCGGGCTCGGGCAACGTCGCCATCTACACCATGGAGAAGATCCGCGCGAACGGCGGCCGGACCATCGCCTGCTCCGACAGCAACGGCTACGTCGTCGACGAGCGCGGCATCGACCTCGACCTGGTCAAGGAGCTCAAGGAGGTCCGCCGCGAGCGCATCAGCGCATACGCCGAGGAGAAGGGCGCAGGCGTCCGCTACATCAGCGGCGGCTCGATCTGGGACGTGCCCTGCGACGTCGCCATGCCATCGGCCACCCAGAACGAGCTGACCGGCAAGGACGCCCGGCGGCTGGTCGAGAACGGCGTGCTGGCGGTCGGCGAGGGCGCCAACATGCCCTCCACCCCCGAGGCCGTCCGGGTCTTTCAGGAGGCGGGCGTGCTGTTCGCCCCCGGCAAGGCCGCCAATGCCGGCGGCGTCGCCACCTCGGCGCTCGAGATGCAGCAGAACGCGTCCCGCGACAGCTGGACCTTCGAGCAGACCGAGCAGCGCCTCGCCAGCATCATGCGCCACATCCACGACACCTGCGCCGCGACCGCCGAGGAGTTCGGCGCGCCGGGCAACTACGTCCTCGGCGCCAACATCGCGGGCTTCGTGCGGGTGGCCGAGGCGATGCGGGCGCTCGGCGTGATCTGAGCGGGTCCCGGGCCGGCCGCCGCCCGCCATGCTCCTCAGACCGGGCCGAAGATCCCGTGGAACCGCCCGAGGAAGCTGCGCAGGCGCTCGGTCTGGGGGTTGTGCAGGACCTCGTCGGGCGTGCCGGACTGGGCGACGAGTCCGCCATCCATGAAGACCACGCGGGTCGCCACGTCGCGCACGAAGAGCATCTCGTGGCTGACCACCACCATGGTCATGCCGCTCCTCGCCAGGTCCTGCATCACCGCCAGCACCTCGGCGACCAGCTCGGGGTCGAGCGCCGAGGTGACCTCGTCGAAGAGCATAAGCCGCGGCTCCATCGCCACCGCCCGGGCGATCGCGACGCGCTGCTGCTGGCCGCCGGAGAGCTGGTAGGGATAGTGCCGGCGACGGTCGGCGAGGCCGACCCGGTCGAGCCAGTGCCGGGCGCGGTCCGCTGCCTCGGCGTTCGACATGCCGCGCACCTTGGTCAGGCCGAGCATCACATTGGCCTCGGCCGTCATGTGCGGGAAGAGGTTGAAGCTCTGGAAGACCATGCCGATCTTCGCCCGTTGGGCCGAGATCTGCCGCTCGCCCAGCTTCCGCCGCCGGCCGTTCGAGGTGTAGCCGATCGACTCGCCCTCGAGCTCGATCCTCCCCTGGTGATACTCCTCGAGCAGGTTGATGCAGCGCAGGAACGTCGTCTTGCCCGAGCCCGAGGCGCCGATCAGCGCCACCACCTCGCTCTGCTCGATGTCGAGGTCGATGCCCTTGAGGACCTCGGTCTCGTCGTACTTCTTGTGGATGTCGCGGGTGCTCAGCAGGGCCATCGGTCGCTCCGTCGGGCAGGCCGGGACAGGCGCTCAGTAGCGCAGATAGGCATAGCGCCGCTCCAGCGCCGCCGCGGCCTGGGCGATCGAGAAATTGATGATGATGTAGATGATGGTCGCCGCCATGTAGAACTGCAGGATCATGTAGTTGCGGGCGATCGCCTGCTGGTTGGCGAGCAGCAGCTCGACCACGCCGATCACCGAGAGCAGCGTCGTGCCCTTGACGATCTCGAGCGCCGTGTTGACCCAGGGCGGCAGGGCCCGGCGCACCGCCTGCGGCAGGATGATGTAGCGCAGCCGCTGGAAGAAGCGCATGCCGATCGCCATGCCGGCCTCGTGCTGGCCCTGCGGGATCGACTGCACCGCCCCGCGCACGTTCTCCGCCACATGCGAGATGCAGAAGAGCGAGAGGGCGATCACCCCGGCCCAGAAGGGCTTCACCCCGACCTTGAGGATGGCGAGCCCGTAATAGGTGAAGAGGATCAGCACCAGCACCGGGATGCCGCGCATGATGTCGACATAGAGCCGCGCCAGGATGCGGAAGGGCAGCATGCCGTAGGTCAGGACGAGGCCCAGCGCGAAGCCCAGGATGGTGCCGATGATGATGGTCATGACCGAGCTCGAGATGGTCACCATCAGCCCCTCGAGCAGCGACCAGCGTGCCGTCCAGGCCTCGTAGAGGAAGGTGCCGCGCTCCAGCTCCACCTCAGCGCACCACCGCGTAGCGCTTCTCGACCTGCCGGAGCGCTATCGCGATCAGGTAGGCGGTCGCGAGGTAGAGAGCGCTCGCGGTCAGCCAGCACTCGATCACCCGGTAGGTGTTGGCGTTGATCTGCCTGGCCGTGAAGGTCAGCTCCGGCACGGCGATGGCGGCCGCCAGCGAGGTGTCCTTGAAGAGCGAGATCAGGTTGTTCGAGACCGCCGGCAGCGTGATCCGGAACATCACCGGCAGGACGACGTAACGCTGTCGCTGCCAGGGCCTGAGGCCGATCGCCTTGGCCGCCTCGCCATAGGCGCGCGGCATCGAGGCGAGGCCGGCGCGGAAGACCTCGCACATATAGGCCGCGGCATAGCCCGAAAGCGTCAGGATGAAGGACTGGATCTTGTCCAGGTTGTAGATGCCGATCTCCGGCAGGCCGAAATAGACGAAGAAGATCAAGAGCAGCAGCGGCGTGTTGCGGATGAACTCGACATAGGCCCAGGCCGGCCGCGAGATCCAGGGGCTCGGCGACATCCGCGCATAGGCGAGGAAGAGGCCGATGATCGTGCCGATCAGCAGCGACACGACGGCGAGGCCCAGCCCGAGCGCGAGGGCGCCCATGAACGCATCCCAATTGCGCCAGATCACGGCCCAATTGAAGTTGTAGGCGATCATCGGCGCGACCTGCGCTCGGGCCCGGGCACGACCTGGAGGATCAGGAGAATTCCTGCGGGAAGCCGACCCGCGGCGTCTCGAGATCGATCCCGAACCACTTCTTGTAGGACGCCTTCATGATGTCGAAGTCGACGCCCAGCATGGCCTCGCGATAGACCGTGTTGACCCAGCCCAGCCAGATCTCGTCGCCCTGGCGGACCGCCGAGGCATAGGAGTTGGGCATCCAGCCATAGTCGAGATTGGCGTAGCGGCCGGGGGTCTGCTGCATCAGCCAGCGGATCGCCGACTGGTCGGCCAGATAGGCGTCGACGCGCCGCGCGTTCAGGGCCTGCAGCGTCGAGTCCGGGCTGTCGAACTGGTCGACCTTCGCGTCGGGCAGGGCGGCATGCACCCAGTCCTCGATGAAGACGTTCTGCATGGCGCCGACGGTCGCGTCGGAGCCGGCGGCGAGCATCGCGTCGAAGGTCGAAAACTTCGCCCCGTCGGCCATCACGAGCAGGCTGATGCCCTCACGATAATAGGGCACGGTGAACGCGCACTGCTGCGCCCGGCCCGGGGTGATCGTCATCCACTGGCAGATCACGTCGACCTGGTCAGTGACCAGGCTCGGGATGCGCGCGTCCGAGCCCTGCAGGACGAACTCGACCTTGGTCGGGTCGTCGAACAGGCCCTTGGCGATCAGCCCGGCCATGTCGATGTCCATGCCGACCAGCGTGCCGGTCTCGTCCTCGAAATGCCAGGGCGGGTTGGTGCTGCCGGTGCCGACGATCACATGCCCGCGGTCCAGGACCTGCTGCAGCTTGGAGGTCGAAGGGTCTATCGATTGGGCATGTGCTGCCCTGGGCATCACCAGCCCGGCGACACCCGCCGCCAGCCCTGCCGCACCACCGGCGGCCGCTCCCATGCCCAGGAAGTTCCGCCGCTCGAGCATCGAATACGCCAGATCCCGCAACTCACCCATGCCTTTTCCCTTTCATCCTGCGACCGGCGCTCGCCGCCGGTCCGCTCGCTACCACCGAGCTTGCAACTATCGTGCTAGGCTTTCCATGCACTGTCCAGCATGTCGGAGCGAAGCACCGTCGCCGGCCCCCGCCGGCAGCGGCGCCGATGGCCGCAGCCGCCGCTCATTCCGGCCCGTCCACCGTCGTCGTGTTCGCCACGCCCTCCGCACCCATGAAGACGACCAGGATGCGCGTCGGCACGTCGCCGGTGTTGGTGCCGTCATGGGCGACCCCCACCGCCTCGAGCAAGGCATCGCCGGCGGCGTAGCGGCGGGTGCCGTGGCTGCCGTAGTCGACGGTGATCTCGCCTTCCATGACCCAGGCGAAGAGCGGGGCGTCGTGGCGGTGCCAGCCGGTGGCCTGGCCCGGCGCCATGGTGACGATGGCCCCCGTCACCTCGGGCACGCCGGCCGGATAGGCGATCGCCTGGTCGAGCACGGTCCGGTTGCCCTGCAGCAGCACCTCGAGCGGCGGGTAGGGCGTGCGCGCCACAGCGATGCCGACGACGAGGCCGAGCGCCCCGGCGAGGGCGGCGGTCCAGAGCATGCGGCGCTGCATCGGCCTTCTCCCTGTCGATGCACCTGTCGCACCAGATGCGACAACATTCCTCGGGTTGTCGCAGATTTTGCGACAAAATCGTCCGGGTTGTCGCATCTCATGCGACAGGCGGCCCCGGATTGTCGCGTTATATGCGACAGCGGGTTGCGCAGGGTCGCAGATCCTGGGCGACAGCCGGCGACGAACGAACCCGGGGAATGACGATCGAACCCGGCGCATCGACGAACGAACCCAAGTTTTCGACGAACGAACCTGGGAATCCGCAAAACGAACCCGCGAGCAGGCAAGACCAGCGGAAAAGAACGCGATTTTGTCTTTCCCGGCGCTTTTCGGGAGCGGCGGGGGGAAAAGGGGCAAAAAAGGCGATTTTGCCGAAGAAACCTGAGGGGCTTGCGGGCATAAAAATAGGCCATAAATCCTAGTGAGGCATGATGAGTGAAGCGACGCCGACCCTCGAGAGCCTGCTCGCCGCTCGGCTCGAGGCCGGGCTCGGCGACCGGCGCTGGCCGGCACGCTGGCAGCGCTCCTCATGGAGGACGCGCTCGGCTGGCGGCCGCCTGCGGTCGAGCTCGCCGCGGTGCGCACGATCATCGGCTTCACCTTCGGCAACCGGATGCTGGCCAACGGCAACCGCGAGCCGGGGCCGGTCAACGAGGCGCTGGCCGATCTGGCGCAGCGCCTGCACGCGGCGACGGGTGCCCCGGTCTGGGCGCAGTGGGAGGTGGCGGAACCGCTCGCCACCCGCCTGCCGGCCGGTGCCGTCACCGCGATCCACCCGGCGCGCGATACCCAGGCGGAGCCGCGCTATCTGAATACCGGCGGGGTGATCGAGGCCATCATCGCCCGGGCCGGCGGGGCGGAAGCGATCGGCCCGGTGGCGGTCGTTGCCCAGCGCGACCACGCCTGGCGCTGCGTCGCCCTCTGCCGGCAGCACGGCCTCGTTGCCGGCGTGGTCGAGGGCTGGCCCCTGCCGGGCGAATACGATGCCGCCTCCGGCCAGCCCTGGACCCGGAGCCGGCTCGCCTATCTGCTGCACGACCTGCAGTGCCGCATGCTCGATCGCCGCGACGCCGTCCTCGCCGGAAAGGGCCCCGGGGCGCTGGCCTGAAGCGCCGGCAGGCGCTAACAAGTGCCGGTCTGATGAGCGGAGAAGGAAGGCAGTCCGATGCAGGTCAAGGCGGCGGTGGCGTTCGGGGCGGGCAAGCCGCTCGAGGTGACGACGGTCGAGCTCGAGGGGCCGAAGGCCGGCGAGGTGCTGGTCGAGATCATGGCGACCGGGCTCTGCCACACCGACGAGTTCACCCGCTCGGGCGGCGATCCGGAAGGCATCTTCCCGAGCATTCTCGGCCACGAGGGGGCCGGCATCGTGCGCGAGGTCGGGGCCGGCGTGACCTCGGTCAAGGTGGGTGACCACGTCATCCCGCTCTACACCCCCGAATGCCGGGAATGCGAGTACTGCCTCAACCCCAAGACCAATCTCTGCCAGGCGATCCGCTCGACCCAGGGCCAGGGCCTGATGCCCGACGGCACCTCGCGCTTCCGCATCGGCAAGGAGGTCATCCACCACTACATGGGCTGCTCGACCTTCAGCAACTTCACCGTCCTGCCCGAGATCGCGGTCGCCAAGGTCCGCCAGGACGCGCCCTTCGACAAGATCTGCTACATCGGCTGCGGCGTGACGACCGGCATCGGTGCCGTGATCAACACCGCCAAGGTCGAGCCCGGCTCGAACGTGGTGGTGTTCGGCCTCGGCGGCATCGGCCTCAACGTCATCCAGGGTGCGCGCCTCGTCGGTGCCGACATGATCGTCGGCGTCGACCTCAACCCGGCGCGCGAGGCCATCGGCCGCAAGTTCGGCATGACCCATTTCGTCAACCCGAAGGATCTGGGCGACAAGGACGTGGTCGCCCACCTGGTCGAGCTGACCAAGGGTGGCGCCGACTACAGCTTCGAGTGCATCGGCAACGTCAAGACCATGCGCCAGGCGCTCGAGTGCTGCCACAAGGGCTGGGGCGAGAGCGTCATCATCGGCGTCGCCGGCGCCGGCCAGGAGATCTCGACCCGGCCCTTCCAGCTGGTCACCGGCCGCGTCTGGCGCGGCACCGCCTTCGGCGGCGCCAGGGGCCGCACCGACGTGCCGCGGATCGTCGACTGGTACATGGAGAAGAAGATCAACATCGACGACCTGATCACCCACACCATGCCGCTCGGCGACATCAACAAGGGC
The DNA here is from genome assembly GCA_041397945.1 of Geminicoccaceae bacterium. Lineage (GTDB taxonomy): Bacteria > Pseudomonadota > Alphaproteobacteria > Geminicoccales > Geminicoccaceae > SLRI01. The sequence goes on from JAWKVR010000034.1 coordinate 13,368, forward strand.
TTCGACCTCATGCACGAGGGCAAGTCGATCCGCGGCGTGGTCGTCTACTGATGCCGCTGGCCCCGATCGCCGCGCATCGCTGCCATGGCGGCGTCCAGGCGGTCTATCGGCACGCCTCGGCCACCACCGGCACGGACATGGAGTTCTCCGTCTACCTGCCGCCTGCCGCCGAGGAGGGGCGGCGCTGCCCTGTCCTCTGGTGGCTCTCGGGCCTGACCTGCACCTGGGAGAACGCCACGACCAAGGCGGGCTTCCAGGGCCCGGCGGCGGCGGCCGGGCTGATCGTCGTCTGCCCCGACACCAGCCCGCGCGGGCTCGACCTGCCGGGCGAGCACGACACTTATGACTTCGGCTCGGGCGCCGGCTTCTACCTCGATGCGACGGTCGAGCCCTGGGCCAAGAACTACCGCATGGCGAGCTACGTCACCCGCGAGCTGCAGGAACTCGTCGCCGCCGAGCTGCCGATCGACCCGGCCCGGCAGGGCATCTTTGGCCATTCGATGGGCGGCCACGGCGCCCTCACCTGGCGCTGAAGAACCCGGCGCTCTACCGCTCGGTCTCGGCCTTCGCCCCCATCGTCTCGCCCATGCGCTGCCCCTGGGGCGAGAAGGCGCTCGCCGGCTATCTGGGTGCCGATCGTGCCAGCTGGCGCCCTTATGACGCGACGGCGCTGATCGAGGATGGTGCCAGGGTCGAGGGGATCCTGGTCGACCAGGGGCTCGGCGACAATTTCCTCGAGAGCCAGCTCAAGCCGGAGCTCCTGGAAGCCGCCTGCGCCGCCGCCGGCATCCCGCTCGAGCTCCGCCGGCACGCCGAATACGACCATTCCTACTACTTCATGACGAGCTTCATGGCCGACCACATCGCCTGGCACGGCCGGCGTCTCGGCAATTGAAGCTTGCGCCAACCGTCTCGTCCGGCACATTGGGGACGAACGGAAAGGCGCCATCGGCGCGCAGTCGATCAGGGAGCAGTACATGAAGACGCAAGGTACACTGGCGATCCTGGCCCTCGGGCTGGGCCTGGCCACCGCCGCCGCGACCACGGCCGAGGCGCAGCAGGTCAAGCTGATGACCGGGCCGCAGGGCGGTTCCTGGTACCCGCTCGGTGGGGCCATCGCCAATATCGCCGGCAAGAGCGGCATCAACGTGCAGGTGCTGCCGGGCGCCGGCATCGCCAATGTGGTCGCGATCTCGCAGGGCAAGGCCGATATCGGCTTCGCCAACTCGATCTCGACCGTGGACGGCGTCAACGGGCGGCCGCCCTTCGAGGCCGTGGCCGAGAACGTCTGCAATATCGGCACGCTCTACCCGCAATACTTCCAGATCGTGGTCAATGCCGATTCCGGCATCGAGTCGGTGGACGACGCCAAGGGCCAGCCGATCGCCATCCAGCCGAAGGGCAACACCGCCGAGGCGATCAGCGCGCAGCTCTTCGAGGTCTACGGCATGACCTATGACGACATGAGCCAGGTGAGCTTCGTCTCCTACACGGATGCCGTGTCGCTGATGAAGGACAACAACGCCCAGATGTTCACCCTCGGCACGACCGTGCCCGCCTCGGCGGTCATGGACCTCGCCTCGGCCCGTGACATCAGGCTCCTCGAGATCTCCGACGACAAGTTCGCCGCCATGCGCGAGCTCAACCCGGGCTACTCGAAGCTGACCATTCCGGCCGGCAGCTACCCGGGCCAGGACGCGGATGTCGACGTCATCGGCTATGCCACGCACGTCATCGCGCGCTGCGATCTCGACCCGGACGTCGTCTACAATATCCTCGACGGCATGGTGGCCGACAAGGCGGACCTGGTCTCCATCGTCAAGGTCATGGACGGCACCACGCTCGAGGTGATGGCCGCCGACACCGGCGTGCCGATGCACGAGGGCGCCACCCGCTTCTACCAGGAGAAGGGGGCGCTCTGACGCCCCGGGCCCGGGCGCCGGCGCCCCGCTCGCACGGGGCGGGGGCCGGCGTCGAGCATGGAGCTTAGGGCGGGAGAAGAGCCCGTATGCAGCTCTCGGCACGCAGCACCCGCTGGTCGATCACCGTCGTCGCCGTGGCGATGTCGGTCTTCCATCTCTACGTCGCCTTCGTCGGGCCGCCCGACGCCTATGTCATGCGCGGCCTGCACATCGCCTTCGCGCTGGCGCTCACCTTCCTGGTGCTGCCGGGCTGGAACGGCCGGGCCGAGCGGCCGGGCGTGGTCGACCTGGCGCTGCTCGTCGTCGCCGTGGCGGCGGCCCTCTATCCGACCTGGAATCTCGGCTACATCGTCAGCCGGATGTACTATGTCGACGACCCCACCTTCGGGGATTACGTCTTCGGCATCGCCCTCGTCCTGCTGGTCATGGAGGCGACGCGGCGCGCCACCGGCTGGGCGCTGCCGGCCACCGCGGCCGTCTTCCTGCTCTACGGCCTGACCTGGGGCAACCAGTCGGTCGGCATCATGCTCGACCAGCTCTACCTCACGACCGAAGGCATCTTCGGCATCCCGCTCTACGTCTCCGCCACCTACGTGATGCTCTTCATCCTCTTCGGCGCCTTCGTCGAGCGCTCGGGCGCGGGGCAGCTCTTCATGGACTTCGCCCTCGCGCTTGCCGGCCACACCTCCGGCGGCCCGGCCAAGGTGGCGATCATCACGAGCTCGCTCTTCGGCACGGTCTCCGGCAGCGCCGTCGCCAACGTCATGACCACGGGCACCTTCACCATCCCGCTGATGCGCCGCTCCGGCTATCGGCCGGCCTTCGCCGGCGCCGTCGAGGCCGTGGCCTCCACCGGCGGCCAGCTCATGCCGCCGATCATGGGGGCGGCCGCCTTCGTCATGGCCGAGTTCCTCGGCACGAGCTACCTCACGGTGGCCGCGCTCGCCCTGCTGCCGGCGCTGCTCTACTACGTCGCCGTCTTCATGGCGGTGCATTTCGAGGCTCGCCGCGTCGGCCTCGTCGGCCTGCCGCGCGCCGACCTGCCGCGGCTGAAGGAGGTGATGGTCGAGCGCGGCCACCTCTTCCTGCCGCTCGCCGTGATCATCGGCGTGCTGCTCTCCGGCTACAGCGCCGCCTATGCCGCCATCTGCGGCATCGCCTCGGTGGTGCCGACCACCTGGCTCAGGGCCGGCACGCGCCGCACCTTCACGCCCGCGGTGATCATCGAGGCGCTCGAGGCCGGGGCGCGCAACACCATCGTCGTGGCCCTCGCCTGCGCCTGCGCCGGCATCGTCATCGGCACCATCACGCTGACCGGCCTCGGCCTCTCGTTCACCAATATCGTGCTGGCGCTGTCCCAGAACATGCTGCTGCCGGCGCTGGTGTTGACCATGGCCGCCGGCATCGTGCTCGGCATGGGGCTGCCGACGACACCCGCCTACATCGTCCAGGTGGCGCTCCTCGTGCCGGCCCTGGTCCGGCTCGGCGTCCAGGTCGAGGCGGCGCACCTCTTCGTCCTCTACTTCGCCGTGCTCTCGGCGATCACCCCGCCGGTCGCCATGGCCGTCTATGCCGCCAACGCCATCAGCCGCGCCGGGCTCATGGAAAGCTCCTGGGCGGCGATCAAGCTCGGCCTGACCGGCTACATCATTCCCTTCATGTTCGTCTTCGGCCCGTCGCTGCTGCTGATCGGCGAGTGGCACCAGATCGCACTCACCGCGATCACCGCCACCATCGGCGTCACCTGCCTCGCCGCCGCCCTGCACCAGCACTTCTTCTACGGGCCTGCGCGCTACTGGGAGCGCGCCCTCCTGCTCGCCGCCGCCGTCGGGCTGCTCAAGCCCGGTCTCTGGACGGACGCGCTGGGCGCGGCCCTTGTGGCGCTCACCATCGCCAGCCAGATTCTGGCCCGGCCGGCCTTGGCGGGCGGGCCGCCGGTCGAGCGCAACGCGGGCGAATGAGCGGCGGGTCCGCCGCCCGGGTCGGGCTCCCGTGGCGCATCCTGTCGGGCGTTCTCATGGCCGTGGGCGGCGGCTTCATGGCCTTCGTCGCCGGCGCGGCACTGGCGGCACGCTTCCTCGTGCCGCCGGGCGCCGGTCTCGCCGGGCCGGCCGAGGCGGTGGGCTATGGCTTGCTGGGTGCTGCCGGCGCCGTGCCGCTCGCGGTGCTCGTCGCCATCTTCGCCGGGCGTCGCCTGCTCCTCGCCACCACCCTGGTCGTCATGGCGTTGGCGCTGGCATCGGCCGGTGGCCTCGCCTTTCTGGCCCGGCACCCGGCACCGCCGGAGGATGCGCCAGTGTCACCAGGGCCGACCACGGCCCCCGCGGCAGCCATCGGCGACAACTGACTGAGCCCGCGTCGGTGGTGCTCAGCCGAGGTGGCCGAGCTCGGCCGCCGGCCGGCCCAGGGGCTTCGCCGCGGCACCGCCGGTGCGCGGCAGGAACTGCCCGGAGCCGGGGGCCGCCCGCAGCTCGCCGCCCTCGACGATGACGGCGCCACGGCGCAGCACCTGGCTGGGCCAGCCCTTGATCTCGCGGCCGACATAGGCGCTGTAGCCGGAGCGGTCGTGGGTGGTGTCGTGGGTGATCGTCGTGGTCGCTGCCGGGTCCCAGATCACGAGGTCGGCGTCGCTGCCGACGGCGATCGTGCCTTTCTTCGGGTGCAGGTTGTAGATCCTGGCGGGCTCGGTCGCCGTCAGGCGGACGAAGTCGGTGAGGCTCATGCGGCCCCTGCTCACCATGGCGTCGAACAGCACGGGCAGGCGAAGCTCGATGCCGGCCAGGCCATTGGCCATCTCCTTGAAGCTCGGATCTGGCCCTTTGGCGAGCTTGCCGCTCTCGTCCATGCGGTAGGGGGCGTGGTCCGAGGAAACGGTGGCGAGCGTGCCCTGGCCGAGCGCCTCCCAGAGGGCGGTCTGGTCGTCGGGCTCGCGCAACGGCGGGCTGCAGATCCACATGCCGCCCTCGATGCCGGGCCGGTCCAGGTCGGCGGCGCCGAGCGTCAGGTATTGCGTGCAGGTCTCGCCGAAGACCTTGATCCCCTCGTCCTGCCAGCGGCGCAAGGTGGCCGCTCCCTCGCGCGTGCTGACGTGGAAGATCATCAGCGGCTGGTCGATGAAGGCCGCCATGGCGGCCGCCCGGTTGATCGCCTCGGCCTCGGCGAGACGCGGGTGCGACGGCACGTGGAACTTCGGCGCCGTCAGGCCCCAGGCCACCAGCCGCTTGCCCATCCAGGAGATCATCCCGTGGTTCTCGGCATGGACGCAGACCATGCAGCCATGCTCGCGCGCCGCCCAGAGCACGTCGAGAAACTGCTCGTCCTCGACCCTGAGGCGATCATAGGTGAGGAAGACCTTGAGCGAGGCATGGCCGTCGCGCACGAGGCCCGGCAGCTCGTCCCGCAGGATCTCCGGCCGCGGGTCGGCGAGGATCATGTGAAAGGCGTAGTCGACCACCGCCCTTTGGCCGCGCGTTCGTGGTAGTCCGCGACGACCTCGGCGAGGCTCATGCCGACATGCTGGGCGGCGAAGGGCACCACCGCGGTCGTGCCGCCCATCGCCGCCGAGACGGTCGCGGTCTCGAACGTGTCGGCGTTCATGAGCCCGGAGGCGGCGAGCTGCTCAATGTGACAGTGGCTGTCGACGCCGCCCGGTGTCACGATCTTGCCCCGCGCGTCGATCTCGAGCCGGCCGGTCGGCAGCTCCTGGCGATCGCCACTACGGTCTCGCCGGTGATGCCGATATCCGCCTCGAACACGTCGGTGGCGGTGGCGACCCTGCCGCCCTTGATGACCAGATCGCAATGCACCATGCCGACCCTCTCCTCCATTGGCTCCGGCCCTTCGGTAGCATGGGCGGGCGAGGGCGGCCATGGGCGGCCGGCCGGCCCGGCGCCTACTCCGCGCCGGTGCGGCGACGCCACTGGGCGTAGTTCTCGCGCACCAGCTCGAAGGTGTCTCGGGTCCGGCAGTAGAGGTTGGCGAAGAGCCGGCCGACCGGGTGGTAGGCGTCGAAGTCGATGCGCAGGGTGCCGGGATCGACGAGGCCGTCCCGCACATGGACGGCGACAACCTCGCCGACGACGAGGCGGTGGTCGGCGCCGATGACCAGCGTCGTGTGGTTCCGGCATTCGAGCTGCCGGGGCCTCTGACGATGCGCGGCGGGCGGACGAGGGCCGAGGCGGCAAGGGTGAGGCCAGCGGGCCCGGGCTCGCTCGTCTCCGGCGGGAAGTCGACGGCGGCGACGTTCATGGCGGGGGCGAGCTCTTCGTCGACCAGGTTGATCACGAATTCGCCCGTGGCCTCGATATTGCGGGCAGTGTCCTTGAGCGCGCCCCCGCTCGCCGGCCGATGCCGATGACCACGAGCGGCGGCTCGTCGCTGAAGACGTTGAAGAAGGAGAAGGAGCAGCGTTGACGAGACCAGCCGCATCCTGCGAGGTGACGAAGGCGATCGGCCGCGGCACCACGAGCGAGGTCAGCAGCTGTAGCGGTCGCGGGCGGCGAGCGTGGCCAGACGGAGCTCCATCAGTCCGGCCCCGAGCCGGTGTCGACGATGCGGGTGATGCGTGGTTCTCGGTGGGGCATTGGAGGCTCCGGCTGGGCGGTGGGGCCATGCTAGCCCGGTCGGCTGCTGCCGGCGACCCCCGCCGGGGTAAGCGCCCGGCATTGTTCGGACTCGCACTGACCTCGTTTGCCGCCCTCGGCACCAAGTGTATACCGGAAGTTGTCCGGCGCTCCGGTGCCGCTTCCCTGAGAGGGTGATTTGTTGACGAGCCCAAAGAAGTGCAAAGCCCTGTTGCTGGCCGGCGTGGCTCTTGCGATCTCTGCACCGGCAATGGCCCAGGACGCGGCCGGCGATCCCGAGGCCGGAAAAGAGCTGTTCCGGCAGTGCCAGGCCTGCCATGTGGTCGATGCGGAGCAGAACCGGACGGGACCGCATCTCGTTGGCATCATGGGCCGTCCAGCGGGCGCGGTGGCAGACTTCAACTACTCGGCTGCGATGGCGAACAGCGGCATTGTCTGGGACGAGACGACGCTCGCGGAATACCTCGCCAACCCCAAGGAGTACGTCCCGGGCAACAAGATGGCCTTTGTCGGCCTGCGCAAGCCCGAGCAGATCCAGGACGTGATCGCCTACCTCGCGAGCCCCGGAACCTAGCGGCTTATCGGCTCAGGCGGCGCGCAGCGTCGCCCAGAGCTCGGTCACGTATTTGCGGAACCAGACCGTGTAGCGGTCAGGGTGCGCATCGAGGTCGCGGCGCAGCTCCGTGGGCTCGATCCAGCGCACCGCATCGGCCTCCGCGGGATCCGGCTCGACCGGCCCGGCATGCAGGCCGGTATAGATGCTCACCAGCTCGTGCTCGGTCATGCCGTGGTCGAGCGGCGAATGGTAATAGACCTTGGTGAGATAGGCGAGCGGACAGACGAAGCCGAGCTCCTCCTCGAGCCGGCGGCCCGCGGCGGCCTCGGTCGCCTCGCCGGGGCGCGGGTGGCCGCACGCCGCATTGGTCCAGAGCCCGCCCGAATGGTACTTGCCGGGGCTGCGACGCTGCAGCAGCCATTTCCCGGCAGGGTCGTGGATCAGGACGGAGAAGGCCCGGTGCAAGGCACCCGAGAGGTGTGCGGCGTGCTTCTCCGCGGTGCCGATGACCCGATCCTCGGCATCGACCAGCATCACCCGCTCGACGTCGATCCGGGGCTTCGGCCGACCCTTCGGGGCACCGGGCATTCTGGGCATGTCTCCTCCGTGAGGGAAACGAGTCGACACCCGACATGGCGCGAAGTCAAGCAGTGGGCATGGCAGCCATCGCCACGCGCCGGGCTTTCGATTTGTGCATTGCAACATCGATGTCGCTGTGCCAGCCTCGCAACCAGCCAAAACACGATGCTCGGCCAAGCAGACCCAACTTCACCAAGGAGAATCGCGTGGATTCATCGCGTTCCCCGGCGGGAGTCGTCTTCAGGCTGGAAGACAGGCCGGACTTCGGGATCAGCATGCTGGCCGCATGGCAGCATGTATTGGCGAGCATTGTCGGCATCGTGACACCGACGCTGATTATCGGTGGCGTGCTCGGCCTGGGCGAGCACATTCCCTATCTGATCAGCATGGCGCTGATCGTCTCCGGGGTTGCCACCTTCATTCAATGCCGGCGGATCGGTCCGATCGGCTCGGGGCTGCTCAGTCTCCAGGGAACCAGCTTCGCCTTCCTCGGCGCCATCCTGGCGGCAGGGTTCGCGATGAAGGCGCGGGGCGCCACGCCCGAAGAGATTCTGGCGATGATCTTCGGGCTCTGCCTGGTCGGCTGCGTCATCGAGATCGTCCTGAGCCAGTTCATCGATCACCTGAAGCGGGTCATCACGCCGACAGTGACCGGCGTCGTCATCACGGTGATCGGGCTCAGCCTCGTCAAGGTCGGCTTCACCGATCTGCTCGGCGGCGTCGGGGCCGAGAGCTTCGGCAGCCCGGTCAATCTGTTGCTCGGCGCGATCGTGATCTGCGTCGTGCTCTGGTGCAGCTTCGTTGCCAACCTGCATGTGCGGATCAGCGCGCTGGTGATCGGGCTGGCCGTTGGCTTCGCCGTTGCGGCGGTTCTCGGCATGGTCGACTTCAGCCGGATCGGCGGCCAGCCCTTGCTCGCCGTGCCGATACCGTTCCGCTTCGGCATCGCCTTCGATCTCGGCCTCTTCGCGCCGATCGCGTTCATCTATCTCATCACGGCGATCGAGACGACCGGTGACCTCACCGCCAATTCCGTGATCTCCGGCGAGCCGGTCGAAGGGCCGGTCTATCTCCGCCGGATCAAGGGCGGAATCCTGGCCGATGGGGTGAACTCCGGTCTGGCCGCCGTCTTCAACACCTTTCCCAACACGACCTTCAGCCAGAACAACGGCGTCATCCAGATGACCGGCGTGGCCAGCCGGCATATCGGTCTGTACGTTGCCGGTCTGCTCGTCGTGCTCGGGATCTTTCCGATCTTCGGCACGGTGCTGGCGACCATTCCCAAGCCGGTCCTGGGCGGCGCCACGCTCGTTCTGTTCGGCTCGATCGCGGTGGCCGGAATCCGCATCATCGCGACGCAGCCGATCGACCGGAAGACGGTCTACGTTCTCGCCGTCTCGCTCGGTCTCGGGCTCGGGATGGCGCTGGTTCCGGATGCGCTCCAGGGGTTGCCCGACATCGTGCAGAAGGTGCTGGGCGCACCGATCACTGCGGCCGGTCTCAGTGCGATCCTGGATGACCCTGGTCCTGCCCGATCCGAACCGCACGCAGCGTCGAAACCCGTGCCGACACCGGCCGAATAGGCTTCCGGCAGGCTGCTAGAGCTCGATCTCGAAGATGCAGGCGGGTGCCCCGCAGGCTTCGCAGGCGATCTCCCTGACGGTGCTGCGCGGGGTGATCAGCCTGCGGCAGAGCTGCTCGACGGTCCCGGCCAGGAAGTCGCAGGCAGGCGCCTCACTGTGCTCGTGGGGGCAGAGCGGGTTGTTCGTGAGGCCGAGGCGTATCGGCCTCCCGTAGACGGCGACGAAGGCACCGCTGCCGGCGAGCCGCCAGTGATCGCGCTCGAAGCTGCGGAGCAGCAGCCGGGCGACGAGCGGGCGTGGCAGATGTCTGAGCAGGCGGCGAAGCGGTTCGGGCAGATGCCGTGCCAGCAGACGGTCGGCCGTGCGGCGTCCGGCGGCCCGGGCCACGGCCCCGGCGCAGGCTGGGCCGAGCCGGTGGCGCAACGTCCGATGCAGTGCCGCAACCTCGCGCTCGTCGACGGGCGTGGTGGGATCGGCGGAAAGGTAGCGGGAAAGACCGGCCGCCTCGAACAGGCGACGCACCGGCGCCTCGCCGATCCGCTCGCCGAGCACGGCCGCCACCTGGGAGACGGCGCTCGGGCACATGTGTCCGGTCGGCCGGATGACGGACGCAATCGACGGTGAAACGACGGTGGCCAGGTCGGAGATTGCATGGAACCCCTAGGCTGCGCGCTCGTCCGGGCGAGGTTTCGCGGTTGCGGTGTGGCTGGCGTCGTCGCCTGACGGGTTGGTCATGGTCACGTCTGATCCGGGACTCGGCCGTTGGTTCCCGCTGGGCCGGCAACGGGCGATCGCGGCAGGTGCCATGGATAGCCGCCCAATAGAACTCGTTGACGTTTGTTCTAGGGGAGCAAAGCTAGCTCGACTTTGATTGAGGTCAACTGGCCGACCCGGAGCGGCCGTTTCTTCAGCGCGGATCGACCGCGTCGAATTTGCGGACGGCGGGGTGCCGGCGCAGTGGCGCGCCCGGTATTCCGGTGACAGCGGGCGGTCCCGGATCCAGCGGCACAGCGGCTTTTCATCGTCCGGACGATGTGTCAGTAACCGTTAGATCGGGCATGACAGGGCCGTATGAGATTTTTTGGCTGAGGATGTGATCACCTGCCTCGCAAAGCGTATTCTTCACGGGCCGCGGCGTGGACGCGGGCCTTCGATTGGTATTGAATGAGCGGATGGCAGCCTAGCTTGCCCGTGCCAGAGTGAGCTGGTACGGGGTCCAGTCAATGCGGTCAGATCCACGCAACAGAGCTCCCTCGCATGTTCCAATCGAAAATCGGCAGGACGCACCGACCTCGGCGGCTGCTGACGGCCTCTTGATCATGGCGTGCCGGTCGTGTGTCGATGCTCCCGTGGCGTGCTGGTCGCGGTGGCGATTGCGCCTGTCGGGTCCGGGCCCATCGCGGTCGGCTGTCGCTGATGGGAGGCTCGTCGGCCCTGCGCATCGCACTGGTCGCGGGTTGCCCGTTCCTGGCCACGCGGCACGCCGGCGCGAATTCTCGGCATGGCGCAGGCGCTGCATCAGGCCGGGCATGACGTCCATGTGATCGCCTATCCGATCGGCGACCTGGACCAGCAGCTGCCGTTTCCCGTGCATCGCAGCCTGGGCCTGCCGTTCTACCGGCGCACTGCACCGGGCGCCGATCCTCTGCGACTCGCCTGGTTCCTGCCCGCGCTGGCGGCGACGGTGGCGCGTGTGGTCGCCCGGCAGCGGATCGAGATCGTGCATGCCCACCACTACGAGGGCCTGTCGCCGCATGGCCGGCAAAGCAGCTGCATGGCGTGCCGGTGATCTATGATGCCCACACGACCCTGGCCGGCGAGCTGCCCTATTACCGCCTCGGCGTGCCGCGAAAATGGACAACCGCAGTCGGCCGGTCCTCGATGCGCGTTTGCCGAAGCTCGCTGACCACATCGTGGCGACCAGCCAGCACATCGCCGCCGAGCTCGCCCGCGACGGCATGCCGAAGGAGCGTGTCACCGTGGTGGGCAACGGCATCGAGGATGCCTTTGTCGCCGGCCCCGGCGCTCGAGAGCCGGCCCGAAGGGACCGGCGAGCAAATCGTCTACGCCGGCAATCTCGCCGGCTATCGGGCATCGACACGCTGCTCGAAGCGTTCGCCCTGGTGGCGAAGGCCCGACCCGACGCCAGACTCGTGCTCCTGACCGATCTGCCTTCGACCGCTTCCGTGCCCTGGCCGAGCGGCTCGGCATCCAGGAGCGGGTCGATATCGAGCCGTCGCCGCCGCTGCAGGCGCTCGGTCAACGTCTTGCCGCTGCTTCGCTGCTCGTCAATCCGCGCGCCGAGTGCCCCGGCTACCCGCTGAAGCTGCTCAACTACATGGCAGCGGGTCGCCCGATCGTCTCGTTCCGGGACTCGGCCGGGGGCTGACCCAGGATCAGGATGCCTGGCTCGTCGATGAGCCCACGCCGCGGCGCTGGCGGGCGGCATGATCTCGGTGCTGGACCGGCCGGATGGTGGGGCTGGACTGGGTCGGTCCGCGCGAGAACGGGTGGTGACGGAGCTGACCTGGTCGCGCGTGGTGGCCAGTCTCGAGTGACCATCGCCAGCTGACCGCGGCCGAGTCACGACGGCCTGACGCTGCGGCGTCGTCGGTCGGCGCCGCGAGCGGCGACTAGGAGCCTCGGCGCTTTCGTCCCGGCGGCTATTGCCCCAGAGATTTGTCATCGAACGGTCACAACCGGGGCGTGGCGGGTCTGCGCACCGTCGGGAGAGAGCAAGATGGCGAAGGGACTGGCACTCGGCGTCGCGGTGGTGCTGCTGGCGGGGACGGCGTTGGCACCGGGCGACGGCGCGGCGCAAGGTGGCACCGTTTCGGTCTACACGGCGCACGCGCCCGAGATCTACAACGAGATCGTGCCGAAGTTCGAGGAGGCCACCGGCATCACCGTGTCGCTGGTCCAGGCCGGCTCGGGCGACATCGTGCAGCGCGCGCGGGCTGAGGCGGCAAGCCCCTTGGCCGACGTCATCTGGTCGATCGGCGGCGAGGCCCTGGAGGCCAACAGCGACCTGCTCGAGCCGTATACCAGCACGCAGGATGCACAGCTCGACCCGCTCTACAAGGTCGGCACCAACTGGCTTCCCTATACCGGCATCCCCATGGTCCTGGTGGTCAACACCGACATGGTCGCTGCGGACGACATGCCGAAGAGCTGGGCCGATCTCACCGATCCCAAGTGGAACCAGAAGGTCGCCTATGCCGGTGCCGACAGCTCGGGCTCGGCCTTCATGCAGCTCGCGACGATTCTCGACGTCTATGGCGAGGAGCAGGGCTGGGAGCTGTTCGGCGAGATGATGAAGAACTTCATCGTCACGGGCAGCTCGGGGCGGGTGCCACGCGGGGTCGCCGATGGCGAGTTCGCGGTCGGCCTGACGCTGGAGGAGGCGGCCCAGCGCTATGTCGCGGGCGGCGCCGATGTCGCCATCGTCTACCCGGAGCCTGCGACCTCGGCCCTGCCGGACGCGGTGGCCCTGGTCAAGGGCGGCCCCAATCCGGATGCCGGCAAGCAGTTCATCGACTTCGTGCTGTCGAAGGAGATCCAGGAGTTCCTGGTGGAGCAGATGCAGCGCCGCTCGGTCCGGACCGACGTGGCGCAGCCCGAGGGCCTGCCCGGTCTCGATGAGATCGCCATCCAGAACTACGACATGGGCTGGGCGGGGGCCGAGCGCGAGAATATCATCAAGCGGTATCTCGGCATCCTGCGCCAGTGAATCTGACGGACCGGCGATCGCGACCCGCCACGCACTGATGGCCGCGATCGGAATTTCCGGGCTGGTCAAGCGCTTCGGCGCGGTCACCGCGATAGAGGCGCTCGATCTGAACGTCGGGGCCGGGGAGTTCTTCACGCTCCTCGGCCCGTCAGGCTGCGGTAAGACCACGCTGCTTCGGATCATCGCCGGCTTCGAGCGGCAGAACGCCGGCGATCTCCATGTCGCCGGCCGGCTGGCCAATGACATTCCGGCGCACCGTCGCGACATGGGGATGGTCTTCCAGAACTACGCCATCTTTCCGCACATGTCGGTCTTCGACAACGTCGCCTACGGCCTGACGCAGCGAAAGTTCAAGCAGCGCGAGATCGAGGCGAAGGTGAGCCGTGCCCTCGAGCTGGTCCGGCTCGAGGGCTACGGGCGGCGCTTTCCCGACCAGCTCTCGGGCGGCCAGAAGCAGCGGGTGGTGCTGGCCCGCGCCCTCGTCATCGAGCCCCAGGTGCTGCTCATGGACGAGCCGCTTTCGGCGCTCGACGCCAAGGTGCGCGTCGGGCTGCGGCGGGACATCCGCCTGGTCCAGCAGCAGCTCGGCATCACCACGCTCTACGTGACCCACGACCAGGAGGAGGCGCTGGTCGTCTCGGACCGGATCATGGTGATGGAGGCGGGCGAGATTCGCCAGCTCGGCAGCCCGCGCGAGGTCTACGAGGACCCCGCCAATCTCTTCGTCGCCACCTTCATCGGCACGAGCAACCTGCTCGGCGGCCGGGTCGACCGCTCGGCTGGCGGGAGTGTCGTGCTGGCCCAGGGGGCACGGCTCGACCTACCGGATCTGCAGGCCGCCGACGGCACCGAGCTTCGCCTCGCACTTCGGCCCGAGCACCTCACGGTTCTCGATGACGGGCCGGTTGCGGGAGGGCTCGTGGTGCTGGAGGGTGTGGTCGAGCTCGTCAGCTACCTCGGCTCACAGTCGAGAATCGCCGTCCGGATTCCGGGTGTCGCCGAGGTCGTCGAGGTCGAGGCGCCGAGCGCAGCACCCGCCAGCGCCTCGCCGCCGGGCCGGGCGGTGCGCCTGGGTTTTCGCCCCGAGTCGGCTTTCCTCTTCGCTGCGGCCAATGGCGAGCGGGTGCGCTGAGCCATGGCGGCACCGGCCGGGTCCCGTCTTCTCGACCTCTGGACGGTGCTCACGCTGGCGGCACTGGCCGTGCTCGCCATTTTCGTGCTCTGGCCGCTCGCCAATGTCTTCACCGCGAGCTTCTACGGCGAGTTCAGCCGCAGCTTCGGCCTCGAGAACTACGCGACTTTCTTCGGCTCGGGCTATTTCCGCCGGGCCCTCTGGCACAGCCTCTTCACCTCGGCGATGGGTACGCTGCTCGCCCTGGCGCTGGGCCTGCCGCTTGCGGTCATCGCCGCCCGCTACGATTTCCGGGGTAAGGCGACGCTGCGCGTGCTCGTCCTGCTCTCGCTCATCTCGCCACCCTTCATCGGCGCCTATGCCTGGATCATGCTGCTCGGCCGGCAGGGGCTGGTAACCCAGGCCCTGGCCGAGATCGGCATAGCCTTGCCGACCATCTATGGCGCCCCGGGGATCATCCTCGTCACGGCGCTCAACCTCTATCCGCTCGTCTTCCTCCTGGTGCACGGCGCTCTGCTGCGGATCGACCGCTCGCTCGAGGAGGCGTCGCTCGGTCTCGGCCGCACACGTTTCCAGACATTCCGCAGCATCACTTTGCCACTGACCTTGCCGGCCATGGCGACTGGAGCGCTCCTGGTTTTTCTCGGCGTGCTCTCCGATTTCGGCACGCCGGCGCTGCTCGGCGAGAACTATCCGGTGCTCGCGACCCTGGCCTTCACGCTCTTTCTTTCCGAGATCGGCGGCAACCCGGCCATGGCGTCGACCACGAGCGTGGTGCTGGTCACGGTCGCCCTGGTGCTGATCCTGCTGCAACGCTGGGTGGCGTCGCGCCGCAACTACGCGTCGGATGCCATCAACCGGCCCGAGATCCTGCGGATGACCGGCTGGCAGCTTCTGATCTTTCCGGCTTTCGCCTGGGGCCTGATGGCAATCGCCAACCTGCCGCTCGCGATCATCGTCTACACATCGTTCCTGGAGACGTCGGGCCCGGTCTTTCTCCAGTCCTTCTCGCTCGACAGCTACCGGCAGGTCTTCCATCTGGTGCGTGGGGCGATCGTCAACAGCTTCGCCTTCTCCGGGATGGCGCTGGCGCTGATCGTGGTGGTCGGCAGCGTGGTCGGCTACATTATCAGCCGGCGCGACACGACGCTTACCCGCGTGCTCGATACGGCCCTGATGATTCCTTATGTCATTCCGGGCACAGTGCTCGGCATCGGCTTCATCACCGCGTTCAACCAGCCGCCGATCTGGATCACCGGCACGGTGGCCATCATCGTCGCCGCCTATTTCATCCGCCGGCTGCCCTATATGGTCCGTGCCTGCGCCAGCTACGTGTACCAGATCGACCGGTCGGTCGAGGAGGCGTCGATCAATCTGGGAGCACCACCTGCCAGGACCTTCATGAAGATCATGCTGCCCCTCATGGCGCCGGGCATTCTCGCCGGGGCCGTGCTCGCCTGGGTCGAGGTCATCAACGAGCTCTCGGCCACTGTTGTGCTCTACACCGGCACCACCTCGACCATGCCGATCGCGACCTACAGCCAGGTGCTGGCCGGCTCTTATGGACCGGCCGCCGCCGTTGCCAGCCTGCTGATCCTGGCCACCACCCTTTCGCTGGTGCTCTTCACCGTGATCGGCGGCAGCGACCGCGAGCTGACGGTCTGATCGGCCATGCGCTTCGAAGCCTTCACCGAGGGCAAGAACCTGGACGATCCAGGCGCCAACGAGGACCAGCTCCTGATCCTGCCAGGGCGCGGCTACGCGGTTGTCGACGGGGTCACGGACCGCACCGGCGAGCGCTATGACGGCATGCTGGCGGGCCGCCTGGCCGGGCTTGTCGTGCGCGATGCAGCTGCCGCCTTCTTGCTCGACCCGGCGGAGCGGGCATGCGTGCCCGAGCGGCTCGTGGCGCGGATCACCGCGGCGATACAGGCCGCCTACGCGCAGCATGGCATCGGTGAAATCGCGAAGGAACGTCCGGCGAGGCGCTTCGGTGCCACCTTGGCGCTGGCGGCGCATGTCGGCGAAAGCCTGCGCACCATCCTCGTCGGCGACAGCGGTGTACGCTTCAACGGCGACGATCTGGTCACTGTCGATTCCGGTCTCGATCTGGTGACGGCCGGCATCCGCCAGTCCGCCTGGCGGGAGCTCGAGGCCGCCGGCGCCGGCCACGCCGAATGTGCCCGTGTCTCGCGCGCGTGCGTCTTCAACGGTCTCGCCCGGCTGCACCCGGAGATGCGGCCCTGGCTCGACGCGACCGCGCTGGCGGATTTGCGCGAACGCTATCTCGCCGTCGCCGGGCAGCGTTTCGCCCATGTCCCAAAAGATGACATCGAGCGGCTCGTCGATGGCGGAATCATCGAGGGGCAGGGGCAGTTCCAAAACAATACGAGGAGCCCGCTCAGCTATTGCGTGCTCGACGGCTTTCCGGTGCCGATGGAGCTCGTGCGGGTCATCGACCGGCCGCTGCTCGGTCTCGGCACGCTGGAGCTGTTCACCGATGGTTATTTCAGCGCGGGGGAAGCACCTTCGGTCGCCGCCTGGGAGGCAGCCTTCCGGGAGGTCGAGAGGGCCGACCCGGACAAGCTCGATGCCTATCCGTCGGTCAAAGGCACGCTCGGCCGCGTGCGTGCCGACGACCGGACGGTGCTCATCGTCGGCTTCTGACGCGGCAGCTTAGGCTTCCAGCTCGGCGAGCAGCGCCGTCGCATCGCGCAGATCGCGCGTGTCGAAGCCTTCGGTGAACCCGGCGAGGCAGGCGGCGAGCAAGGTGGCGCCACGTTCGGGCTCGCCCAGCTCCGCCCTGAGGCGGGCGAGGTCCATGGCGGCACGCAGCTCGAGCATCCGCGCCTCCTGTCCGCGGGCGACATCGAGTGCCGCCTCGAGCGTCGCGAGGGCTTGGGCGGTATCGCCTTGGTCACGCTCGCAGGCGGCGCGCCGCCGCAGCACCTCGGCCTCCATCCAGCGTGCCCCGCCGGCCTCGAGGAGGTGCACGGCCTCGAGGATGCGGTCCCGGGCGGCATCGAGCTTACCCTGGCGGCGCAGCACGTCCGCCAGAAGGCTCAGTATGTAGGCTGTGAAGGAGCCGCTGCCGGTTTCCCGCACTCCCGCCAGCGCCTCCTCGACCGCTGCGACCGCCGCGGCCGCTGGCGCGTGATCGAATGCGAGGCGGGCCTTGCACACCAGGCCGAAGGCGCGCCAGGTGCCGAAGCCCTGCTCGCTGGCATGGGCGATGGTCTCGGTGACCGCTCGCTCGGCCGCCGCGGGCTCGCCCACCTCCAGCGCCAGCATGGCGGTCCAGTTGAGGGCATAGTTGATGCTGAACGAATGGCCGAGCTGGCGGGCGAGTGCGAGGCTTTCCCGAAGCAATCGCTCGGCCTGGTCGGCGTAGCCCATGTACCAGAGCGTCAATGCGCCTCGGCAGCCGCAGACGACGCCCGGGTCCTGGCCATACAGGGCGAGATGGCGCGGATGCTGGTCGATCGAGTACTGCTGGCGGGCTGCTTCCAGGTGGCGGCGGGCGAGTGGCAGCTCGCCGCGCCAGGAATAGGTGATGCCGAGTGCGTATTCGGCCTCCACGGCGAGCGCCGGATCGTCCAGCCCGGCAGTCAATTCGGCCAGTCGACGAGCCAGGGCAAGCGCCTCGTCGGCGCTGCCCGACACGGCCGCCTGGATGGTCAGCCCGAGCACGATCGGAAACTCGGCGAGGCCGAGCCCGGCCGCCCGGCAACGCTCTAGCGCCCGGTTGTAGACCTCTTTCGTCGAGAGGCTGGCGTGGCCTTCGATCGCCGCCTGCACCTTGCCCAGCATCGTCAGGGCCGCGACCTCGCGCCGGTCGCGCGCGGCGTCCGCCGGCAGCGTCGCGATCAGCCGAAGCGACCGCTCGAGATACCGGCGCGCCTCGCGATTGGCGGCCTTGTCGTTGGCGAGATCGGCAGCGCGCGTATAGTAGTCGATGGCCGCTTCCGTACGCCCGGCATGTTCCAGATGGTGCGCCACCGTCTGTGGCTCTGCTTGGGCACGATCCGGAAAGCGGCCGAGGAGGGACTCGGCGATCCGCTCGTGCAGATGGGCGCGACGGCCGCGCAGGAGCGACTGGTAGGCGACGTCCTGGACCAGGGCGTGCTTGAAGAGGAACCGGTCACCGCGGCGAAAGACGAGCTCCGCGCCGACCAGGCGGTCGAGCGCGTCGGCGAGGTGGCTCCTGGCCTCGCCAGCGGCGGATTCGAGCAGATCATGGTCGAACTCGCGGCCGATGCAGGCTGCGATCTGCGCCACCTCCTTGACCGCGTCGAGCCGCTCCAGGCGCGCCATCAGCGAGTCCTGAAGCGTCGCGGGCACGCTGGCGCTGTCGCCGCCCCGCTCGAGTGTGGCCCGCGTCATCTCCTCGATGTAGAGCGGCACGCCGTCGGTACGGGCGAGGATGGTCGCGACCATGTCCTCGGGCAGCCGTTCGCCGCCGGCAACGCGCTGGACGACGGCTGTGGCCGCTGCCTTGGCCAGCCTGTTAAGGGTCATGACCGTCAGATGCGGATGGCCGGTGAGGTGTGGCCGGTCCTCCGGCCGCGAGGTCATGAGCAGCAGCACCCGGGCCTCGTCGATCCGGCCGAGGATTCGCTCGACCAGCTCGAGCGAGGTCGGGTCGATCCAGTGCAGATCTTCGAACAGCATCATGACGGGCGCGCGCCGGGCGAGGTGCTCGAGCCGCTTCACCAGGATCTCGATGACGCGATCGCGTCGCCTCGTCGCACTCATGCCGGTCAGCGATGCCGCATCGCCGATGTCGAGCAATTCGGCCAGGAGTTGCACGGCCTCGCCGGGGTTCGGCTCGATGTCGCCGAGAAGATCGCCGAGCCGGTGCAGGCGCGCCGCTTCGTCGGGCAACCGGTCGAGGCCGGCCTCGGCGACGAGCTGGCGGCGCACCGGCCACAAGGGGCTGTCGCCCTGCTGCGGCGAGGTCTGGTAACGGAGAATCACCGCGCCTTCGGCCACCGCCCGTTCGACCAGTGCCGCGGCGATCCGCGACTTGCCGATTCCCGGCTCGCCGACGAGGAGCACTGCCTGGCCCTCGCTGTTCTCGGCCCGCTCCCAGCGCTCGGCCAACAAGGCCAGCTCGAGCTCGCGGCCGATCATCGGGGCAAGCTCGCCCGCATGCTGCGCCTCGAAGCGGCTGAGCTGCAGTCGCTCTCCGCTGACCCGGTAGACCGGAACTGGTGCCGGAAGGCCCTTGACCGGCTGCTCTCCCAGGAACTCGAGATCGAAGAGGTCGCCGACCAGTCCACGCGTATCGGCGGCGACCACGACCTCGCCCGGCGCGGCGACACCTTGCAGCCGGGCTGCGAGATTGGGGGTGCCTCCGGTGAGACTCCCGGCATCGCCGCGCCGTCCGTCGACGACGACCATACCGGTGGCGATACCGATCCTGGCGGCCAGCAGAATGTTGCCGGAGCCTGTAGCCGCCCGACGGCGGCGGTGACCGCGAGGCCGGCACGAATTGCCCGCTCGGCCGCGTCCTCGAGCGCCCGTGGCCAGCCGAAGCAGGCGATGACACCGTCGCCCGGAAAGCCGGCGACATGCCCGCCGAAGGCCTCGACCTCCCGCCGCACGGCCGCACGATAGGTCTGCAGGAGCTCATGCATGTCCTCGGCGTCGAGCCCGAGGGCAATGGCGGTCGAGTCGACCAGATCCACGAACATCACGGTCAGCTGCCGCCGCTCCGCCAGGACTTCGGTCGAAGGGGCGGAGTCCGGAGTCGGTGCTGGCGGCGTCTCGACGGTGCCGTTGCCACCGAGGCGGTGCAGGAGCTCGATCCGGCTCGACACTTCCAGCTTGCGGTAGATGGTATTGAGGTGGGTGCGGACGGTCGCCGGCGAGATCTCGAGATCGCGCGCGATCTCCTTGTAGCTCAGTCCGTCGACATAGAGCCGCGCGATCTGGTCCTCGCGACCGCTCAATTCGGCGCCGACTTCACCGGCTGCCAATCGCCATTCCCCCGGATTGTCGAGGCCTGCCGACCATGCCCGGCTACTCGAAGCGCGGGCGACCTACGTCATCGTGGCGCCACTTTCTACGCTACATGACCGATACCATGCGCCTGGGCCGCGATGCCAGCTTGGGCCGCTCGGACAGGCTCTTAGGCAATGGCAAGGGAGATGATCATGGCACATCTGCAGCTCGCGACCCTGGACAACGGCTCGACCAACATCGATGCGACCGCGGTCGCTGCACTCGAGCAGGCCTGGAGGGTGGCACGGCGCTACCCGGCCAGCCCGGTTACGACGAGGCGCGGACCATCTGGAACGCGATGATCGACCGACGACCGGCCCTCGTGGTCCGCTGCCGTACGGCAGAGGACGCCCGGCGGGAGTCCGCTCGCCGCCGAGCATGGTCTCCTGCTCGCGATCCGCAGTGGCGGCCACAACATCGCCGGCAATGCCGTCTGCGATGGCGGGCTGCTGGTCGATCTCTCGCAGATGCGCGACGTGACGGTCGACGCAGGAGCCCGCCGCGTGCGGGTCGAGGCGGGTGCCCGTCTCGCCGATGTCGATGCCGCGACCCAGGCGCATGGTCTGGCCGTGCCGCTCGGCATCAACTCGACGACGGGCATTGCCGGGCTGACGCTCGGCGGTGGCTTCGGCTGGCTGTCGCGCAAGCACGGGTTGACCATCGACAGTCTGGTCGCCGCCGAGATCGTCACGACGGATGGACGGCTCCGGCGGATCGATGCGGAGAGCGATCCGGATCTCTTCTGGGCGATCCGGGGCGGTGGCGGCAATTTCGGTGTGGTCACGGCATTCGAGCTGGCGCTGCACGCGGTCGGGCCCGAGGTGCCTCGGGGCTGGTCGTCCATCCAATGAGCGAGGCGCCGGCCCTCATGCGGGAGTATCGCCGGCTGGCTGCCGACATGCCGGACGAGTCTCACTGTCTGGGTGGTGATGCGCAAGGCGCCGCCGCTGCCGTTCCTGCCGGAAGAATGGCACGGCCGCGAGGTGCTGGTCTTCGCCGCCTGCTACGCCGGCGACATGGCAGCGGGCGAGAAGGCCCTGGCGCCGTTGCGCGCCCTCGGCAAGCCGATTGCCGATGTCATCAGCCCGCACCAATATGTCGGCTGGCAGCAGGCCTTCGACCCGTTGCTCACCGACGGTGCGCGCAACTACTGGAAGTCCCACAACCTGGCCGGTCTGGACGATGGCCTGATCGACCTGCTGGTGGAGGCGGTCGGCCGGTTGCCGTCGCCGGAATGCGAGATCTTCGTGGCCCAGCTCGGCGGGGCAGCAAGCGGCGTCGATCCGGCAGCCACCGCCTACGCGCATCGCGATGCCCGCTTCCTCATGAACGTGCACACCCGCTGGCGGGAAGCCGGCGACGACACGCGCTGCATCGCCTGGGCGCGTGAGCTCTTCGACCGTTCGTCCCGCTTCGCGACGGGTGGGGTCTACGTCAATTTCATGCCGGACGACGAGGGCGGTCGGGTCAAGGGTGCCTTTGGCTCGAGCCTGACGCGGCTCGGCCGGATCAAGGCAGAGGTGGACCCGCGCAATCTGCTGCGGATGAACATGAACGTTCGTCCCGCTACCTGACGATGCCTGCGGGCGAGGGGGGGGGCTTCAGGCCGTGTCTGACGGCCTCCCATCGTCCCACCAGGCGCCGCGCAGCACGATGCCGCGCTGGCGGAGGCGTTGGTCGCCCGACATTGTCGCACCGATCGAATCGACGTAGCGGAAGTCCCCCTTGTCGATCACGAGGAGGGTGGCGTCACCCGCCGAGCCCGGCGCCAGCGAGCCGAGCTCGGTGTGGTTCATGACGCGAGCTGGCGTGACAGTGGCGGCGCGGATGACCTCCGGCAACGGCATGCCGAGGCAGAGAAACTTCGACATGGTCACGAGCACGTCGTGGGCCGGGCCGTCGATGCAATCGACATGCACGTCGCTGCTGATGACGTCCGGCCAGAAGCCCTGGTCGACCATCACGCGCGCCGTGTCGAAGCCGAAGGAGCCGGCACCGTGCCCGACATCGAAGATGACGCCGCGCTCGCGGGCCGCGAGATAGGTATCGCGGACCTTGCCCCCGGCGGTCAGCGGCGAGTTGACCTTCGGCGTGTAGCAATGGGTGACGATGTCGCCCGGCCGGAGCGGGTCGACGATGTCCTCGAGGCGCGGCGGTGGGGCCGCACCGATATGCACCATGACCGGAACATCGGCGATCTCGGCGGCGCGGATCGCGAGATGCAGCGGCATTGCGCCGAGCCGACCCGTGGTCGACAGCCCGACCCGGATCTTGATGCCGACGATGTGCTCGCGATGCGCGCGGACAGCGGCGACGCAATGCGGAATGCTGAGATAATCGAGGTTCTCGGCCTCCGGCAGACGCATGCCGCCGCTGCCCTGGAAGATACCGGGGAAGGACAGGTTGACATAGGCGAAGATGCGCACTGCCGAGCGCTCGATCACGTGATGGCGAAAGCCCGCCATGTTGCCGGCGCCGGCGCTGCCGGTATCCACGCAGGTCGTCGAGCCGCTGGCTCGCGCCACGCGCTCGGCATCGACGCTGATGGCGGTGCCATGCAGGTAGACGTGGGTGTGCAGGTCGATCAGCCCGGGGACGACGTAGCAGCCCTCGGCCGAGCGGACCTCGGCGCCCTCCGTGTCGAGGCCGGGGCCGATAGCAGCCACCAGGCCGTCCCTGAAAGCCACGTCGGCCGGTCCGTCGAGCCCTTGCGCCGGGTCGATGACGTGGCCACCGGTCAGAACGAGATCGAAGGGCAAGATGTGCCTCCTGGGCGCGTCGGATTCAGGGTAGATGCGAGTACATGGGCTGGCCGGGTGTCGGCAGGTCGACCTCGAGGATGGACCCGCTCTCGGATTCGGTGATGTAGAGGCGCCGGTTCTCCGGCCCGCCAAAAGCGAGGTTGGTGGTCATCGAGCCCCGGCAGGATCGGATGCGGTACAGGGGTTCGCCCATGGCATCGAAGGTCCAGACGGTTCCCTGGCGGTTGTGGCAGACGGCGAGCCCGCCGTTCACGTCCATGGCCATGCCATCGGGGCCGCTGAAGCCGCCGGAGAAGGTCTGGACGGCTCCGACCTTGATGAGATTGCCATCCCGTTGGAGGAGACCGCGCCAGACCTGGGGGCCGAAGGTGACGGCAACGAAGAGATAGCTCTCCTCCGGATTGAGCACGATGCCGTTCGGGCTCGGCACGTTGTCGAGCAGGCACTCGAGCCGGCCATCGGGGCGCAGCCGGAACACCCGCCCGGTCGGGTCCTGCAGGCCAGTGTCGCCCTGGTCGGTGAAGTAGAGGTCACCGTTCGTGGCGAAGACGAGGTCGTTGAGCCCTTTGTAGCCCGGCTGCAGGCGATCCGCCGCGAGGAAGACCTCGATCCTGCCGCTGAGCGGATCGAGCCGCATCAGGCCATTCTGGCGATCGGCGATGAAGATCTCGCCACTCTTGTGGATCTTGAGTCCGTTGGGGACGCCGTCATAGGTGCAGACGACGCTGACCACGCGATCGGGCGTTATCTTCAGGATCCGGCCGAAGGGTGCGTCGACGCAATAGAGGTTGCCGTCGCGGTCGAAGGAGGGCCCCTCGAGAAAGGAGTGCATCGGCCGGCCCTGGCTGCGCTCGATCCAGGCACTGGTGCGCGGCGCGAGCCCCAACGCTTCGACGACATCGACGAAGACGCGGGTCTCGAGGTTCTCGGGCGGGTGGTAGAGGCTCAAGGCTCGCTCAGGACTTGACGCCGCCGGCGGTGAGGCCGGTGACCATGTACTTGCGGACCGCGTAATAGAGGGTCGTCGGTGGCAGCGAGTAGATGATGCCGAGCGCCATCAGCACGGGCCAGGGCGCATCGTCGTTGCGCGAGTAGAGCCCCATGGCCACCGGCAGGGTCATCTGGTCCTCGGCCGACAGCATGAGGAACGCATAGAGATACTCGTTCCAGGCGTGGAGCAGGGCGAATGTGCCGATGGCGAGCAGGGCCGGGCGGATCAGGGGGATATAGACCAGCCAGTAGATCTGCAGGGGTGCCGCCCCGTCGACCCTGGCCGCCTCGTCGAGCTCGAACGGGACGGAATCGCCATACTGGCGCAGGACCCAGATGGCGTAGGGCGTGGTGAAGGTGGCGATCGAGAGGATCAACGCCCAGATGTTGTTCAGAAGGCCATAGGTGGCCATCACCTGGTACATCGGAATGGCGAGGAAAGTCGCCGGGATAAGGTAGGTCAGGAGCGCCAGGTTCGAGACGGCGTCGCCGTAGCGGACCTTCAGCCGGCCGATCGCGAAGCTGGCAAAGGAAGCGACCGAGAGGACGATGGCACAGGTCATGACGGCGGCGAAGACGCTGTTGGCGAGCTGCCGCCAGAAGCTCTGCAGGTAGAAGTCGCCCTGGGTGAGCACGGTGCCGTAGTTTTCGAGGGTCGGCCGATCGGGCCACAACCGGCCCGCGAAAGCCTCGTCGCGCGGCGTCAGCGACAGGACGACCATGTGGTAGAACGGCAGCAATGTCCAAATGAGGATGATCGCCGCCAGGGGCAGCAACAGCAGCTGGATGCGCACGTCTCTGCTCATGCCGCTACTCCGACATTTGCCGGTTGAGGCGACGGAGCAAGAGGACGACCAGGGGTATCAGCAGGGGCAGCCCGCTGATCATCGTGGCGACACCGGCCGAAAGGTCGGCCTCCTTGAAGGCGAAGCGGACGCCGAGCGTCGCCAGTGTGTTGGTGCGTTCCGCGGGCCCACCACCGGTCAAGAGGAAGACGCTGTTGAAGTCACCCAGTGACCAGATCGTCGTGAGCAGCGTGCTGGTGATGAAGAGGTTGCGAATCTGCGGGAAGGTCACGTTCTGGAAGCATTGCCAGGGTGTGGCGCCATCGAGGGTCGCGGCCTCGTAGAGATCGCGGCTGATCGCCATGCGTCCGGCGATCAGGATGAGGGTCCAGAACGGCAGATACTTCCAGATGTGGACGGCGATCACGCAGGCGAAGGCGTAGGTGGTGTCGCTCAGCCAGGCAGGCCCGAAGACGCCGGTGACCTGCCAGATCAGATTGTTGAGCATTCCCCATTCGGAATTGAGGAACCAGCGGATCGAGAGGATCGAAGGGATGTGCGGAACTGCCCAAGGGAGGATGAAGAGCACGCCCACGACCCTGACCCATTTGTACGGCAGCACGAAGAAGCTGGAGAGCGCCAGCGCGATCAGCATCTTGAGGTTCACGCCGACGATCAGGAAAACCAGCGTGTTCCTGACAGTCCGCCAGTAGATCGGGTCATTCCAGAGCCGCTGGTAGCCCGCGATGTCGCTGCCGAGCCAGATGCCGTACGCGATGGGATAGACGACGAACAGGACGAACACGGCGGCGTAGGGGACCAGCAGTAGGAACCCCCACGCCCGATCCATGGAGACGCCCGGCCACGCCGCCGTCGATGGCGGCGTGGCTTGCACCTGTGATGTCATCTCGTCGCGCGGCTTCGGCTATTGGTCGAGCAGCGCGTGCATCCGCTCGGCGAGCTCGTCGATCGCTTCCTCGGTGCTCCAGCCGTCGAGGAGAATCCGACCGGTGGCCTTGGCCCAGAGCTGCTCCGCCATGACCTTGGCGTAGCGATAGTTCCGCGACTGCAGGAATGGCTTGTTCTCGACCGTCGTGAACTGCTCGTACATGGCGTAGCGATGCGGATCGGCCGGGTCGTTGTAGAAGGGATCGTCCAGGAGCGCCGGCATCACCGGGAAGAAGCGGCCGAGAGCCCCTTGAGCATGGGCCCCATGTTCTCCGGCTGGAGCAGGAGGCTCATGAAGTCCTTGGCGTTCTCCTTGTTCGGCGAGTCCTCGAAGATCAGCACCTGCTTGACCGAGACCATGGCCGGCGTCGGCTGGCCGTCCACGCCTTTGGGCCAGGGGCGGGTGCGCATGTTCTCGTAGTAGTTCTCGGGATTGTCCTTGAGCTGCGATGCCGGGATCGAGAGCGTCGGGTTGAACGCGACGAGGTTCTTGCGATTGATGAAGGAAACGTTGTCGTCGGCGCCGGCCCAGTTGACACCGTCGGGCGGCACGCACCGCTCCGCCGTTGGCTTGACGAACGAATCGACCGCCTCGATCACCCGTGCCCGCACCTCGGGGTCGTCGATCTGCAGGTTGCCGTCCGCGTCGAGGACCTCGGCGCCGAAGGCGTTGAGGAAGATGTGGATGTTGAAGAACGGATCGTTGCCGCCGCTGCCCGTGCCGAGCCCGAGCCCATAGATCCGCTCGCCCTGCGCCTGCAGCGCGGGCTGCACCTCGTCGCACCAGAAGTCGAAGAAGGCCTGCCACTCGTTCGGAATGTCGTCCTCGCTGAAGCCGGCCTTGACCAGCAGATCCTTCCAGTAGTGGACGTGCGGGGTCATCTGCGTCCACGGGATGGCGTAGTAGCTCCGCTCGCCGGTCTCGCCATTGAGCATGTAGACCGACTGCAGGGCGGAAGGCTGGAACTGGTCGGCGATCGGCTCGAGCACTTCGCTGACGTCGGCCAGGCGACCCTCATAGGCCCAGGTGGGGCTGAACGCGAGGTCATAGGCATAGTCGAAGGTGAGGTCCGGCGGCGAGCCGGCTTCCAGCGCGGCGATGGTCTTGGCCTCGGTGTCGCCCGATCCGTAGAAGCTGAGATCGACGGTCTTGCCGGTCTGCTCCTCCCACTTCGTCACCACCGCCTTGAGCGCATTCTCCTCGTCCTCGGTGACACCCTTGGTCCACCAGATGACGAGATCGGCGGCCATGGCCGCGGGCGACGTCCCGAGCAGCAATGCACCGATGACTGCGGACGCGAACACCTTCGATGACATGATGACCTCCCAAGTGTAAGGCCCATACCTGCCCGCGCGGCGTCGCCTTGGCAAGACTGTGAGGCGAGGTCGGGTCGGTGGTCCTGCGTATCCGGAGGGAGAAGACGTTGCACCGAATCCTGATGCTCCAGTGTGAGCAGGAGATCTCGTCCTTCAACCCGGTGCCGACCGAGTACGAGGCGTTCGACATCGCGCTGGGTGGGGCCATGATCGATGCCAACAGGGAGGCGGACACGTGTGTGCGCGGTGCTCTCGATGTATTCGGGGCGCGCTCGGATGTCACGGTGGTTCCGGTCTACGGGGCAAAGGCACCGAGCGGCGGCCTGCTGCGTGCCGATGCCTTCCGGCGCATCGCCGGCGAGCTGCTCGAAGCCCTGCGCGAGCATGCGTCGGGAGCTGACGGACTCTATTTCTCGCTGCATGGTGCCATGGGTGCCGAGGGCGAGCTCGATCCGGAAGGGCATCTGCTCGAAGCCGTCCGCGGCATCCTCGGGCCGGATGTCCCGATCGTCACATCGCTCGATCTGCACGGCATTCTGACGGCGCGGATGCTGCGCAACATGACCGCGACCGCCGTCTATCACACCTATCCGCACGAGGATTTCATCGACACAGGTGCCCGCGCGGCGCGCCTCCTGCTGCGCATCATCGATACGGGAGCCCGGCCCGTCATGGCGCGGGTCAACGTGCCGGCCCTGGTGCGCGGGCCCGAGCTCTTCACGAAGAGCGGCTGCTACGGCGAGATCATTCGGGACGCGAAGCGGCTGGAGGCGAACGGGGCGCTGGCCGCAGCGATGCTGATCGGCAATCCCTTCACCGACGTGCCGGAGCTCTGCTCCCAGTCCTTGGTCATCACCGATGGCGACCCGGAAAGTGCGAAGCGGGGGGCGCTGGCGATGGCTGCCGACTTCTGGCGGCAGCACGAGCGCATGCGGGCGACGTTGGTGAGCCTCTACGATGCCATCGAGGCGGCGAAGCTGGCGACGGCGCCCGTGACCTTCACCGATGCCGCGGATGCACCGAGCAGCGGGGCTTCCGGCGACAGCAACGCCATTCTCGAGGGCCTGCTCGAGCGCGGGTATCCTGGGCGGGTTCTCATGCCGATCGTCGACGCGCCGGCCGTGGAACGTGCCCATGCCGCAGGGGTCGGTGCGAGCCTGCAATTCGCCATCGGCGGCTCGCTCGACCCGGCGCGCTTTCCGCCGCTGCCGGTGGAGGGTCGGGTCGCGATGCTCGGCGACGGTCGCTGGCGCCACGAGGTGAACGGCCTTCCGGCCGAGGCCGGCCGCACGGCGGTGCTGGAGGCCGACAATATCACGCTCATCGCCATGAGCCGCCCGGTGCATCTGATGGACCGCAGCGTCTTCCTGGCGCACGGCCGCGACCCGCGAGATTTCGATCTTGTCGTCATCAAATCGCCGGGCGCCTATTCGCGCTTCTTCACCTATGCCGGAGAGAACTTCGTGGTCGACGTGCCGGGTGCCACCACTGCAAACCTTCCGCTTCTCGGGCACCGGATCTGTGCCAGGCCGATGTTCCCGCTCGACCCGGGTGTGGTGTTCGAGCCGGAGGTCGAGGTGTACCCGGCATGACCGCACAGCTCCCCGACGTGCGGCGACGCCTCGGCGTGCGGCCGCTCATCAACCTCACCGGCACGCTCACCACCCATGGCGGCATCAGCGCCTGCCCGGAGGCAATCGAGGCGGCTTCCGCCATCATGTCGCGCGGCGTCGACGTCCTCGAGTTGCAGGCTGCGGCCAGCCGGATCATCGCACGCGCCACGGGAGCCGAGGCCGGCTTCGTCGCCGCCTGCTCCTCGGCCGGCATCTGCATGGGCGTGGCCGGGGCGATGACGGGCGATGATCTCGCCCGCATCGAGCGGCTTCCCGACACGACCGGCATGCGCAGCGAAGTGGTCATTCAGGCCGGCCATGTCGTCAATTATGGGCATTCCATCGCCCAGGACATCCGCCTTCCCGGCGCGCGCCCAGTCGTGATCGGCGACGTCAACGCCGCGCGCAGCCATCAGCTCGCGGCGGCGATCGGACCGCAGACGGCAGCAGGGCTTTTCGTCGTCAGCCACCACTGCTCCGGCGAGGGGCAAATCCCCTTCGCCACGTTCGTGGAGATCTGCCACGTCAAAGGTGTGCCGGTGATCGTCGACCTCGCGGCCGAATACGATCTCCGCGGCTATCTGGCTCACGGCGCCGATCTCACCATCCACAGCAGCCACAAGTTCCTGGGCGGTGCGACCGCCGGCATCGTCGCCGGACGCAAGCCCCTGGTCCGCGCCGCCTATCTTCAGAATTTCGGCATTGCCCGGCCAATGAAGGCCGGCAAGGAGAGCGTTGCCGGTGCCTTGGCGGCACTCGAGGCATGGGGCACGCGCGACCATGCCGCCCGGCGGCAGGGCATGCGCGAGGTGCTCGAGGACTGGCGGCGGCGCCTGGGCGCCTTGCCCGGCATCGAGGCGACCATCGACCCAGATCCGACCGGCAACCCGTTCGACCGGCTGAAGCTCGAGGTCGACCCGATCGAGGCCGGTCTCAACGCCCTGCAGCTCGTCCGGGAGCTCGAGCGGGGCGACCCGCCGATCGCCGTTCGTTCGCACCAGGTCGAGCATGGCTGGCTCGTCATGGACCCCCGCTCGCTCGGCGAGGGCGAGGCGGAGATCGTGGCGGACCGGATCGGCGCGGTGCTGGCCTCGGCCGGCAGGGATGGCTTGGGACCGGCTTCGTCCGATCTCGAGAGCTGGCGGGCCGAGAAGGCGCGAGCGCTCAGGCTGTGGCCGGATAGCGACTGACCGCAGGATCGCGGGCCTGCAACTCACGAGCGGAGCTGTGTGCCGGTTCGCTTCTCGTACCAGCGTGCGAGGGCGGTGTGATCGACGCCGGCTTCGAGGTCGCCGCCGGCCTCCCGCCAGAGGTCGAGGGCCAGCCGGCCCAGCGGCACATCGGTTTCGGTGCGGCCCGCGAGTGCCAGCGCCGTCGTCAGGTCCTTGACCATGAGATCGAGCGCGAAGCCGGAATCGAATCGACCGGAGAGCACGAAGGGCGTGATCTTGACCTCGGTCGTGTTGTTGCGCCCGGTGGAATTGTTCAGCACGTCGAGCATCAGCTCCGGATCGAGGCCGAAGCGTCGGCCGATCTGCAGCACCTCGATGGTGGCGGCGAAGCCCGCGGCCGAGAGCAGGTTGTTCAGCGCCTTCATGGCCCCGCCGGCGCCGAGCGGGCCGCAGTGGAAGATCCGCCGCCCGAGATGCTCGAGCACCGGGCGAGCACGCTCGAGGTCCCGGGCTTCCCCGCCCGCCATGATTGCGAGCTCGCCCGTGGCCGCCCGCTTGATGCCGCCCGAGACTGGCGCGTCGACGAGCGCGACCCCCAGGTCGGCTAGCGCTGCGCCCATGGCCTGTGTGTCGGCCGGATCGCTCGACGACATGTCGACCACCAGCACGCCCGGGGCCGGGTCGGCGGCCAGCACCGCCTCCTGTGCCACCCGCCCGTTGGGCAGCATGGTCAGGAGCACATCGCAGCCCGCCGCGGCAGCCTTTGGCGAGGGATGGCTGCGCTCGGCGCCGAAAGGCTCCATGGCACCTGCATCGGCGTCGTGGACGGCGAGTGGCAGGCCCGCCTCGGCGAGCCTGGCGGCCATGCGCGAGCCCATCTGGCCGAGCCCGATGAAGGCGATGCGCGGTGTCGCCTTGGTCATGCTCTTATCTCCCTGCATCGAGCCGTTCTAGTGCCGATAGCGGCTAGCGTCACGACGTTCGAGCGGCGTGACAGTGGTTGACCCTGCGTCGGGGCCAACGAATGATCGGGCGACGCAATGAGAC
>JAWKVR010000035.1:0-42641 GCA_041397945.1 Geminicoccaceae bacterium
GACGCTGCGCTATTTCTGGGACTTCGCCCACCCGGTGAGCGGCCTCGCCAGGGAGCGGAGCGACGTCACGCCGGGCTGCGGGCCGGACGTTGTCACGACCGGCGGCACGGGCTTCGGCATCATGGCCATCATCGCGGGCGTGGAGCGCGGCTGGCTCGACCGTGCCGCGGCGTCGAACCGCCTCCTCGAAATGGCCCGTTTCCTCGGGCATGCCGAGCGTCATCACGGCATCTTCGCGCACTGGCTCGACGGCCGCACGGGGCGCACGGTGGCGTTCAGCGAGCTCGACGACGGGGCGGATCTCGTCGAGACGTCGTTCCTGCTCATGGGCCTGCTCACGGCCCGGCAGTATTTCGGCGGCAACGGCGCTGCGGAACGGGAGCTGCGGGAGCGCGTCGACGCCCTCTGGAATGAAGCCGAGTTCGACTGGCACACGAAGGGCGACGAGGACATGCTCTACTGGCACTGGAGCGAGCGCCACGGCTGGGCGATGAACCACCCGATCCGGGGCTGGAACGAATGCCTCGTCACCTACGTGCTGGCCGCATCGTCGCGGCGCCACGCCGTCCGCCCCGAGGCCTATCACCGGGGCTGGGCAGGCGGGTCGCGCTTCGCCAATGGCCGCACGTATCACGGCATCCGCCTGCCGCTCGGCCCGGACCATGGCGGCCCTCTATTCTTCGCCCACTACAGCTTCATGGGCCTCGACCCGCGCGGCCTCGAGGATCGCTACGCCGACTACCTCGAGCAGAACGTGGCGCACACGCTGATCAACCACCGCCACTGCGTCGCCAACCCGAACGGCCATGCCGGCTATGGCGAGGCCTGCTGGGGGCTGACGGCGAGCGACAATCCCTGGGGCTACGAGGCGCACGCGCCGGACCGGGACCGGGGCGTCATCACGCCCACGGCAGCCATCGCCTCGATGCCGTACACGCCCGCGCTGAGCCTCGCCGCCCTTCGTCTCTTCATGGACTATGACGACGGCCGGCTCTGGACGGACATGGGCTTCGTCGATGCCTTCTGCCCCGCCGAGGCATGGCGCGCCGGCTCGCACCTCGCCATCGACCAGGGGCCGATCGTGGTGATGATCGAGAACCATCGAAGCGGGCTGCTCTGGCGGCTCTGCATGAGCTGCCCGGAGATCCGCCTGGGGCTCGGCCGGCTGGGGTTCGCGAGCCCGTATCTCTAGCCTGCTACCCGGACGTCGAGCAGCGCGAGTGTGCCCTGCTTGTCGACATGCCGCATGGCATCGGCGAGCGCCTGCGGCAGGTCGGCGCCGTGCTCGACGCGCCTGGCCCAGGCGCGGCTGGCGGCGGCGACGGAGGTGAAATCCGGGCTGGGGGAAAGGGCGGTCAGCGGCACCCGGTTGGCGCGGGCGGCATGACCGTCGGGATAGAGGCCCAGGACCGATTGGCGGACGGCACCCCACTCGCCGTTGTTGAGCACGATGACGAGGAGCGGCAGCCCCAGCGCCTCGGCGATCTGGTGGCAGGCGACAGGGTTGGCGAAGATGTAGGAGCCGTCGCCCATGGTGGCGACGACCAGTCGCTGCCGGTCGGCGAGCGCCAGGCCGAGGCCGCAGGGGAAGGACCAGCCGAGGCCACCCGAATGGGGCTCCTGGTACCAGCTGCCATACGCCTGCAGCTCCAGCGGGCCGAGCGGGCAGCCGAGCTCGGAGAGCACCGTCGCGTCGCGACCGGCGATCGCCTCGCCGAGGCAGAGGCTGACCCAGGCCTTGCTCATGGAAGGGCCGCCACCGGCCCGGGCGGCGGCGAGCATGGCGGCCCGGCTCGTCGCGTTGCGCTCCTCGACGAGCTGGCGACGCGGCTCGGTCGAGGGGCTCCGGGGCAGCCGTCGCATGGCGGCCGCGAGGGCCAGCAATGTCTCGCCGGTCTCGCCGACCAGCGCCACGTCGGCGCCGAAATGGCGGACCGGAAAGCGGGCATAGAGCGGGTCGGGGCCGAGCTGGACGATCCGGCAGCTTGCGTTCGGGCGGTGGAGGTCGGGAGACCAGGGGGCCAGGGAATCGATGACCAGGATGGCATCGGCCTCGCTGATCCAGGGCTCGGGATCGATGCCGGCCGACATCGGGTGATCGGCGGCGATGGCGAGCTGCACGGCCCAGTACTGGACGACCGGGATGGCTCTCTCGGCGGTGAGCTCGGCCAGAGCCCGGAAGGCCTCGGGCGAGCCGGCGCCGCGTTGGGCGAAGATCACCGGCCGCTCGGCCTCCGCCAGGATCCGCGCTGCCGCCTCGACCGCATCGGGATGCGGGGCAGCGACGGCGGGCTTCTGGCCGGGTGCTCGCGTCAGCTCGGCCGCCGGGCAGGGGGCGCTGAGGACCTCGCGCGGCAGGCTGAGATAGACGGGTCCCTTCGGCGTGGAATCCGCGATCGCATGGGCGCGGTCGACCAGCTCGACCACCTGCTCGGGGAAGCGCAGCTCGTAGTCCCATTTGACCGCCTCGCGCACCAGAGCCGTCTGGTCGCGCATTTCCTGGCCCCAGCCGATCGGCACCGTGCGGGCGCCGAAGCGGTCGCGCTCGGTGGCCGGCGTGCGGCCGGAGAAGAGCAGGATCGGCACCCGGTCGGTGGCGGCGTTGATGGCCCCGATGGCGCAGTTGGCGAGGCCGACATTGGTGTGCGCCATCACCGCCTGGGGGCGGCCGGTGGCGAGCCAGTAGCCCTGCGCCATGCCCATGGCGGCACCCTCGTGCGGCATGACCAGCGCTTCCGGCAGCTTCGTGCCGTCGGCCTGGGCGGCGGCCAGGGCCTCGATGAGTGGCGGGAAATCGGTGCCCGAGTTGACGAAGAGGTAGTCGACGCCGAGCTGGCCGAGGCGGGTGAGGAGTGCTGCGGCCGCGGTCGGGTCGTCGCTCGATGTGGCGCTCATCGGGCGAGCAGGTGCGGCAGGAAGAGGGCGAGGCCCGGCACCGCGAGCAGCAGCGCCACGCGGCCGAGCTCGGCGGCGAAGAACGGCATCACGCCGCGGAAGGTGTCGCGCATCGAGACATCCTGGGAGAGGCTGGAGATGATGAAGACGTTGAGACCGACGGGTGGCGTGATCAGGCCGAGCTCGACGACGACGAGCGCCAGAATCCCGAACCAGAGCTTCAGGTCCTCGGTCGACATGGCGAACGCGGCGCTGTCGGCGACCGCCCAGTCGCCGCCATTGATCTCGACCAGCACCGGCCAGAAGAACGGCACGATGACGAGGATCATGGAGAGCGAATCCATGAAGCAGCCGAGCACGATGAGCGCCACCAGCATGAGGATGAGCACGAGCCAGGGATCGAGACCGCTCGTCGCGGCCCAGCCGGCCAGCGCCGCCGGCAGGCCGGAGCGGGCGAAGAAGCCCTTGAGCACCTCGGCGCCGAACAGGATGAGGTAGATCATGCCGCTGGTGACGGCGGTGTCGAGCAGCGCACCCTTGAGCTTGGGAAGATCGAGCCCCGGCTCGCCCCAGAGCCGCATGGCGAAGCCGTAGACCAGGATGGCGAGGGCGCCGACGCCGGCGGCCGGGGTCGGCGTGAAGAGACCCATGCCGAGACCGAGGATGATCGCTCCGAAGATGGCGAGCACCGGCAGGAGGCGCAGGATGGCCCGGCGCCGCTCGTCCGGCGCCATCACCTCCGGCTCGGGCGCCGCTGCCGGGCGCAGCCGCACGGTCAGGGCGATGACGCCCATGAAGACGATGACGGCGATGATCCCCGGCACGATCGCCGCCTGGAAGGTCTCGACGATCGAGGCCTCGACGATGATGGCGTAGAGGACGAGCGCCACCGAGGGCGGGATCAGGATGCCGAGCGTGCCGCCGGCAGCCAGCGCCCCGGTGGCGAGCCGCGGGTCGTAGCGCAGGCGGCGCAGCTCCGGCAGCGCCACCCGGCCCATGGTCGAGGCGGTGGCGAGCGACGAGCCGCAAACGGCGCCGAACCCGGCGCAGGCGCCGACTGCGGCCATGGCGACGCCGCCGCGCAGCCGGCCGAAGAACGCGTTGATGCCCTGGAAGAGGTCGCGGCTGAGCTCGGCCCGGCTGGCGAGGAAGCCCATCAGGACGAAGAGCGGGACGACCGCGAGATCGTAGCTGGCGACACTGTTCCAGAGCAGTGTCTTGAACTGCCGAAGATAGGGCTCGAAGCGCAGGAAGGGGGCGACGATGGAGAGCGCGTAGTTGCCGGCGATGCCGACCAGGATCATGGCCAGCCCGACCGGCACGCGAAGCGCCAGCACGCCGAACAGCACAACGAGGCCGGCAAGCCCGATCAGCTCGCGCTCGCCCATCAGGCGGGGCTCTCGCGCCAGGCCCGGCGGAGCTGGTCCAGGGCGACCAGCGCCCAGAGCGCCAGCGAGACCAGGCCCGGCAGGTAGAACGGCCACTGCGCCCACTCGAGCACCGGCGAGATCCGGCCGTCGGCCCGGGTCTCGAGCATGCCGAAGATCATCCAGTAGCCGAGGAAGAGCGGCAGCGCCGTCATCAGGCCGAGGCTCGCGAGGTCGAGCCGGCGCACGACCCGTGGCGACAGGCCCTCGGTGAGCAGGTCGACGGTGACGTGGCCGCGGCGCAGCTGGCAGTAGGGCAGCATCATCAGGGCGGCGGCGCTGACGAAGAGACGGACGATGTCCTCGTAGCCCGAGATCACCCGCACGGCACCCGGCACGATGGCATCGACGACATAGAGCCCGACATTGGTGCCGGTGACGGCGACGATCAGCAGCAGCACGATGCCACCGAGGATCGCCCAGCCGGCGACGATGCGCTCGAGCAGGTCGCCGGCCCGATTCATGCCTGGTGGGCCATCCCTAGTTCGAATGCCGCTCCACTGCGGCCTTGGCGGCCTCGACGAGCGCCGCGCCGTCGAGGCCCTGGGCGTTCGCCTCCTCGATCCAGATCGCCTCGACCTCGGCCGCCTTGGCATCGAACTCGGCCTGGGCCTCAGGCGAAAGCTCGATGATCTCGTTGCCGGCGGCGACGGTGGCCTCGTAGCCCGGGATCTCGACCTCGTCCCAGACCTTGCCGTACTCGCCGGCGATATGGACACCGGAATTTTCGTCGATGATCGCCTTGAGGTCGTCCGGCAGGCTCTCGTAGCGCTCCTTGTTCATCGTGAAGATGAAGACGGAGGTGCCGAACCGCCGGCCGTCCTCGCCGATGGTGACGTAGTCGACCATCTCGTGGATCTTGAGCGGCAGCGAGATCTCGAAGGGGATCAGCGCGCCGTCGACCGCGCCCTTGGACAGCGCCTGTGGTAGATCCGGGACGGGCATGCCCACCGGCTGCGCCCCCCAGGCCTCGATCAGCATGGCGCCGGAGCGCGACGGGATGCGCAGCTTCGTGCCCTGCACGTCGGCGAGGGTGCGCACCGGCTTGCTCACCATGTTCAGGGCCTGGCCGGCATGGGCGTAGATCAGGATCGGATGCGTGTCGGCGAAATCCTCGCCGATCATGTCCATCACGTCCTGGATCGCCAACGAGGTCGCCTCGGCGCTGCCGCGGTGCACGGTCGGCAGCTCGAAGACCTCGGTCCGCGGAAAGGCGCCGGGCGTGTAGCCGAGGAGCGTCCAGACCATGTCGGCAACGCCGTCGCGGGCCTGGGCGTAAAGCTCCGGCGGCTTGCCGCCGAGCGACATCGACGGGTAGATCTCGATCGCGATCCGCCCGTTCGAGGCCTCCTCCACCCGTTTCGCCCAGGGCTCGAGGAACGCCGCCTGGGTCGGCGCCTTCGGGCCGATGAAGTGATGGATGGTGAGCGTCACCTCCTGCGCCATGGCGGTGCCGGCGAAAACCAGGCCGGTCGCCAGCCCGGCGAGCAGACCCGTCGTCCTGATCCAAGTGGCTCTTGTCATTGTCCAGCCTCCGATCTCGCGAGTTTTCTCGATTGTGCTGCCGAGCTTGCCGAAGTGCCAGCGACTTCGCCAATCACGGTTCGTTCGCCCCTCATAACCCCGAAGTCATGGCCGATCAGCCGCCGAGCGCCCCGGCGACGGCGCGCACCGTCTGCATGAAGGCGCGTGCCGCCGGTGTCGGCAGATCGTCGGCGCGGGTGGTGAGGCCGACCGGGCCGGCCGTGCCGGTGGTGTCGACCGGCAGCTCGACCAGCCGGCCGGCCTCGATGTCGCGCGCCGCCACACCGCGTGAGATGATCCAGACCGCGTCCGAGCGGCCGAGATAGGTGCTGCCGAAATCGGCGGAGACGGTCTCGATCCGGTCCGCCAGCGGCCCGACGCCATGCGTCAGCAGCAGCCGGTCGACCAATGGGCGGATGATGTCCTCGGTGGTCGGCAGCAGCACCGGGAAGTCCCGGATCAGCCGGAGCGCGAAGGGTTGTCGGGCGAGCAGGGGGTGCCCCGGGCGGACCAGGACCGAGACCTTCTCGCCATAGAGCTGCTCGAAGGCGAGGCCGGTCATGGCGCGCGGCTCGGCGAGCCGGCCGACGACGAGGTCGAGGTCCTGGGCACGCAGCCGCTCGAGGAGGAAGCGGTTGGGGCCACTGACCAGCCGGACGGCGGTGCCGGGGTGCTCGGCCTTGAAGCGCTGCACGGCCTCCGGCATGACCCTGGCGGCGACGGTCGGCAGGGCGCCGAGGCGGATCTCGGCGGCACCACGCAGCCGCCCCTCGGCCACGCTCTCGACCCCCTGCTGCAGCGCCACGACGCTGGTCGAGGCGAAATGCAGGAAGATCTCACCCATGGGCGAGAGCCGGACCCCGGTCTTGCCGCGGTCGAAGAGTCGTGCGCCGAGCAGCGTCTCGAGCTCCTTCAGGCTCTTCGAGACGGCCGGCTGGGTGATGGCGAGCTGGGCGGCGGCGCGGCCGACATGGCCGAGGCGGGCGACTTCGAGAAAGCAGGTCAGATGGCGGAACTTGACGCCGGGATTGAGCAGGGCGCACCTCCTTCGTATCATGCCGCTTCGGTTATGACGCTTGCATAAATCGGAACTTCCGCAAAGGGCCGTTCCGGGTGATCATCGGGTAATTTCGAGGGGAGGCCCGAGTGGCGACGATGCCGGCTGAAGGCAGAACAGGAATTCCCGTGACGGACGGGCTCGTGCTCCATGTCGAGCGGTCGGGTCGGCCGGGCGGTCGGCCCCTGGTGCTGATCAACTCGCTCGGCACCGATCTGCGCCTGTGGGACGGGGTGCTGCCGGCACTCGCCGAGCGCTGGTCGGTGGTCCGCCACGACAAGCGCGGCCACGGGCTCAGCGACCTCGCGCCCGGCATCTACACGATCGCGGAGCTGGCCCGGGACCTGGCGGGCCTGCTCGACCGGCTGGCGGTGCGGGGCGCCTTCGTCGTCGGCGTCTCGATCGGCGGGATGATCGCCCAGGCGCTGGCGGCCGCCCGCCCTGACCTCGTGGGCGGGCTCGTGCTGATGAGCGCCACGCACAAGGTCGGCCAACCGGCCCTCTGGGACCAGCGCATGGCGGCGATCCGGGCCGGCGGCATCGCCGGCATGGCCGATGCGATCCTCGAACGCTGGTTCACGGCCGATTACCGCAGCGACCACCCGGCCGAGCTGGCGATCTGGCGCAACATGCTCACCCGCACGCCGGTGGAGGGCTATCTCGGCTGCTGCGCCGCCATCCGCGACGCCGATCTGACCGAGGGCACGCGCCGCATCGCCGTGCCGACGCTCTGCATCGCCGGGGCGCACGATCTGGGCACGCCGCCGGCCGTGGTCGAGGAGCTGGCCGGGCTGATCGCCGGGGCTCGCTTCATGGTCGTTCCGGATGCTGGGCACCTGCCGTTCATCGAGCAGCCGGCGCTGGTCACCGAGGCGGTGCTGGCCTTCGCCCGGGAGCACGGGCTTGGCTGAGGAGCGCTTCGCCACCGGCATGGCGGTCCGCCGCGAGGTGCTGGGTGCCGACCACGTCGATCGGGCCGAAGCCCGGACGACGCCGTTCGATACCGACTTCCAGCGCTTCATCACCGAGGGGGCCTGGGGCTCGGTCTGGGCCAGGCCGGGGCTCGAGCGGCGCACCCGCTCGATGCTGGTGGTGGCGCTGATGGCAGCACTCGGCCACGAGGAAGAGCTTGCGATGCACATTCGTGCCACGCGCAACACCGGTGCCACGCCCGAGGACGTCAGGGAGGTGCTCCTGATGGTCGCCGTCTATGCCGGCGTGCCGGCCGCGAACACGGCGATCCGGATCGCCAAGCAGGTCTATGCCGAGAGGCCGGAGCAGGTCGGATGAAGAATATCCGCGAAGACTGGACGTCAGCATTCCAGCCCCGCGATCGGGCGATGCAGCCGCCGGCCTTGAGCCCCGGCTACAAGACGAGCGTGCTGCGCTCGCCGCGCCAGGCGCTGCTGTCGCTCGTGCCGACGCTCTCGGAGCTGACCGGGCCGGTTTTCACGAGCGACGACGTGGACCCGCTCGACAACGACCTGATCGCCAATTCGGCGCAGTCCGGCGATCCGATCGGCGAGCGGCTGGTCGTGCACGGGCGGGTCACGGACGATGCCGGTCGGCCGGTGCCGCACAGCCTGGTCGAGATCTGGCAATGCAACGCGGCCGGCCGCTACCGGCACGTCAAGGATGGCTACCTCGCCCCGATCGACCCCAATTTCAGCGGCTTCGGTCGCTGCCTGACCGATGCGGACGGCCACTACCGCTTCCGCACGATCAAGCCCGGGCCCTATCCCTGGCGCAACCGGGCCAATGACTGGCGGCCGGCGCATATCCATTTCTCGCTCTTCGGCCCGGCCTTCGCCACGCGGCTGATCACCCAGATGTACTTCGCAGGCGACCCGCTGATCCCCCATTGCCCGATCCTGGGCAGCGTGCCCGACAAGGCGGCCATTGAGCGGCTGGTGGCACCCTTCGATTTCAGCGCCAGCCAGCCCTTCGACTGCCTCGCCTATCGCTTCGACATCGTCCTGCGCGGCCGACGTCAGACCTGGTTCGAGAACCGGCCGGAGGGAGGCTGACCGATGCCGACGCCAGCGCTGCTGCCCGAGACCGCGTCGCAGACCGCCGGGCCCTATCTGCATATCGGCCTTTACCCGCAGGCCGCCGGGCTCGACATTCGCACCCAGGAGCGGCCGAACATCGTCGCCGGCCCGGGCGTCGCCGGCGAGCGCATCCGGGTCGAGGGGCTGGTGCTCGACGGCACGGGCTCGCCGATCCGGGACGCTCTCGTCGAGCTCTGGCAGGCCAATGCCCGTGGCCGCTACGCCCATCCGGCCGACCCGGACGACGCTGCGGCAAGGGAGAGCTTTCGCGGCTTCGGCCGGGCGGTCACCGATTTCGCGACCGGGCTCTGGTGGTTCGAGACGATCAAGCCGGGCGCCGTGCCGGCGTGGGCCGGGCGCCCCGCCATGGCGCCCCATCTGACCCTTTGGATCGCCGCCCGGGGCATCAATATCGGCCTCCACACGCGGCTCTATTTCGCCGACGAGGCCGAGGCGAACGCGACCGATCCGGTGCTCGCACTGGTTGAGCAGGAGGCGCGGCGCCGCACCCTGATCGCCGAACGGTCGAACGAAGGCACGCTGCCGGTCTACCGCTTCGACATTCGTCTCCAGGGCGAAGGCGAGACGGTTTTCTTCGACGTTTGAGCCCATGTTCGCCACGCTCCTCGAAGACGTTGAAATCGAGGCCCTGCTGGGCGACGCGGCGCTGGCGCGGGCCATGGTCGAGGTCGAGCGGGCGCTTGCCCGGGTCCAGGGTCGCCTCGGCCTGATCGACGGCGTGGCGGCGGCGCGGATCGACCAGGGCCTCGCGGGCTTCGTCGTCGATCTCGACGCCCTGGCCCAGGGGTGCGCGGCTCCGCCGTGCCGGTGCCGGCGCTGCTGCGCCAGCTGCGCGGCGAGCTGGCCCCGCAGCTCCGGCCGCTTCTCCATCTCGGCGCCACCTCGCAGGACATCGTCGACACGGCGCTCGTCCTGCAGCTTGGCACCGTGCTGGACCTCCTGGCCGGCCGGCTCCGCGCGGTGCTGGAGGCGCTGCTCGATCTGGCCGGGACGCACGAGCGGACGGTGATGCTCGCCCGCACCCGTTTTCAGCCGGCCCTGCCCACGACCTTCGGCGTCAAGGTCGCGGGCTGGCTCCTGCCGCTGGCCCGGCATCTCGCGCGCCTGGGCGAGCTTCGGCCGCGGCTCCTCGTCGTCCAGCTGGGCGGTGCCGCCGGCACCCTGGCACCGCTCGGCGACTGCGGAACGGCTGTGATGGACGAGCTGGCCCTGGAGCTCGGGCTCGCCAGCCCGCCCATGCCCTGGCACAGCCAGCGCGATGGCCTGCTCGAGCTGGCCGCCTGGCTGGCCCAGGTGGCGGGCCTGCTCGGCAAGCTCGGCACCGACGTGCTGCTGCTGGCGCAGGGCGAGGTCGCGGAGGCACGCGAGGCTGCGGGCGGCGGCTCGTCGACCCTGCCGCAGAAGGCCAACCCGATCCGCGCCGAGGCGCTGGTCACCTGGCCCGGCGCGCCGGCGTCGAGCTCGGGGCGATGGCCGGCACCGCAATCGTGGCGCACGAACGGGACGGCACCGCCTGGCAGGCCGAATGGCTGAGCCTGCCCGGTCTCGCCTCGACCACGGGTGCTGCCCTCGACCATGGCCTGACCCTGGCGCGCACGCTCGTCGTCGATCCGGCACGGATGCGGGCCAATCTGGATGCCATGCACGGGCTGGTGCTGGCCGAGGCTGCCGGCCTCGCTTTGGCCCGGCATTTGCCGCTGGCCGAGGCGCAGGCCCTGGTCAAGGACGCCTGTCGCGACGCACCGCTCAGGAGCGCCATCTGGTCGATCTCCTGCGCGAGCGGACGGCTCGCGATCGACTGGGCGGCGCTTGCCGATCCGGCCAATCATCTCGGCTCGGCCGCGGCCTTCCAGGCGCGGGCGGTGGCGTTCGCGCGGGCCGTCATGGCGGCGCACGGCGATGGCTGAGCGCGAGGCGATGCGCACCGGGGTCGCGATCATCGGCGGCGGCCCTGCGGGCCTGCTGCTCTCCCAGCTGCTCCATCTGGCGGGCATCCCGTCGGTGGTCCTCGAGCGGCGCTCGCGCGACTACGTGCTCGGCCGCATCCGCGCCGGCGTGCTCGAGCAGGGCCTGGTCGACCTCCTGCGTCGCGCCGGCGTGAGCGAGCGCATGGTGCGCGAGGGGCAGGTCCACGAGGGTATCAACATCGCCTTTCGCGGCGAGCTGCAGCGTATCGACCTCGCCGGCCTGACGGGCGGCAAGACCGTCATGGTCTACGGCCAGACCGAGATCACGCGCGACCTATACGCCGCCCGCGATGCCATGGGCGGCACGATCCTGCACGAGGTGGAGGACGCCCTGCCGCACGACCTGCTGACCGACCGGCCCTACGTCACCTGGCGGCACGGCGATCGGCACGGCCGGCTGGACTGCGACTTCGTCGCCGGCTGCGACGGGTATCACGGCGTCAGCCGGGGCTGCATCGCGGCCGACGTGCTCAGGACGTTCGAGAAGATCTACCCCTTCGGCTGGATGGGCGTGCTGGCCCGCACCCCGCCGGTCGAGCACGAGCTCGTCTATGCGCAGCACGCGCGCGGCTTCGCCCTCTGCTCGATGCGCTCGGCCACGCTCAGCCGCTATTATGTCCAGTGCCCGGCCGCGGATCGGGTCGAGGACTGGGGCGACGCGCGGTTCTGGGACGAGCTCCGCGCCCGCCTGCCGGTGGATGTGGCGGCGCGGCTCGTGACTGGCCCGTCGATCGAGAAAAGCGTGGCGCCCTTGCGCAGCTTCGTCGCCGAGCCGATGCGCCATGGCCGGCTCCTGCTCGCCGGGGACGCTGCCCACATCGTCCCGCCGACCGGGGCCAAGGGGCTGAACCTTGCCGCCTCCGACATCCACTACCTGTCGCAGGCGCTCATCGACTTCTACCGCGAAGGCAGCGAAGCAGGGCTCCTGGCCTATTCCGAACGCGCGTTGCGCCGCGTCTGGAAGGCCGAGCGCTTCTCCTGGTGGATGACCGGCCTGCTGCACCGCTTCCCCGAGGCCGGCGCCTTCGAGGAACGGGTGCAGACGGCCGAGCTCGACTATGTCCTGGGCTCGAGGGCGGCGATGACCGCGCTCGCCGAGAACTATGTCGGCCTGCCCTACACCTGAGGCAGGCTGGTGACGAGGAACAGATCAGGGGGACCAGAGCCATGAAGCCACCTTTCCGCGCCGACCATGTGGGCAGCCTGCTCCGCCCCAGGCGTTTGCTCGAGGCGCGCGACATCTGCTTCGCCGGCAAGTCTGACCGGGCGGCCCTCCGCGAGGTCGAGGACGAATGCATCCGCGAGGTTGCCGCGAAGCAGGCGGAGGTGGGCCTGCGCGGCATCACCGATGGCGAGTTCCGGCGCACCTATTTCCACGTCGACTTCCTCGAGCAGCTCGACGGGGTGGTCGTCGAGGAGGGCGACTTCGTGGCGTCCTTCCAGAAGGACGACGGTGCCTCGGTGGGCTTTCGGCCGCCGACCATGAAGGTGACCGGCAGGATCCGCCACGCGCGACCGATCCAGGGCGCGGATTTCGAGTTCCTCGCTGCGCAGGTAAAGGGGCGGGTGACGGCGACACCCAAGGTCGCCATCCCGTCGCCCTCGATGCTGCATTTTCGTGGCGGGCGGAAGGCGATCAGCGAAGCTGCCTATCCGGACATGGAGGGCTTCTTCGCCGATCTGGCGGCGGCCTATCGCGACGAGCTGGCCGACCTCGCCGCCCGCGGCTGCCGCTACGTGCAGCTCGACGACACCAATCTCGCCTATCTCTGCGACGACAAGATCCGGGAGGCCACCAGGGCGCGCGGCGAGGACCCGAACGCCCTGCCGCGGCTCTATTGCCGGCTGATCAACGAGTCGACCAGGGGTCTGCCGGCCGAGATGGCGATCACCATCCATCTCTGTCGCGGCAATTATCGGAGCGCCTGGGTGGCGCAGGGCGGCTACGAGCCGGTGGCCGAGATCCTGTTCAACGAGCTCGCCGTCGACGGCTACTTCCTCGAGTACGACGATGCGCGCTCAGGCGACTTCGCACCGCTGCGTTTCGTGCCAAAGGGCAAGACGGTGGTGCTCGGGGTGATGACCAGCAAGCGGCCCGAGCTGGAATCGAAGGACGATCTCAAGCGCCGCGTGGAGGACGCCGCGAAGCTCGTGCCGCACGACCAGCTGGCGCTCAGCCCGCAATGCGGATTCTCGTCGACAGCCCATGGCAACGAGCTCACCGAGGCCGACCAGTGGCGCAAGCTCGAACGCCTGGTCGAGACCGCGGACGAGCTCTGGCCCGGTTGGCGGACTGCCTGATTCAGGCCGGCGCCCGCAGCCGATCCAGCAGCGGCGCGAAGCCGATCGGCATGACGCCCGACTCCGCGACGAAGTGCAGGAACGCCGGGTCCTGGCCGAGCCGGTGCTCGTCGGTCCGGCAGTGGGCGAGCTCGGGC
This sequence comes from Geminicoccaceae bacterium, assembly GCA_041397945.1. Classification (GTDB taxonomy): domain Bacteria; phylum Pseudomonadota; class Alphaproteobacteria; order Geminicoccales; family Geminicoccaceae; genus SLRI01. The sequence continues at coordinate 13,381 of JAWKVR010000035.1, forward strand.
TTGATCACCTCGATGTCGCCCGGGGCATTGGGGTGCAGCGAGAAGAAGGTGACACCCGGCCGAAGCTCCCCGATCATCCGGCGGTAGGTCCGGTCACTCTCGGCGCTCGCGACCCAGGGCGTCATGACGAAGCGGTCGACGAAGGCGGCGCCACGGGCGGCCAGCTCGGCATGCCGTTCGGCGTAGAAGGCCGGATCGACCGGGCCGAGCTGGAGCACGGCGAGGTAGCCTTCGATCTCGCGCGGGAAGAGGAGCGGCAGCCGGTACTCCCGGGCCAGGGCAATGGTGCAATCGACGAGCTCGGGCACGAGTGCGGCGCCCATATGCGTGTCGAGATGCGTCGGCCGGATGCCCGAGGCGACCGCACGCTCGATCTGCGCGCGCATCTCGTCCTCGGCCGCCACGGGGTCGAGCCCGGCGCGCAGCTCCGGCACCCGGCGCGGCAGGTAGCCGTCGGCATCGACGAGACCCGAGGCGGGCGAGCGGCTCGCGATCGGCCCCCAGCGATAATGCCGCCATTCGCTGGTCAGTGTCAGGTGCACGCCGAGATCGACCGCCTCGCGGCCCTTCGCCCAGTCGGCGATCTCGGGGAACCAGGGGCAGGGGACCATGACGGAGCCCGTCGTGACGAAGCCGAGCCCGGCGAGCTCCATGAAGGCCCGGTTGGCGCCATGGCACATGCCGACGTCGTCGGCATGCGGGATGACGACCCGGGCCTCCGCCGGCAGGCCGGCGACCGCCGTCATGCCGCTGCCCCGAGCACCACGGGCGAGCGGAGGCGGCGGTTCTGGTTCTTGAAGTAGAGGCGCACCTCGATCCGGCCCGACTGGCCGATTTCGGGCTTCTCGACGGTCAGCACCAGCGCATGGCGGTCGTGCCCGCTGAAGCGAAAGCCGCCATCCGCGTCGGTCACGGTCTCGGCGATGGGGCTGAGGCTGACGATGGTTCGCTCGCTCAGCACCACCTTGGCACCCGCGACCGGCCGCCCGCTCGCGTCGACCACCTGGCCCTCCAGGATGCCGTCGTCATGCGCCCGGACGTAGAGGTTCCAGGCCACCACCACCACGGCGATCAGGCCGAACGTGATGGTGACGCGGTTGACGAGCCAGCCCTTCCAGCCTTCCACCGCTCAGCCCTTCCGCGCACCGGAGGTGAGGCCCTCGATGAACTGCTTCTGCGCCAGGAAGAAGACGAGAAGCCCGGGGGCGAGGACCATGACGCAGAAGGCGTAGAGGGAGCCCGTCGTGTCCTCGAAATAGGCCAGGAAGGTCGAGAGCCCGAGCGGCAGCGTCTGCATCTCGACATCGCGGACGATGATCAGCGGCCAGAGGAAGTCGTTCCAGGACCAGATGAACGACAGGATGATGTTGGTGGCGACGGCAGGCTTGGCCAAAGGCAGCATAATCCTCAGGAGGATCTGCCATTCCGGCACGCCGTCGATCTTGGCCGCCTGGATGAGCGATGGCGGGATCGCGTCGAAGCTCGCCTTGAATAGGAAGATGCAGATGATGTGCGAGAAGGCCGGCAGCGCCAGGCCGAGATGGGTGTTGAGCAGGCCGAGCTGGGCGGTGATCAGGTAGGCCGGAATGATCGTCGCGTGGAACGGGATCATCATGCAGGCGAGCAGGAGGAGGATCATCCAGCGCTTGCCCGGAAAGCTCTTGGTCAGGGCGAAGCCGGCCGCGGCGTTGATGATGAGGTTGGCGACGATCGCCATGCTGGCGACGATCACACTGTTCAGGAAGAAGCGCGGGAAGGGGATCGCGTACCAGGCGTCGACGAAGAAGAACGGCTGCGGGTCGACCGGCCAGAGCGATGGCGGATAGACGAAGATGTTCTCGCCGGTGATGCTCGTCTTGATGACCCAGTAGAAGGGCACCAGCATCACGAAGGAGACGATCACCAGGATCAGGTGGATCGGCCAGCGGGGATAGCGGTGCATTGGCCTTGCCCCCTAGTCCGCGATGTCGACGCGGCCCGCGTCGCCGCCGGCGAGCAGGTTGCCGATCAGCGCGATGCCGACGAAGAGCAGGAACATGACGATGGTGAGCGCGCCCGCATAGTCGAACTGGGTCAGCGTGAACGCCGTCTTGTAGACATAGGTGATCAAAAGCTCGGTGGCGTGGCCGGGGCCGCCGCCGGTCATGACGTAGATCAGGTCGAAGCTCGTGAAGGACGCGATGATGCCGATCACGAAGCAGAGGAAGAGCGAGGGGCGCAGCAGCGGCAGGGTGATCCGCCAGAACTGGCTCCAGCGGCTGGCCCCGTCGATCGAGGCCGCCTCGTAGAGGTTCTGCGGGATGCTCTGCAGCCCGGTCAGCAGGATGATCATGAAGAAGCCGACGATCTGCCAGATGGCGGCGACGATCACCGAAGGCAGGGCGGTGGCGAAGCTCTCGAGGAAGGCGATGGGCTCGTCGATCAGGCCGAACGAGCGCAGGCTGAAATTGATCAGGCCCACCCGCTGGTCGAAGAGCCAGCGCCAGATGATGCCGACCGCCACGACCATGAGCGGGTAGCTGAGGACGATAATGGTGCGGTAGATGCCGCGGCCCCTGATCCGGCTGTTGACGAGCAGCGCCAGCAGCAAGGCGAGGATGATCGCGATGGGCGCCGTCAGCATGTACTTGAAGGTGTTGACCAGCGCTTCCCAGAAGACGTCGTCGTAGAGGAACATCTCCTCGTAGTGATAGAGGCCGGCGAACTCCGCGGGCTTGGTCGGCGACCAGAACTGGAACGAGAGCACGCCGTTCCAGAGCAGCGGGATGATGCGGAACAGCATGAAGATGGCGAGCGCCGGCAGCAGCATCAGCCACACCAGCAGGTACTCGCGATGGCCCTTCCTGGCGAACACGCAGTCGTTCCCGAAGCGAGCGAGGGAGGCGCCGCCGGCGGCGACGCCTCCCGCTGGTCTCAGCCGCGCCGGAGCACGCGGTTGACCTTGTTCTCGGCGTCGGCGATCGCCTCGGCGGGATCGCGCTGGCCGAGGAGCGCCGCCTGGATGTCGGGCCAGAAGGCGTCCTTGATCCGGGCATCCAGGGGCGTCACCCAGTTGCCGGTCTGCTTGTCCATGTTGGCGAGCGAGAGCTCGAGCGTCGCCGCCTTGAGCGGGTCGTCGAGCCCGGCGATGAGCGCCTCGTCGACCGAGTTGTTCAGCGTCAGGATGGTGAAGTTGTCCGCCATGATCGTCTGCCACTTGTCGTTCATGGCGATCTGGATGAAGTCGAAGGCCTCGTCCGGATACTTGGTCGAGGCGGAGATGCCGACGCCGTGCGCGTTGGGGACACCCCAGCCACCCGGCCACTCGGCCACGCCGAGCGTGTCGGCATTGGCCCAGTCGGCCTGCCCCATGATCCAGAAGAGGGCGGCGCCATGGCCCTGGTAAATGCCGATGTCGCCGGCGGCGAAGGCGTTGTTCGGCTCGACCCAGCGGCCGGTCCAGGAGATCGGGTTGATCGCCCCGTCGGCCGTGGCCTTGGCCAAGCGGGTCACGACGTCGACCATCTCGGGTGTGTTGAACGCCGCCTCCGTCATGTCCTCGTTGAGGAGCTCGATACCGTTCATCGCCATGAGCGGCCAGTAGAGCCAGTCGAAGTTCAAGGTGATGAAGCCGGTGCGCCCCTCGCCCGTGTCCTTGATCTTGTAGGCGGCGTCGAGCAGCTCGTCGAAGCTCTGCGGCGGGCCGGCGATGCCGGCCTCCTCGAAGAGCTTCTTGTTGTAGACCATGAGGGTCTTCGAGAAATAATACGGCAGCATGTACTGCTTGCCGTCGTACTGCCAGAGCTTCATGCCCTCGGCGTTGTAGCGATCGCGGACCTCCGGGTTGGCCTCGAGATAAGGATCGAGCGGCACCAGCCCGTCATTGGCGGCGTACTCGGCCCACAGCATGCCTTGGACGTCGATGATGTCGGGGGCGGTGCCGGCGACCAGCTGCGTCTGGTAGAAGGCGCCGAACTCGGTGCCCTTCTTGTCCAGCCACTCGACCGTGAAGTCCGGGTGCATCTCCTCGAAATCGGCGATCCAGCCCCGGAACTTCTCCTCGTAGATCGGCAGGTTCCAGGTCAGCAGCGTGAGCTTCTTCTCCTGCGCCAGCGCTGCCTGGCCCGAAAGGCCGGCGAGCAGGAGCGCTCCGGCCACTGTCGCCATGAGATGTCGTCTCAGCATCGGTCAACTCCTCCCGGTTGGATGACTGTCACGCAAAGCGGAGCGGCACTTCCCGCCCCTCCCGCACCGATCGTTCGGCCTCGAGGCAGACGACCACCGCGCGGCGGCCCTCGCGCACGTCGACCAGCGTGCGTCCCTCGGCGAACGCGGCATTGGTCAGGCCGATCTGTTTTTCCAGCTCGAAGACCTCGCCCGAGGGCTCATCGAGCGGCACGCGTTCGGGCGCCTCGAGGCCGATCGGCCCGATATGCAGATCGAAGCTCGGCTCGGTGCTGGCCGCATGGCCCGCCGACCAGGTGGCGCGCATGGCACCTTCCGTCCCGCTCACCTCGACCACGAGATGGTGGCCGAAGCCGGCGAGCGTCTGGCTCACCACGGCGAGTGCCCCGTCAGCGAAGCGCACGGCCGAGACGAGGTTGTCGTAGAGGCCGGGCTCGCCGGCGGCGGTGCCCTGCGCATTCACCGCCACGGGCTCGCCCGAGCCCGCCAGGTACCACATGGCGAGATCATAGAAATGCACGGGCTCCTCCAGAATCCAGGAGCCCACTGCGCCCGCCGCCTGCCGCCAGCCGCCGGCGCCCGGCCGGTAGGGGTGACGGAAGAGTGCCACATGCACGAAGGCGGGACGGCCGATCCGCCCGGCGTCGATCAGCTCCTTGATCCGCCGCCACTGCACCGAGAGCCTGAGCTCGAAGCCGACCGAGAGCAGCCCGCCCGTACGCTCCACGGTCGCCACCAGCATGTCGCAATCGGCGAGCGTCGTCGCCAGGGGCTTCTCGACCAGCACGCGCTTGCCCGCCTCGAGCGCCCGCTTCGCCATGGCCGCATGGAGGTGGTTGGGGGCAACGATGTCGACCACGTCGATCGCCGGGTCGTCGACCAGCTTCTGCCAGTCCGTCGTCACCGCCGCATCCGGGTGGTGGCTGCGGGCGAGCGCGGCCGTGGCCTCGCTCGCCGTCGCCACGGCGGCGAGCTCGGTCGCCGCACCCCGGGCGATCGCCGCCGCGTGGAGCTGGCCGAAGCGGCCATAGCCGATCACCCCCCAGCGCAGGTTCCCGGCGCCGCTCATCGCAGCGTCGGCTCCGGCAGCTGCGCCACCTCGTCGGTCAGGACCACCCGGCAATCGGCGTGGCGCTGCAGGAGCGAGGCCGGCACGGCGGCGGTGACCGGGCCGTGCAGCAGCTTGCGGACGATGGCGGACTGCCAGGGGCGGTTGAGGTAGAGGCGGACCAGGCGGGACGCCAGGATCTCGCGCATGCCAATGGTGACGGCGAGTTTCGGGATCCGGTCGATATTGCCACGGCAAGCCGTGACGCTGTTGATCACCAGCGTCTCGGTCGAGAGCTCGACCACCCGGCTCGGCAGGGCGGCGAAGCTCTCCGTATCGATCGTCTCGCCGGCCGCAGGTGGGTCGTTGAAGGCGACATGGCCGGTGATGCCGACCCCGCCATAGCAGACGTCGACGCCGCCGAACCGCTCGATCGCGAGGCCGACATTGGCGGGATCGATGGGGTCCGGGAAGATGCGGTGCGCTTCGGGAGGGGCCAGATCGGGCCTGAGCACGTCCCAGAAATGGCGCTGCATGTGGCCGCGAAAGCTGAGCGGGTCGTTCGGCGGGATGAACCTTCGCCCATCCGCGTCGAGATACTCGTCCATGTTGATGACGACGAGATCGGCGAGGCTCTCGCCCGTCCGGTTGCAGTCGGCGGCCACGAGATCGAGGGCGCCGACCGGGCCGACGGGCACGATGACGACCACCTTGTCGCGGCCGGCGTCCCTGGCGGCGCGGTAGTCGGCCAGGATGTCGTCGGCCAGCCGGCGAATGAGGGCGGTGTTGCCGCCGACCCGCGCGACCCTGATGGGCGAGCCGCGACCCAGCGCCTCGGGCGGCGAAGGAGGGCGCGGCGGGTCGCCTCATCCACGGCCGGCCGCCTCCAGCCCGAGGGGCGCGGCCTGACCCGGCATCGAAGAGATGCAGCTTCGTCGGGTCGAGGTGCAGCGTCAGCCGGCCGGGCTGGCCCTGGCCATGCCGGGGCGGCGGCGGGCCACGAGCTCCGCACCGCCGATCGAGAAGAAGACCAGCGTGTCGCTGCCGAGCGGCTCGATCACGTCGGGCTCGATCTCCAGGCGCCGGCCCGCCGATCGTCTCGGCGTGGAAATCCTCGGGCCGCAGCCCCATCAGCACCGCCGGCCGCGCGCCCCGGCGGCCAAGGCGTGCTGCGCCGGCGGCAGCGGCAGGAGCCGGCCGTCCGGCAGCCGGAGCACGGCTTCCGGGCGTCGCGCTATCGATCTCGACCGGCACCAGGTTCATCGTCGGCGAGCCAGATGAAGCCCGCCACGTAGCTGGTCCGGGGATGGTTGTAGGACCCGTCCGGCGTGCCGACCCGCCTGATCAGCCCGCCCTTCATGATGACGATGCGGTCGGCCAGGGTCATCGCCTCCACCTGGTCGTGGGTGACGTAGACCACGGTGGTCGAGACGCGGCGGTGCAGGCGCTTGATCTCGGTGCGCATCTGGACGCGCAGCTTGGCGTCGAGGTTGGAGAGCGGCTCGTCGAAGAGGAAGACCTGCGGGTCGCGGACGATGGCCCGGCCCATGGCGACGCGCTGCCGCTGGCCGCCCGAGAGCTCCTTCGGCCGCCGGCGCAGGAGCGGCTCGATGTCGAGGATGCGCGCCGCATTGTCGACGCGCTTTTTGATCTCGGCCTTGGCGTATTTGCGATAGCGCAGGCCGAAGGCCATGTTCTCGTAGACGGACATGTGCGGGTAGAGGCGCGTAGTCCTGGAAGACCATGGCGATGTCACGGTCCTGGGCCTCGGCTCGCTGACCACCTGGCCGCCGATCCGGATCTCGCCGAGGTGATCTCCTCGAGCCCGGCGATCATCCGCAGCGTCGTGCTCTTGCCGCAGCCGGAAGGGCCGACCAGGACGATGAACTCGCGATCCGCCACCTCGAGATCGATCGCATCCACGGCGAGCACCTCGCCATAGCTTACTCGATGCTCAGATCTGCCAATGCAGTCCGTCCCGGCAACCACGGATCATGCGCCATTCACACCTGCTCATCCGCTCCCCCACCGGACGAACGTTGGCAGGTTCGATGCACCATTTCAAGCACTGCCGCCAGTGGCCGGGGACCGGGGGCATTCGAGCTTCCTCCCCGAGGAGTCTTCGGCTAGCCTCACCCAACAGCCGGCACCAGCAACGTGCCGTCGAAGCAAACAATCAGTGGAGGTTGGAGATGCGACTTTCATTCGGCATAAGCGGTCTTTGCCGCCTCGGCGCTCGCCTGCATCATGCTGGCCGGCCCGACCTTCGCCTTCGAGCCCGAGAACCCGGAATGCATCGCCCCGGCCAATCCGGGCGGCGGCTGGGACTTCACCTGCCGGCAGGTCGGCAAGACCCTGCAGGATCTGGGCCTGTGCCCGGCACGGTGGTCGTCAACATCGCCGGCGGTGGGCGCGGGTGGTTCGCCGAGGTGGTCAACAAGCGCAACGCCGACAACGATCTGATCGTGGCGGCGTCCTCGGCGACCTCGACGCGCCTTGCCCAGGGCGCCTTCCCGGGCAACACCATGGACCAGGTCCGCTGGGTGGCGAGCGGGCGCCGACTACGGCATCATCGCGGTCGCCGCCGACAGCGAGATCGAGACGCTGCCGCAGCTCATGGACCAGATCAAGGCCGACCCGCGCTCGATCTCGATCGCGGGCGGCTCGGCCGTCGGTGGCTGGGACCATCTGAAGGTCCTGATCGCCGCCCAGGCCGCCGGCATCGAGGACGCTCGTACAATAAGGTCGCCTTCGACGGCGGCGGCGAGGCCGTCACCCAGCTCCTCGCGGGCTCCGTGCAGGCCTTCACCGCGACGCGTCCGAGGCCAAGGGTTTTCGTCGATTCGGGCGACATCAAGGTGATCGCCGTCCTGGCGCCCGAGCGGCTCGAGGGCGACTTCGCCGCCTTCCCGACCGCCGTCGAGCAGGGTCTCGACGTCATCGGCGCCAACTGGCGCGGCTTCAGGCCCTGGCGGCATGATGAGCGACGATGCCTACAACTACCGGGTCGACGCCGTCGGTCAGGTTCAGCCCGAGGAGTGGAAGCAGATCATGGCGCAGAACGGCCTGGCCCCCTCGGGACCTGCAAGGCGAGGAGTCTCCAGCAGTTCGTCGCCGGTCGGTCGCGCAGATCGAGGACCTGTCGCGCTCGATCGGCCTGACCGCAGCAGCCGGCCATCCGGCGGAACGGCCCCGGCGCCGTTCCGCCGCCGTCCCCGGGAGGTTCGCATGAACGACCGCGTGCTCGGCGGGATCGGCATCCTGCTCGCCGCTTTCTTCATCTGGCAGGCGACGCTGATCGAGCTCAGCTTTCTCATCTCCGACCCGGTGGGGCCGCGCACCTTCCCCGATCATCAGCCGGCGTCGGCCTGGGCTCGCCAGCCTGGCCATGCTGGTCAAGCCCGATGCCGCTCCTTCCTGGCTGGCTGCTTCACGGCTCGAGATCGCCCTGGCGACCGCCGTCATGGTCGCCTATGCGCTGCTCCTGCCCGAGCTCGGCTTCATCGCCACGGCCCTTGCCGCCACCTATCTGACCTGGCGGCTCAGCACCGCACCGCTCTGGGCGATCGTCACCGGCGTCCTCACCTCGGTCGGCATCTTCATCGTCTTTCGGCTGATCCTCGGGCTGTCGCTCGCCCGCGGCATCCTCGGCTTCTAGGAGCGCCGGCATGGACGTCCTCGCTTCCTCGGTGACGGCTTCTGGATCGCGCTCACCTGGCAGAACCTGTTGCTGGCGCTGATCGGCTGCTTCCTCGGCACGATCATGGGCGCATTGCCTGGTCTCGGGCCGTCCAATGGCGTCGCCATCCTGATCCCGCTTGCCTTCACGCTGGGACTGCCGGCGACGCCGGCGATGATCCTCCTCGTCTCGGTCTATTTCGGGGCCATGTATGGCGGCCGGATCTCCTCGATCCTCCTGAACATCCCGGGCGATGAGCCGGCGATGATGACCTGCCTCGACGGCTATCCCATGGCCCAGCAGGGCAGGGCGGGCGAGGCGCTGGCGCTTTCCGGCGTCGCCTCCTTCGTCGGCGCCTTCCTCGCCATCTGGGGCCTCGCCTTCCTCGCCCCGCAGCTCGTCAAGGTGGCGCTCCTCTTCGGCCCGGCCGAGTATTTCGCGCTCTACGCCATGGCCTTCGCCACGCTCGGTGGCATCGCCTCGACCAATCAGGCCAAGGCCGCCTTTGCCGCCATGCTCGGGCTCGCCATCGCCATGGTCGGCGTCGACGGCCAGACCGGCGTGCCGCGCTTCACCTTCGGCGAGGTCCACCTCTACGACGGCATCGACTTCCTCGTCGCCATCGTCGGCCTCTTCGCGCTCTCGGAGGTCTTCATCTTCCTCGAGCACCGCGGGGAGGACCCCAGCACCCAGAAGGCATCGCAGGTCGGCATCGGCCGGATCACGCCGTCGCTGAGCATGCTGAAGAGCTGCACGCCGACCATGCTGCGCGGCTCCGGGCTCGGCTTCATCGCCGGTGTGCTGCCCGGGGCCGGCGCCTCGCTCGGCTCCTTCATCGCCTACTCGCTCGAGAAGCGCCTGGTCGACCGCAAGGGCACCTTCGGCAAGGGCGACCCGCGCGGCGTGGCGGCCCCCGAGGCCGGCAACAACGCCGCCGCCGGCGGCGCTTTGGTGCCGATGCTGGCGCTCGGCGTGCCGGGCTCGGGCACGACGGCCGTGCTGCTGGCCATGCTGCTGGCGCTCAACATCACCCCCGGCCCGCTGCTCTTCCAGAACAACCCGGACGTCGTCTGGGGCCTGATTGCGGCCCTTTTCATCGGCAATTTCATGCTGCTGGCGATGAACATCCCGATGGTCGGCATGTTCGTTCGCGTGCTCCTGATCCCGCCGCGCATCCTGATGCCGATCGTCGCGATGATCTCGTTCGTCGGCATCTACGGCATTTCGGGCTCGAGCTTCGACCTCCTCGTCATGGTCGTCTTCGGCGTGCTCGGCTGGGGCTTGAGGAAGCTCGACGTGCCCCTCGTGCCGATCATCCTAGGCGTGCTGCTCGGCAACCAGATGGAAGCCAACCTGCGCCGGGCGATGACCATCTCCGACGGCGACTGGAGCATCCTCGTGGCCTCGCCGCTCGCCATCGCGCTCTGGGCCATCGCCGTCATCGGCTTCGTCGTGCCGATCGTCGTCGGCGGCGTGATGCGCCGCAAGATGCGGGGCGCCGGCACCGACTGAGCCCGACCCCGCTCCGCACCGCTGCCCTCGGGGCTAAGGCCTTCGGTCGCGCGATCCCAGCGGCCAGACCTTCTGGATGGCGGCGAACAGGAAGGCGGTGGTCAGGCCGAACAGCAGCATGCCGCACAGGGATTCGAGCGCTCCCATGAATTGCCATTGCGGCTCGAGGCTGATGTTGGAATGCCCGTACGTGGTCATGGCGCTGAGCGAATAGAGCATGGCCGAACGAAAGTCGGGGAGCGCGTCGAGCAGCCAGTAGGCGAGCGCCCAGAGGCTCGCCTCGACACCGTGCAAGGCCGTTGCGAGCAAGGCCACGGCACCGATCACGACCGCGAACAGACGCACAAAATGTCGATCGTCGATGGCCTTGTGCAGGAAACGGACCACCCGATCATTGATCAGGGCGAGACCGACGACGTGGATGGCGACGCAGAAGGCGATCAGCGGCAGGCTCCAGAGCCAGTCGGCGACCCACAGATTCTGTCCTGTCGTCATCGGCGCCTCGTCTTGCGGCGGCGCCCATCCGTGGCGAGGCCCGCCGCCACCACCCCGGCGGCACCGTAACCGGGGTGGCGGTGGCTTGGCTCCGGCTCGCTACTTTGTCCAGCCCTGCTTGGCGAAGAACGTCGAGAGCTGCTTGGCGATGCCCTTGGCCGCCCGGTCAGGATCGGCGACCACCGAGGTGCCGAGCGATTCGTCCGCGACCTGCAGCCCGCCACTGACCACGGTCGAGGCGACAAGGTGCCCGGCAAGGGCGCCCACACCCATCATTTCCGCCATGCCCGGCTGCAGGCCGCTCTTGGCGTCGACCTCGATCTCGTCGACCAGCGTGCGGCTGCTCGGGGTCTCATCGAACACCTGGGCCCGCACGCGGACGTCCGAGCGGCCGGCGCCGAGCCCGATCGTGACGCGCTCGGTCCGGTTGCCCTGGTCGACGCCGACGAATTGGCCGGTGATCAGGAGCCCCGACGAGACCCCCGCCGGCAGCGTGCTGCCGCGCTGGGCGTTGAACCCGAGATCCTGGATCTCGACCACCAGCTTCTGGACGAGCGCGTCCGCCACCTGACGGCCGACCTTGGCCTCGTCCGCCGTGTTCGGCGGCAGCTTGTTGCCCTCGAGGGTCTCGTCGATCGTGCCGCTGAGCCCCGGATCGAGCTGCACCTCGCCGGCCTGGACGGCAAAGTCCTGCACCACGATGACCTGCGGCTTCGGCAGCGCCGCGCTCGTCTCGATCTGGCTGGAGCTGCTGGTGCAGGCGGCCAGCATCGCCACCGCCCCGAGCATGCCGAGCCGCCATGCGGCCTTCGTCCTGTCGTGCATCGTTCTGGTCTCCCTTTGGTTCGGCCCGTGTTGCTCAGGCCCGTTTCCTGATCTCGCCACCGACACCGCTTCGTGATCACTGCCGGGCGGCGTCGACCTTCTTCATGGCCGCCTCGAGCTCCTCGATGTCCTTGGGGGACAGTTGCGGCCGGTCGATCGTGATCGTGAGCTTGTTGAGCTCGGCGGTCAGCGGGAAGGGCGGGCGGTAGTCCGCGTCGTTCACGCCGGTGATGGTGTCGGAGCCGATGTCGAAGCTCTCGTCCCACTGCAGGATGATGGGGATGGTCTTCCCCATCTTCTGCGTGTCGACCACCTTGCCGTCCACCTTGAGCGTGCCGGTGCCCGGCCGGCCGATACCGCTGAAGTTGTTGTAGGCCATCGTGCCGAGGCCGAGACCGTCATAGACGAAGTCGAACTCGATGATGTGCCGGCCGGGCTCGAGCGCGTCCGGGGCCGCCCATCTCGGCCGCTCCAGATCGACGAGATTCCAGAGGAACACCGGCTTGCCCTCGAGCAGGTAGAAGCCGAAGCCCGCGAAGCGGCCGCCCGAGGTCACGATCATCCCTTCGGCACCGCCTTCCGGCACGGTGATGTCCGCGGTGATGGTGTAGGAGGTGCCGAGCAGATAGGGGGCGTCGCCCTGCGGCAGGCCGGTCATCGGCCGCGTGAAGACCATCTCCGTGCGGCCGGCGGTGAGGCTCGGCCGCGCCGCCGCGACCCGCGCCCCGACCGAGGCATCGAGCGGCAGGACCTGGTACTTCTTCGCCTCCTCGAGGAACATCGCCCGCATCGCCTCGACCTTGTCCGGGTGCGCGGCGGCGATGTCGTCGGTCTGATTCCAGTTCTCGTTCAGATTGTAGAGCTGGAACACCTGGTTGTTGAGCGGGTCCGGGTTGGCCGGGCTGTAGGCGTCCCAGGGGGTCCGGTTGACCTTGGTGCTCAGCAGCCAGCCGTCGTCGTACAGCGCCCACTGGCCCATCATCTCGAAGTACTGGCGGGTGTGCCGTGACGGGGCGTCGGCGTTAGCCGCATCGAGGGTGTAGGCGAAGCTGGTGCCCTCGATGGGCTTCTGCTCGATGCCGTCGACGACTGCCGGTGCCGGGATGCCGGTGAGCTCGAGAAGCGTCGGCACGTAGTCGATCACATGCATGAACTGCTCGCGCAGGCCGCCCTTGTCCTTGATGCGCGCGGGCCAGGATATCACCATGTTTTGATTGGTGCCGCCGAGGCGGCTGGCGTTCTGCTTGAACCAGTCGAAGGGCGTGTCGAAGGCCCAGGACCAGCCGGCCGACATGTGATTGTAGGCGAACTCGGTGCCCCAGGCGTCGTAGAACTTCGTCTGCTCCTCCACGGTCGGCCGCACGCCATTGAAGAACGCCACCTCGTTGAAGGTGCCTTCCGGCCCGCCCTCCGCGCTCGTCCCGTTGTCGCCGTTCTGGTAGATGACGATCGTGTTGTCGAGCTTGCCCAGGTCCTCGAAGGCCTGGATGACGCGGCCGATCTCGTGGTCGCTGTAGGCGACGTAGGCGGCGAATACCTCCACCTGGCGAATGTAGAGCTTCTGCGCCTCGGGCGTGAGCTTGTCCCAGGGCGTCAGGATGTCATCCGGCCAGGGCGTCAGCTCCAGGCCCTCGGGAATGACACCGAGCTTCTGCTGGTTCGCGAAGATGCGCTCGCGCAGCTTCTCGTAGCCGTCGTCGAAAAGATGCATGGCGTGGATCTTGTCCACCCATTCCTTGGTCGGGTGGTGCGGCGCGTGGCTGGCGCCCGGCACGTAGTGCATGAAGATCGGCTGGCTGGGGTTGGTCTGGTGAATCCGCGTCATCCAGTCGATGGCATCGTCGGCCATCGCGGTGATCATGTTCCACGAGCTCTCCTCGCCGGTGACCGGCCAGATCGCCGCGTCGTTCCTGTCCATCCGCAAGGTGCCCTGGTGGGCCTCGAAGGGATAGATCTGCGTGGTGTTGCGGAACAGGTTGGGGCCCCACTGGTTGGCGTCGCCGCCGACGAACCCGTAGAAGTAGTCGAAGCCGAGGCCGGTCGGCCACTGGTCGAACGGTCCTGCCTGGCTCGCCTGGTAGGACGGCGTGTTGTGGTCCTTGCCGAACCACGACGTCGCGTAGCCGTTGTCACGCAGGATGCGGCCGATGGTGGCGTTGTCCACGCCGATGACGCTGTCGTAGCCGGGAAAGCCCGTGGCCTGCTCGGCGATCACACCGAAGCCGACCGAGTGATGATTGCGCCCGGTGATCAGCGCCGCGCGCGTGGGCGAGCACAGCGACGTGGAGAACACCCGGTTGTAGCGCAGGCCGGCCTCGGCGATGCGATCCATGGCCGGCGTCGGGATGACACCCCCGAACGTGCTCGGCACGGCAAAGCCGGCGTCGTCGGTCATGATGAGCAGGATGTTCGGCGCCCCCTCGGGCGGCACGATGCGCGGCGGCCACCAGGCCTTGGAGCTGAGGGCATCGTCCGTGATCACGCCGCCGAACGCCGGCGCCGGCGCCGGCAGCTGGTTGCCCGGGATGGTGGACGTCGCCGCGGGCGAGCCGAGCTCGCCCGTGACCTGCTGGGCGACCGCCGGACCGGTGGCGAGCAGCGCCAGGCTCAGCCCGAGAACGAGACTATGTCCGCTGGTCATGCCATTTCCTCCTCTGCATCCGTTCAGTATCTCAGAACCGCCAGGTCACGCCGACGATCGGGCCCTGGATGTCGACATCCCAGACGAACCCGTCGTGCTCGTAGTCGACCGAGAGATAGCGATAGCCGGCGCGGGCGGAGAGCCGGTCGCTGAACTCGTAGCCGAGCGTGGCCAGCACCTGCCACGTCTTGTCGGAGCCGATATGGAAGCCGCCGTAGTCCGCCTCGCCGGCCAGGAAGAACCCGCGGCCCAGCACCGCCCGCCCGCGCAGGCCGACGATCGGGTCGACCCAGGCCTCGCTGTTCTCGTCGGTGCGCGGCTGGGCGATGCCTGCGCGCAGGTTGACCTCGGCCTCGACATACCAGAGCCTGACGCCGCCCGAGAGATCGAGGCGGACCCGGTCGTCGGCGTAGACCTCCCAGAAGCCGGCGACGTCGGAGAAAAGGGTCCGGCTGTCCATCTCGGCATCGCCGAACAGAGGCCCCGGCGTGTCGCCCTTACCGGAGATGTCCAGGTAGTTGATGTCGAACACCACACCGAGCCGGCCGTGGCGCGCCTCGCCGCCGAGCAGCACGGCGCCGTTGGTGTCGTCGATGATGTCCTTGAAGTCCGCATCGACATTGACGGGCGGCGCGCCATCGAAGGTCGCGACATCGCCCTTGAGGCTGATGAACCAGGCATAGGGGGTGAGCGCGAAGGACCACCCGCCGGGCACCGGCGCAGCCTCGGTTGCGGGCTCGGCCAGAGCCTCGGCGCGCTCCAGGGTGCGGCCAGCGCCAGCGCCGCGGCAATCGAGGCCGCCGATCTTTTCACCATGATGCTCCGTGGTCGGGGCGCAGCGGAGGGCGCCATTGACCCGTCGAATGGGCCGCGCCGAAGTACGTTGCTGTAACCTACCGAGGCCGCTCGGGCGCCATTCGGCGGGTGCTTCAATAGCTCGTCGGGCGTGGTGCTGCCGCCACTTCGAGGCCCGCGAGACGCAGCCCGTCGGCCAGGGCCTCGATCAGCTCGGGGTGGACGTTTCGCTTGGCCAGATCCTGGTGGACATGCTCGCCATAGGCCGGGTCGATGGCGAGGATCCGTTCCACCGCTGCAGCCGCCTCCGCGACGTCGCCGAGCCTGGCATGGGCAATGGCCAGTGCGAGGTGGCCGAAAACCGTGTTCGGGATGCCGATCCGCCCGGCCTCGATCAGCGCCGCCGCGTAGTCGCCCGCAGCGAGCGGGCGAGGAACGGGCCGATCCGGTAGTGCCCTGGCAGGATCGGGTTGCGGGCGAAGGCCTCGTCGATCATCGGCACGCCGATGTCGAACATGCCGCGCAGGCAGTAGCGCCGGCCGAGCTCCGCCAAGAGCTCGGTGTCGTTGGGGTTGAGGGCGAGGCCACGCTCGCCGGCCGCGAGGCTGCGCTCGACATCGTTCATCAGCCAGTAGACGAGCTGCAACGCCACGTAGCCCTGCGAGTCGGCCGGCGCCAGCTCGACGGCGCGGCGGGCGAGCGCCAGTGCCCGGGGCAGGGTCCCGCCGCCCGCTCCGTCCGGGTCGTAGCCGAGGCGGTAGCCGTCCGCCAGGAGCAGGGCCAAGGCCGCCAGGGCCTGGGCATAATCGGGATCGGCGACGATGGTCCGCTCGAGGCATTGGCGGACCGGCGAATAGCCGTCCCGATCCAGCTCGCGCCAGTACCGGTGAAAGCGCAGCACGCATTCATAAGAAGTGAGCGCTTCCGGCGGCTTGCCCTCCTGCTCGCGCAGCTGCTCGCCGAAGAGGACGCCGTAGGGCTGGGCGAGCTCCTGCACCACGCGATCCGCCAGTTGGTCGCGCACGGCGAAAATCGACGCTGCGGTGACGTCGCCGTCGAAGTGCCCGGACCAGACATGGCGCCCGCTGGCGCGGTCGATCAGCGAGGCGGTCACGGCAAATCGGTCGTCGCCGATGCTCACCCCGCCGGTCAGGAGGAAGTCGACACCGAGCAGGGTCGCCAGTCGCTGCTCGTCCTCTTCGTCCAGCGCGCGCCCGGCCATCTCGGCGTCGAACACGGAGAGGCCGCCGAAGCGCGTGAGCCCGGCCACCACCTCGCGGCTGAAGCCGTCGATCAGCATGGCGCTGGCCGCCGGGCTGCCGTCGTCCTCGAACGGCATGGCCAGCACGACAGGGCCACGCGCCGGCGTGGCGCCGACGACCGCCGCGGCCCGGCCCGGCCAGTAGGACGCGAGCGTCCAGCCGCCGGCCAGCCCGGCACCGATCAGCACGAGGCCGATCGCGAGCGCAGCGAGGATCCGGCCACCCCTGGCCGGCACCCGTCCGGCCTTGTCGGCCGGGGGCGGGGCCACTGCATTGGCGGCCTCGCCGTCAGTGGTGGCGAAGGCCGCCATGTAGCCGCCCTTGGGTATCGAGATCCGCACCGGATCTTCCTGCCCCGCCAGCAGGTAATAGCGCTCGAGGCTGCGCCTCAGCCGGCTTGCCTCGATACGGACGATGGGGTCGGACTGGGCATCGAAGCTGTCGTCGCGGCCGAACACCTCGAGCGCCACGCCGTAGGCCTTGATCCGGTCGCCGCGGCCCGCAAGGGTCTCCTCGACGACGTGCTCGAGAAAGCGCCGATTGCGCTCCGAGGCGTCGAAGGACGGGCTGGCCAGGATGCGGGCGAGCTGCCGACGCACGCCCGCCTTGGTGACTCCGGATGCGGCTTCGCCGTCCTCCTCCTCGCCAGCCTGCGCCGAATTCGCCCACTCGCGCATCTTTCTCCCGCCACCTCGACCGACCCGAGCCCCCTGGCGCAACCTAGCACGATCGTGGCCCCGCTACAGCCGATCCGGCAGCATGGTGATCACCCTCCGGAATCACGTAGGCAACAGCAACGTACTGCGCGGCGAAGCCCCCCGGCATCAGGCTCGACAGCGAAGGCAAGGCGCACCTCCGCCGGTGGGCGCTGCCACGATCGCGTTCGAAGGGGGGTGAGCCGACGCCATGCCCGACGAAGCGCAGCATGTGCTGGAGCGGTTGACGATGCATCTGGCCGCCCTCGAGCTGCGGCTGGCGGCCGATCCCGAGTTCCGCGGCCTGTGCGCGGACTACGGCGACGCGCTCGAGGCGCTGGGTCGCTGGGAGGCGTCCACCGATCGGCGCCGCGCCGCCCGCATCGTGGAGTTCCAGTGTCTCGTGGCCGAGCTCGAGCAGGAGATCCTGGCCGCGCTCGACGTGGCCTGAGCCGGTGGGTGCCGGGGCTCGAAGCACTCCCGGTCCCCGGTCCGGGCCGACACCGGAGAAAGGCTTTGCGCCTGCCGCCGCCCGGTGGTCAGATCGGGTGGTCACAGTCGAGGAGATTGCCCATGGCCGCCCGCGCCGCCGATGAAGCAACAGACGACGACCGGGGATCGAGCACGCTCCGGGACGATCTCGATCGCCTGCGCGAGGACATCGCCGGACTCAAGAGCACGCTCGCCGGTCTCGGCAAGCGGGGTGCTGCGGAGGCCCGGCCGCCGCCGATGCCAAGCTGGACGAGTTGCACGACGAGCTCGAGCGGCTGGCCGGCGATCTGCCGTTGCGTGGCGAGGACGTGCTCGCCGGTGTGGAGCAACGGGTGCGTGACCATCCCTTCGCCAGCCTGCTCACCGCTTTCGGCATCGGCTTGATCCTGAGCCGTCTGCTCGATCGCCGCTGACACGAGCGAAGGGTCGGCCCGGGCCGGTCACGCGTCGTCGGGTGGCCTCGGCTCGTCCTGCAGCCAGAAGGAGACGAGCTCGTAGGCGAGGGCCAGGATCATCGGCCCGAGAAAGAGGCCGGGCAGGCCGTAGGCGATCGTGCCGCCGAGCACGCCGACGAAGATGACCGGCACCGGTGTGGCCAGCCCTTGCCCATGACCATCGGCTTCAGGGGGCTGTCGATCGTGCCGGCCGGCGCCATGTAGAGCGTGAACAGCAGGGCAGCTGTCGGCTCGCGGGTCAGCCAGAACCAGATGATCAGCGGGACCACGATCGGCAGAATGCCGACCTGGATGGTCGAGCACCAGCACCGCCAGCGTCAGCAGCCCGGCATGCGGCACGTCCGCCACGATCAGGCCCACCCCGACCAGCAGGGCCTGCAGGACCGCCACACCGATGACCCCGCGTGCCACGTTGCGGATGGTGGCGCCGGTGAGGTCGACGAAGTCGGCACCGCGTGGCCCGGCAACGCGCAGCGCGGCCTCGTTCACGCGCCGGGCGAGCTTCGGGCCGGCAAGATAGAAAACCCCGCTACCACCACGGATACGGCAAACGCGGCAAAGCTCTCGGCCACGTCGATCGCCAGTGCCAGAAGCCAGGCGCCCGGCGCCAGAAGTCGCCCGCCATACTGCGCCAGCAGGTCGGTCAGGTTTGCCGTGGCGAGCGTCGAGAGGCGGTGCAGCGCCTCGCCGATGAGCGGCAAGGCCGTCACGGAATCCGGCAGGCTCGACAGGGTCAGCGTGCCGGCCTTGATACCGAGCACCATGTGATCCAGCGAGACGACGAGGCTGGAGGTGAGAACCGCCGCCGGGCCGAAGACGACAGCGAGGCCGGCGATCGTCAGCAGCGCCGCCGCGGCCACGCCGTTGCCGCCCAGCCGGGCGCGCAGCCAGGCGAAGACCGGGTAGAGCGCCACCGTCAGGATGGAGGCCCAGATGGCGATCGGCAGGAATGGCCGGATCAGCACGAAAGTGAGGTAGGTGAAGAGGCCGAGCAGGACGAGCCGGATGGCGAGGTCGACGACCACCCTCTCCGGCGAGCGCGTGTCCCGCCCGCCGCCGCCCGGCGCCGTCATCGGCATGCCACCGGGATCGAGCCGGCCTTGGGGGATCCTCCTCGTCGCGCGCTCGGTCATGGCAGCCAACTCTCCCGGTGCCCGAGCCGGATCGCGGGCCAAAGCTCTTCGCCCATCCCGCCGAAATATGCGACGATTGCCCATGTGACCCGTTGGCGCTGCGGCACCCGCGGTTCTCGGGAAACTGCTGGCAGTGCCGGGCGACCTCCGGCGCCGGGCTCGTGCTGTCCTCGGCGAGGCGCGAATGGTAGAGCGGCCATGACCACGACGCTTGCGGGAACGGCGATGCCAAAGATCCGTTCGACCCATCCGAGCGGGCGGCGGGGCGGGCCCGCGGCGATTGATCCCGAAGGCCGCCACTGGCTCGCGCGCGAAGGAGCCCGGCATGATGCGTTTCCGGACCGAAACCGGTCCCGGCGGCACCCGCTTCGACCTCTGGGCGCCCGACAGCCCCGACGTCGAGTCGTGGCCCGGGGCGAGGCGCTGCCGATGCGGCCCGTCGGCGACGGCTGGTTCACCGCCGAGACGCCCCTTCAGCCCGGTGACGCCTATGCGTTCCGGCTGCCCGACGGGAGCGAGGTGCCGGATCCCGCGTCCCGCGCCCAGCAGGGCGGCGTGCACGGCCTCCCTGGTGCCGGGGCCGATCGCCACCGATCCGGCGTGGCGCGGTCGGCCCTGGCACGAGGCCGTGCTCTACGAGCTGCATCTCGGCACCTTCACACCCGAGGGCACGCTGGCTGCCGCGGCGGCGAAGCCGCCCTGCCTCGCCGAGCTCGGCATCACCGCGGTCGAGCTGATGCTGCCTGCGCCGCCTTCGGCGGTGAGCGCCAGGCTGGGGCTATGACGGTGTCCTGCCCTATGCCGTGCACGAGAGCTACGGCACGCCCGAGGATCTGGCCGCCTTCGTCGCCCGGGCTCACGCGCATGGCCTCATGGTCTTTCTCGACGTCGTCTACAACCACTTCGGCCCGGACGGGAACTATCTCGGCGCCTATGCCAGCCGCTTCTTCCGCGACGACGTGAGCACCCCCTGGGGGGCGGCGATCGACTTCCGCGAGCCGGCGGTCCGCGCGTTCTTCATCGAGAACGCGCTCTTCTGGCTCGAGACCTACGGCATCGACGGCCTCAGGCTCGATGCCGTGCATGCCATCGTCGACGAGGGCGAGGCGCATCTCCTGGCCGAGCTCGCCCGGGCCGTGCGCCAGCGCTTCGGCGGCGAGCGGCAGGTGCACCTGGTGCTCGAGAACGAGGACAACATCGCCGGCTGGTTCGACGGCCGGTATGATGCCCAGTGGAACGACGACTGGCACCACGTCGCCCACGTCATCGCCACGGGCGAGACGGATGGCTATTACCGTGACTATGCCGAAGACCCGGTCGGCCTGCTCTTGCGCAGCCTCGCCGGCGGCTTCGTCTACCAGGGCCAGCCCTCGCCGCATCGCGACGGGGCGCCGCGCGGCGAGCCGAGCGCCCATCTCCGGCCCACTGCGTTCATCGACTTCCTGCAGAACCACGACCAGATCGGCAACCGCGCCTTCGGCGAGCGGCTGACTCGGCTGGCCCCGGGCGAGGCCGTGGTGGCGCTCCAGACAGTCCTGCTGCTGAGCCCGCACGTGCCGCTGCTCTTCATGGGCGAGGAGTGGGGGGCAACGACGCCGTTCCTCTTCTTCTGCGATTTCGCGGGTCCCCTCGCCGATGCGGTGCGCGAGGGACGGCGGAGCGAGTTCAGGAAGTTCAAGGCTTTCGCCGATCCCGTCGTAAGGGCGACCATCCCCGACCCGCTCGACCCCGCGACCTTCGCCGCGAGCCGTCTCGACTGGGCCGAGGCCGGGCAGGCCGGCCATGCCGAACGGCGCCGCCTCGTCCAGGCCCTCCTCGACCTGCGCCGCGAGCACATCGTGCCCGGCCTTGCCGGCATGGCGCCCGGTGCGGCCATCGCCCGGCATGGCGCCTGCGGCTTCACGCTCGCCTGGCAGCTCGCCAATGGCAACACCCTCACCCTGCAGGCCAATCTCGGGCCGGAGCCCCAAGCGGGCTTCCCGGCAGCGCCCGGCCGCTGCCTCCATGCCAGTCCCGGCACCGATCCTGCGGCCGATCGCCGACCGGGCTGGTCGGTCGCCGCCAGCATCGAGCAGCACCCGTGAGCGGCGATCTCGACAGCCGTGCCGCAGCGGCCGGCATCGAGCCCGGCTTCTTCGACCTCGAAGGCAACTGGCACGTCACCACGCCGGCGACCAAGGCGGCCCTGCTCGAGGCCATGGGCCCGCTCGATGGTGCTGTCGAGTCCCCGCACGGCGCCTTCACGCCCGCCCTGACGCCGATGGAGCTCGGGCTCGGCCGGCTCTGGGGCGTGGCCTGCCAGACCTACGGGCTGCGCTCCCCGCGCAATGCCGGCATCGGCGACTTCGCCGATCTCGAGCGGCTCGGCACGGGCCTCGCCACGCGCGGCGCCGATCTTCTGGGCCTCAGCCCGCTCCACGCCCGCTTCCGCGATCAGCCGGAGCGGGCCTGTCCCTACGCGCCATCGAGCCGGCTCTGGCTCGACCCCTTCGCCATCGCCCTCGACGCCGCCGCCGCCGAGCTCGGCCTCGAGCTGCCGGCCTTGCCCGCTGCGCCCGCGGGTGAGCTCGTCGATTACCCGGCGGTGGCAGCACTCAAGGAGCAGGCCTTCGCAGCACTGCACGAGCGCTTCGCCCGGGGGCATCCAGCGCTCGCCGAATTTCACGAGTGGCGGGCCGCCAGGGGCGCACCGCTCGAGAGCTTTGCCCGCTTCGAGGCCATTGGCCTGGCCCTCCGCGCCCGGACCGGTCGCGCGGTCGCCTGGCCCGACTGGCCGGTCGAGCTTCGCCGGGTCGATGCGCCCGGTGTCGCCGCCTTCGCCGCCGAGCACGCTGTTGCGGTCGAGTGCTCCGCCTTCCTGCAGTGGCTGGCCGAGCGCCAGCTCACGCGAACGCAGCAGGCGCTCATGGATGCCGGCATGCGCATCGGCCTGTATGCCGATATCGCGGTCGGTGTGGTGCCCGACGGGGCCGATGTCTGGGCCGATCCCGAGGCGGTCGTCGCCGGTGCCACGATCGGCGCCCCGCCGGATGCGTTCAGCCCGAAGGGCCAGAACTGGAACGTCGCCCCGCTTTCGCCCGTGGCCTTGCGGCGTCGCGACATGGCGCCCCTGCGCTCCATCCTGGCGGCCGCCATGGCCCATGCCGGCGCCGTGCGCATCGACCATGCCATGGGGCTGATGCGGCTCTTCTGGATTCCGGCCGGCGGCACGCCCGCCGACGGCGCCTATGTGCGCTACCCGCTCCACCGCATGCTGGCGACAGTGGCCGAGGCGTCGCGCGCGCATGACTGCCTCGTCATCGGCGAGGATCTCGGCACCGTGGCACCGGGCTTTCGCGAGGCGATGCAGGATGCAGGGCTCCTTTCCTACAAGGTCGTCTGGTTCGAGCGCTGGGAAAGCGGCCTCTTCCATGCTTCCGGCCAGTATCCGCAGGCGGCGCTCGCCACCATCTCGACCCACGACCTCGCCACCGTGCGGGGCTATCTCGGAGGTCGCGATATCGACTGGCGCGAAAGGGCGGGACAGCTCGATGCGGCCGAGGCCGCTGCCGCCCGGGACGAGCGCACCATCGATTGCCAGCGGCTGCGCGACGCGCTGCGCTACGAGGGGCTGCTCGACGACGACCTGTCGGCGGGCGACGAGCCCGAGGCGATCGCCCTGGCGCTGCACCGCTTTCTCGCCCGGACACCCTCGGCCATTGCCATGGCGCAGCTCGAGGATCTGGACGGTGCCGTCGAGCAGCCCAACCTGCCGGCGACGATCGACGAGCACCCGAACTGGCGCCGGCGCACCATCCACGACATTGCCGGCCTGCTCGGCAGCGGGCCGGCCCGGCGCCTGATCCAGGCGCTCGCCGACGAGCGCCCGCGTGGCTGAGGCCGTTCGCGCCACCTATCGCATCCAGCTCCGCGGCGGCGTCGATTTCGCCACCGTCGCAGCCGCGATCCCTTATCTCGCGCGGCTCGGCATCAGCCACCTCTACCTCTCGCCGATCTGGCGGGCGCGCGCCGGCTCGACCCATGGCTACGACGTGGTCGACCCGAACGTGATCGAGCCCGCCCTCGGCGGCGAAGCGGGCTTTCGCGACCTCGCCGCCAGGGCGAAGTCGGCGGGGCTCGGCATCATTCTCGACCACGTGCCGAACCACATGGGCGTCGGCGCGGACAATGCCTGGTGGTGGGACGTGCTGCGGCACGGTCGCGCCAGCGCCTTCGCCGGGCATTTCGATATCGACTGGGAGGCCACGGCCGGCGCCACCCCCGGCCGGCTGCTCCTGCCGGTGCTGGGCGCCCCTTATGGCGAGGTGCTGGCCGCGGGCGAGCTTCAAGTCCAGGCGACCGCCGGCGGCTTCGAGCTCTGCTACCACGACCAGCGCTTCCCGCTCCGGGCCGACGCCGCCCCGACCGGCGTGGGCGAGCTGCATGCGCTGCTCGAGCGCCAGGCCTACCGGCTCGCCTACTGGCGGCTCGGCGGCGAGGCGCTCAACTACCGCCGCTTCTTCGACATCGACGGGCTGGTCGGGGTCCGGGTCGAGGACGAGGCTGTCTTCGCCGACGCCCATCGCCTGCTGCTGGCGCTGGTCGCCGAGGGGGCCGTGCAGGGTGTCCGGCTCGACCATATCGACGGCCTGCGCGACCCCACGGCCTATCTGCGCCGGCTCGACGCGGCGCTTCGCGAGGCCACTGGCGGTGCGCCGCCGCCCGTCTGGGTCGAGAAGATCCTGGAGGGCGACGAACGGCTCCGCCCCGACTGGCCGGTCGCCGGCACTACCGGCTACGAGGCCGCCGATCGCCTTGCCCGGCTCTTCGTCTCCGGCGACGGCATGGGGGTGCTCGATGCCCTCTGGCGCGAGGTCGCGTCAGGCGAAGCCGATTTTGCGACCATGCTCAGGAACTGCAAGGCGCTGGTCCTCGGCGCCAGCTTCGCCGGCGAGCTCGAATGGCTGGTCGCCTCGGCCTTGCGCCTCGCCGCAGCCGACGCCCGGCTCCGGGATGTCGGCCGCGCCAGCCTGACCCGTGCCCTGACCGCCATGATCCTGGCCTTCCCCGTCTACCGCACCTATCTCGACGGCACGCCGCCCGATGCCGCCGATCGCCAGCGTCTCGGGGCGGTGCTGGCCGAGGCAAGGCGGCGCGCCCGTCTCGCCGACGACCTGCCCTTCGCCCTGATCGAGCACCTTCTCGAGGCGACGACCGCCAGTGCCGCCGCCCTCGACTGGGCGGCGCGGTTGCAGCAGCTCACCGGGCCGGTCATGGCCAAGGCCAAGGAGGACACGGCCTTCTACCGCCATATCCGCCTCGTGGCGCTCAACGAGGTCGGCGGCGAGCCGGGGCACCCCGTTCTCGATACCGCGGCCTTCCACGCCTTTGCCGCGGCCACGCCGCCGCTCTGCCAGCTCGCCGGCAGCACCCACGACAGCAAGCGCGGCGAGGACCTGCGCGCCCGCCTGATCGGCCTCGGCCACCATGCGGCGGCCTGGCGGGAAGCCATCGCCGGCTGGCTAGAGGCGAAGCCCGAAGCCATCGCGGCGAGCGATGCCTGCCTCGTCTGGCAGACCATCGTCGGCGCCTGGCCCGACGGCCTCGAGCCCGCCGACGCGGCCGGCCTCGAGGTCTTGCCGAACGGCTGAATGCCTACCTGGTCAAGGCGCTGCGCGAGGCCAAGGCCCGCTCGAGCTGGACGGCGCCGGACGAGGCCTACGAGAGCGCCGCAGGCTTTCGCCACCGCCTGCCTCGAAGGCGTCACGGGCCGGGCGCTCCACGCCTTCCGCAGCCGCCTGCTGCCCGAAGGCATCGCCCGCAGCCTCGCCCAGACGGCGCTTCGCCTCGCCATGCCGGGCATTCCGGACATCTACCAGGGGGCGGAGCTCTGGAACCTCGGGCTGGTCGATCCGGACAACCGCCACCCGGCCGATTTCGCGGATCTTGCGGCACAGCTCGCCGAGCCGCCCCCCGACTTCGCCCGTGACTGGCACCGGGGCCGCGTGAAGCAGTTCCTGATCCAGCGCATGCTCGCCGATCGCGCCGCCTGACCCTCGCTCATGCGGCGGGGGCCCAAAGCGCCCGATCCAGCGCGCCGCTGCGGGCCGCGTTCTGGCCTTCGCCCGCATGACCGCCGACGCGGCCCTGGCTCGTCGTGCCGCGTTGCTCGGCGCTTCGAGCCGGCTTTGCCGCCCGGTGAGGCGCTGTTTACCTGCAATTCGCCGGCACGTGCCTCGCCTCGCCGCCGGCGCTCCAGGGTACAGTCGTGGTTGCCTGCTCACGGGCGCCGAAGCCGGCCCCGGTCTCGACCTCGGAGCACTTCTCGCCGGCTGGCCCGTCGTCGTGCTCGAGAGCCGCTAGCCGCCGAGGCATTCCTCGAGGCCCCGGGCCAGGCCCAGGAGCAGCTCGGGATAGGCGTCCGGGCCCGGCTCGAGGTCGGTGCCCAGCGGGTCGAGCGTGCCGGTCCCGGCCTTGGTGCCCTCGATCAGCGTCGCCACCAGCCGCGGCTCGAACTGGGGCTCGGTGAAGACGCAGACGGCACCCGTCTCCGTGATCGCCGAGCGCAGCTCCGCCACGCGCGCCGCCCCGGGCTGGACGTCCGGCGTCACATGGACCGCACCTGCGGCCTCGATGTCGAAATGGTGCTCGAAGCCGTGATAGGCGTCGTGGAAGACGATGAACGGCCGGCCGCGCAGGGGCTCGACCATCGTTCGGATTTCCGCCTCGACGGCATCCAGCGACCGGTCGAAGGCCTCGGTATTGGCGGCATAGAGCCCGGCATTCTCGGGATCCAGCTCGCCCAGCTCCCGGGCGATGCGCCCGGCCATCACGCGGGCGTTCTCCGGCGACAGCCAGATATGGGCGTCGAGCGTGCCATGATGGTGGCCGTCATCGTGCTCGTCGGCGTGGTCGTGCTCGTCACCGTGCTCGTGCTCGTGCCCGGCCGCGTGCGCATGGTCGTTGGCATGCTCCCCGCCTCGTCGAAGATCGGGCCCTCGCGGTAGGGCAGGCGCTCGATGCCCGGTGTCGCGGCGAGTGCTATCACCCGGGCATCGCCGCCCAGCGCCTCGAGCGGCCGCTCGAGGAAGGCCTCGAGCTCCGGGCCGACCCAGAGAACGAGATCGGCCCCGTCCAGCATCGCCGCCTGGCTCGGCTTGAGGCCTGCGGCGTGCGGCGAGGTGCCGGGCTCGAGCAGGAGCCGGGGCGTGCCCCGGTCGCCCATCACCGATGCGGCGATCGACTGGATCGGCAGGATGCTCGCCACCACCTGCGGCGGCTCCGCCGCTGCGGCCGGCCCGGCCAGCAACAGGGACAGCGAAACGAGACTCGGGCGCAGGGCGGGCCGCATCATATCCTCCGGAAGCGATGATCGCTAAGACAGGGGCGCTGGGACAAAGGCATCGCGCCGGTGGCACCCGGCGCAATGTCATGTTATAAAGTAACGCCACGATCGCATGGCGGCAACAGGGTTTCGCGAGCATGGGCAGGAGCGTGGGACACGAGCGGGAGGAGCCGGGAAGGGGGTCCTTCGACGGCTCGACCAGGCGGCCGAGCCTGCGCCGAAGCGCGGCCAGAGCCTGACGCCCCTGCGCCGCCAGGTGCTCGGGATC
Source organism: Geminicoccaceae bacterium (assembly GCA_041397945.1). GTDB lineage: Bacteria > Pseudomonadota > Alphaproteobacteria > Geminicoccales > Geminicoccaceae > SLRI01. The sequence continues at coordinate 40,169 of JAWKVR010000035.1, forward strand.
GTGCTCGCCGCCGACCGGCCGCTCGGCGCCTATGACGTGCTCGAGATCCTCGCCCGCGACCGCGGCCGAGTGGCGCCGCCCACCGTCTATCGCAGCCTCGACTTTCTCGTGGAGCAGGGCCTTGTCCACAAGGTGCCGAGCGTCAACGGCTTCGTCGCCTGCTCCTCGGTCGCCCGCCCGCATCGACGCTCCAGCTCTTCATCTGCCGCGCCTGCGGTGGCAGCACCGAGGTGCCGCACCGGCCGGCGGCAGGCCCGATCGAGGCCGAGGTCGATGAGCTGGGCTTTGGCTGTCGAGAGCGTCGTCCTCGAGGTGCGCGGGCTCTGCCGCGACCGCCAGGGCAGTGCCGCCGCATGAGCCGCACCCTCGTCGAGGTCCAGGGCGCTCGCTTCGCCTCGGCACCCACCAGGCGCTCGAAGCGGTCGATCTCAGCCTCGCCGCCGGCGATCGTCAGCCTGATCGGGCCCAACGGCGCCGGCAAGTCGACGCTCGTCGTTTTCCAGGCCGGTATCCGAGCCCGATGCGGGCAGGGTCAACCGCGCACTCGGCCTCCGCTTCGCCTATGTGCCGCAGCGGCTCGCCATCGACCCGACTCGCCCATCGACGTCGCCCGCTTTCTCGATTCGCCACAGAGCAGCCGGCGGCGGCCAAGGCCGCCGCCTCGCCAGGGTCGGCACGCCGGCCTTCGCGGCGCGGCTGCTCCAGGGCGCTCGGGCGGCGAGCTGCAGCGCTCTGCTCGCCCGGGCGCTGCTGCGCCGCCCCGACCTGCTCGTCCTCGACGAGCCCGCCGCCGGCATCGACCACCACGGCCAGGCCGCCTTCTTCGGCCTCATCGACGCCATCCGCCACGAGCAGGGCTGCGGCATCCTCGTGGTCAGCCACGACCTGCACCTCGTCATGGCGGCCACCGACCGCGTCGTCTGCCTCAACCGCCATGTCTGCTGCAGCGGCACGCCGGAGGCGGTGGGCGACGATCCGGGCTATCTCGCCTTGTTCGGCCCCCAAACGGGGGCCGTGCTCGCCCGCTACCACCACCATCACGACCACGAGCACGCGCTGTCCGGCGAGATCGCCCATCCTGCCGATGGCGAGCCCCGCTGATGCTCCCCGAATTCCTGCTGCGCGGCTGGCTCGCCGGCCTGGCGCTCGCCGCCGTCGCCGGCCCGCTCGGCTGCTTCGTCGTCTGGCGCCGCATGGCCTATTTCGGCGACACCCTGGCCCACGGCGCGCTGCTCGGTGTCACGCTCGGCCTCGTCACCGGCATCGACCTGATGCCCGCTGTGGCCCTGACCTCGGCGCTGATCGCCCTGCTCGTCGTCGTCATGCAGCGGCAGCGCACGCTCGCCACCGACACGCTGCTCGGCATCCTCGCCCATTCCGGCATCGCCATCGGCCTCGTCCTGCTCGGCCTCGTGGGTGCTGTCCGCGTCGACCTCCTGGGCTATCTCTTCGGCGATGTCCTGGCGGTGCGCTGGCAGGACGTGGCGGTGGCGGTGATCGGCGGTGCGGTGGTCCTCGCCGTGCTTCGCCACTACTGGCCGGAGCTGCTCTTCGCCACGCTGCACGACGAGATGGCCCGGGCCGAGGGCACGCCCACCACGCGGCTCCGGCTCGTCCTGATGCTGCTCGTGGCGCTCGTCATCGCCGCCGCCATGAAGATCGTCGGCATCCTGCTGATCACCTCGATGCTCATCATCCCGCCGGCCGCCGCCCGCCAGCTCAGCGCCACGCCCGAAGCCATGGCGGTCATCGCGGCCGGCCTCGGCGGGCTCGCCGTCACCCTCGGCCTCGCCCTCTCCTGGCAGGCCGACACGCCGGCCGGCGCCAGCATCGTCGTCATGGCCCTCGCCATCTTCGTCGTGGCCCAGGCGATCGGACCCCTCGTCGCCCGTCGGCTGGGCTGCTAGACCGATCGGGAACGAGATCGGGGAGGACGCGGGGAATGGCGGGCGCCGAGCAGCGCATTGCAGGGATCAGGCCGGGGCTTCGGGTCTGCGTGACGGCAGGTGCCGGTGGCATCGGGCGGGCCATCGCCGACGGCTTCATCGCGCACGGCGCCTCCGTCGTGGTCAGCGATGTCGCCGAAGCGGCCTTGGCCGATTTCCGCAAGACCCATCCGGACCATCACGCGGTGGCCGCCGACGCCGGCAGCGAGGCGGCGACCAAGTCACTTTTTGCTACCGTCGAGGAGCGCCTCGGCGGGCTCGACCTCTTGGTCAACAATGCCGGCATCGCCGGCCCGACCGCACCGGTCGAGGCGATCGCGACCGAGGCCTGGCAGGCTACGGTCGACATCAACCTCAACGGCCATTTCTACGCGCTGCGCGCCGCCGTGCCGCTGCTCAAGGCGAGCGAGGAGGGAGCGATCATCATGATCAGCTCGGTCGCCGGCCGGCTCGGCTACGCCTACCGGCTGCCCTATGCCGCGACCAAATGGGCGATCGTCGGGATGGCGAAGAGCCTCTCGCAGGAG
>JAWKVR010000036.1:0-40871 GCA_041397945.1 Geminicoccaceae bacterium
CCGCCGCCGAATCGTGGCCGTCCACCTTGAACGAGATAGTCGGCACGCGGTGTGCCGGATCGGCGGTGCGGCTGCCGACGATGCGCACGTCGTTGCGGCTGCCGAGGAAATCGAGCAGCCGGCCGCCGATCACCGCCTCGTGCGCGGCGATCAGCGCGAAAGCCTTTTCGATCGCCGCGTGGTCGCCGGTGCCGCCGCCGAGCTCGTCCAGATAGTCGACGATGCCGGTGGTGCCCCAGGCCAGCTCGTAGCTGGGATTGCCGGGCTCGAGCTTGGCCGGGACCTTCTCCTTGCCATAGAAGTAGTGATAGAGCCCGTCGAGCTCGAGCAGCGCCGCATGCTTGCCGTAGAGCATGGCCAGATGCGGGCCATACGTCTTGTAGAAGCTGAAGGCGTAGTAGTCGACGTCGAGCGCTTGCACATCGATCGCCCGATGCGGCGCGTAGGCCACGCCGTCGACGCAGATCCGCGCACCGCGCGCGTGGACGAGGTCGGCGATGGCGCGGATCGGCAGGATGCCGCCCATGATGTTCGAGGCGTGGGTCACGGCGACCAGCCGGGTGCGGTCGGTCATCAGCCGGTCGAGCGTGTCGAGGTCGGGCTCCAGGGTCTCGGGATCGAGCTGCCAGACGCGGATCACGACGCCGCGCTCGGCAAGCCCGCGCCAGGGGCCGATGTTCGATTCGTGGTCGAAGCCGGTCACCACGATCTCGTCGCCCGGGGCGAGGGAGCTCGCCATGGCGGTCGCGAGGAAGCGCAGGTTGATCGTGGTCGTGGCGTTGAGCACGATCTCCTCCGGGCGGGCGGCGTTGATCAGCCGGGCGACCTTGGCGCGCGCCTCGAGCAGCCGGGCGGCGGCGAGCTCCGACGCGGCATAGGTGGCGCCGGTCTGGACGCTGCTGGTGAGCAGGTAGTCGGCGACCCGCTCGGCGACGCTCGCGAGGACGAGCGAGCCACCGGCATTGTCGAAATAGGCGACGCCGTCACGCAGGGCCGGGAAACGGGCGCGGACGAGGTCGAGGTCGAGCGGCATGGCGGGGTCTTTCGGGCTGGATTGGCTTCAGCGCTGCTGGCTCGCGAAGCGCCGCTCGAGCAGTGCCACCAGCTGCACCAGCGGCAGGAGGATGACGAGGTAGATGGCGGCCGCCGCGATCAGGGGCGTCGGGTTGGCGGCGCAGCGCCTGGGCCTGGGTCGCCTGCTTCAGGGAGATCCGGCATGGCGACGACCGGAGGCGAGCGCCGTGTCCTTGAGCACGTTGATCGAGTTCGAGGTCAAGGGCGGGATGACGATGCGCACCGCCTGCGGCAGGATCACCTTCCACATGGTGGGCCAGGGCCGAAGGCCGAGCGAGCGCGCCGCCTCGAATAGCCCTGCGGCACCGCCTCGATGCCGGCCCGGAAGATCTCGGTTAAATAGGCGCTCGAGACGAGCGAGAGGGCCGTCACCGCCGAGAGGAAGGGCGAGAGCCGGATGCCGACGAAGGCAGCGCGCATAGACGATGATCTGTGCAGGAACAGGAGCGGGATGGCGCGAAAGTGAAAGACGTCGATATAGACGATCGCGAGCTGGCGCAGCGGCGAGCGCGCATAGAGCCGGGCGAGGGCGAGGAGGAGCCCGCCCGCCATGCCGAGCACGATGCTGGCGGCACCCAGGAGCAGCGTCACCCAGAGGCCCGGTGAGCAGGAGCGGCAGCGCCTGCTGGAAGACCCGGAGGTTGAAGAACGTCTCGAAGATGTCCAAGGGCTCAGGTCACCGGCGGCAAGGGCGGGCGCGGGACGACGAGGAGGGCGACTCGGCCGCGCTCCCCGATCCGACGGTCGACGCCCTAAGTATCGGCAGCACCTCGGCCGTGCTGGTGCCGGGGCCTTGCCGAACCACTTCTCGTGGATGGCGGCGAGTGTGCCGTCCTCCTTCATCGCCGTGATGACCTCGTCGACCTCGGCGGCGAGCGGGGCGTCCTTGGCGAACATGACCGAGAAGCGCTCGCCGGTCGGGATCCGCCGACCACCTCGAACTGCGGCTTGTCGCGGACATAGTAGAGCAGCGCCGGAATACCGGAGATGTAGCCGTCGAGCCGGCCCGCCTCGAGGTCGAGCATCGCCGGGTTGAGCCCTTCGTAGCGCTGGATCTCGGCGAAGCCGTGGGCATCGGTGTTGGCGGTCGCCCACATGTCGCCGGTCGAGCCGGTGTCGACGCCCACCACCTTGCCGGACATGTCGGCGAGGCCGCCGATGCCGCTGTCGGCACGCACCGTCAGCGACTGGTCGCTGTCGTAGTAGGGCTGGGCGAAGGAGACGCTCTTCAGCCGCTCCTCGGTGATCGTGATGGACGAGGTGGCGGCGTCGATGCGGCCCGACTGGACTGCGGCGAAGAGGCCCTGGAAGGGGATGTTGACGGTCTCGATCGGCCGCCCGAGCCGCTCGCCGACCTCGACCATGAGATCGATCTCGAAGCCGACGAAGGCGCCGGACTGGTCCTGGAACTCCCAGGGCACGTTGCCGATATTGGCGCCGACGACGATCGCCTCCTGGGCGACGGCGGGCGTCGTGCCGAAGGCCATGGCCGCAGCCATGGCCAGGGCGGCGAAGCGAGGCTTGCTGAAACGACGGAGCATGTTGGCTTCCAGTTCTGGCAAGGATGAACGACCGTCACGAGGGGCCGTATCCGCCACGTCCGACATGCTGCGAGCGTCCCCGCCCGCATGCCGCCGACTCGTTCTTCTGGCGCCACCCCCGATCCCGTCCGATGCACCGGTTCTGGAACCACGGGGCCTGCCGGTCAAGGCGACAGCCGAGGACGTTTCCGTGCCGGCATCGTTCGGGCCTCCCGGATTGCCGCCGGGGAGAACGGGCTTGCCGCCGTGGAGCGTTCTGCCGCACGCTGGGGCCTGGACCCTGGCACGGGAGCGGAACGATGGAGAACTGGGCCAACCGCAAGACGCTGATCCTGAGCCGCAGCGACATGATGGGGCTGGTGACGCCGGCCGAGTATGTCGGCTGCGTCGAGCAGGCCTACCGGATGCACGGCGAGGGGCGCTTCTTCATGGAGCCCAAGGGGCACATCGTCCTCGACAAGTATCCGGGCGAATGGGAGGCGATGCCCTCCTATATCGAGGAGCCCGAGGCCGCGGCCTGCAAGTGGGTGTCGATCCGCGAGCAGAACCGCGAGCGCTTCAACCTGCCGACGGTCTTCTCGATCCTGATCTACACCCACCCCGAAACCGGGTTCCCGCTGGCGATCGTCGACGGCAGCTACCACACGGTGATGCGGACCGGGGCGGCGACCGCGGTCTCGACCAGGCACCTGGCACGCGAGGATGCCCGGGTGCTGGCCATCGTCGGTGCCGGGCACATGGCCGAGGGCACGCTCCTGACGACCGCCGCCATCCGGCCCTGGACCGAGGTCCGGGTCTGGAGCCGCAGCCAGGCGACGCTCGATTCGTTCATGCGCAACATGCAGCCGAAGTTCCCCGGAGCTCACGATCAGGGTCTCGACCAACCTGGAGGACGTGGTGCCGGGCGCCGACGTGGTCGCCACCATCACCCCGGCGCGGGGACCCATCGTCCGCGACGAGTGGATCGCCCCGGGCACGCACATCGCCGCGGTCGGCGCCGACAAGGGCGGCGACCAGGAGCTGGAGAGCGCCATCCTGCAGCGGGCGCGGATCTTCGTCGACGACATCCGCCAGTGCCGGACCGACGGCGAGATCAACGTGCCGCTCAGCCAGGGCCTCATCCAGGAGAGCGACATCGCCGGCGAGATCGGCAAGGTGGTCTGCGGCGCCCTGCCGGGCCGGCAGTCGGCGGATCAGGTGACGCTTTTCGATTCGACCGGCATAGCGCTGCAGGATTCGGCGACCGTGCCGCTCGAGTACGAGCGGGCGTTGGCCGCGGGAGTGGGCATCGAGAAGAAGATGATCTCGACCTGATCCCGGCAGCCGCGAGCGCGGCCGGTGCTGTCACCCATCCGACACGCCACAGTAAAAGCGCCGTGGCAGGGTTTCGCCGCGCTGTAGCGCCGCCCAAGTAGCGCATTAGTATAGACGTGCGATTTGCGGCCCGCGCCCTGGCGGGGCCGGGTCGCGCGCAGGGCAAGGTGGCCAGCGGCCGCCAATGAGACTGGGGGAGTTGGTGGTGATGGCGAGACTCGGTGCCTGGGCGTCCGGCCTGCTGGCGGCGACCGTGCTGACGGCGGGCGTGCCTGCCCTCGCGGCGAACTTCACGATCGGGCTGGGCGGCGGCATCGCACCGGACTACGAGGGCTCGGACGACTACAAGCCGGTGCCGAACTGGCTCTTCCAGGTGGACGACCTCTATCACCCGGACACCTATGTCACGGTCGCCGGCCCGGTGCTGCGCTCGAACTTCGTGCCCGACCCGCATTTTCGCGCCGGTGTCAGCGGGCTCTGGGTCCCGGAGCGGGACGATGTCGAGAACAACCGGGTGGACGATCTCGACAGCACCGACACGGCACTCCTGCTCGGCCCGACGGTCGGCTGGGATTTCCTCGCCGAGCCGACCCGCAGCCTGACGACGTCCATCGACCTGATCTACGACGTGGCGAACAACAACGGCTTCCTCATCACCCCGAAAGTAACCTATTTCGACGCCCTGCCGCAGAGCAAGTTCTCCTACGGCGCCGAGCTCTCCACCACCTGGGCGAGCGACGACTACATGTCGGAGCAGTTCGGCATCAACGCCAACAACGCGGCCAAGAGCGGCCTCGACCAGTACAGCGCCGACGAGAGCTTCAAGGACGTGAGCGTCGGCGTGAACGGAAATTACCGCTTCACCGACAAATGGTCGGCGTCGCTGGCGCTGCAGTACAAGCGCATGGTCGGCGATGCCGAGGACAGCCCGATCGTCGACGATGCCGGCGACGCCAACCAGTTCATCGCAGCGGCCACCATCAACTTCAAGTTCTAGGCTGCTTCAGCCGGGACGCGGCCTCGTCGGCCAGCGCGTCGAAGGCCGCGTCGAAGACGGCGTGGGCCAGCACCGGCTCGAAGGGCCGAGCCGGCATAGGCGCCGTGCTTCGGTGTTGGCGGGCTTCGAGGTCCACCAGACGAAGAGCCACCACGTGCCCGGCGCGGGCCACCCGCCCACCAGCGCCCGGCCGACGCCCTGCCGCCGATGCGCCTCGGCGACGAAGAGATCGACGATGTAGAGGCCCTTGGCCGTGTAGGTCGATCGTAGCCGAAATGGTGGAGGTGCCGATGGCGGCACGCCGGCTTCGGCGACCAGCGCCTCGAGCGCACTCGGCGAGCACGGCGAGGCCCGGCTCGCTCAGGAACTCGGTCGGGTCGCGCTCGTGCAGCTGGCGCTGCACCGCGGTGCCAGAAGGCGGCGTCGCGGCTGCGGCGCGGATCGTGGGTCACGCTCGGCCGGTGCGACACTCCGGGATGGCGGCGGGCTTCTGGCATGCCGCCCTTGGAACTCGCCCCCTTTCTCTCGCTGATGGCGCCGCGTAAGGTCTCCCGCGGGAGGTGACCGCGCGTGACGGCTTTCAGGTTTCTTTCGTGCTTCTTGACGCTGGTCGTGCTCGGGACCGGTGCGGCGGGTCATGCGCAGGAGCAGGCGCCGGCGCCGCAGGTCGAGCCGGAAGCCGAATCGGCCCCGGAGACGGCGGCCGAGGCGCCCGTGCCGGCGGCCGATTACGACGCCATTCAGGCGACCATCGATCGGATGCGGGCAAGGCTCGAAGGCATGGGCCAGGCGGCCGCCGAGCGCGATCGCGCGCTCAACTTCCTCGAGGAGCAGATCGACCGGGCGGCGGGGCGCATCGCCGGCGGCGACGAGACCCAGGAGGCGCTCCGCCAGCGCACGGTGACCCTCAACCAGGAGCTCGAGACTCTCGCCGGCGAGCGCGAGCAGCTCACCGAGACGGTCGACCAGCGGGCGGCGCTCATCGCCAATCTCGAGCAGCAGGTGTCCCGGCTGACCGAGATGCTGGCCGGCGAGCGGGTGCTGGTCGGCCAGCTCGAGGGTGACCTCGGCACGCGCGACGCGGCGCTGGCCGAGGCCACGGGGCAGAAGGAGACGCTCGAGGCCGAGCTCGAGGAGACACGGGCGGCGCGGCAGGCGCTGGACGATCAGCTCGCGACCCTGCGGCAGGAGCAGGCGGCGGCGCTGGCGCAGCGCGAGACGAAGATCGCCGCACTCGAGGCCACGGTCGGCGAGAACGAGACGGCGCTCGGCGTGGCGGACACGCGGATCTCGGCGCTCAGCCGCCAGCTCACCGAGCTGAACCGGCAGCTGGGTGCCGTCGAGAGCCTGCTCGACTCGTCCGAGACGCGCATCGTCGAGCAGCAGGGGACGATCGCCTCCCTGGGTGCCAGGCTCGAGCAGGCGCTGCTCGATCGGGTCGAGGAGCTGTCGCAGTATCGCTCGGAGTTCTTCGGCCGGCTGCGCGAGGTCCTGGGCGACCGGCCCGAGGTGCGCATCGTCGGCGACCGGTTCGTCTTCCAGTCCGAGCTGCTGTTCGCCTCGGGCTCCGCCTGGCTCGGCCGCGACGGGACGGAGCAGCTCGAGGCCCTGGCCCAGACCCTGCGCGAGGTGGCGGCCACCATCCCGCCGGAGATCGACTGGATCCTCAGGGTCGACGGGCATACAGACCGGGTGCCGGTCGGCGCCAACAGCGCCTTCAGGTCGAACTGGGAGCTCTCGACGGCACGAGCGATCTCGGTGGTCGAGTTCCTGGTGCGCCAGGGCATCCCGCCCGAGCGCCTCGCCGCCACCGGCTTCGGCGAGTTCCAGCCGCTCGACCGGCGCGACGACGAGATCGCCTATCGCCGCAACCGGCGGATCGAGTTCAAGCTCACAGAAGGATAGGGCGGCGCATGGCGCTCCACCGCATCATCATCGACTGCGACCCCGGGCAGGACGACGCCATCGCCCTGCTGCTGGCGCTGGCCTCGCCCGACGAGATCGAGGTGCTGGCAGTGACGGCGGTCGCGGGCAACGTGCCGTTGGCCCTGACCGAGGCGAACGCGCGGCGGATCGTCGAGCTGGCCGGGCGGCCGGACATTCGGGTGCACAAGGGCTGCCATCGGCCGCTGGTGAACCGGCTGGAGACGGCGGAATACGTGCATGGCGAGACCGGCCTCAACGGCGTCGAGCTGCCGCCGCCGGCCATGCCGCTGGCGCCGGGCCACGCGGTCGACGCGATCATCGAGCTGGTCATGGCGGCCGAGCCCCGGACCGTCACCCTCTGCCCGGTCGGGCCCTTGACCAATGTCGCCATGGCGCTGGTCAAGGAGCCGATGCTCGCCTCGCGGGTGCGCGAGATCGTCCTGATGGGCGGGGCGATCGGGCTCGGCAACGTGACGCCAGCCGCCGAGTTCAACATCTATGTCGACCCGCACGCCGCGCGCGTCGTCTTCGAGAGTGGCGTGCCGATCACGATGTTCGGGCTCGACGTCACCCATCAGGTGCTGGTGACCCGGCCGCGGCTCGAGGCGATCCGCGCGCTCGGCACGAGGGTCGCCCTGGCGGCGGCTGGGCTGATCGACTTCTTCAACCGGTTCGACAGCGACCGCTACGAGGTCGACGGCGCCCCCCTGCACGACCCCTGCGTGATCGCCCACCTGATCGACCCGACGCTCTTCCGGGGCAAGCTTTGCCATGTCGAGATCGAGACCGAGGGGCGCTCGCAGGGGCGCACCAATGTCGACTGGCACCCGCGCGAGCCGCGCCCGGCCACGGCCACGGTGATGAACGCGGTCGACGCGGACCGGTTCTTCACACTCCTGACGGAGCGGCTGGGGCGGCTTTGAGCGCCCGGCGAGGCGGTTGCCGGTGCCGGCGATCGTGGCTGCCGCGCGCCCTGCTCGCTGCCGCCGTTCTGGCTGCCGCCTCTGGCGCGGAGGCCCAGTCGCCGCCTTCGGCAAGCCGGATTGCCGGATACGAGGGGCTGCATCTCGCCGCGCATCGGGGCGACGTGGCGATGATCCGCCAGCTCGCCGCGGCGGGCGCCGATCCCGACGTCCGGGACGATGACGGCCGCACGCCGATTCATGTTGCCGCCTTCGCCTCCGCGGACGAGGCCCTGCGCGCACTGGCCGAGGCGGGTGCCGACATGAACGCGCTCGAGGGGCAGGCCTACGACGTGGTGACCATCGCCGCCGTGGCGAACGACCCCGACCTGATGTCGCTGGCGATCGAGCTCGGCAACGATCCGGGCCTGACGACCAGCCCTTATGACGGCACGGCGCTGATCGCCGCGGCGCATCTCGGCCATCACGAGGTCGTCCGCCGGCTGATCGAGGCGGGGGCGCCGCTGGATCATGTCAACAATCTGGGCTGGACCGCGCTGATGGAGGCGGTCGTGCTGGGTGATGGCGGGCCCGACCATCAGGCCTGCGTCCAGGCGCTCATCGACGCCGGCGCCGACCCGTCGATCACCGACCGCAGCGGGATCACGCCGCTCGAGCACGCGCGATCGCGGGGCTATGACGCGATCGTCGCCCTGCTTGCCAACGCCGGCTGACCCGCCGCCACCTACCGCTCGTCGGCGACCGCCGGCGGCTGGGGCTGCTGCTGGGTGACGCAGTGGATGCCGCCGCCGCCCTGGAGCAGGACGGACGCATCGATGGGCACCAGCGTGCGGTCGGGGAAGGCCTGGCCGATCAGCTTCTTGGCAGTCTCGTCGGCATAGTCCTCGAAGACCGGGACGATGACGGCCCCGTTGCAGAGGTAGAAATTGACATAAGTCAGGGTGAGCAGGCGGCCGTCGGCGCGCTTCTTGGGCTTGGGCAGCGGCAGGAGCGTGACCTCGAGGCCGCGGCCCGCCGCGTCCGTCGCCGCCTGCAGCGTCTCCAGGTTGCGCTCGAGGCCGGGCCGATCGGCCTCGCTCGCCGTCGCCGGGTCGAGGGTCAGGACCTTGCCCGGGGCGGTGAAGCAGGCGAGGTTGTCGATGTGGCCGCCGGTCTCGTCGTCGGTCAGGCTGGCGTCGAGCCAGATCACCTTGTCGATGCCGAGCAGGCCGTCGAGCTCGCGCTCGACGTCGGCGCGGTCGCGGTCGGGGTTGCGGCCGGCGTCGAGGACCGAGCGCTCGCAGAGCAGCGCCGTGCCCTCGCCGTCGACATGCACGCCGCCGCCCTCGAGGACGAGCGGGGTGGTGAACGTCTCGGCACCGACATGCTCGAGCATGCGCCGTGCCATGCGCGCATCCTCGACATGGTCGGGATAGGTCTCGCCCCAGCCGTTGAAGGTCCAGGCGACGCCGCCGAGCCGGCCGTCATTGCTGACGAGGAAGGCGGGGCCGGTGTCCCTGACCCAGCTGTCGTCCTGCTGCATGGGCAGCACCGAGATGCCCTTGCCGCAGTGCAGGGAGGCATCGGCGGTGAGGTCGGGCCGGGCGAGGACGGTCACCGGCTCGAACCCGGCGATCGCCTGGGCGATGGCGGCATAGGCGTGCTTCGCCTCCTCGAGATGCTCACCCCAGAGGGCCGCGCGGCAGGGCCAGGCGAGCCAGGTGCGCCGGTGCGGCGCCCATTCCGCCGGCATGCGAAATCCGTTCTGGCGTGGCGTGCCCAAATCGTCCCTCCGGCCTTTTTGCGACCCTGTCACTTTGCCCACCGCGAGGTTGCGGTATATGGCTTGCCGACGCAATTGGCGATGATGGGGAAGGACGTATATCGATGTCGAGCCGAATTGAGGAGCGCCTGGCCGAGCTCGGCCTCACCCTGCCGGCGGCGGCGGCGCCAGCGGCGAACTACGTGCCCTGGACCCGCAGCGGCAACACGCTCTACATCGCCGGCCAGCTGCCGTTCGAGAACGGCAAGCTCGAGATCAAGGGTGCGGTCGGCGGGGCGGTGAGCCTCGAGGACGGCAAGCGGGCGGCCCGGCTCTGTGCTTTGAACATCCTGGCCCAGGCGAAGGCGGCGCTCGACGGCGACCTCGATCGGCTGACGCGCTGCCTCAAGCTCGGCGCCTTCGTCGCCGCGGCAGCCGGCTTCGGCGATCACCCGCAGGTGGTGAACGGGGCTTCCGACCTCATGGTCGAGGTGATGGGCGATGCCGGCCGGCATGCCCGCTTCGCGGTCGGCGTCAGCGGCCTGCCGCTGAACGCCGCGGTCGAGATCGACGCCGTCCTCGAAGTGCGCTGACGCAAGGTCTTGGCGGCGGCGACCCATGAGGCGAGCCTGGTCGGCCCGATCGGCGGCATTCCGGCGGCCGCCTGGGACCGGCTCTGCCCGGACGGCAACCCGTTCCTGCGCCACGCCTTCCTCGCCGCGCTCGAGGACTCGGGCTCGGCGGTGGCCGAGGCCGGCTGGCAGCCGCTGCACCTGACGCTCGGCGCGCCGGAGGCCCCGACGGCCGCCGCCCCGCTCTATGTGAAGAGCCATTCCTACGGCGAGTACGTCTTCGATCACGGCTGGGCCGACGCCTACGAGCGGGCCGGCGGGCAATATTATCCCAAGCTCCTGGTGGCCGTGCCGTTCACGCCGGTGCCGGGCCCGCGGCTCCTGGCCGAGGGCGACACGCTGAAGCTGCGGCTGGCCGCCACCATCCGCGGGGCGACCGACAAGCTCGGCCTGTCGTCGGCGCACGTCAATTTCGCCAGCGAGGCCGAGGCGGCGCTGCTCGGGGAGGAGGGCTTCCTGCGCCGCCGCGGCATCCAGTTCCACTGGCACAACCGGGGCTACCGGGACTTCCAGGACTTCCTCGACACCATGCGCTCGACCAAGCGCAAGGCGATCAGGAAGGAGCGGGCCGCCGTGGCGGCGGCCGGGGTCGAGATCCGCACAGTGACCGGCGCGGAGCTCACCGAGGCCGATCTCGCGGCCTTCTATCCCTTCTACGTCTCGACCGTCGACAAGCGCTGGGGCAGCGCCTACCTCACCGCCGATTTCTTCCGCCGGCTGGCCCGGAGCTTCGCCGAGCGGATCGTGCTCGTCACCGTGCGCCAGAACGGCACCCTGGTCGGCGCCGCCCTCAACCTGCGCAGCGGCGACACGCTCTACGGCCGCCTGTGGGGCTGCCGCCGGGAGGTCGAGTTCCTGCATTTCGAGGCCTGCTACTACCGCGCCATCGACTTCGCGATCCAGCACGGCCTCGCCCGGGTCGAAGCCGGTGCGCAGGGCATGCACAAGCTGCAGCGCGGCTACGAGCCGGTCTTCACCCACAGCGCCCACTATGTTCGCGACCCGGGCCTCAGGGAGCCGGTGCGCCGCTTTCTCCGGCAGGAGTCAAAGGCCCAGGCGGCCGAGCTGGTCGAGCTGCGCGGGATGCTGCCGTTCCATCGCGAGCACGAGGGCTAACTCCTGCCCTCGATCGCGTCCGCAATCGCCCCGGCCAGGTCGACCAGCGTCGCCGCGAGGGCCGCAGCGCGGGCGTCGAAGGAGGCGGGGTCGGTGGGTGTGGCGGTCAGGCGCTCGCGGCCGGCGGTGGCGAAATCGTCGTTCGGCCCCTCGAGCAGGGTCCAGCGGGCGTCGAGCAGCGCTGTGCCGTCGGCGCCGGTCTCGAAGCGCAGCACCTCGACGACGACGCGGAAATCCGGCTCGCGGTCCAGCCGCACCGGGGTGGGCACGACATTGGCGCGGCCGAAGCGATCGCCGAGCGCATCGGTGACGACGCTGGTGACCTGGGCGGCGATGGGCTCGGCCCAGGCGTCCTGCTCGGCGAAGGCGACCTCGGTCGTGCCCCGGCGGACGACCATGGCCGAGCGGTCGGCATAGGCCGCCACCGTCGCCCGGTCGACGAAGACGACCGTGTCGCCGGCCGGTGCCGTCGCGATCTCGATGATCGGCCGCCGCCCTGCGCCGCGGCCGGCAACCGGCGGCAGGCGAGGATAAGCTGCTCGCGGTGGCGCATCGTGGCCAGGGTCGAATAGTGCAGCGTGAGCCGGAGCGCCGCCCGCGCGGCGTGCAGATGCGGCGCCACCCGGCCGATCGACCAGCGATCGATAGCCGCATCGAACACGCCATTGAGGCTCACCGGGCAGAGCTCGGCAACGCCCTGACGGCCCGCTTCGCCATCCAGCATCGGCGTCAGCGCGTAGCCTGCCACCAGCCGCTTGCGCACATGGAGAATCGGCTGGAAGAGCGCCTCGAGCTCGGGCTCGTGCGCCGCGAAGAGCGCCTGCTCGGCATCGTCGACCTGCCGCCTGAAATTGCTGATGCGGGCCTCGAGCTCGGCGAGGCCGGTGACCCCGGCGAGGCCCTGAACCAGGTCGAAGCCGGTCGTCTGCAGCTTGCAGGCGACCCCGCCCGGCACCATGCCGCACAGGCGCTCGGTGATCTCGGCGGCGATGAAGCGGCCACGCCGCTCCGCCGCCAGGCGATCGACATCGGTGGTCAGCAGGTGAAAGCGGTCGCCCTCGACCGCGACGTAGAGATCATGCGCGCCGAGCCGCTTCGCCAGGCAGCCCTCGACGATCTGGTAGGCCTTCTCGCGCACCGCCGGCCAGCGATTGCAGAAGCGCAGGCGCAATTCCTCGATGTCGAGGAGCTGGAGCCCGCCGGTCAGGCGCGGCGCCGGCAGGGCCGCATGATGGCGCCGGAACGCCTCGATGCGCTCGGCGAAGCGACCCTGATGCCGCGGGTCGAGCCCGTGCCCGGTCCGCGGCGGATGGAGCGCGAACGCCGCCGCCCCCCTCTCCTGCAACGGCCGTGCGGCAGCAGGCACGGCCGGCGGCGGTGCTTTCGAGACGGGTCGATCGGCCACTGCTCGCTGCAGCATCGCTCCGGCCAGGGTCAGGGGACCGGCACGCTCGCCGGCCTCGTCGATGCGCAAGCTAGCAATGCTTGGTTGAGATCCCGTTAACGACACCCGCCGCCCGGGTGCGACGCCCGCGGGCTTGTTTCCGCTGCCCCGGTTCGCTAGCACCGCCCTGCGGCCCGCACCGGCCGGCCGCCGATCCCCGAGAGCGCTGGAGCCCCACATGGTCGACCCCAAGCGGCATCTGCCCGAGCTGATCCGCCTCGCCGATGCCGCCGCGGTCGAGATCATGCGCCACTACGGCACGGATACCGCCGTCGACTACAAGGCCGACCGCTCGCCGGTCACCCTCGCCGACGAGGCCGGCGAGGCGATCATCCTGGAAGGCCTGCGCAGGCTCACCCCGGACTGGCCGATCGTTGCCGAGGAGGCCGTCAGCCGGGGCGAGATCCCGAAGGTCGACGACGGCCCCTTCTGGCTGGTCGACCCGCTCGACGGGACCAAGGAGTTCATCAACCAGCGCGGCGAGTTCACCGTCAATATCGGCCTCGTCCAGGCCCGCCTGCCGGTCATGGGCGTCGTCTTCGCCCCGGCCATCGACACCATGTGGTGGGGTGCCGTCGGCCACGGCGCCGAGCGCCGCAAGGCCGGCCGCACCGAAGCCATCGCCGTGCGCCGCGCCCCGCCCGAAGGCGGCCCGGTCGCCGTCGCCAGCCGCTCGCACCGCGACGCCGAGACCGACGCCTGGCTCGCCGACCACGGCATCACCGAGACCATCTCCTGCGGCAGCTCGCTCAAGTTCTGCGCCGTCGCCGAGGGCCGGGCGGATGTCTACCCGCGCTTCGGGCCGACCATGGAATGGGACACGGCGGCCGGCCATGCCGTGCTGCGCGCCGCCGGCGGCGAGGTGGTGACGGTGGCGGGCCAGCCCTTCACCTACACCAAGCCCGACTTCCGCAACGGCGGCTTCATCGCCCGCGCCCACGGCTGAGCCCCCTTGGCCCCGGGGCTCGCCGCCGCACTCCACCGCCTGCCGCCCCGGCTGCTCGCCTGCCTGCCGCCCGAGACCGCGCACGACCTGGCGATCCGCCTCATCCCGCTGGCGCCGCGCATCCCCCAGGCGCCGCATCCCCGCCTGGGAACAAGCATCGCCGGGCTCGCGCGCGCCCACCCGCTCGGCCTCGCCGCCGGCTTCGACAAGGACGCGCGCGCCGCCGCGGGCCTGCTCGGCCTCGGCTTCGCCTTCGTCGAGGTCGGCACGGTCACCATCCGCCCGCAGGCCGGCAACCCGAAGCCGCGGCTCTTCCGCCTCGCCGCCGACCGCGCCATCATCAACCGCATGGGCTTCAACAACGCCGGCATCGAGGCCATGGCGGGCCGTCTTCGGGCCCGCCCGCGCGCCGGCATCACCGGCGTCAATATCGGCATCAACAAGGACTCGACCGACCCCGCCCGCGACTACGGCATCGCCGCCGCCCGCCTCCTGCCGCTCGCCGACTATTTGACCGTCAACGTCTCCTCGCCCAACACGCCGGGCCTGCGCGACCTGCAGGAGGAACGGGCCCTGGCAGCCGTGCTCGACGCCGTGCTCGAGGCCCGCAAACGCGCCGGGCAGGGCAAGCCCGTCCTCCTCAAGGTCGCCCCCGATCTCGACGACCGCTCGGCCGATGCCATCACCGAGACCGCCATCGCCCGCGGCATCGACGGCATCATCGCCACCAACACCACCATCGCCCGCCCGCCCGACCTGCGCTCGCCCGCCCGCAGCGAGACGGGCGGCCTCAGCGGCCGGCCGCTTCTGGCACCCGCCACCCGCCTCCTGCAGCGCATGGCCCGCCGTGCCGCCGGCCGCCTCGCCTTCATCGGCGTCGGCGGCATCGCCTCAGGGGCGGACGCCTACGCGAAGATCCTGAACGGCGCTTGCGCCCTCCAGCTCTACACGGCCTTCGTCTACGAGGGCCCCGCCATCATCGAGCGCATCCTGGGCGAGCTGGACGCCTGCCTCGCCAGGGACGGCCACAAGGACCTCGCCGCAGCCGTCGGCGCCGGCCTCTGAGCGGCACCACGCGGCAAACCCCGCTTGACGCGGCCGGCGATCGCGCCTAATCGCCGACATGTGGTGATTTGAGCCGGTCGGCTTGCGGGCCACGTTAAACAATCCGCTAAAAGGCCGGGCGTCATGCGGACCCTGGCTTTTTCCGGCCGGGGTTTTTTGTTGCGCCCTCGCTTGGCGCAATGGAGCAGGCACATGACGGCGAACGCGGACTGGCGGCTGGAGACGCAACTGGTGCAGGGCGGGCTCGACCGCTCCCACCACGGCGAGACGGCGGAAGCGCTCTTCCTCACCTCGGGCTTCGTCTACGAGCGCGCCGAGCATGCCGAGGACCGCTTTCGCGACCTCGCACCCGGCTTCATGTACTCCCGCTACGGCAACCCCACCGTCAGCACCTTCGAGGCGCGCCTCGCCGCCATCGAGGGGGCCGAGGCCTGCTGCGCCGTCGGCTCCGGCATGGCGGCGGTCAACGCCGCCCTGATGTGCCGCCTGAAGGCCGGCGACCGCGTCGTCGCCGCCCGCGCCCTCTTCGGCTCCTGCCGCCACATCATCGCCAATATCCTGCCCCGCTTCGGCATCGAGCACAGCTTCGTCGACGGCGCCGACCTCGACCAGTGGCGCCAGGCGCTCTCCCGGCCCGCCGCCCTCGTCTTCTTCGAGACCCCCTCGAACCCGACCCTCGAGCTCGTCGACATCGCCGCCGTGGCCGAGCTCGCCCACGCCGCCGGGGCCGAGGTGGTGGTGGACAACGTCTTCGCCACCCCCCTCCTGCAGCGCCCGCTCGCCCTGGGTGCGGACGTCGTCGTCTACTCGGCCACCAAGCATATCGACGGCCAGGGCCGCTGCCTCGGCGGTGCGGTCCTCGGCACGCAGCGCTACCGCGACGACACCCTCCACCCCTATCTCAAGCATACCGGCCCGAGCCTCAGCCCGTTCAATGCCTGGGTGCTGCTCAAGGGCCTCGAGACCCTGCCGCTCCGCGTCGCCCGGCAATGCCAGAGCGCCCGGCGCATCGCCGAGCACCTCGAAGCGCACCCGAAGGTCCGCCGCACCCTCTATCCCGGCCTCGCGAGCCACCCCCAGCACGACCTCGCCCGCCGCCAGATGCAAGCCGGCTCGACCCTCATAGCCTTCCATGTCGGCAGCGGTGAGAACGGGGACAGCAGCGACAAGGAGCGCGCCTTCGCGGTCCTCAACCGGCTCCGCCTCGCCGTCATCTCCAACAATCTCGGCGACAGCAAGACCATGGTCACCCACCCGGCCACCACCACCCACTCGAAGCTGCCGCCGGAGGAGCGTCGGGCGCTGGGCATCACCGACGACCTGATCCGCCTCTCCGTCGGCCTCGAGCATGTCGACGACCTGATCGCCGACCTCGACCAGGCGCTGGCGTGAGACCGCTCAGTCCACCGCCGGTCACGGCATCGGCCCCCATTCTCTAGGCGGCGGGCGCGCTGGCCGCGAAGATCGTGAAGAAGAGCCAGTCGTTCAGGATGTGGGCGCCGGTGCAGACGAGGACGTTCCTGGTGAGGATGAAGGGGACGAGGAGGACGATGCGCGCGACGCCGACGCCGAGCAGGGCCTGGACGACGTTCCAGCCATAGGTCGGCAGGTGCGCCGCGGCGAAGAGCACGGCGACCGCCAGCGTGGCGAGGGCGATCCCGGCGCGGCGCGAGAGGCCCCGACGGCCGCAGAGCCAGGTGAGCAGGGCGAGGAACGGCAGGACCGACATGAGCTCCTCGCCGAGCAGCTGCGGGGCGGCCCGGACATAGAGCAGCGCCCGGTCGAGCCCACCAACCGTCGCCACCGCCTGCATCGCCGCGTTGGCCGTGGTCTCGGTGAGCCGCAGGATGAGCAGGCCCGTGCCGAGCGTCACGAGCAGGTTCAAAAGCGCGAAGCCGATCATCAGGAGGATGTCGCGGCCCCTGATCGGGCGGAACAGCGCCCGCCAGTGGCGGCCGGCGACAAGGGCCAGGGCCGCGAGCGGGACGAGCGCGTAGAGCAGGGCCGGAACGAAGCCGGAGAATGTCCCGCGCAGGAAGGGCGGGGGCAGGATCAGCATCAGATAGGCGGCGAGGACGGCGGCCATGACCAGCCACCATTGGCCGGCCGAAAGGGCGACGGGCTTGCCGTCGACATAGGGAAAGTCGATCGCCGGCGCGGCCGGCGCCGCGGGTTCACCTGCCGTGGCCATGCCCGATGCTATCCCGGAGGGAATGCCTGCCGGCTCGCCCCGGCAGGAACCGGCCCCGCCTCGTCCCCGACCCGACGGCCTGCGCCGCCGGCCGGCCGCCGATGGCCGTCAGTCCACCGCGCGATCACCTTGCCCACGCGCTCGACGATCTCGTCGATCTGGCTCTTCGTCACGATCAGCGGCGGCGACATGGCCAAGGTGTCGCCGGTGATGCGGATCATGATGTCGTGGTCGAAGAAGCCCTTGCACATGGCGTCATAGGCCCGCGCCCCCGGCTTGCCGGGCCGCGACGAAAGCTCGACCGCCCCCATCAGGCCGATATTGCGGATGTCGATGACGTTGGGCAGGCCCTTCAGGCTGTGCAGGGCCTCCTCCCAGTGCGGCGCCAGCTCGGCGGCGCGCTCGAAGAGGCCCTCCTCGCGATAGGTCTCGAGCGTGGCGAGGCCGGCGGCGCAAGCGACCGGATGGGCCGAGTAGGTGTAGCCGTGGAAGAGCTCGATCGTCCGCTCGTCCGCCGTGCTGCCGACGATGGTGTCGTGCACGTGCTTCCTGGCCATCACGGCACCCATCGGGATCACCCCCGAGGTGAGGCCCTTGGCGGTGGTCACGAGATCCGGCTGGATGCCGAAATACTCGGCGGCCGAGCCCTTGCCGAGCCGGCCGTAACCGGTGATCACCTCGTCGAAGATGAGCAGGATCCCGTGCTTTTCGGTGATCGCGCGCAGCCGCTCGAGATAGCCCACGGGCGGCGGGTAGACGCCGATCGAGCCGGCCACCGGCTCGACGATCACGGCGGCGATGGTCGAGGCGTCGTGCAATGCCACCAGCCGCTCGAGCTCGTCGGCGAGCTCCGCACCATGCGCCGGCTGGCCCTTCGAGAAGGCGTTGCGCTCGAGATCGAGCGTGTGCGGCAGGTGATCGACGCCGGTCAGGAGCGAGCCGAACCACATGCGGTTCTTGACCATGCCGCCGACCGAGATGCCGCCGAAGCCGACGCCGTGATAGCCGCGCTCGCGGCCGATCAGCCGGGTACGCGTGCCCTCGCCCCGCGCCCGCTGGTAGGCGAGCGCGATCTTCAGCGCGGTGTCGACCGCCTCGGAGCCGGAATTGGTGAAGAAGGCGTGGTCGAGGTCGCCCGGGAAGAGCGTCGCCAGGCGCGAGGCCAGCTCGAACGCCTTGGGATGCGAGAACTGGAAGTTCGGCGCGAAATCGAGATCGGCCACCTGCTGCTGCACCGCCTCGACGATCTTCGGCCGGCCGTGGCCCGCATTGCAGCACCACAGGCCCGCCGTGGCATCGAGGATCTGCCGGCCGTCGATGGAGGTGTAGTGCATGTCCCTGGCGCGGGCGATCAGCCGCGGCTCGAGCTTGAAATGCCGGTTCGCCGTGAACGGCATCCAGAAGGCCTCGAGATTGTTCGGCGCGGCGACGGTCCGGGACAGCTCCTCGGTCAGCATGACGGCACTCCTGGGGCGGTTTCAGCGCGTTATCCCGCCACGGGACGGGGCAAGTCAATCAGGACCCGACCTTGAGCGTCGCGGTCAGGCCGCGCAGGGCGGCGATGGTGCTGAGCGCCGTGATCCGCCCCGTCTTCGGGTTGGCCGACGGCACGTTCTCGATCAGCATCTCGAAGCGGGCACTGTCCGCCTCGACGATGATCCGGTGCACGTTGCGCGTCACCCCCGGGTCGGCCCAGACTTGGAGCATGGTGCGATCCGGGCCGATCCCGGCGAGGCTGAGCGCCGCCGCGACGTTGACATTGGCCGGAAAGCCCCTGGCCCCCTCGCGGGCCGTGCCCTCGAACACCATGAGCGGCGCGGTCAGCCCCTCGACCGAGATGTCGTTCGCCACCAGATGCGGCGCGCCGGCGAGGCCGCCGGGCGGCTTCCTGGTCACCATGGCGACGCTCTCGATCCTGCCCTCGGCGGCGGCGCGCACCGCATCGAGACCGATGAGCGCCCCCGTCGGCGGCAGGATGCGGGCACTCGTGGCCTTCGCCCGCTCGATCAGGTCGCCATGCACCAGGAGCTGGCCAACCGAGAGCGGCATGAAGATCCGCCCCTGCTCGATCGCCGGCACCGCGACGTCGCGAAAGACCGCCGCCGGCAGGCATTCGAGGACGATCTCGGCAGCGTCGGCCAGCGCCTCGAGCGGCAGCACCGGCACGGCCGCGCCGAGTTCGGCGAGGCCGGCCTCGGCCTTGGCCCGGTCGCGCCCGCTCACCGCCGCGAGCCGCAGCCCCGGCAGACCGGCGACCAGGGCCGCCGCCACCTCGCGGCCGATGGCGCCAAATCCGCCGATCGCCACCCTGAGCTCGCTCATTGCGCTTCCTCCCGCTGCATGGCCTTGCTACCCGGCGCTGCAGGACCAGAGCAAGGGGCAGGAGCCATGACCAGACGACCGATCGTCGACCGCGCCGAGATCGGCATCGACTTTCCGGACAAGTCCTATCTCGGCTCCTTCACCCGCCATTCGGCCTTCGAGGCGGCGGCCGACAGCGAGGGCGTGACGATCCGCCTGATCCGCCCCGGCACCGAGCGCCGCCAGGCCGATATCCACCTGCACTACCACCTCTTCGCCGACGTGCTCGACGAGCTCGCCAAGGCCATCGCCGCCGGCCACACCGTCGACGCGGTGCATCGCGGCCCGCTCCTGGAGGCGGCCCGGCACCTGGCCGAGGCGCTCGAGGGCTGAGAGCCTGTCCGAGAAGTTTCCACGGTGTTTCATCGACTTGCGATCGACCGCCGGCGCGAAGCCGAGCGCAGCCCGATGTCGGGGCATCGGGCGAGCTCGGCGCCAAAGCCGGAGCCGATCGCAAGTCGACCGGAGGTGAGCTTGGCAGTGGCACCTGCTTCGTCGTCGATCGACCGACGATGCGCTGCATCGACGGCCGATCGACTCCTCGCATCTGCTCACTGCCAAGCTCATGAAACACCGTGGAAACTTCTCGGACAGGCTCTTAGCAGCAGCGGGCGCACGGGGTGCGTCCCTGAAGCCGATTGACCTCGCATGGCCGCCGACGCACGATCCGCCGCGTCGTTCCAGCGGGGCGACCCAACGATCAGGAACCCAGGGAGGGACCACGATGATTCGACGTCATGCCTTGACGCTCGCGGCCGCTTTGCTCGCGGGCACGTTCGCCATTGGCCCGGCCGCCGCCCAGGACAAGCCGGTCCTCGCCTTCGTCACCAACGCCGCCGCCGACTTCTGGACCATCGGCCGCGCCGGCGTCATGAAGGCCGGCGAGGAGCTGCCGGGCTACACCACCGAGATGCACATCGTCTCGGAGGCCACCGCCGCCGAGCAGCGGCGCATCATCGACGACCTGCTGACGCGCGGTGTCGCCGGCATCACCATCAGCGTGATCGACCCGGCCAACAGCCGCGACCTGCTCAACCGTGCCGCCGAGCACGCCGTGCTCTTCACCTCCGACAGCGACGCCCCCGACACCAACCGCCTCCTCTATGTCGGCACCGACAACGTCGCCGCCGGCGAGCAGGCGGGCGAGCTGATCAAGAAGGCGCTGCCGGACGGCGGCAAGATCATGCTGTTCGTCGGCACCATGGGCGCCGCCAACGCCCAGGAGCGCGTCGAGGGCATCAAGAAGGTGCTCGAGGGCGGCAATATCGAGATCATCGACATCCGCACGGACGAGGTCGACTTCGCCCGCGCCAAGCGCAATGTCGAGGACACGCTCACCACCTACCCGGACATCGACGGGCTGGTCGGCCTCTGGTCCTACAACACGCCGCAGATCGTCGAGGCGGTGAAGGCCGCCGGCAAGGACGGCCAGGTCAAGGTCATCGGCTTCGACGAGGATCCGGTGACGCTCCGCGGCATCGCCGACGGCGTCGTCGATGCGACCGTCGTCCAGCAGCCGTTCGAGTTCGGCTACCAGTCGATGATCCTGATGGCCAAGGTCATCGAGGGCGACAAGTCCGTGATCCCCGCCGACGGGCTGCTGATCATCCCGACCAAGGTGATCGACAAGTCGAACGTCGACGAGTTCCGCCAGGAGATGCAGAAGCTCCTGGCCAAGTGAACGACGGCGTCAAGTGAAAGACGACGTGAGCAGCGAGCGGGGCGGCCCCATGGCCGCCCCCTTCCTCCGGCTCGCCCGGATCGGCAAGACCTATCCGGGCGTGACCGCGCTCGCCAATGTCGATCTGGAGGTCGCCCGGGGCGAGGTGGTCGGGCTCATCGGCGAGAACGGCGCCGGCAAGTCCACGCTGATGAAGGTGCTGGGCGGCGTCGTCGCACCCGATACGGGGCACATCGAGATCGACGGCACGGTCCACCAGGCGCTGACCGTCCCGCAATCGCTGGCGGCGGGCATCGCCTTCGTCCACCAGGAGCTCAACCTCTTCGAGAACCTCGACGTCGCCGCCAACATCTTCATCGGCCGCGAGCCGCGCTGGGGCGGGCCGCTCAGGCTGATCGACCGGCAGGCCCTCTACGCGCGGACACGCCCCCTCCTCGAACGCCTCAAGGTCGATTTCGACGCCCGCACACCCGTGGCCACGCTCTCCATCGCCCAGCGGCAGATGGTGGAGATCGCCAAGGCGCTCTCGCTCGACGCCCGGTTGATCATCATGGACGAGCCGACCTCGAGCCTCACGGTCGCCGAGACCGAGCGGCTGCTCGGCGTCATCGCCGAGCTCAAGGCGCAGGGCGTGGCCGTCATCTACATCACCCACCGGCTGAACGAGGTGAAGGACTGCGCCGACCGCGTCGTCTGCCTGCGCGACGGTGTGGTCGCCGGCGCCCTCGCTCATGACGAGATCGCCCACGCGGCGATGATCCGCCTGATGATCGGCCGCGACCTCAAGGCCCTCTACACGCCGCCCGGCCGGCAGCCGGCCACCGGGCTCGAGGTCGAGGGCCTGCACACCATCCTCTTTCCGGACCGCGGGGTCGACCTCGAGATCCGCCGGGGCGAGATCCTCGGCCTCGCCGGGCTGATCGGCTCGGGCCGCACCGAGCTCGCCCGGGCACTCTTCGGCATCGACCCGCCGCTCGCCGGAACCATCCGGCTCGACGGCGAGCCCATCACGCCGGGCACGCCGCGCCAGGCGATCGCCCGGGGCATTTATCTCGTGCCCGAGGACCGCAAGCGCTCGGGCCTCGTCCTCGAGTTCCCGGTGCGCGTCAACGTCACCCTCGCCGACCTCGAGGGCCATGCCCATGCCTGGCTGATCAGCGGCAGCGAGGAGGCGGCGACGGCCGAGCGGCAGAAGGCGCGGCTCAACATCCGCACCCCCTCGATCGACACCGAGGTGATCACCCTCTCCGGCGGCAACCAGCAGAAGGTGGTGCTCGCCAAGTGGCTGGCGATGCGCCCCTCGGTCGTCATCTTCGACGAGCCGACCCGCGGCATCGACGTCGGTGCCAAGAGCGAGATCTACGCCATCCTGCGCCAGCTCGCCGATGCCGGCGTCGCCATCCTCATGATCTCGAGCGACATGGAGGAGGTGATCGGCGTCAGCGACCGCATCGCCGTCATGCACGAGGGCCGGATCAGCGGCATCCTCGAGAACCGCGACAGCTTCACCGAAACCAACGTGCTCGAGCTCGCCGTCAATTCACCGGCCCGCACTGCCGCATAACCCGGGGCGACCGCCGCCATGCAGAAAAAAGACCTGGGCCTCCTCGTGCTGATCCTCGTCGTCGGGGCGATCACCACGGTGCTCAACCCGGTGTTCCTGTCGCCGGTCAATCTCGGCAACATGGCGAACCTGGTCGGCCTCTTCGGCATCTTCTCGATCGGCATCGGCGTCGTCATCATCACCGGCGGCATCGACCTCTCGGTCGGCTCGATGTTCGCGCTGATCGGCGTCGTCTTCATCGACCTCATGACCAACCAGGGCATGCCCTGGCAGCTGGTCCTGCCGGTCGCCATCGGCCTCGGCGTCTGCTTCGGCCTGATCCACGGCGTGCTGGTGACGCGCTTCAACATGCAGCCCTTCGTCGTCACCCTCTGCGGCCTTTTGATCTATCGCGGCGCGGCACGCTACTACATGACCGACGCCACCATCGGCTTCGGCTATGCCGGCGGCTTCGAGACGCTGGAATGGCTGGCCTCCGGCCGCAGCTTCGGGGTGCCGCACACCTTCATCGCCTTCGTCATCGTCGCCGTCGTCATGGGCATCGTGCTGCACCGCTCGGTCTTCGGCCGCTACCTCTTCGCGGTCGGCAAGAACGAGGAGGCGGCGCGCTACTCCGGCATCCCGACCAACATCGTCATCGCCTCGGCCTACGTCATCAGCGGTGCCCTCGCCGGCCTCGCGGCGGTCTTCCTCGCCTTCTACACCTATTCCATCCAGCCCTCGGCGCACGGCAATTTCTACGAGCTCTACGGCATCGCCGCGGCGGTGCTCGGCGGCTGCTCCTTGCGCGGCGGCGAGGGCTCGATCCTGGGCATCGCCCTCGGCACGGTGCTGCTCCAGGTCCTGCAGAACCTCGTCAATCTCCTGGGCATCCCGACCTCGCTCAACTTCGCCGTGATGGGCACCGTCATCCTGCTCGGCGTGCTCACCGACCAGCAGCTGCAGCGGCGCCGGGCCCGGCTCCTCGCCGTCCGGGCGCATCAGGCGAAGACGACGAGCGCCGAGCCGGCCCGCGCCTGAGCCGGCGATCCGCGGCGCGGGAGGCGTTTCGTTCACGCATCATTTGTTGATGACAGATGCGACGCCTTGTGTTGGATTTTCGTGTGGGGGTTACGGCGCTTCGACCGGTTGGAACGGGGAATGAGCCGGATGTGGCGCAGTCAGTCGTCGGTAGTCGGCATGACCACGCTCCGGTTCATGCAGCTCGTTGCCGTCGTCATCCCGCTGCTGGTCGCCGGCATCATGGCGGTCTGGGCCTGGCACGCGGAGCACGACGCCGCCGCGGCGAACGTGCTGCGCAACGCGAGGCTGGTGGCTTCCTACGGCGAGCGCGTGCTGAGCAGCCTCGACCGGCTGCTGCTCCAGGCCGAGAGCCTGGCGACGCCGGAACGCCTGGCCACCGACCGTGCCGGCCTCGCGGCGGAGCTGCGGGCGCTGACCGAGGGCGATGGGCACGCCATCGGGCTCGGCCTCGTGGCGGCGGACGGCCGCTTTCTGGTCACCGACCGCACGGCCGAGCCCCGGGTCGACGCCCGCCAGCGTGACTATTACGAGCAGCTGCGCGACGGCGACCTGGTGATCTTCATCGACCGGCAGATCGTCCAGCCTTCCGGGGCGGATGCGCTGGTCGTCGCCCGCCGCCGGTCCGCGGAGCGGTTCGCAGGGCTCCTGGTGACCGCGGCACGGATTGCCGTCTTCACCGATTTCCTCGGAACGCTGGCGGGCGAGCAAGGGGCCAGGGCCTCGCTGATCCGCAGCGACGGCCGCCTCCTCGTCCGCGACGACCCGGCCCTGCCGCCCCTCATGCTCGAGCCTCCCGCACCCGCCCTCGAGGTGATCGCCGGCACCAGGCCGGCGGTCTACGCGGCCACGGCGCAGGCCGACGACACGCCCCGGCTCTACGCCACCCTGCCGGTCGAGGGCTTCCCGCTCTTCGCCAGCTTCGGCCTGCCGCAGCGGGCCATCCGGGCAGCCTGGGGCTGGCGGATGCTGATGATCGTCGCCGGCCTCGCAGCGCTCTCGGCGCTCTCGCTCCTCGCCCTCGGCGAGCTGCGCCGCCGGCTGCAGCACGAGGCGGACGCTGCCGAGGTGGCGCAGAGCCGCGAGACGGCCGACCGTCGGGCGATGCTCTATCAGGAGCTCAATCACCGCGTGAAGAACAGCCTGCAGCTCATCGAGTCGCTGCTCCGCCTGCACGGCCGCGAGCGGGATGCCGGGTCGCGGGACCTGCTCGACGACATCGCCCGGCGGGTCCACGCCATCGCCGAGGTGCATCGCCAGCTCGATTCCGTCACCGGCGACGGCTCGGTCGACGTCGCCCGGCTGCTGCGCCGCCTGACCTCGGGCTCGGGAATCGCCCCGCCCGAGCGCGGCATCGAGGTGCATTGCAGCGCCGAGCCGGTCGAGCTGCCGGCCGACCGGGCGATCCCGCTCGCCCTGATCGTGGTCGAGGCCGTCACCAACGCGGTCAAGCACGCCTTTCCCGAGGATCGCCCGGCCGTGCCGGCCGCCCGCGTCGAGGTGATGCTGCGGGTCGAGGGGCCGATGGCCCGGCTCGCCGTGAGCGACAACGGCATCGGCCAAGCGGCGGGCCTGCCCCCCGACCAGGGGCTCGGCCTGCGCCTGCTCGATGCCCTGGCGGGTCAGCTCGGCGGGTCGATCGAGCGATTCTACGAGGCCGGCACGACCCTCGTCGTCACCTTCCCGCTGGTCCGCGTGGCACCGGCAGCCTGAGCCGCCGGTGCCACGCGCTGTCAGGCGGCGAGCTTGTTGATCTTCTCGGACGCCAGCCGGTCGAGCAGCTCGTCGGCCGCGTACTCCTGGTCGAGGGTCTCCTGCAGGAGACCCGCCGCCTCGGTGAGGCCGAGCTCCTGCGCCCAGGCGACCATGGTGCCGTAGCGCGAGATCTCGTAGTGCTCCACGGCCTGCGCCGCCGCCAGCAGGCCGGCATCGCGGGCCGCGTCGGTCGAGGCGCCCTTCATGATCTCCTCGGCCTCGGCGACGAGACCATTCAGCGCCTCGCAGGTCTCGCCCTTCGGCTTCCTGTCGAGCATCTCGAACACCCGCTCGAGGCGGTCGATCTGCCCCTCGGTCTCGGTGAAATGTGCGTTGAACGCCTCGACGAGCGCCTTGTCCCTGGCCTTCTCGGCCATCTTCGGCAGGCTCTTGAGAATCTTCTGCTCGGCGTAATACACGTCCATCAGCATGTGATGGAAAAGCTGGCTCAGGTCCTTCACGGTCGTTCCCCTTCGAGGATTAGGTGCGGCGCGCGCTCAGCCCGCGTCGCCGCCCGCCAAGAACCGCCGAGCCGCCACCGAGTTCCGCACCCGCCTCCGGCGGGGCGCCCGGCTCGCGAGACCTCAGGCCAGCAGCCTTCGCGCCCAGTCCTCGACCGGATCGCCGCTGCCCATGTCCGGCTGGATCAGCCCGTCGATCATGAAGGTGGGCGAGACGTGGACACCGTTCTGGCGGGCCAGCTTCGTGTGCCACTTGATCTCCGCCACGAGCTCCGGGAACTCGAACGCGGCGGCCAGTGCCAGGCCGCTGTGCCCCTCGATCCGGCGGATGATGTCGTTCGGCGTGGCATCCCGGTTCGGGCCCTTGCAATGGCCCTCGAACTCGAAGGCCTCGCGGTGGTCGCCCACCGCCTTGAGCACGCGCCAGGCGTCCTCCCGGCCACCCGCCAGCATGGAGGCGGCGAGCACGCAGCGCACGATCACGCCGGAGAACATGTGCCAGGGCTGCGCATGCAGCCGCAGCCTGACCGTGACCCGGTTCTCCCCGGCCACGGCGAGCAGCTCGGGGACCTTGTTGAACGCCCGCACCGAATAGGGGCAGGTCGGCTCGAGGAACATATCGAGCACGCGCTCCCCCCGCCCCCAGTGCAGCGGGTCGGCGCGGCGCCTGGTTTCCGTCATGGGGGTCAACCTCCCTGTTGCTGGCATGGCCGCACGTTGCCGCCGGAATGTGGCGCAGCCGACCCGACCCCGCAACCGGCGTGCCGCCGATCGCCTTGCCGGCGAACGGTCCCCCGAACACGGCCATTGCCGCCTAGGCCCTCGGCGCCCGCCCCGATACCCTGCGCCCAGGTCCCGCCCCTGGATGAGCGCATGTTGCCCAGAGCTTCCGCCGATCCTGCCTGTCGCCCTGCGCCGCGACGGCTCTGGCCCTGGGCCTTCTCGTCCTCTCTCGCCCGGCCGGCCCTCGCCGCGGAGGGCGGGCAGATCGGCTGGCTGGGCATGGGCGTCGGGCTGCTCGGCGGGCTGACCCTGTTCCTGTTCGGCATGGAGCAGATGACCAGCGGGCTCAAGGCGGCCGCGGGCGAGCAGATGAAGAACATCCTCGCCAGGCTCAGCGCCAATCGCGTCGCCGGGGCGCTGACCGGCGCCCTCGTGACCGCCGTGATCCAGTCGTCCTCGGTGACGACGGTGCTGGTCGTCGGCTTCGTCAGCGCCGGCCTGATGAGCTCGGTGCAGGCGATCGGCATCATCTTCGGCGCCAATGTCGGCACCACGGTCACCGCCCAGATCGTCGCCTTCAATGTCACGGCGGCAGCACTGCCGATGCTGACCATCGGCTTCCTCATGACCTTCGCCGCCGGCGACGGCCGGCGCCGGCATTATGGCACCATGCTGATGGGCCTCGGCTTCATCTTCTTCGGCATGACCGTCATGGGCGACGCGATGGCGCCCTTGCGCACCCACCAGCCGTTCCTCGAGCTGATGCGGGCGCTCGAGCATCCCTTGCTCGGCATGCTGGTCGCCGCCCTCTTCACCGCCCTCGTCCAGTCCTCGTCGGCCACCATCAGCCTCGTCGTGGTCATGGCCACCCAGGGCTTCGTCACGCTGGACGCGGGCATCCCCATCGTCTTCGGCGCCAAGATCGGCACCTGCATCACCGCGATGCTGGCGACCATCGGCAAGCCGCGGGAAGCCGCCCGCGCGGCCCTCGTCCACGTCGCCTACAACGTCCTCGGTGCTTTGCTCTGGCTTCCCCTCATCGGCCTGCTCGCCGCCCTCGCCGTCGCGGTGTCGCCGCAATACGAGGCGCTCGACCCCACCCGGCGGCTGGCGGCGGAGGTGCCGCGGCAGCTGGCGAATGCGGCGACCATCTGGGCCGCTGCCAATGTCGTCCTCTTCCTGCCCTTCGCCGGCTGGTTCGGCCGGCTCGTCGCGTGGCTGGTCCCCGAGCGGGCGGAGCCGGAGAAGCGCCTCGTGCGCCCGCGCTACCTGGACGACGAGCTCGTTGGCGTGCCGTCGCTCGCCCTCGAGCGCGTGCGGCTGGAGCTCGGGCACATGGCGGATTGGGTGAAGACGATGCTGGGCGAGGTGAAGCCGGCGATGGACCGCCGCGACCCCGCGGCGTTCGACGCCATCGTCAAGGACAACGACCGGGTCACCATTCTCCGCGACCACGTCCTGGGCTACGCGCAGCGCATCGGCCGGCACGAGCTGACGGCGGAGGAGGCCGGCCGCCACACGCGGTTTCTCGGGGTCGCCATGGATATCGAGAGCCTCGGCAATGTCGTGGCACGGGAGCTGGTGCCGGTCGGCCAGGCCTTCCTGGCGCACGGGGTCAGGGCCAGCGAGGGCACGGGCGAGCTCCTGGACCAGGCCTATCGGGCGGCCTGCGAGGCGGTCGACGCCGCCGTCAGGGCCGTCGTCGACGAGGATCAGCGGGCGGCGCAGGACGTGCTCGTGCACCGCGAGTCGTTCTGGCGACTGGGCGAGCAGGTGCTGCGGCGCCAGGCGGAACGGCTGGCCCTGGACGACCCGGACCGTCTCCTCAAGCATCGGCTGCAGACCGATGTGATCGACAAGCTGCGCCGGATCTACATGCTGGCGGAGCACCTCGCCGCCGCCGTGCTGCCGGAGAACGTGGTCGCCGGGGAATACGGCGCCCAGGTCCAGTGAAACCGGGCCGCGAATAACTCCGGCCTTCAGTCCGGGCGGCGCAGCCTCGCGACGCGGTTGCTGGTCTGCAGCCGGTGCTCGTTGGGCATGCCGGAGCCGAGCAGCGGGCGGAGATACATGTGGAAGGCGTCGGTGACGCCGGTGCCGGCGGCGTCGACGAAGGCGTCCGGCATGGTCCGGGTCTTGGCCGCCACCTGGTCGAGATCGACCAGCTCGTAGTCGACCTGGTAGTTGCCGACCCTCTGGATCGTGACCGAGCCGTCGCGGTCGCCCCAGAGCGCGAACTTGACGGCCTTCTCGCCCACCTCGCGGGCCTCGCGCTGGTCGACGTCCGAGACGCAGCCGACGAAGGAGCGCTGCATGTAGCCGAAGGTGTCGGCGCGCACCCGCTTGATGGCGAGCCGGTCCTTGACCAGGGTGGCGAGGCTGTCCGCCAGGGCACCGGTGCCGGAGAGGTTGGCGTTGCCGTGCGCGTCGCGCTCCAGCTCGCCCGCGAGGCGGCCGAGGATCGGCCGGCCGTCGGCGTCGTGGATGCCCTCCGAGACGGCGACGATGCAGCGCCCGTGCCGGTCGAACGTGGCCTTGACGCCGGCGAGGAAGGTGTCTGGGTCGAAGACGCGCTCGGGCATGTGGATGAGGTGCGGCCCGTCGTCCGGGAACTTCTTGCCGAGCGCCGAGGCGGCGGTGAGGAAGCCCGCGTGGCGGCCCATGACGACGGCGATGTAGACGCCGGGCAGCGCCTTGTTGTCGAGATTGATGCCCATGAACGCCTGCGCCACGAAGCGCGCCGCCGAGGGGAAGCCCGGTGTGTGGTCGTTCAGGACGATGTCGTTGTCGATGGTCTTGGGGATGTGGATCGAGCGCAGCGGGTAGCCCGCCGCCTTCGCCTCCTCGGCGACGATGCGCACCGTGTCGGAGGAATCGTTGCCGCCGATATAGAGGAAATAGCTGATCTCGTGCGCCTGCAGGGTCGCGAAGATCGCCTTGCAATAGGCACGGTCGGGCTTGTCGCGGGTCGAGCCCAGGGCCGATGACGGGGTCTCGGCCACCAGCTCCAGATTGTTCGTGGTCTCCTGGGTGAGATCGAGGAGGTC
Source organism: Geminicoccaceae bacterium (assembly GCA_041397945.1). Classification (GTDB taxonomy): domain Bacteria; phylum Pseudomonadota; class Alphaproteobacteria; order Geminicoccales; family Geminicoccaceae; genus SLRI01. The sequence continues at coordinate 29,523 of JAWKVR010000036.1, forward strand.
CTCGTCGACGATGCCGCGCACCCCGTGCAGCGCCCCGTAGATCCGGTCGATCTGCGGGAACTTGCGGCATTCGAGCACCGCCCCCACCAGGCTCTGGTTGATGACCGCCGTCGGGCCGCCGCCCTGCGCGATGAGGGCCTTCGTCTGGGTTGCCATGCGCGCCTTCCTGCCTGACTGGCGAGGCCGGCTGGCCTGTCGGAATGGCCAGCGTGATCCGGACCTGCCTCCCGAGGCCGGCATGGGGCCATTTGCGGCACCGCTTGTCAATCGGCAGGACGCGACCGGCGGCAAGGCTCGACCGGGCAGGGGCCGATGCGCGGAGCACTGGCCGACACGGGGAGGCCGACACCGGTCGCCCGATGCACGCCCCTGGCAGGCTCCTAGAGGTCGCCCCAATCGAAGCCCGCCATGGCGGAGGTGGCGATGGCGAGCTGCTCGAGCGAGGCGTTCAGCTGGTCGAGGGCCACCGCACGCCCGGCAGCGCTCGCCGGCTCCGGCGGCTCGACGGCGCTGCCCCCCAGCTCCTCGATCGTCCAGAGCAGGCTGCTCAGCTCGACCCGCATGACCAGCAGGATCTCCGCCTTCTCCGGGCTGTCCGGTGTGCCGACCGTGGCGCGCAGCAAGGCGAGGCGCCGGTCGAGCCCACGGCTCGCCCAGCGCAGCGAGGCGACCGTCGAGGCGAAGCGGCCATCGGCGATCCCGGCCATCTCGGCTGCCGGGCTGGTGCCCGAAATGGGCCCGGAGGGGCGCTCGTCGAGCCGGTCGCGCAGCCGGGCCACATGCGCCATGGCCCCGCGAATGTCGAGCGCCAGCCGGTCCAGCGTGCCGAAGACCGCCGGCGCCGCGGCCGCGGGAAAGGCCAGGAGCAGGCCGAGCAGCAGTGCCACGGCCAGGCCTGCCCCGGCCCGCAGCCCGCTCGTCCCGCCAGTCTGGTCCCTGCCTCGCCGCACCCGCTTCCCGCCACCGCCATCGATCCCGGCCAGACTAGCCGTTCCGGGTGAACAACCGGTAAAGGTGCCGCAGCAAACTTGACGGCAGCCGCCGGCGGCGGTAGCAAGCCGCCGTGCGCGACCCGTTTCGGTCGCCTTTTTTGTGCTTCCCTGAATGAGGACGGGTCATGGCCAGACGTTGCAGTCTGACGGGCAAGGGCGTGCAGGCCGGCAACAATGTCAGCCACGCCAACAACAAGACGCGCCGGCGCTTCCTGCCGAACATCCAAGAGCGGCGCCTCTACAGCGAGGCCCTCGGCCGCAGCGTGCGGCTGCGCATCGCCACGAACACGCTCCGGACGATCGAGAAGCGCGGCGGTCTCGACGCCTTCCTGCTCTCCAGCAGCCAGGCCGACCTGCCGTCGGAGCTCGGTCGCATCCGCCGGCTGATCGCCGCCGGCAACGCCGGCTGAGCGACGGCCCGGCCAACCCGCGAGGACACGCCCCATGATCGTCGCCGCCGGCCTGGCGATGATGGTGATCGTCGTCGCCTCGAACATCCTCGTCCAGTTCCCGGTCAATGACTGGCTGACCTGGGGCGCCTTCACCTATCCCGTGGCCTTCCTGGTCACCGACCTCGCCAATCGCCGGCTCGGCCCCGGGCCGGCGCGGCGCGTCGTCTGCCTCGGCTTCGCGCTCGCCGTGATCTGCTCGATCGTGCTGGCGACGCCGCGCATCGCGCTGGCCTCCGGCTCCGCCTTCCTCGCCGCCCAGCTCCTCGACGTGAGCCTCTTCGATCGCCTCCGCCGGGCGGTCTGGTGGCGGGCCCCGCTCGTCTCCTCGGCCGTGGCCTCGACCCTCGACACCGCACTCTTCTTCAGCCTCGCCTTCGCCGGCACGGGCCTGCCCTGGATCGGCTGGGGCATCGGCGATCTCGGCGTCAAGCTCGCCGTGGCGCTGGCCATGCTCGTGCCGTTCCGGGTCCTGATGGGCCGCCAGGACGCGCTGCCAAAGCACCTGCCCGCCTAGCAGGCTAGGAGCCACGCCAACTGAAGACCAGCAGCAAAGTGCGCTGCAGCGGCGACTGGTTGTCGTCGGCGACCAGCAGCAGGAGGCGGCTGCCATCCCCGAGGTCGAGGCTGGTGATGCCCTCGTAGTTCTCGGCGAGCGGCCCGGCGCCGATGCGCAGGAGCTCCTCGCCGACCATCGGGCCGGCCATGGGCCCGGCCGATGCCCACTCCTGCCGCCCAATGACCGTCACCCGGGTCTGCCAGCCGGTCAAGACGCCGACCGAGCGCTCCAGCACCAGGAGCCGGTCGCCGGCGATGGCGGCCCCGACCGGGCTGAAGCCGCGTGCCGTCCCATAGGTGACCGGTGTCGATCCGTCGGGCCCGAGCCGGGAGCCCCGGGCGATGTCGGCCGCCTGCCGCCCGCCTTCGGAGAGCACCAGGAACGAGCCGTCGCCGAGCCCGGTCGCCGCCTCCAGGCCGCGATTGGCCGGAGCATCCCCGGTCAGCGATCCGTCATGCAGCCGCCGGGTGGTCCAGCCGCCGGCCCCATCGGCCTCGAGCCGACGCAGGCTGCCGTCCTGCTCGAAGCCGACGACGAGGCCGCCATCCGCGTCGAGGGCGAGGGCCTCGCTGTCGAGCGCGGCCCGGTCGGCCGTGTCCCGGTGGATGGACCCCGCCCGCCAGCCGTCGAGCCGCAGGTTGCGGGGCAGCTCCTCGAGCCCGAGCCCGGCCTGCCAGAGCACCGCCCGGTCGCTGAGCAGCCACAGGCTCCGGCCATCGGTGGCGATGCCCGAGAAGCCGCCGAAGCGCGGGTCGTCGCCGGTGAGCTCGAAGGCCAGGAGGAGCTCGACCCCGGGTGCCGTCCGCACGCCCGCGGGCTCGACCTCGAGGCGAGAGATCGTGACAGACGGCGTGGCAGAAGGTATGGCGCTCTCGGCGACACAGCCGACGAGTGCGACGAGCACCCAGCCGAGCGCCAGGAGGCCGGCGAGCCGGCGTCGGCGCGGTCGTGCCGCCGGTCCTTTCGCCCACGCGTCGGCGCCCGTTTCCGGCCCGTCGAACCAGGCTGATCGATGTCCCACGCTCTTGACCTGGCCCTGGTCTACGCTCTGGTCGTCCAATCGGCCCATCTCCTTCTCGCCGCCGGCTGCGGCTGGGCGACCATGCGCGGCCTGGTGCTCGAGCGGTCGGCCCTCGACTGGATCGCCCTCGCGGCCGCCATCGGTATGGCACTCGCGACGGGCGCCGTCACCGGCGAGGTGGCACCGCTCACCGCGACCTGGCTGAAGCTGGCCGGTGGTGCGACCCTGCTCGTTGCGGTGGCCTGGGTCGAGCTCACGCCGCGCGGCCCCTTCTGGCGGGCGATGGCCGGCAACGCGCCGGGCCTCGTCAGGGCGGGGATCGCCCCGCGCGCGGGGCTGCCGCTGGCGCTCGGGCTCGGCCTCGCGGCTTTCGCCGGCATCGCGGCCCCGCGACCGCCCGCCGCCGGCGACTGGCTGCCGCTCGCCTGCCTCGCCCTGCTCTGGCTCGCCGCGGCGGACCGTCGCCCCGGCCGCATGGTCCGCCACGTGGTCATGGCGTTCCTCGCCGGTGCCCTGGTCGGCGGGCTCGCCTTGCTGCTGCCCCCTTGCCGCATGGTCTGGCCGTCGGCGGCCTGACCCTCGCCGTCGTCGGGCTCGCCCTCTGGCGACCGGCGCGGCAGGCGGCGGGCTGAGGGGCGACATGGGCGCCCAGGCGATCGCCCTCGCCCCCTATCTCCTGCTCCCGGCCGTGCTGCTGGCGGCCGGCCTGCCCCAGGCCGCCGCCTTCACGGCTTCACGGCCGGCCTCGTGCTCCTCGTCCTCGCCACCCATATCGCGGTCGGCGTCCTGCGCCTGCCGCTCCTCTGCCTCGGCGGGCTGGCCGCCGCGGGCGCCGCCTTCGTCCTGGCGCTGACCGGCCTCGCCGGGCTCGAGCCATGGCTGGCGCTGGCCATGGTGCCGGTCCTCGGGCTCGTTCTCGGTGGCGCCCTCGGCCTCGTGCTCCGCTGGCTGGCGGGGGACGGCGAGGAGACCAGGATCGCCCTGCTGAGCCTCGCCCTGCTCCTGCCGCTCGCCGCCCTGCCGCTCGCTGCCGGCGGCACGCTGGGTGGCCGGGTCGCCGTCGACGACGCCATCGTGCTCGTCCCGATCCTGAGCCTCCTCGCCATCCTCGCCCGGCTCTTCGCCGGCTCGCGCCTGGCGGAGCTGGCCCTGGCCGCGGCGGCCGGCGGGCTGCGCCCCGAAGCCGCCGGCCTGAACGTGGCCGCCTGGCGAATCACGGGGCTCTGCCTCGCCGCCGCCATCGCCACGACCGCCGGTGCGGTCATGCTGGTCGGGCCGGCGCCGACGGCGTTCCCGACGACGGAAGGCTGGGCGGCGCTCGCCATCGCCCTCTTCGTCATCGGCCGGCTCGGTGGCGCGCGCTTCGGCGGCTGCCTGCTGGCGGCGCTGCCGCTGGCCCTGCTGCCACGGCTGACCGTGACCCTCTCGCCGGCCTTCGCCGATCTCACCCTGGCGATGGCGCTCGCCGCCCTCGTGCTCCAGGCCGTGGTGCGACGCGACGGCTCGCTCGCCCTGCTCGGCCGGCCGGCGCGGCAGCGCGCCGCCGCCCCGTTCGCCGCGGCGCGTCAGGAGCCCTGACCGCGCAATGAGCGATCTCACCCTCGACCAGCCGCTGCACCCGTTGCTCGAGCTCGTCGGCATCGGCGTGCGCCGGCCGGGCCGGCCGCCGCTCGAGCCCTTGACCTGCGCCTTCGACGCGGCCCGGACCACCCTCGTGGTCGGCATCGAGGGCTCCGGTCGTGCCACTTTGAGCGACCTCCTCGCTGGCCAGCTCAGGCCGGACCGGGGCGTGATGCGCCTCGACGGCCAGCGCATCGAGACACTCTCCGCTGCCGCCAGGGTGCGGCTCGGCATCGTCACCTGCGGGCCGGAGCGGCTGGTGCAGCACACCAGCCTGCGCGCGATGATGCTCACCGCCCGGCTCACCGTCACGCGACCGACCTGGTCGCTCGCCTTCGGCCTCGGCCGGCCGAGCCGCCAGGACCGCGAGGATGTCGAGGAGCTGCTCGGCTTCGTCGGGCTCGACCACCTGGCGGAGCGGGCGGTGACCACCCTGGGCGGCCTCGAGGCGCGCCTCGCCGATCTCGCCCGCTGCCTCGCCATGCGGCCGCGCGTGCTCATCGTCGAGCACGGGCTGGCCGGGCTCGAGGCGCCCGACCGTCAGACCGTCGCGGCGCTCCTGCAGCGCGTGGCGGCGGCAGGCCCGGCGGTCGTCGCCATCGACGACGATCTCGCCACGCTCGGCGCCCATGCCAATCTCTGCCTGGTGCTGCATCGGGGCCGCCTCCTCGCCACCTCGACGCCGCGGGTGATCGGCGAGGATTCCCGGGTGTTCGAGGCGCTCACCGGAGCCGAGCTGTGAGCACCGCCCTGCTCAGCCTCGAGGCGATCGACGTCGTCGCCGCCGGCGCCTGGCTGCTCGAGGGCGTCTCGCTCGAGGTCGTCGAGGGCAGCACCGTGGCGCTGGTCGGCGGGCCGGGCGCCGGCAAGTCGCTGGTCATCGACCTGGTGCTCGGCCTCGTCGCCCCCCGGGCCGGTGCCGTGCGCCTGGACGGCCGGAACATCACCGCCCTGGCACCGCTCGCCCGGCAGCGCTCCGGCATTCGCGCCGCCTTCGCCGACCCGCCCGTCTTTCCCGGCCTCACCGTCGGCGAGCATCTGGCGCTGGCGGTGGCCGGTGGCCGGCTCCGGTCCAGGGCGCGCAACCGTCTCGCCGAATACCTGCCGGAGCTCGACGGCCGCCTCGACCAGCCGGTCGAAGCGCAGGGTGCCGCCCTCATCCGGCTGATCGACCTCGCCCGGGCGATGCTCGGAATGCCCCGCATCCTGCTGATCGACGACCTCTTCCCCGCCCTCGGCACCGAGCGGGCGGGCGAGCTGGTCCGCTCCCTCGCGCGCGACGGCTACACCCTCCTGCTCGCCGACCGCTACGGCGAGGCGGTGCTCGACCATGCGGACCACGGCTACGTGCTGGCGCAGGGGACGATCGTCGCCGAGGGCGCGCCGGCCAAGCTGCGGGCCGACCCCCGCCTGCTCGCCACCTGCGCCGGCGACAGCAGCGCCTGGGCCGAGCCGCCCGACTGAGCCCCGAACGCAAAACGGCCCGCCGGGGCGGGCCGTTCGAAGCGCCAGCCCGGGCGACCATTCCGGCCGCCCGGGCTCGACTGCCGAGGGTCAGTTGCGATTGCCGAAGAGCTGCAGCAGCATCATGAAGAGGTTGATGAAGTTCAGGTACAGGTTGAGCGCACCCATGATGGCACCCTTGGTCGCGACCTCGGCACCGTTGTAGGAGTAGTACTCCTCCTTGATCCGCTGCGAGTCGTAGGCGGTGAGGCCGGTGAAGACGAGCACGCCGATCACGCTGACCGCGAACTGCAGCGCCGAGCTGCCGATGAAGATGTTGACCAGCGACGCGATGACGATGCCGATCAGGCCCATGAACAGGAACGAGCCGAACTTCGAGAGATCGCGCTTGGTGGTGTAGCCATAGAGGCTCATCGCCCCGAAGGTGGCGGCCGTGATGAAGAAGACCCGGGCGATGCTGGCGCCGGTGAACACGAGGAAGATGCTGGCCAGCGACAGGCCCATCACCACCGCGAACGACCAGAAGGTGATCTGCGCGGCGCTGACGCTCATCGTGCGGATCTTGGCGCCGAGGAAGAAGATGAAGCCCAGCGGGGCGAGCATCACCACCCACTTCAGCGGCGTGCCGAAGATCACCTGCAGGAGCGCCGGCGTCGATGCCGTGACGAAGGCCGTGAGCCCGGTCAGAACCAGGGCGAGCCCCATGTAGTTGTAGACCGAGAGCATGTGGCTGCGCAGCCCGGCGTCGATCGACGTATCGACGACGGCGCCCTGTGCCAACCGCTGACCCATGCGAGGTTCCATGTTTTCTGACCCTTTTCCAGCGAACGGATGTGCCCCGAAACTCCCTTGCCAATATGGCCAACGGGTGCCGGCGATCAAGCCGCGCCGGCTGTCGCCCGATGCCGCCGCGGTCGCTTCGCGCCGAACATTAAGGAAGTTTCATCCGTTCTACGTCCTTTGCCAAGCTTCGGCTACCGCTCGCGCAGGATGAGCGCGGCCGGCACGCCGAGGATGCGGCGCAGCCCGAGGGCGCCGAGCACCAGCGTGGCGAGCACCGCCACCACCGGCACGACGGTCACCGGCACGGGCGACGGCTGCCAGGAAAGGCCGAAGGCGAAGTGCAGCACGGCGAAGCTGGCGACCAGCCCGAGCAGGGCGCCCAGCAGCGACGCGACGACGCCGATCGCCGCGTACTGGCCGAGAAAGAGCCCGCCGATCTGCCGGCGCTCGGCACCCACCACCTTGAGCAGCACGGCCTGGCGGAGCTGCTCGCGCCGGGCGGCGACGAGAGCACTGGTCAGCACGGCGAGGCCGGTCACCAGGGTGACCGCCGCCATGACCCGGACCGCGAGGCTGATCTTGTCGAGGATGTCGGCAACCTTCGCGATCAGCTCGTCGATGGCGAAGGGCGTCACGTTCGGCAGCACGCGCGCCATCCGGTCGAGCAGCGCCGCCTGCTGGTCGGCCGGCACGTCGACCGCGGCGACCAGCGTGTGCGGCGCCTGGTCGATGACGCCGGGGCTCAGCACGAAGACGAAGTCGATCCGCCCCTCCGACCAGTCGATCTCGGGGCGGAGATTGGCGACCTCGGCCTCGATCAGCCGGCCGAGCACGTTGAAGGTCACCGTGTCGCCGACACCGATGCCGTAGCCCTCGGCGATGTCGTCCTCCATCGAGACCAGAGGCGGGCCGGCATAGTCGGCCGGCCACCACTCGCCGGCGACCAGCGTGGTGTGCTCGGGCGGCGCGGCACGATAGAGGCCCGCGGTCGCGGCGCACCGTCCAGCGGGCGCCCTCGGCGATCACCGCCTCGTCGACCGGCACGCCCGCGATCTTCACCACGCGGGCGCGCAGCACGGGCTCCATCTGCAGGATGCTGGCATCCGGAAACGCGCCGACCACCGCCTCGAACTCCGCCCGCTGCGTGCCCTGGATGTCGATGAAGATGGTGCTCGGCGCGTTCATCGGCCGGTTCTCGCGCAGCTCGCGGGACAGCCCGTTCTCGACCAGCAGCACCGTCGTCAGCACGGCCGTGCCGGCCGCCAGCGCCACCACGGACGCCACCGCCATCCGCTCCGCCCGGCGCAGCTGGCCGAGCGCCAGGCGCCACATCCCGGTCGTGTGCTGCGCCAGCCGCCCGGCACCCGCGAGCCCCAGCCGGGCGAGCCCGGTCATGGCGAGCGCTGCGACCAGCACGATGCCGAGGAAGATCATGGCCACATGGGGTGCGGGCACCGCGAGGAGCGCCGTCAGCACCAGCACGAGGCCGAGCCCGAGCAGCCACGGCCAGGCTTGGCGGCGCAGGGGCCGAGGGCCGGCAGCCAGCGCATCGTCGCGGAAGAGGGCGGCCGGCGTCACCGAGACCGCCTTCAAAAGCGGCAGCACGGTGAAGAGGGCCGCCGTCGCCGAGGCGAAGAGGGCGGCCGCGAGGATCGCGCCCGGCTGCACGCCGATCGCCAGATCGATCGGGATCAGGCCCGCCGGCAGCAGCAGCACGGCGAACGGCAGTGCGGTGCCGAGCGCCGCCCCGAGCAGCAGCCCGCCGCAGCAGAGCAGCAGCACCTGCAGCCCGGCGACGAGGAAGACGTCCCGGGTCGTCATGCCGACGCAGCGAAAGGTGGCGATGCTCCGCCGGCGGCTCTGCAGATGGGCATCGACGACGATGCCGACCCCGACCCCGCCCACGAGCAGTGCGGCGATCCCGGCGAGCGAAAGATAGCCCGCCAGCCGGTCGGCGTTGCGGGCGATGCGCGGCTGCACGTCGTTGAAGGTCTGCGCCCGCCACGCTGCCTCGGGGAAGTCGCGGCGCAAGGTGGCGACGTAGGCCCCGGCCTCGCTCCGGTCGGCCAGCGCCAGGCCGTATTTGTGGCGGACCAGCGCACCCGGGGCCAGGATGTCGAGGGCGTCGAGCGTCGCCCGGTCGATCATCACCCTTGGACCGAGCCCGACGAAGCCGCCGATCTGGTCCGGCTCGGCGGTCAGCACGCCGCGCACCGTGACCTGGCCATTGCCGAGGGCGAGGCTGTCGCCGACGGCGATATCGAGCCGCTGCAGCAGCGCCGCCTCGACCAAGGCGCCTCCGTCGGCCAGCGCGTCCTCCAGCGTCATCAGCGGCTCGATGCCCACCACGCCATAGAGCGGATAGGCCCCGTCGATCGACTTCAGCGCCACCGGCACCTGCCGGCCGTTGTCGGCAAAGGCGATGGCGTTGGTGGTGACCGTATGCGCGACCGTGGCGCCCGCCGGGACGATCGCCCGGAGCTCCTCGGGCGGCAGCTCGCGATAGGTCGATTCGATCACCAGATCGCCGCCGAGCAGGGCCCGCGCATCGCGCTCGAGCGTGTCGGTGAGGCTGGCGCGGAGCGAGCCGATGCCGGTGATCGTCGCCACGCCCAGGGTGAGGCAGCCGAGGATGATGAGGGCCGCCGTGCTGCTGCCGCGCAGGTCGCGCCAGGCGATGCGCCAGAGGGCGCCGAGGTTCCAGGCGCCGCCCGCGCCAGCCCTCAAGACGACGCCCTCGCGAACGCATCGGCGGCGACGTCGCCCGCGTCCAGCCGGCCGTCCCGCATCGCCCGGGTCTCGTCGCAGAGCGAGGCCAGGGTGGGGTCGTGGGTGATGAGGAAGAGCGTGGCGCCGTGCCGCTCGCGCGCGGCGAAGATCAGCTCGGCGATCTGCCGCCCGGTGCTCCGGTCGAGATTGCCGGTCGGCTCGTCGGCGAGCAGCAGCTCCGGCTCGTTCGCCAGGGCCCGCGCCAGGGCGACGCGCTGCTGCTCCCCGCCCGAGAGCTGGCCCGGGTAATGATCGAGCCGCTGCCCGAGCCCCATCTCGGCGAGCCCGGCCCGCGCCCGCTCGAAGCCGTCCGGCTCGCCGGCCAGCTCGAGCGGCAGGGCCACGTTCTCCTGCGCCGTCATGGTCGGGATCAGGTGGAAGGACTGGAAGAGCACGCCGACGCGCTTCCTGCGGAACAGCGCCAGCCCGTCCTCGTCCAGCGTGCCGAGATCCGTGCCCGCCACCTCGACCCTGCCCCGCGTCGGCCGCTCGATGCCGCCGATGATCGCGAGCAGGCTGGACTTGCCCGAGCCGGACGGACCGACGACACTGAGGCTCGTGCCGGCAGCCACGTCCAGGTCGATCCCGTTCAGGATGTCGACCGGGCCGGCGCTGCTCCGCAGGGTCAGATGGACGTCACGCAAGCAAATCATGAGCACCGGACCTTCTACCAATTATCGAGCTGCCACCGATCGGGCGATCGACGGACAACGTCCCCTGCAACTTGGGACCCGGCGCCGCATCCTCAAGCGGGCTGCCGCGCTTTGCCTCATCGCCGCCTCGCCCCTGGCCACCCGCAGGGCCGGCGCCGCGGGCCCGGAACCCTGCCGCATCGCCATCCTCGGCGACTCGCTCACCGCCGGCTACGGCGTCGCCCTCGAGGATGCCTTCCCGGTGCGCCTCGAGGCGGCCCTCCGGGAAGCGGGCCACGCCTGCGAGATCATCGACGCCGGCGTCTCGGGCGACACCTCGGCCGGCGGCCGCGCCCGGCTCGACTGGGTGCTCGGCGACGACCCCACCCACCTCCTGGTCGAGCTCGGCGGCAACGACGCGCTGCGCGCTTTGCCCGTCGACGCCATGGAAGCCAACCTCGCCGCCATCATCGAGGGTGCGCAGGCCAGGGGCGTCTCCGTCATGCTGCTCGGCATGCTGGCCCCGCCCAACCTGGGATCCCGCTACACCGAGGCCTTCGCCGCCGTCTTCCCCAGGCTCGCCGAACGCTACGCCGTGCCGCTCTATCCCTTCTTCCTCGACGGCGTCGCCGCCGACCCGGCCTACCTGACCGAGGACGGCATTCACCCCAACGCCGCCGGCGTCGCCCGGATCGTCGAGCGACTCCTACCTTCGGTCGAAATCTGGCTCGACGAGTCTGCCGATTGAGCCTCTGTCAAGCGCTCTTTGCGCTTGACGAAAGCCCGCTGCTGGCCTCGATTCCCCGCCCGCGGGACCCGCACCGCAGCCGTCCGGAATCAGTGACTTACCCACATCTTGTTGATAATGGTGGGGATAGTCGTGGTCATGTGCGTCAGCTTGTGGATAAGTGGCGGGACAGACGCTGAACGAACCGTGCGCTTCCGAGATGCGCCCCGTTGCGGCAAAACGTCCCCGTGGCATAGCGGGGAATCGCCCGCCGCGGCCGCCTGGCGCACCTGTGGGGCAACTTGTCGGGGCGCTGCACGGAGCTCGGGCCAT
>JAWKVR010000037.1:0-40003 GCA_041397945.1 Geminicoccaceae bacterium
CGAGCACGCGGGTGCAGCCAGCCTCGCGCAGCCGGTCGAGCCCGTCCCGGATGACCGGGTTGGCGAACTCGAGATAGCCGTAGCTGACCGGCCAGTCGGGAAAGGCGCCCTCCAGCTTTTGCGCCACCGCGGCGAACTCGGCGACCGCCGCCGTCGAGCGCGAGCCGTGCCCACACACCATCACGCCGATCCGTTCGCCCATCGAGCCACGATCCCCCTGCCGGATTTGCCACCCCGGACATAACCGTTTGCCAGCCGACCGCAAGGCTCTGACAATGCCTCAGTCGGCCCGGCGGCGGCCACGGCATCGGTTGCCCGCCACCGGCGGCAGCATCTGGCACGTCTCGGCGGAGCGGCAGGCCGCATGGCACTCAAGACACAGATCGTCGTGGTCGGCGGCGGTGCCGGCGGCCTGGAGCTGGTGGCGCGGCTCGGTGCCAGGCACGGCCGGGACGGCCGCTTCGACATCATTCTGGTCGAAGAGAAACGCACCCATATCTGGAAACCCTTGCTGCACGAGGTCGCGACCGGCGCGCTCGACGCCAATCTCGACGAGGTCGGCTATCGCGCCCATGCCTATCGCTGGGGCTACCGCTACTTCATGGGCCGGCTCGAAGCCATCGACCGCGCCGCCGGCCAGATCGTGATCGCCCCGATCCTCGACGAGGACGGCAAGGAGGTCATGGGCCGCCATCTCATCCGCTACGACTTCCTGGTCCTGGCCCTGGGTTCCGTCACCAACGACTTCGGCACGCCCGGCGTCGCCGAGCACTGCATCTTCCTCGACCAGCGCACGGCCGCCGACCGCTTCCGGCAGAAGCTCCTCGACCACTGCCTGCGCGTCTCCCGGACCCTGTCGATGGACCCCCGGGCCGACGCCCATGTCGACGTTGCCATCGTCGGCGGCGGCGCCACCGGGGTCGAGCTCGCGGCCGAGCTCTACAATGCCGCGGCTGCCCTTCGGCACTACGGCCTCGAGGTCTTCGACGAGAGCCGGCTGCGCGTCGCTTTGCTCGAGGCCGGCCCGCGCCTCCTGCCCGCCCTCCCCGAGAAGCTCGCCCAGGCGGCCCGGGACGAGCTCGAGAGCCTGGGTGTCAGGGTGCTCGTCGAGACCCGGGTCACGGAGGTCACCAACGCCGCCATGCGCACCCATACCGGCGAGGTGATCAGCGCCGATCTCCGCGTCTGGGCCGCCGGCATCAAGGGCCCGGATCTGCTTTCGGACATCGGCGGGCTCGAGACCAACCGCATTTGCCAGCTCATCGTCCGGCCGACCCTGCAGACCACGCGCGACGCCCGCATCTTCGCGTTCGGCGACTGCTGCAGCTGCACGCCCGAAGGTGCCGAGCGACCGATTCCGCCACGCGCCCAGGCGGCCCACCAGATGGCCCGGACCGTCTTTCGCAACCTGCAGCACCTGATGCACAACCGGCCGCTCGAGACCTTCGTCTACCGGGACTATGGCTCGCTCGTCTCGCTCAGCCGCTTCTCGACCGTGGGCAGCCTGATGGGCAACCTCGTCGGGGGGCGGATGGCGATCGAGGGGCGGCTGGCGCGCTTCGTCTACGCTTCGCTCTACTGGAAGCATCTTTTGACCATCCACGGCTGGCTGCGCGGTGCCGCCCATATCGTCATCGGTCAGGTCAACCACGTGATCCGCCCGCGCCTCAAGCTGCACTGATGAGCCAGACGACCGACCCGCGCCGCCACGCCCCGGCGACCTTGCGCAACCGAGAGCCGATCCTGGCGGTGCTGCAGCGCGTGCTGCCCGCTCGCGGCCTCCTCCTCGAGATCGCCAGCGGCAGCGGCGAGCACGCGGCCTGGATGGCCCCACGGCTCGCCCCGGGCCTCACCTGGCAACCGAGCGAGGCTGATGCCCTGGCCCTTCCCGGCATCGACGCCCATGCCCGCCATGCCGGTGCCGACACCGTGCGCCCGGCGATCCTCCTCGATGCCAGCGCCGCGAGCTGGCCGCTTACCGCGGCCGACGCGATCCTCTGCCGCAATCTCGCCCACATCGCCCTGGGCCGCGACCGAAGGGCTCCTCGCCGGTGCCGCGCGGTTGCTGCTGCCCGGCGGGCCGCTCGTCCTCTACGGCCCCTTCCGGCGGCAGGGCCGGCACACGGCGCCGAGCAACACCGCCTTCGAGGCGAGCCTCCAGGCCCGGGACCCCGCCTGGCGCATCCGCTGCGTCGACAGTGAGCTGGCCTGGCGGCCGCCCGCCACGGCCTCGTGCTCGACGGCTCGGTCGGCGCTTGCCGGCCAACAACCTCGCCCTCGTCTGGCGCCGGCGATCGCTCAACGCTGCGTGAGCAGCCCGTACTCGGCATCCGGTGCGCCTTGAAGTCGAAGATGTTGGCCTTGATCGACTGGCAGCGATCGAGATCGCACGCCGCCACGCAGATCTCGTCCTCGAGCGTCGAGCAGAGGGCGACCACCTCGCCCGTCGGCGCCACGATGCAGCTCTCGCCGATCAGCATGCAGCCTTCCTCGACACCGCATTTGGCGACACCGACCACCCAGGTGCCGTTCTGGTAGGCGCCGGCCTGCAGCACGAGGCGCTGTGGAACTGTTGCAGATGGTCCTGCTCGGGCACGAGTGGGGTAATGCTGGGGCGTGTTGGGCCGATCGTCACCAGCTCGACGCCCTTGCAGGCCGAGCATGCGGAAGGCCTCGGGCCAGCGGCGGTCGTTGCAGATCAGCATGCCGAGCTTGGCCGCCCATCGTGTCGAACACCGGAAAGCCCAGGTCGCCCGGCTCGAAATAGCGCTTCGAGATGCTGAAATCGTCGCCACGCCTGACCTCGCGGTACCGGGTAGATGGATCTTGCGGTACTTGCCGCTGATCTGGCCACCCGGCTTCGACCAGGATCGCCGTGTTGAAATGCCGTGCGGCCATCGGCGCAAACTGGGTCACCAGTTCGGCATAGCCGACGCGAAGCCGAGGCCGAGCTGGCTGCCGCGGCGAAGAGCGGTGCCGTCTCCGGCCCCGGCATTCCGCGCTCGAAGAAGGCGTCGACCTCCATGGGCTCGGCCAGCCCCCAGCGCGGGAAGAAGGTGGTGAGCGCCAGCTCCGAAAGACGACGAAGCCGGCACCGCGCGCCTTGGCCTGGCGAAGCAGGTCGATCAGCCGCCCGCGGGTCCGGGATCTGTCCCGGCGATCGGGCCGAGCTGGCAGCGGCAACGGTGCAGGAGCGTGCGGCTCATGGGGCAATCTCCTCCGCCGGGCGACCGGACCAGCTTCGCGTAGAGCCTGGGGTCGGTGGCACCCGGTGCCGAAGACGAGCAGGCGGCTCGCCGGGCCGAGGCCGAGCGCCCCGGCGCATCCGGGATATTCCAGGCCGCGAGCGCCCCGGCAAGGCCGCAGGTGGCGCTTTCACCCGCCACCACAGGCGGGTCGTTGCGGGCGAGGTCGCGCATCACCGTGACCGCCGCCGCGTCATCGACCACGAGGACATCGTGGACGGCGAGGCGCAGGATCTCCCAGGCGACGAGCGAGACCTCGCCACAGGCGAGCCCGGCCATCAGCGTGTCGAGGTCGCCGGCGACCGCTCCGGCGCTCGCCGTCGCGATGCTGGCGGCGATGCAGGCCGCCCGCTCCGGCTCGACGACGATGAACCGCGGCCGGTCCGGCCCCAGGAGCTGCCAGGACCCGGCCGCGACCGCGGCGGCCACGCCGACCCCGCCCTGCACCAGGACATGCGTCGGCATCGGCGAGCCGGCCAGCTGCGCGAAGGCCTCGTCGGCCATCAGAGATAGCCGCGCATGACGTCGGCCGGCACCTCGGTGTAGCCCGGATAGGAGGTATCCGAGACGACGTGCCAGCCATGCCGGGCTGCGTCCTCGGCCGCCCGGCGGACCGAATCGTCGTAGTTGCCGGGCGTTCTGACCTCGGCGCCGAACGCCTGATCGCCCGCTTGCGGCCCTCGCTCACCGTGGCATGGATGTGATCCGCAGCGCCGAAGGTCCCCTCAGGCCACCGAGCGGCCGTGATTGCCGTCCGTGGCGCAGGTGGTGACGGTGACGCCGCGCGCGAACCGGGCGGTGCTCGGCCGCGTCCGGTGGCGGTCGCCCTCGCGCTCGGCGAAGAGACGCCCTTCCAAAAGACGCCTGACCGCATAGGCGCCACCCAGGGCCTTGAAGCTGGCGAGGCCGAAGCGCAAAGCCTCGTCCCAGCGATGGCGGCGATGCCGCGGCTGCCGCCATGGCCTGCAGGTCGAGCTGGTGTCGGCGGACGGGCCAGCCATCTCGGCACGGCACCGCATCAAGGTCCGCAGCGGCGAGAATTATTCCAGCGCCGGCGGATAGGGCCGCTGGCGCAGCATCGCCGGGATTGGCGATGTGGACGGGCCGGGCAAAAGCGGGACAAGCGGCGGGCCCGGAACAGGGCAGGGTCACCCATGCTCCATAACCCGACCAGCGCGGGTTGACCATCTCCGGCCGCACGACCACTGGGCCGAGGGTCGCACCTCTCAACTGTTGCGTTTGACGCACTGCGGCATCCTGGATGGCGCCAGGGGCCATTCGGGGTTTGCAACTTGCCATCCGAAGTGGCATCTCTGCTGCCTTCGCCGGGCCGGCTGCCCGGGCGCGCTCGCTCGTGGTTCGGCTTTTCGAATCAACCGGCGTGTTTCACACCTACCTGATGCACCGAGCCCTATGACCGAGACCCGACAGGATATCGTGCAATACGCGGCGCGCTTCGATCCCGCCATGCCGCGGCGCTCCTCGACGCTGTCGAGCCACCTGCGCGCGCTGGAGGCCGAATCGATCTTCATCATGCGGGAGGTCGCGGCCGAGATGGCCAACCCGGTGCTGCTCTATTCGATCGGCAAGGACAGCTCGGTGATGCTGCATTTGGCGATGAAGGCGTTCTGGCCGGCGAAGCCGCCCTTCCCGCTCATGCACATCGCCACGGGCTGGGACTTTCGCGACATGATCGTGCATCGCGACCAGCTCACCGGTGCCCTGGGCCTCCGGCTGCTGGTCGAGGCGAACGAGGCCGTCGCGGCTGCGGGCAGCACGCCGTTCAACACCGACAGCCGCGAGTGGGCGCGGCTCATGCTGATCGATGCCCTCAAGGCGGGCATGGACCGGCACGGCTTCGACGCGGCCTTCGGCGGCGGGCGACGCGACGAGGAGAAGAGCCGGGCCAAGGAGCGGGTCTTCTCGGTGCGCTCGGCCGGGCATGGCTGGGACCCGCGCAACCAGCGCCCCGAGCTTTGGCATCTTTACAATACCCGCGTCGCGCGCGGCGAGACGATCCGCGTCTTCCCCCTCTCGAACTGGACCGAGTTCGACATCTGGGAATATATCCGCCTCGAGCAGATCCCGGTGGTGCCGCTCTACTTCGCGAAGCGCCGGCCGATGGTCGATCGCGGCGGCACGCTCATCATGGTCGACGACGAGCGCATGCAGTTCCAGCCGGGCGAGACGGCGGCCGAGCGCCTCGTGCGCTTCCGCACGCTCGGCGACTGGCCGCTCAGCGGGGCCATCGAATCCGATGCCGACACGGTCGAGCAGGTGATCGCCGAGATGCTCTCCGCCCGGACCTCCGAGCGCCAGGGCCGGCTGGTCGACAGCGACGAGGCGGCGTCCATGGAGAAGAAGAAGCGCGAGGGCTATTTCTGATGACGAGACAGGCCGAAGCGGTCGCCATCGCCACCCGGGCCGAGGAAGCGGCCAAGGGCTTGCTGCGCTTTTTGACCTGCGGGTCGGTGGACGACGGCAAGTCGACCCTGATCGGCCGGCTGCTCTACGATTCGAAGCTGATCATGGAGGATCAGCTCCGGTCGCTCGCCGACGATTCGAAGAAGCACGGCACGGTCGGCGAGGACATCGACCTGGCGCTGCTCGTCGACGGGCTCGAGGCCGAGCGCCAGCAGGGCATCACCATCGATGTCGCCTACCGGTTCTTCTCGACCGCCCGGCGCTCGTTCATCGTCGCCGACACGCCGGGCCACGAGCAGTACTCGCGCAACATGGCGACCGGCGCCTCGACCTGCGATCTCGCGATCATCCTGATCGATGCCAGGAAAGGCGTGCTGACCCAGACGCTGCGCCACAGCTACCTGGTGCATTTGCTCGGCATCAAGCACGTCGTGCTCGCGGTCAACAAGATGGACCTCGTCGGCTTCGCCGAGGAGCGCTTCGAGGAGATCGTCGCCGACTACCGCGACGCCACCAGCCAGCTCGCCTTCCTCGACGTCCTGCCGATCCCGCTCTCCGCGCGCTTCGGCGACAACGTCACCATGCCCAGCAACCGCATGCCCTGGTATCGCGGGCCGATGCTGCTCGAGCACCTCGAGGCGGTCGACGTCACCGTCGACGCCGGGCGCTCCGCCTTCGCCCTGCCGGTGCAGTGGGTCAACCGGCCGCACCAGGATTTCCGCGGCTTCGCCGGGACCGTCGTCAGCGGCCGGATCGCCGCGGGCGACCCCGTCGTCGTGGCGAAGTCGGGGCGGGCGACGCGGGTCAGCCGGATCGTCACCGCCGACGGCGACCGGGCCGATGCCACGACCGGCCAGGCGGTGACGCTGGTGCTCGACGAGGAGATCGACATCGCCAGGGGCGACGTCCTGGTCGAGCCCCGGGCGCGCCCCGAGGTGGCCGACCAGTTCGCCGCCCACCTCTTCTGGATGCACGAGGAGCCTTTGCTGCCGGGGCGCCGCTACGTCCTCAAGCTCGGCACCCAGCTGATTCCGGCGACGATCACCTCGATCCGCCACAAGATCGACGTCAACACGCAGGAGCAGCGCCCGGGCCGCACGCTCGAGCTCAACGAGATCGCGTTCTGCAACCTGCACACCACCCAGCCGATCACCTTCACCCCCTACACGGAGAACCGCGACCTCGGCGGCTTCATCCTGATCGACCGGACCAGCAACCAGACGGTGGGCGCCGGCATGGTCGAGTTCGGCCTGCGCCGGGCCAGCAACATCCACCACCAGCATCTCGACATCGACAAGGCGCGCCGCGCCGCGCAGAAGGGGCAGAAGCCCTGCCTCGTCTGGTTCACCGGCCTCTCCGGCGCCGGCAAGTCGACCATCGCCAACATCCTCGAGCGCAAGCTCGTGGCGCATGGCGCCCACACCTATCTGCTCGACGGCGACAATGTCCGGCACGGGCTGAACAAGGACCTGGGCTTCACCGATGCCGACCGGGTCGAGAACATCCGCCGCGTCGGCGAGGTGGCCAAGCTGATGGTCGATGCCGGGCTCATCGTCCTGGCATCCTTCATCTCACCCTTCCGGGACGAGCGCCGCATGGTGCGCGACCTGCTCGGCGAGGGCGAGTTCATCGAGGTCTTCGTCGACACGCCCTTGGCCATCGCCGAGACGCGCGACACCAAGGGCCTCTACAAGAAGGCGCGGGCCGGCCAGATCAAGCACTTCACCGGCATCGATTCGCCCTACGAGCCGCCCGAGCAGGCCGAGGTCACCGTCGCCACCGGCGAGCTCTCCGCCGAGGCTGCCGCCGACCAGATCCTGGCCTACCTGACGTCACACCTCTGAGGCCCGTCATCCCCGGGCCGGCCGTGCCCGGGTCGGTCGGCTCCGTCGCGGCCATTCCCGGGCCGATGCGTCCCTGAACCGACTGACGGCCGGCACTCCGAGGTCGTTCGGCAGTGCTGCCTCGGGTCGTCGGCCCCCGCCTTCGGCGATCGAGCGCCCTCGGGACCGGCGCCAGTTCCGCCCCGGAGCCGCCCGATTTGCGGATGCGCCACATCAGGTGCAACAGGCTCGGGAACCGCCTGGCCACCCGTCTCGCCATCGCCGGCCAGGCCATGTTCCAAGCACGCGATGCGCGCGGTCGGGCGACGCCCGAACAGACCTATTGCGTTCCCCGGCTCGACCGTTGCCCCGGAGCCGCCCGATTTGTCGATCGCCGCTTCGAGCGCTGCCGGCCCAAAGCCGCTTGGCCACCCGTCTTGCCATCGCGCTGGCCACAGCCGTCGCGTGACCTCAGGCGGGCCGATCCGCCCCGGAGAGCCCTACCGCGGAGCCTCCTGCACTACCTCTCGGACTGCCGCCCGGAACCACGCGATCACCCGTCTCGCCATCGCCGAGCGGGCGCGCCCAAGCACGCGGTGCACGGTCGCGCCATGCCGGCACCGGCCACCTTCACGTCACCAGTGCCGGCCGCTGACCCAGCACCGCCCGATCCGATCCGGCTGTCGCCGATCTGCCCCCGTCGAATCACGCGATCGACGCCCGGCCATCCTGCAGCCGGCTGTTGTCGAGCGGCGTGATCCAGCGTTTGGCCGGCGGCAGCCCTCCTCAGGCAACGGCCAGCGACCGGCGTCGGAGCGCCGCGTCGGCCCATGGCGACCCGGCTCAGTTCACGAAGTACTTGCCGTAGGTGCCGGCATAGCTGCCGCTGTCGGCATAGCCGTACTGGGCATGCTTCTTGACGTCGACGCGCGACAGCACGACCCCCGCCAGATCGCCGCCCGCCTCCTGGATCTGCCGGATGCCGGCATTCGCCACGTTGCGCGGCGTCTGCTGCCAGCGCACCACGTAGAGCGTCTTGTCCATCAGGCCCGAGAGGATCAGGCTGTCGGAAACGGCACCGACCGGCGGGCTGTCGATGATCACCAGATCGTAGTCGCGGGTCACCTCCTTGAGCAGGCGGCGCATGGCGTCGCCGCGGAAGGTCCGGCGGGCTGACCGGGGCGAGACCGGCCGGGATGAAGCGCAGCCCGGACTTCTCGTCGGTGCGGATCGCCTGGGACATCATCAGGTCGCCATAGAGCAGGTCGGCGAGCCCGTTGTTGTTGGCGACCCGGAAGACCTCGTGCAGGCGGGGCCGCCGAAGATCGGCGTCGATCAGCAGGGTGCGCAGGCCCGAGCGCGCCGACTGCCGGGCCATGGCGGCCGAGATCAGCGACTTGCCCTCGACCGGCACCGACGAGGTGACGAGGACCGAGCGCGTCGACCGGTCGCGATCGGCGAGGAAGATGCTGGTCCGCACCCGCTGCAGCGCCTCGGCGAAGGCCGATTGCGGCTTCTTCAGGATATACTCCTCGGGCGTCAGCTCGCGCGTCTCCCGCCGGGTCAGGTCGGGAACCAGGGCCAGTGCCCGCAGCCCGCTCGACGCCACGACCTCCTCGGCGCTGCGGAAGCCGAAACCGTTGTCCCAGCGCTCGAGCAGGAAAACGAGCACCGCGCCGACGAGGCAGGCGGCACCGAAGGCGAGCAGCACGATCAGCTTCTTGTCCGGCCAGTAGGGGTCGACCGGCAGCACCGCCGCCGACAGCACCACCGCGTCGGCCTGCTGCAGGTTCTGCACCTCGTTCACCTCGCGCAGCCGCTGCAGGAAGCTCTCGTAGAGCTCCCGCGCGCTGGTCGCGTCGCGCTCGAGATCGCGAAGCGCCACGGACGACACGTCCTGGCCGTGCACGTCGGACTGCAGCCGCTCCAGGCTGCCGGCGAGCTCCCGCTCGCGGGCCCTTGCCACCTCGACCTCGTTGCTCAGGTCCTGGACCACGCGATCGACCTCGTCGATCATCTTGCTGCGCAGCGTCGCCATCTCCGCCTCGGCATTGATCCGCTGCGGATGGCGCTCGCCATAGACCGCCTGCAGCTCGGAGAGGCGGCGCTGCAGGAGGCTCTCCTCCTGGCGCAGATTGGCGAGCAGCGGCGAGGTCAGGACGTTGCTGGCGGCACGCACGCCGCCCGACGAGCGGAGCAGGCTGCGCACCTGGTTGAAGCGCGCCTCGGCCTCGGCCCGGGTGGCCTGGGCGGTCGCCAGCTGGCCGTTGAGATTGGCGATCTGCTGGGCCAGGGGGTCGACCCGGCCCTGGGCGCTGATCCCGGTCTCGGTCTGGAAGGCGACGATGCGCTGCTCGGCCGCGATGACCCGCTCGCGCATCTCGTCGACCCGCTCGCGCAGCCAGTCGGTCGCCCGCTGGCCGGTGGCGAACTTGGTCTCCAGCTGGTTGGAGATATAGGCGTCGGCAACGGCATTGGCGATGCGATAGGCCTTGTCGGGCTCTTCCGAGACGAAGCGGATCTCGAGCACGTAGGAGCGGGAGATCTGGCCTACGGAGAGCGCGTCCCTGAAGCGGCCGATGGCCCGAATCCGATCGCTCTCGCCGTTCCCCAGCCGATCGTCGAGGGCGAGTGCGGCGCGCTCGGCGAAGGCGTCGCCGAGCAGGAGCCTGCCGATCGGCTGCGGCAGGTAGGCGAGCCAGTCGATCGTCTTCCAGAAGGGCTGGCGATCGGGATCCAGGCTGGTGTTGAACTCCGCATCGTCCATCAGGCCCAGATGGTCGATCATGCGGGCGGCGAAGGCGCGCGAGGTCAGAAGCTCGATCTCGCTCTCGATGGTCGAGGCATCCGCCTCGAAGGTGCCGCCGATCTCGGGCAGGTCGATGACCATCGGCTGGCCCGGCTGGATCCTGACCAGGGTCTCGGCCCGAAACAGCGGAACCGTCGTCTGGACATAGGCGATGGCCGCCGCGGTGAAGAGGCCGATCGTGCCGACCAGCCAGAACTTGCGCCGCCAGAGGGCCCGCAACACGCCGCGGGGATCGAGCTCGTCACCGGAGGTGGTCCGCTCGGGCTCGGCGCCGCCGGCAAATCGCGTGATCTCTCTCGCCATGTCGAGGCCATCCTTGCTGAAATCGTCGAGGCGGCGGCAAAGCAGCGGCCGGCATGCATCGCCCGCGACCTCTGAAGCCGTTCGGCAGCCGCCGGTCGGTCATTTCGCGACCGCTGGCATCTATAGCAAATCATCGCGCCGGATTGCAAGACAAACTTAGTTGTTCGCCATTAATGATCAATAGTTTGTTAACTATTTTTCTTAACTTCCAAGTAACCATTCGATCGGATCATTGGAGCCTGGTGTCGCCCCGCGGGTCGAGGGCGTCCTGCAGGCCGTCGCCGAGCAGGTTGAAGGCGATGACGGTGAGGAAGATCAGCGCCCCCGGCCAGACCGCGAGATGCGGCGCCTGCCAGATCAGCTCCTGGGCGTTGGTCAGCATGTTGCCCCAGCTCGGCAAGGGCGGCTGGATGCCGAGGCCGAGAAAGCTGAGGACGGATTCGGTCAGCATGATGTTGCCGATCGAGAGCGTGGTCGCGACGATGACCGGCGAGGCGACGTTCGGCAGGACATGGTGCACGGCGATTCGCCAGGGCCCGGCGCCGAGGGCGCGCGCCGCGCGCACGTAGTCACGCTCCTTCTGGCTCAGCACGGCGGCGCGCACGAGCCTGGCCACGGTGGTCCAGCCGAAGAGCGCGACCAGGAGCACGATGCGCCAGACGCTGGCGAGCCCGCCCTCGACGAGGGCAGCCGGCAGGCCGAGCTTGGTCAGGTCGACGGCGGCGAGCACGATCAGGAGCGGCAGCAGCGGCAGGGCGATGATCGCATCGGTCAGTCGCATCAGTAGCGCATCGACGCGCCCGCCCGCATAGCCGGCAGCGAGACCGATGGCGGTGCCGATGAGCGCCGTGAGCAAGGCGCCGGCGAGGCCGACGGCGAGCGAGATCCGCCCGCCCTCGAGCAGGCGGAGCAGGAGGTCGCGGCCGAGCTCGTCGGTGCCGAGCGGGTGTGCGAGGCTGGCCGGGGCCAGCCGGCCGAAGAGGTTCACCGCCTCGCCGTCCAGCCCGAAGGCCCGGCCGAGCGGCGGCCCGGCGAGCCCGGCGAGCACCAGTGCTGCGAGCAGCCAGCCCGCCCACATGGCGAGGCGGTGGCTGGCGAAACGCCGCCAGAAGCGCCGCCGCCGCCCGATCGGCAGACCTTCGGCCGCCATGGTCCCCTCAGCCGCCATAATCGATGCGCGGGTCGAGCCAGCCATAGGCGAGATCGGCGAGGAGATTGGCGAGCAGCGTCACCAGCGTGGCCAGCAGGAGTGCCACCAGTGCCAGGTTGTAGTCGTTGCCCAGGATGGCGTCGTAGATGAGCTTGCCCATGCCGAGATAGGCGAAGATCGTCTCGACCACGAGGGCACCCGAGAAGAGCGAGCCCACATGCAGGGCGGTGATGGTGATCATCGCCAGCGCCGTGTGCGGCAGGGCGTGGCGGATGACGACGGCCGTGGTCGAGAGCCCTTTGACCCGGGCCGTGCGGATGAAGTCCTCGCGCAGCGCCTCCAGCATGGCCGCCCGGACGAAGCGGATGAACGTGCCGGCGGTCAGCAGCGTCAGCGTCAGGACGGGCAGGATCAGGTAGCGCAGCCGGTCGAGCAGCCCGCTCTCGCCGATCGAGGCGCTGCCGCCGGCCGGCAGCCAGCCGAGCTGCACCGAGAAGAGGATGATGAGCAGGAGGCCCAGCCAGAAGGACGGCATGGAGAAGCCGGCGAACGCCAGGAGGTTGATCGTGTTGTCGACCGGCCCGCGCGGGTCCAGGGCGGCCAGGATGCCGGCCGGCACGGCGATGACGAGAGCGAGGGCGAGGCTCGTCCCCATGAGCAGGAGGGTGTTGAGCAGGCGCGGCCCGAGCACCTCCAGCACCGGCCGGGCATAGAGCCGCGAATAGCCGAGATCGCCGGAGAGCGTGGCCACGAGCCAGCGCCAGTAGCGTTCCGGGAGCGGCACATCCAGCCCCTGCAGCGCCTTGAGCCTGAGGGCGTCGGCGGCCGTCAGGTTCGGGTCGGCGCTGACCATGAGATCGATGGGGTCGCCCGGCATCAGCCCGATCAGGCCGTAGATCAGAAAGGACATGACGAGCAGGAGGAGAAGGGTCTCGAGCAGCCGCCGGACGAGATAGCCCGCCATTCAGCACCCTTTCAGCGGGGCCGGTCGAGCCGGGCCCGCGACGCCGCCTCAGCCACCGTCACGGACCCGCCAGCTCTCGACCCCGAGGCTGGCCGGGGCCAGATGCCCGGTCGGCTCGACACCCTCGAGCCAGAGCGGCCAGATATGCGGGTCGGCGCGGTAGTAGAGGGGCAGCACCGGCAGCTCGGTCGCATAGATGCGCTGCAGCTCGTGCCAGAGCGGGGCACGCTCGTCCCGGTCGAGCGTGATCTCGATCTCGTCGATCAGCTCGTCCATCCGTGCATTCCTGAAGCCCGGCGTGTTCTGCCCGGTCCAGCTGTTGGCCGCGGTCGGGATCTCCTCCGAATGCAGCGTGCTCCGCGGCACGTTCTCCGGGCTCGAGATCCAGGCATACATGGCGAGCGCCGGGAAGCGCCGCTGGCGCATCGTCTCGCCGA
Organism: Geminicoccaceae bacterium; assembly: GCA_041397945.1. Classification (GTDB taxonomy): domain Bacteria; phylum Pseudomonadota; class Alphaproteobacteria; order Geminicoccales; family Geminicoccaceae; genus SLRI01. Next base: position 13,156 of record JAWKVR010000037.1, read on the forward strand.
AGAACACCCGGGCCGGCTCGTTCTGGATGCGCACGTCGACCCCGATCCGCTGCCACATCGACTGCAGCACCTGCTGGACGAGCTCGCGCGAGCGGTTGCCGGCGGTAGTCATCAGTGTCAGCCGCAAAGGCTCGCCGGCGGCATTGTGGCGGATCCCGTTCCGCCACTCGGTCCAGCCGGCGGCGTCAAGCAGGGCGCCCGCCTCGTCCAGGTCCTCGTGATAGGTCGGAACGTCGTCGGTGTAGATCCAGTCCAGCGGGTTGACGAAGGTCTGCGCCACCGCCTGGCGCCCGCCGAAGAGCTGCTGGCTCAAGGCCTCGCGGTCGATCCCCTGGATCAGCGCCAGGCGCACCCGGTGGTCGGCGAGGATCGGGTTGTCGAGGTTGAAGTCGATATGCTCGTAGATCAGCCCGGGCTTGTAGAACACCTGGAAGCGGTCGCCGTGCCGGGCCTCGAACGCGATCGCCTGGTCGAGGGAGAGGCCGAGGCTGCCCTCCACCATGTCGATCTCGCCGGAGAGCAGGTTGGCCTCGAGCGCGGCCGTGTTCTCGATCGTGCGGATGACGATCTCGTCGAAGGCAGGCGGCTCGCCCCACCATTCGGGGTTGCGCTCGAGAGCGATGAAGCCGCCCGAATCGAGGCTGGCGATGCGGTAGGGGCCGAGCGCCAGGCCGGGATTGGTCGGATCGGTATCGAAAAGCGTCCGGTTGCGGTAGGTCTTGGGGTCGGCCTCGAACACCGCCCGCTCGAGATGCGCCGGCAGCAGCCGAAAGTCATTGATCGCGTCGTACCGGAAGCTGAGCTTCTCGTCCTCGAGGATGAAGGTCTTGTCGTCGACGATCTCGAGATCGACAATGCGCCGGTACATCTCGGCATTGCTCACACCCGTATCCGGGTGCTGGCCGACCTCGAGGGTGAAGGCGACGTCGTCCGTCGTCACCGGCGTCCCGTCGCCCCAGCGGGCCTCGGGGTCGATGGTGTAGGTGGTGCGCACGCCCCGCGTGCCGTCCGCGTGCTCGACGATCACCGCCGTCCCGGCCTCGAGGCTCGGCAGCTCGGTGCAGAGATAGCAGCGCAGGTTCCAGTCGGCGGCGAACTGGGTGAACGGCCGGTGGGTGAAGCCGAGCACGTAGCTCTTGGCCGCCATGCTGTCGATATTGGGGTGGAGGGTCGAGGGATACTGCGTCATCCCGATCGTCAGGCGGTCGGGTGCGGCCTGGCCGGCGCCGGCGAGGAGCAGCGCCAGGCCGCAGGCCAGGATCGTCGCGTACCAGGATCGGCCCATGCTCAGGCGCTCCGGCTGGATCGGGATGGTCGAGGGCCGCACCGACATGCGGCATGGGGCGACGGTTGCCAAGCCCTTCGGCGAGAATCAACCCGCGAGCGAGACCGTGACTGCAGCCAGCAAGGACCCGCCACACCATCGCCCGGCCGATCCGGAAGGGACGCAAGCGGTCTACGAGGCCCATGCGGCAGCCTGGGACCGGCAACGCCACAAGGGGCTGATTGAGCGGCCCTGGCTCGACCGTCTCCTCGCCCTCGCCGGGCCGGATGCCGCCATCCTCGATCTCGGCTGCGGCGCCGGCGAGCCCATCGCCCGCTACCTCGTGGCGCAGGGCTGCCGGGTCACCGGCGTCGATTTCGCCGCCGCCATGCTCGCCATCGCCCGCACCCGCCTGCCGGCGGCGCGCTGGCTGCAGGGCGACATGCGCGAGCTGGATCTGGCCGAGCGGTTCGCGGGCATCGTCGCCTGGGACAGCTTCTTCCATTTGACCCGGGACGAGCAGCGGGCCGTCATCCCCCGTCTCGCCCGCCACCTCGCACCCGGTGGCGCCCTCCTGGTCACGGTCGGGCCGGAGGACAGCGAGGTGACCGGCACGGTCGACGGTGCCGCCGTCCACCATGCCAGCCTGAGCCCGAAAGAATACGCGCGGCTGCTGGCCCGGGCCGGGCTCGAGCTCGTCGACTTCGTCGCCGAGGACCCGGCCTGCGACCACCACAGCGTCCTCCTGGCGCAACGGATATAGGCGCCTCGCCTGCTCAGCCGGTGGGCCGCTGATCGAAGGCGCGGGCGAGGCCCCGCATCCCGCTCTCGATCTCGCTGCCGTGGAGCCCGGCATAGCCGAGCAGCAGGCCGCTGCGGTCGGGCCGCTCCTGGTAGAGCGCGGCGAGCGGCGTCACCTCCACGCCGAGCCGCCCGGCCCGCACCGCCAGCGCGAGGTCGCTCGTGCCGTCCTCCAGATAGCCCACGAGATGCATGCCCGCCTCGGCCGGCCGCAGCGCCAGCCGCTCGCCCAGATGGCGCCGTGCCGCTTCCAGCAGGAGCGCCTGCCGGTCGGCATAGAGGGCGCGCATCCGCCGGACGTGGGCCGCGAGCGAGCCGTCCCTGATGAACTCGGCGAGCGCCGGCTGGACCAGCATCGACGGGTGAGTGTCGGTCAGCCGGCGGATCGCCGCGAACGAGTCGACGAGGTGCGGCGGCACCACCATGTAGCCGAGGCGCAGGGCCGGGAACATGACCTTGCTCATAGTCCCCACATAGATGACCCGGCCATCGGCATCGAGGCCCTGCAGGGCGGCAAGCGGCCGGCCGGCATAGCGATATTCACTGTCGTAGTCGTCCTCGAGGATGAAGGCATCGGCCCCCCTCGCCCAGTCCAGGAGCTCGAGCCGCCGCGCCAGGCTCATGGTCAGGCCGAGCGGGTACTGGTGCGACGGCGAGACGCAGGCCATCCGGGCGGTGGCGGCCCGCCGGCGGCCGCTGGCGACGTCGAGGCCCTGCGCGTCGACCGGCACCGGCACGACCGTCGCCCCCCCCGCCAGGAGGGCGCCGATCAGCCCGGCATAGCCCGGCTCCTCGACCCAGACCCGGTCGCCGGGGTCGAGCAGCACCCGGGCCGCCAGGTCGAGCGCCTGCTGGGCGCCCGAGACGATGAACACCTGCTCGGCCGTGCAGCGGACCGCCCGGGCCGCCCCCAGATGCGCCGCCAGCGCCTCGCGCAGCGGCCGGTAGCCGGCAGGCTCGCTGCCGATCAGGAGGCTCCGCGGCGGGTTGCGCCAGCTCCGGGCGAGGAGCCGTGCCCAGTCCTCGAAGGGAAAGCTCGCGAGCTCCGGCAGCCCCGGCGCGAAGGCGCGCGGCCGGTTGCCGTGCTGCGGCAGGGCGGTGAGCCGGGCACCGCGGCGCGACGGCCCGGGCGGCGTGGCGCCCCCGCTCGCCGCGGCGTCGGCGCTCGGCCGGCGGGCCTGGAGCGCCTCCTCCGGAAGCTGGCGGCTGACGAACGACCCGGCCCCCACCCGCCCCTGGACAAAGCCCTCGGCGGGGTGCTGGTCGAAGGCGGCGAGCACGGTGTTGCGCGACACGCCGAGGTCCACAGCCAGCGAGCGGGTCGATGGCAGCCGGGCGCCCGGTGGCAGGCGGCCTTCGAGGATGGCGGCCCGCAGCGCGAAGTAGAGCTGGCGATGCAGGGGATCGCCCGCTTGCGGGTCGAGCGCGATGGACGCCAGATAGAGCGGGGCGTGGCGGGAGCGAGCCATCTGCCGATCTTTCGAATGGACGGGCACGGGGCGTGAAATGGCCCCGCCGTTCTTCCCCAGTTCGCCGCCATGGGCAAGCCATTTGGCTCCCGAGCACTCGGCCGTGACACCCGTCGCCGCTTCGTCTATTGACGGCCCACGCGCATCAGGGAGGACGGCATGCGACGTGGGCGCAGCGCGAAGATCGTCGCCACCCTCGGCCCGGCCAGCTCGACCGCGGAAGTGATCGTGGCCTTGGCCAAGGCCGGGGCCGATGTCTTCCGCTTCAACTTCAGCCATGGCAGCCACGACGATCATGCCCAACGGTTGGACATGGTGCGTGCGGCGGAGCGCGAGATCGGCCGCCCCATCGGCGTCCTGCTCGACCTGCAGGGGCCCAAGCTACGCGTCGGCCGGCTCGCCCAGGGCCGGATCGGGCTGACCCGTGGCGAGCGCTTCCGCCTCGACCTCGACGATGCCGTGGGCGATCAGCGCCGGGTGCAGCTGCCGCATCCCGAGATCTTCGCCGCCATCCACCCCGGCACGGAGCTCCTGCTCGATGACGGCAAGATCCGCCTGAAGGTCGAGAGCTGCGGCGCCGACCACGCCGAGACCACGGTGCTCGCCGGCGGCGGGCTGTCCGACCGCAAGGGCGTCAACGTGCCCAACGTCGTGCTGCCGATCGCGGCGATGACCGAGAAGGACCGCAAGGACCTCCAGGTCGGGCTCGACCTCGGGGTCGACTGGGTGGCGTTGAGCTTCGTCCAGCGGCCCGAGGACATGGCCGAGGCGCGCCGGCTGGTCGCCGGCCGGGCGGCGCTCATGGCGAAGATCGAGAAGCCGGCGGCGATCGACCGGCTCGACGAGATCATCGAGCTCTCGGATTCCATCATGGTGGCGCGCGGCGATCTCGGCGTCGAGATGCCGCCCGAGGTGGTGCCGCGCCTGCAGAAGAAGATCGTCCGCGCCGCGCGCGAGGCGGGCAAGCCGGTGATCGTCGCCACGCAGATGCTGGAGAGCATGATCCAGAACCCCGCCCCCACCCGGGCCGAGGCCTCGGACGTGGCGACCGCCGTCTATGACGGCGCCGACGCGGTGATGCTCTCGGCCGAGAGCGCGGCCGGCGAGTATCCGGTCGAGGCGGTCGCCATCATGGACCGGATCATCAAGGAGGTGGAGCAGGACGACCTCTACCGCTCCTATATCGAGGCGTTCCACGCCGAGGCCGAGCGCACCTCCGCCGACGCCATCACGCTCGCCGCCAACCAGGTCGCCCATACCCTGCAATCGGCGGCGATCGTCACCTACACCACCTCGGGCGCCACCGCCCTTCGCGCTTCCAGGGAACGGCCGGACCGGCCCATCCTCGGCCTCATCACCCGCATGGTGACGGCGCGGAAGCTGGCGCTCGCCTGGGGCGTCCACGCCGTCTTCTGCGAGGACGCCCACGACCTCGACGAGATGGTGCAGAAGGCCCGCCAGCACGCCAGGGCCGAAGGCTTCGCCGGCCCCGGCGCCAGCATCGTGGTGACCGCCGGGCTGCCCTTCGGCACGCCCGGCGCCACCAACCTCCTCAGAATCGCCTGGGTCACCTGACGAGCGCCCAGAGCGAGCGCAGCACCAGCTCCAGCGCCAGCACCGTCAGCAGCACCTGGATGATGCGGGCGAAATGGCGGGGATCGATCCGGCCGAGCAGCCAGCGGCCCATGAGCGTGCCGGCGAAGCCGAAGGCGATCATCAGGGCGACCAGCGGCAGCCAGGGCAGGAAGGCGAAGCCGAAGAGCCCGAAGGCGAGCATCTTCAGCCCGTGCTGGCCGGCCATCGCCGCCGCGTGGGTGGCGATCAGCCCTTCCCGGCCGAGGCCGAGCGGGCGCAGCAGGGCCAGGACGTAAGGCCCGGTGGCGCCGACCAGCATGGTGAGGAAGGAGGCGATCGCACCGCCCAGCGCCAGGCCCCGCCCCTTGATCGCCGCCATGCCGGCGACCGGCAGCCAGATCGTCTGCAGGATGAAGAGCCCGAGCACGAGGCGCAGCATCTCGACCGGCAGGCTGACGACGAGGCTGGCGCCGAGCGCGATGCCGACCAGGCTGCCGAGCAGGAAGGGGGCGAGGCGGCTCCTGTCGATCCAGCGTCGCAGCACCGCCGCCCGGCCGATATTCGAGCCGAGCTGCACCACGGCATGGACCGGGATGATCGCCGCCGCCGGCAGGAGGCTCGCCATGGCGCCGAGCATGATGACGCCGCCGCCGATGCCGGCCATGGTCGTCAGCGCCGAGGTGAAGGCGGAGAGCAGGACGAGCGAGATGGCCGGCACGAGCCCCAGCCCGTCCGGCAGGAAGCCGCCTGTCGCGAGCCCGGTCAGAGCGCTTCGCCGCGCATCAGCCGGGGCAGGTCGCCGACCAGCCCCATGGCATGGCGCATGAAGAATCGCTTGGCCACGGGCAGCCGCTCGACCAGGGCGAGCCCGGCACCGCGGGCGAGCTTCAGGGGCAGGACGTCATTGGCGAAGAGCCGGTTGATCCCGTCGGTGACGGCCACCAGCGCCAGGCTGTCGAAGGAGCGCCAGGCGGCATAGCGCTCGAGCGCGTCGGCGCTGCCCGGGTCGAGCCCGAGCCGGAGGCGGTCGACGACGATCTCGGCGATCGCCGTCACGTCGCGGAGCGCCAGGTTCCAGCCCTGGCCGGCGATGGGGTGGATGCCCCGGGCCGCGTCGCCGACGAGCACCGCGCGCTCCGCAACATAGGCATGCGACCAGACGAGGATCAGGGGATAGGTCCAGCGATGGCCCTCGAGCACGAGCCGCCCGAGGCTGTCGCCGAAGCGCTCCTGCACCTCGGCCGTGAACGCCGCGTCGTCGAGCGCTGCCACCGATTTCGCCAGACCGTTCTCCAGCGCCCAGACGATCGACGAGCGGTTGCCCGGCAAGGGCAGCATGGCGAAGGGGCCGTCCGGGAAGAAGCGCTCGACCGCCCGGCCGCGATGCGGCAGCTCGTGGGCGAAGGTGCAGACCAGCCCCGTCTGGCCGTAGTCCCAGCGCCGGGCACCGATGCCGAGCAGCTCGCGGGTGCCGGAGAAGCGACCCTCGCAGACGGCGAGCAGGGCACCCCGGACCTGCCGACCATCGGCGAGGCGCGCCTCGACACCGCCGGCGCTGCGCTCGAGTGCCGCAATGCTCGCCGGTGCGGCGATGGTCACCGCCGACCCGGCGGCTCCGATCGCGGCGAGCAGACCCTGGCGGATGGTCTGGTTCGGGACGATCCAGCCCAGGGGCTCGCCACCCACCTCGGCGGCATCGTAGCGCACCGAGCCCAGCGAATCCGCCTCGCCGACCTCGATCTCGAGGATCGCCTCGGCCGCTTCGGCCATGCCGGCCCAGGCGCCGATGGAATCGAGCGCCTGCTTGGAGCCGCGGGCGATCGCGGTGACCCGGCCGTCGAACCGGGCCGCCGTCGTCACCGCCAGCGGCCGCTCCTCGACCAACAGCACCCGCCCGCCGACACCACCCACCGCGGCCGCCAGGGCGAGACCGGTGAGCCCGCCACCCTGGATGACCAAATCGAAACGCTCGTTCACGCCGACGGCCCGACCCGATTGCTCAAAAAACCGACACGAGATGAATTTCTAGGCAAAGCGTCCGTCCACTTGGCTCGCCGGTCCCTCGATCCCCGCCCGAACTGCCCTCCGGCCACCTCTGGCACGGAGATTGCTCCACCTGATCCGAGAAGTCGTCGCCACGGCCACACCAGCGCGGCGTCGTACCAGACACTCAATCGCATCGGTATGGCGGGAGAGACGCATGCATCGATACCTATCACGGCGCGGGCTACGTGTCCCAGCCGGACTCGGCCTCGGACTCGGGGTCGCAATAACGGCCGGGCTCTTCAGCGCCCCGGCCCTGGCGCAGGACGCGACCCAGGCAGCCGCCGAGGTTGTCGAGGCCGTCGCGGCCGTCGGCGTCAGCCCGGAAAGCGCCTTCATCTTCAACACCCTCCTCTTCCTCATGACCGGCTTTCTCGTCATGTTCATGGCCGCCGGCTTCGCCATGCTCGAGGCCGGCATGGTGCGCAAGAAGAGCGTCGCCACCCAGTGCCTGAAGAACGTCGCCCTCTTCGCGATCGCCGGCATCCTCTATTACCTCATCGGCTACAACCTCATGTATGACGGGGTCGATGGTGGCTGGATGGGCACGCTCGCCATCTGGAGCCCCGACGACAGTGCCGCCGCCGCGGGCGATTTCGCCGCCGGCTACGCCGCCTCGTCCGACTGGTTCTTCCAGATGGTGTTCGTCGCGACTGCCGCGTCGATCGTCTCCGGCACCGTCGCCGAGCGGATCAAGATCTGGCCCTTCCTCGCCTTCGTCGTCGTCCTGACCGGCATCCTGTACCCGATCACCGGCTCCTGGCAGTGGGGCGGCGGCTGGCTCAGCGAGATGGGCTTCTCCGACTTCGCCGGCTCCACCCTGGTCCACTCGGTCGGTGGCTGGGCGGCCCTCGCCGGTGCCCTGCTGCTCGGCGCTAGGCGCGGCCGCTACGGGCGCGACGGCTCGGTCACCCCGATGCCCGCGAGCTCGCTGCCGCTCGCCACGCTCGGCACCTTCATCCTTTGGCTCGGCTGGTTCGGCTTCAACGGCGGCTCCCAGCTCGCCATCGGCACAGGCGCCGACGCGGTGGCCGTCGCCAAGATCTTCATCAACACCAACATGGCCGCCGCCGCCGGCGTGGTCGCGGCGATGATCGTCTGCCAGCTCATCTACAAGAAGATCGACCTCACCCTCGTGCTCAACGGGGCGATCGGCGGCCTCGTCTCGATCACCGCCGAGCCCCTGGCCCCGTCGCTGGGCGCCTCCATCCTGGTCGGCGGGGTCGGTGGTGTGCTGGTCGTCCTCGCCGTGCCGCTGCTCGACAAGCTGAAGATCGACGATGTCGTCGGCGCCATCCCGGCGCACCTCGTGTGCGGCATCTGGGGTACGCTGATCGTTCCCTTCAGCAACGCCGACACGAGCTACGGCACGCAGCTCACCGGCATCGTCGCCATCGGCATCTTCACCTTCGTTGCCAGCTTCATCGTCTGGGGCATCTTCAAGGCGACCATCGGCATCCGCGTCCACGAGGAGGACGAGGAGCGTGGTGTCGACCCGGCGGAGCTCGGCATGGAAGCCTATCCGGAGTTTGGCCCGAGCGCTGTCTGACCTTCCGGTCGGATAGCCACCTCACGGCCCGGGAGCTCGTCTCCCGGGCCACTTTTTCGTCCCCGGCAACGCACCGTCGCCCCGCCGCCCCTGCCCGCGCGGCATCCCCATCCCGATCTCTGATGCATGTCAGAGGATGGGAGACGATCGATGCAGCTGAGCTCGGTGACCCTGGCCGTGCGCGATCTCGGGCGCTCGATCGCCTTCTACACGCAGGCCATCGGCCTCGAGAGCCTCGATGCCGCGGCAGGCACGGCCCGGCTCGGCCGCGGCGACCAGAGCCTGCTGCACCTCGTCGAGCGCCGCCACGGCCGCCCCAGGGGCGACGCGGCCGGGCTCTTCCATGTCGCCTGGCTCGTCGCCAGCCGCGCCCATCTCGGCGCCGCCCTCGCCCGGCTCGACCAATCCGGCGTGCGGCTCACCGGGGCTGCCGACCACCACGTCAGCGAGGCCATCTATCTCGACGACCCGGACGGCAACGGCATCGAGGTCTACGCCGACCGCCCGGGGACCGACTGGTACCGCAACGGCGAGCTCGTGGCCGGCAACGCCCCGCTCGACTCGGCCGGCATCCTGGCCAGCACCGCGGCAGCCGGGCTCCGCCCCGAACGCAGCGCCGAGGGTCTCCGTCTCGGCCATGTGCACCTTGAGGCCGTCGACCTCGCCGCCAGCGCCAGCTTCGCCGAGGAGGCGCTCGGCCTCGAGCTGCGCCTCGCCTGGCCGAACGCCAGGTTCCTCGCCTGGGACGGCTATCACCACCATCTGGCCTACAACGACTGGCGCCAGCGCCGCACCGTTCTCGAGCCCGACCACGACCGCCTCGGCCTGGTCGGGATTGAGCTCTTGGGTCCCCTGCCAGACCGGCTCGTCGATCCGAACGGCATCGTCTTCACCCGGGCCGCCCGGGCGACCGCTCAGCAGCCGTAGCGGTAGCAGTCGTCGCCGGTCGGCGTGCCGCTCTGGATGCGGTCATAGGCCCGCATGTCGCCGGCGCTCCAGGAGTTCTGCGATGCCGTGTCGTAGGCCGACGAGCTGCTGCCGCCATCATCCGTATCGTAGCTGCTGGAGCTGGAGCTGCTGGAGCTGTCCCAGCTCGTCGTGCCGGTGCTCGGGCCGGACGACCGGCGGGCCGGGGCGAACAACCGGCGCAGCCCCTCGGCCGCTGCCTGCCACTGCGCGTTGTAGGCGGCGATATAGCCCGTGAGGTCGCCCTCGAGCAGCGTGCCGCCGACACCATCCAGCGAAACACCCCGGTTCTCGCCGCGGCTCGACGAGAGCTGCCAGGCGAGGATCGGCGCGTCGCCCGGTTGCCAGACCTGGAGATTGGCGCGGGCCAGCGGCGGCACGAGGCCGTGCTGGCGGGCGATCGCCCAGACGGCGGGAAGATCGAGGAACCCGTCGGGAATGGTGCCGCTGCCCCAGTTGACGACGTCATGCGCGAAGAAGCGCGTGCCGTCGGTGGCGACGGTCATCACCAGCCCGGCGCCCGAGGCGGGCGAGACATAGCGCAGCTCGACCTCGTCCTTCGCGTTCCACTGGTGGCTGTCCCGCTGCTCGAACTCGATGCCGACCAGCTCCGCATCGGGTCGCCAGCCCTGCGCCACCAGGCGCGCCCGGGCCGCGAGATCGGGCAGGCCGGAAGGCAGGGCCTGGTCGCTCACAGCGATGACCGCGAGGGCCAGGTCCGGCTGGATCCGGTTCCAGCCGCCCATGCCGCTCCTCGCCCGGGTCTGCAGCCGCGCCCAGTTGGGCAGGGCATAGGTGCCGCCGTCGGTGAAGCCGCTGGTCGTCGCCGCCTGCTCCCAATTGCCGCCCTGGGCCGTCATGTTCCCGGCATGGCTGAAAGGGCCGGCATCGATGACGTAGCTGCCGTCGGCCGCGATCGTCCAGACCACCGCCACGGGCCCCTGCGCCGTCGGCAGCTGGACCTCGAGCAGCCAGGTGCCAACCAGCGCCGGCGGAACAGGCCCGGCCGGTGCCGCGGCCTCGACCTCGCGCCACCGGCGCGCCGCCAGCGTCACGCCCCGGTCATTGGCGCCATCCAGCCGCTCGCCATCGCTGGAAAGGCGCAGCCGGTCGGTGATGCCCTGGGGCCAGGCGATGACGATCTGGCCATCGTTCGTGTCGCACACCCAGGTCGCCGTGAAGACGGCGGCACCGTCGACCACCGGCGCCCAGGAGAGCTGCCCGCCGGGCACGATGGTGACGACACCGCCGGTCGGCCAGTCCCACTTGCCGATCGGCGAGCCGCAATCGGCGCTCGGACCCTGCGCCCGGACACCTGTGCAGGGCAGCAGCAGCACCGCAAGACCAAGGAAAATGCTGGACCAGCGCCACATGGCCGCCTCCCCGACATACCTCGACTAAAGAGCTTATCACGACCGCCCGGAGCGGCCAAACCGGCCGACCACGAGGTCGCGTATCAGGGGGATGCGGCTGTGTTCGTCCCGGTCGTGCCCGTCTCCGGGGCGAGCGCCTTGACCAGATCCTTCATGTCGAGCTCGCCGACCGGGTCGCCGTCGCGGGTGACGATATAATTCTGCGAGGTGTCGCCGCCGGTGAGCGCGATCATCTGCTCGAGCGTCGCGTCGCAGTCGATCTCGCCGGCGGCACCATCGGCCGGCGCATCGGTCGGCGTCATCACCGAGCGGACGCGCAGCACCCGGGCCCGGTTGATGTCGCCGACGAAATCGGTGACGTAACCGTCGGCCGGCTGCATGACGATGCCCTGCGGCTCGCCCTGCTGGACGGTCGCCGTCCTTCAGGATCACCAGATGGTCGGCGAGCTTGAGCGACCTTCGTCGAGGTCGTGGGTGATGAAGACGATGGTCTTGTGCAGCTCGTTCTGCAGCTCGACCAGCGGATTCTGCATCTCGGTGCGGATCAGCAGGTCGAGGGCGCTGAACGCCTCGTCCATCAGCATGATCTCGGCATTCGAGGCCAGGGCGCGAGCCAGGCCCACGCGCTGCTGCATGCCGCCCGGAGCTGCGCCGGCGAATGAGTCGCCATAGCCCGCCGAGCCCCACCCGGGCGAGCCACCGCCCCTCCTCCGCCGCCTCGGCCCGACTGGCGCCACGGATGGCGAGCGCCATCACCGGCGTTCTCGGCGACCGTGCGGTGCGGCAGGAGGGCGATTTCTGGAACACCATCGACATGCGCGTCTGGCGCAGCTCGCGCAGCTCAGAGAGCCGTAGGTCATCACGTCGTCGCCATCCACCAGGATCTGCCCTGCGGTCGGCTCGATCAGGCGATTGAGATGGCGGATCAGCGTCGACTTGCCCGGGCCGGGCCCCATGATGACGGTGATCTCGCCGGCCTGCATGTCGACATTGATATCGCGCAGCCGGGGACATGGCTGCTCGGCGAGCAGCTCCGCCTTGCTCATCCCGGCCTGCGCATAGGCGAGCACGGACGCCGGATCGTCGCCGAAGATCTTGTAGAGATTGCGGATCGAGACCAACCCAGGGTCGCTCTCCTCGGCAGGGTCGTTCCCTTCGGTCATATCCATCGAATGCTCCTGCATCGCGCTCAACCGGGCGTCAACGCGCTGATCCGCCCGACCGCCGCCTTGCTCACCCGGTCCAGGATCACCGCCAGGATGACGATGCTGAACCCGGCGATCAGCCCGACGCCGAGCTCGAGATTGCGGATGCCGCGCAGCACCAGGACACCCAGCCCCGGGGCCGAGACCAAGGACGCGATCACCACCATCGCCAGCGCCATCATGATCGTCTGGTTGATACCGGCCATGATGTTGGGCAGGGCCAGGGGTATCTCGACGCCGAGGAGGCGCTGGCGCGGTGTCATGCCGAAGGCATCGGCCGCCTCGAGCACGTCCTTGTCCACCAGCCTGATGCCGAGATCGGTCAGCCGGATCACCGGCACGATGGCGTAGAGAATGATGGCGATGCCGTAGAGCTTCGACTCGGTGACACTGAAGAGAAAGATCAGCGGGATCAGGTAGACGAAGGTCGGCAGGGTCTGGAGCATGTCCAGAAGCGGCACCATGCTGCGCTGAAAGCCGTCGCGCTTGGACATGGCGATGCCGATCGGCACCCCTAGCACGACGCAGATCGTCGTGCAGACGAAGATGATGGAGAGTGTCTGCATCGCGTAGTCGAAATGGTCGATGAAGGCGAGGAACAGCAGCGACAGGCACACGGACGCCGTCAGCGTCGCCGAGCGCGTCAACAGGCCGACCGCCACCAGGAGGATCGCCACCAGCACCCACCAGGGCACCGCCAGCATCGCCCAGATGGCACCGTCGAGCAGCCAGGAGAGGGGCTGGGTCAGGGGATCGAGGACGACCTTGAGCGTGTTCTTGATCGCGAGGAAGCCATCGGCGACCCAGGCGGTGAGATCGCGCGTGCGCCAGATCGCGGGGCACGAGGCATTGAGCGTGTCGAGCGACGGGAAAGGCACCTGCCACCAGGGGGTGGTCGCCACCGCCTCACCCTCGCCACCGCCGCGACTCCTGGCCAGAAGCTGGGCCATGGTCATCGGCCCGTCCTGCGCCGCACCACCACCGCACCAGTCGCGCAGCCCGAGCGCATCGAACAGCCCGTCGTAATACCCCATCCGCACGCGACCTCGAGTTGTTTCGGTCCGCTTAATCGAGCTCGGGAACGGGGTGGCGCTCCGTTAGCGGAGCGCCACCCCATCCGGCGCACCTACTGGCTGAGCAGCGGGGCGAGGTTGACCCTGGCGTCATCGTTCAGCCAGGCCGACCAGACGTCCGGGTTCTCGCTCAGGAACTTGACCGCCACCTCCTCGGCCGAAGCCTTGTTCTGCTCCTGCCAGGCCAGCAGCTCGCTCATCTGCGCGTTGGTGAAGCTCACCTTGCTCATGAGCTCGGCGATCGCCGGCTCACGCTCGGCGAAATCCGTCGTGACACCGGTCACGACGTCAGCGGTCTGGAAATCGGTCCGCTGCGGGTCGGCACAATCCTCACGGGCGATGCAGGCATGCCGCTCGGCGTCGTAGGGGCCCATGTCGACCTTCACCATCTCGTAGCGGCCGAGTAGCGAGGTCGGCTGCCAGTAATAGCCGAACCAGGGAGCCCTGTCCTCGTAGGCCGAGGCCAGCGAGGTGGCGAGCGTCTCGCCCGATCCGTGGTCGAAGACCTCGAAGCCGGCCTCCTCGAGACCATAGGCGACCTTGAAATTGTCGTTCTTGGTGCGACAGCCCCAGCCCTCGGGGCAGTTGTGGAACCGGCCGCCGACCAGGTCGGGGTTGGCCAGGACACCGTCGATGGTGGCCAGCTCGGGATGCTCGTCGATCAGATAGGACGGCACGAACCAACCCTCGATCCCACCATCCGCCAGGACGGCCGCCAGGGTCTCGACCTTGCCCGCCTTCTCCATCTCGGACATATGCCGGAGTCCGAGTTGATCCAGAGCTCGGTGACGATGTCGGGCTTGCCGGTCTCGGCGACCGAGGTCACGGCGGGCACGGTGTCCGATGGCACGACCGTCACGGCGCAGCCGTAGCCTTCCTCCATCAGGAACTTGGAAACCGCCGTGACCACCGAGGCCGATGCCCAGTTCATCTCGATCGTGACCTCGCCGCAATCGGCCCTGGCACCGGTCGAAAAGGCAAGCAGGGCCGTTGCGCCGAGCAGCGCAGACCTGAGATAGATCGTCATGGATGAGTTCCTTGTGATTCCGGGCCGAAAGCAGATCTTCTGCCACGGGCAAGAACAGCGCCGACCGCAGACGTGCAAGGTCGACGCTCAGGCCCAATATGAACCAGGACGACTCGACATCTAGAACGGGTGATACTGGAACCCCGAATGCACCGCGCACGCACGACAACGCCGCGATAAATCACGGCAACTGCGCAAATTCCAGCGACAGAAGATAACGCAGCTTGGCGCGAAGCAGCCCGGCTGTCAACCCGAGGCCGGTTGCCGGCTCAACTGTAGGGGTCGGCCGCGTCGCGCAATCCGTCGCCGAGGAAGTTGAAGGCGAGGACGACGATGATGACCGGGACGACCGGCAGCATCAGCCAGGGATAGATGGCGACCACATTGACGTTCTGGGCGTCGTTGAGCAGCACGCCCCAGCTCGTCATCGGCGCCCTGACACCGAGGCCGAGGAAGGAGAGCGCCGTCTCGCCGAGGATCATGCCCGGGATGGAAAGCGTCGCCGAGGCGATCAGGTGGCTCATGAAGGACGGCACCAGGTGGCGGAGGATGATCCGCCGCGGCTTGGCGCCCAGCAGGCGGGCGGCCTGGGCGAACTCCTCCTCGCGCAGCGACAGCACCTTGGAGCGGACGGCCCGCGCCAGGCCCGTCCAGTCGACGAGGCCGAGAATGAGCGTGATGCCGAAATAGACCCAGATGGGCGGCCAGGTCGGCGGCAGGGCGCCGAGAGGGCGAGCCAGAGCGGGATCATCGGAAAGCTGCGGATCACCTCGATGAGCCGCTGCACGATATTGTCGATCCAGCCGCCGTAATAGCCGGAAACACCGCCGAGGATGATGCCGAGCGCGAAGCTGATGGCGATGCCGACGAGGCCGACCGTCAGCGAGACCCGGGCCCCGTAGAGAATCCGCGAGAACATGTCACGGCCGAGCCGGTCGTGCCGGAGGAAGAAGGTGCCGCCCTCGGCGGACAGACGAGGTGGAAGTCGCCGGGCCACTGGCCCCAGAAGCGGTAGCCATCGCCCCGGCAGAAGAAGCGCAGCGGCTGGACCATCGTCCGGTCCGCCTCGTAAGATCCGCGCTTCAGCGTCGTCATGTCGAGCGTCATCTGATACCGTAGGTGAACGGGCCGACGAACCGCCCTTCATGAAAGAGATGGATCGGCTGGGGCGGTGCATGGATGTGCAGCGGGTCCCGGGTCTGCGCGTCGTAGGGTGCGACCACCTCGGCGATCACCACGACCACATAGAAGAGAACGAGCACCCACAAGGACGCCACCGCCACCTTGTGCCGCTTGAAGCGCCACCACATCAGCCGCCATTGCAGGCGGTGTAGTAGCGCTCCTGCTCCGGGGTCAGCAGCTGCTCGCGATGCACCTGCCAGGGCTCGGGTCGACCCAGTGCTCGCTGTTGCCGGCGGGTCGGAGGCCGGCGGACTCCGGCGGCTGGCGGGGCTCGACGGCCATCAGCGGGCCTGCCCGCCGCTGAAGCGGATGCGCGGGTCGAGCCAGGCGAGCAGGAGATCGGAGATCAGGACACCGATCACCACGAGGAAGGCCTCGAGCATCAGGAAGCTGCCGGCGAGGTACATGTCCTGGCTCTGCAGGGCACGGACCAGGACCGGCCCGGTGGTCGGCAGGCTGAGCACGACGGCGACCAGCGCCGAGCCGAGATCAGGGTCCGGCAGGAGGTTGCCGATGTCGGCGATGAAGGGTTGGAGCGACATCCGCAGGGGATATGCCGAGCCAGCGCGCCCCGGCGGCAGGCCCTTGGCCTTGGCGGTGACCAGGGCTTCGCAGCTCGTCCATGAGATTGGCGCGCAGGCGGCGGATCATGCCGGCGGTGCCGCTGGTGCCGATGATGATCACCGGGATCCACAGATGCTGCAGGACGGAGACGAACTTGCCCCAGCTCATGGCTGATCCGAGATAGACCGGATCCATGAGCCCGCCGATCGACGTGCCGAACCAGACATTGGCGAAATAGAGCATGACCAGTGCGAGGAGGAAGTTCGGCGTGAGGCCGAAAGCCCAGGAAGGTCAGCCCGTGGTCGCCCCAGCTGTACTTGTGGGTGGCCGAGTAGAGGGCGATCGGGAAGGCGACGATCCAGGTGAAGGATCACTGTCGCGAGCGAAATGACCACGGTGAGGAAGATCTTGTCGCCGATGACCTCCGTCACCGGCCGGTCATACTCGAAGGACCAGCCGAGATCGCCGTGCAGGAGCCCCCAGGCCCACTGGAGATATTGCTGCAGAGCGGCCGCTCGAGCCGTAGAGCTCGCGCAGATACGCGATGCGCTCGGTCTGGACCCTCGCCCTGCGCCTGCAGCTCGCTGATCTGCGCCGAGAGGAAATCGCCCGGCGGCAACTGGATGATGACGAAGGTGACCACGCTGATGGCGATCACCGTCGGGATCATCACGATCAACCGATGCAGCACGTAACGAAGCACGCCCTCTCCCCCCCGATGGCCGGAGTTTAGCGCCTGCTGCCGCGTCGGCCAGCCGTAAACCGACCGGCATCAACGCGGCAGCAGCGCAATCTCGTGGACCAGGCGACGCAGCAGCAGCCGTTCGGGCGCGCGCGCCCGCTTGCAGCGCCGCTCGGCCTCGAGGGCAAGCGCCAGCGCCGCCTCGAGGCCCGCCGCCCGCCAGCTTTCCAGCGCCCGTTGCATCGACGCCCTCTGGCTGAAATGCACCGGCGGCCGCGCGCCCTGGACCACGGCCGCCGGCGCCTCGCCCCTGGCCGCCCGCGCCGCCAGCGGCAGGAGACGCAGCAGGGCCGACGAGATCGCGCGAATCAGCCGCACCGCCGCCTGGCCCTCGCCGAGCAGGCGATCGAGAATCGGCTCGGCCGTGCCCGGCCGACCGACGAGACAGGCCCAGACCAGCGCATCGACATAGAGGGCAGAGCTGTTGCCGACCACCGCCGCCACATCGTCGAGGGTGATCCGCGCCGCTCGGTCCTCGCCCTTGTAGAGCGCCAGCTTCTCGAGCTCGGCCCGGGTCAGCTCCCGATTGCCGCCCAGATGCTCGACCAGGTAGGCCATGGCCTCCGGCTCGGCGCTCAGGCCGAGCCCGCGCAGATGGTCGCGGATCTGGCTCGCCAGCCCGGCGCCATCGATCCGGTAGCAGGCGATCGCGGCGGCCGCCCGATCCTTCTCGGCGAGCCGGCGCAGGGCGGAGCCGGCGCCCAGCTCGCCGGCCTCGACGATGACCAGCGCCGCGTGGCCGCCCTGCCCGAGCAGGCCGGCGAGCGGCTTGGCCATGGTGTCGGTCGCCTGGCGGAGCAGCACGATGCGCCGGCCGCCGACCAGCGAGAGCGCCTGCGCCTCCTCGAGCAGGAGCCCGGGGGCTGCCGTGACCCGCTCGGCCTCGAGCTCGGTCAACCGGAAGGGGTCGTCCGCGGCCCCCAGCACCGCCTCGACCAACTGGCGCCGACGATCGGCGACGAGGCCCTGGTCGGGGCCGTAGAGCAGGACCACGCCGATCGCCGGGTCGGGCCGCCGGCAGAAACCGTCGGCAGACCCGGTCTGCACCTTCACGCCGGACCGCCCTGGAAGTGCAGGGTCAAAAGGGTGCGGATGCCGCGGCTGAGCTCGGTCGCGGCTCGCAATTCGGCGTCCTGCTCGGCCATCAGCGTGGCGAAGGGATCGGTCACGACGTTGTAGCTGGCGACCCGGCGCAGGGCGGATCGGTAGGCGGGCTCGGGGCCGGCCTCGCCTTCCGCGGCAGGCATCCCGGCGCCGTCCACCTGGAGGTCGTGCAGCGAGAAGAACGCGGCGAGCGTCAGATCGTAGCGCGTGATGGTCTCGTCGAGCTGGATCGCCAGCGCCGTCTGCGTGCGGCTCAGCTCGACGATCAGCCGATAACGGCGGGCGACCGTCGCGCCGGCCGGATTCAGGTCGTCGAGCAGACGGTTCTTGAGGAGCTGCCCGACCCGCGTGTCCGGTGCCACGACCTCGATCGAGGCGAGCTCGGCCGCGACTTCGTCGCCCGGCGCACCGCCATAGAGCGGGCGAAAGCCGCAGGCGCCGGCGGCCAGCGGCAGGAGCACGGCGACGCCGAGCCGCCAGCAGCCCCGGCGCGCGAGCGGTTCAGACCACGACATTCACGATCCGGTCGGGGACCACGACGACCCGGCGCACCGGCTGGCCGTCGATCGCCCGCTTGACCGCGTCGAGGGAGAGCGCCGCCGCCTCCACCGCCGCCTTGTCGCTGCCGACCGGCACGTCGATCGCCGCCCGCCGCTTGCCGTTGACCTGCACCGCACTGGTGACGCTCGCCGCGGCGAGCCAGGCCGGATCGGCCACCGGCCAGGGCGTGTCGGCCAGGATCGTCCTGTGGCCAAGCCGCTCCCAGAGCTCCTCGGCGAGATGCGGCAGCATCGGGCCGATCAGCTGGACCAGAACCTCCAGCGCCTCGCGCAGCACCTGCCGGTCCGCCTCGCCCGCCGCCTCGAACCCCTCGATGGCGTTCGAGAGCTCGCGCACCAGCGCCACCGCCTTGTTGAAGTGCAGCCGGTCGATCTCGGTGGTCACGGCGGCACATGCTGCGATGCACCAGCCGCTTGAGCTCCTGGGCGGCCTCGCTCGCCGGCGCGCTCGCGGCACCGCCGGCCGCCGGCAGCTCGGCACGGCGCTCGTCGACCAGCCGCCAGAGCCGGTTGAGATAGCGCCAGGCGCCGTCGATCCCCTGGTCGGTCCATTCGAGGTCGCGCTCGGGCGGGCTGTCGGAGAGCATGAAGAGCCGAGCGGTGTCCGCTCCGTAGGCCTCGATGATGACCGCGGGGTCGACCGTGTTGCGCTTGACTTGCTCATCTTCTCGACCCGGCCGACGCTGACCGGGCGGCACCCGGGGCCGTCACCAGCTCGCCGTCGGCGCCCCTGGTCACCTCGTCGGGCTGCAGCCAGCGGCCGTCCGGGTCGCGGTAGGTCTGGTGGGTGACCATGCCCTGCGTGAAAAGGCCGGCGAACGGCTCGGCGAGGTCGAGATGGCCGCAGGCCGACATGGCGCGGGTGAAGAAGCGGGAATAGAGCAGATGCAGCACCGCATGCTCGACGCCGCCGATATACTGGTCGACCGGCAGCCAGTAGTCGACCGCCGCCCGATCGAACGGCCGGTCCTCCGTCCGGGGCGAGCAGAACCGGGCAAAGTACCAGGAGCTCTCGACGAAGGTGTCGAACGTGTCGGTCTCGCGCGTCGCCCGCCGACCGTCCGGCAGGGTGACGTGCTTCCAGGTCGGGTGCCGGTCGAGCGGGTTGCCGGGGGCGCTGAAATCGACGTCGTCGGGCAGCCGCACCGGCAGGGCGTCGCGCGGCACCGGCAGGATCTCGCCATCCTCCGTGTAGAGGACCGGGATGGGGCAGCCCCAGTAGCGCTGGCGCGAGACGCCCCAGTCCCGCAGCCGCCAGGTCACCTGCCGCTCGCCGAGCCCTTCGGTCGCCAGGTGCTCGATGATGCGGCGCTTGGCTTCAGCGACGGCGAGCCCGTCGAGCATGCCGGAGTTGAAGATGGTGCCGTCGCCGACATAGGCCTCCGCGCCGATCGCGAAGCTGGCGGGATCGGCTCCCTCCGGCAGCACCACCGGGGTGACCGGCCGGCCGTATTTGCGGGCGAACTCGAGATCGCGCTGGTCGTGCGCCGGACAGCCGAAGATGGCGCCCGTGCCATATCCCATCAGCACGAAATTCGCGACATAGACCGGAAGATCAGGCGTCGCACCGAGCGGATGGCGACAGCGCAGGCCGGTGTCGAAGCCCTTCTTCTCGGCCCGCTCCATCGCCTCCGCGGAGGTGCCGAGCTTGAGGCACTCCTCGATGAAGGCGGCGAGCGCAGGGTCGGCCTCGGCCAGCTCCTGGGCCAGCGGGTGATCCGGGGCGATCGCCATGAAGGAGGCACCCCAGAGCGTGTCCGGCCGCGTGGTGAAGACGGTGAGCGGCTCCTCCCGACCCTGGACCGGGAAATGCACGAGGGCACCCTCCGAGCGGCCGAGCCAGTTGGTCTGCATCAGCCGGACCTTCTCCGGCCAGCGCTCCAGGTCGTCGAGGGCGGCGAGCAGCTCGTCGGCGAAGGCGGTGATCCGGAAGACCCACTGGTTGAGCTTGCGCCGCTCGATCTCGGCACCGGAGCGCCAGCCCCGGCCATCGATCACCTGCTCGTTGGCCAGCACCGTCTGGTCGACCGGATCCCAGTTGACCCAGCTCTCCTTGCGGTAGACGAGGCCGCGCTCGAGCATGTCGAGGAACATCGCCTGCTCGTGCCGGTAGTACTCGACATCGCAGGTCGCGAGCTCGCGCGACCAGTCGAGCGCCAGCCCCATCTGCTTGAACTGGCTGCGCATCTCGGCGATGTTGGCATAGGTCCAGACACCCGGATGCACGCCCTTCTGCATGGCCGCGTTCTCGGCCGGCAGGCCGAAGGCGTCCCAGCCCATCGGGTGCAGCACGTTGTAGCCCTGGGCCCGCCGGGCGCGCGCCACGACGTCACCCATGGTGTAGTTGCGGACATGCCCCATGTGGATGCGCCCCGAGGGATAGGGGAACATCTCGAGGACGTAGTATTTCGGCTTCGTCGGGTCGATCTCGACCTCGAACGATCGCCGCTCGTCCCAGACCTGCTGCCACTTCTGCTCGGTGGCACGAAACGGGTAGCGCGACATCGATGGCCTCGTGGTCGGGGAAGAAACGACGCCCGTCGGGGCGCTGATGAACGTCAGCCGGCCGCCGTCGAGGCGACGCGGAGCTCGCGCGCGCGGGTGAGGATGTGATCCTCGATCTCGCGCGCCGTCGAGGCGTCGGCCGGCGCGTCCAGCCAGTCGCCGGTCGTATCGCGATGCTGGCGGAACACCGAGACGGTCACCGAATCGGCCCGCAGCGCCGCATCGCGGATCTGCACGTGCAGCTTGACCCGCTCGCCGGGGGTCGTCGCCGGCTGGAACCAGTCGGTGATGATCAGCCCGCCGAAGGGATCGGCCGAGGCCAGCGGCATGAAGTTGATGGTGTCGAGCGTCGCCTCCCAGAGGAAGGCGTTGACCCCGATCCCGCCGCCGACGCCTTCGTTCGGCGCCCGAGCCCGATCGGTGCTGAACGATATGAGCGGGCCTTCGCCCGTGATGGTGCCGAAACGCTCCCGGTCACGCTGATCCCGTGCCGTGCCGGTCGTGGTTTGCGGCGGCGGCTCCGCCTCGACGCCCTCGCAGGCGGTCACGGCGAGCACCGCCAGGAGAATCAGCCAACGGCCTCGCGCGGCCAAGGATTTCTGGGTCATGGACTTGGGGATTTCCATCGTCTCATCGAGCATCGACGCCGTGTCGAAACGTCATAGCACGCCCGAACGACAAAGCCAGACCCGCATGGCGGAGATGACACGGCCGCGCGAGCGGCCGGCGGAATCAGAAGTTCAGGCGGAGACCAACCCGGCCGACCGTCAGTGGCTCCTCGGCCAGGCTGTCGCTGACCGCCACATCGCCCTCGAGGGTCAGCCATGACCACGCGGCCAGATCGGTGCTGAACATCAGCACATCTCCCGACGGGCCGGTGGTGCGCGGCACATGCCCGTAGACGAGACGGGCGCTCATCGGGCCGTAGCCGATGCCGGCGGCGAACACGTCCGCCGCCTCGCCCATGAGATTGGTGCGCCCGTAGCTGCCGGTGAGCTGCCAGTCGTTGATGTCGAAGGCACCGCCCAGCGCCAGGCCATGGGTGGCTTCGGTCGACGGCTCGACCAGCCCGACGGAACCCAGACGCAAACCCTCCGCATAGCGATTCTGCACGCCGAGCGTGAGCGACAAGGGCTGCTGCCCGGCAGCCTCCGTAGAGGGATCGAGCATGGAAGGATTGATCAGCGAACCGATGGCGCGCGGCGTGAAATCGAAGGTCAGGCCGGCGACCGACCCCGTCGTGCCGACCCGCGCTTCATTGCCCTGCCCGGCCTGCATGGCATCCGGATCGGCGACGCCGTAGCCGCCCGGCACCAGGTCCATGGCAACAGCCGGCCCGCCGGCAACGAGTCCGACGAGCACGGTGACAGCCAGGATCGGCAGAACGGGGGCAGGACGACAAGGTCGCATCATCAACTCCGGTCGCACCAGCAACCAAGATCGTATACGGCTTTACCGGTTCGCGGCGCAACCGTTTCGCGAAACGGGACGCCCGATTGGACGCATCTGTTGCAGGCGCGCCCGGTCTGCCGACGCATGGCCGCGACACCGGCCCGGCCGCGCAAGGAACGGCAAAACGGCGGGCCGAAGCCCGCCGTTCCGCTACGTCAGATCGATCGGGCCGATCAGAAGGCCACCCGGACACGAGCGACGCCGGTCACACCGTCGTCGTCGCCACCGGCGTCGCGGTCGAACCACGAAACGTCACCCTGCAGCGCCATGCCGGGCAGGAGACCCATGCTGGCGCTGAGCACCACATTGTCGCCCTCGCCGACACCGCCGCCGCCGTTGGTGACCTTGGCATAGGTGACCGAGAGATCGGCCGGGCCGAAGGACGCCGCGGCGCCGGCGGTGAAGCCGTTCCGATTGACGCTGTTGTTGGCGTTGTTGCCCGCGGGCGCGTCCTGCTCACCCCAGTAGCTGCCGGCAACCTCGAAGCCGGCGAAGCCGACCACCGCACCGAAGTTGTAGCCGGTATAGTCGTCGCGGTCGAAGTTGTTGCCGCCCGTGTTGCTGTCCATGCCGGTGGCGTAGATGCCGACCGCGGAGGCGAGCAGATCGAGGCTGCCAAAGCTGTTCGAGTAGACCAGGCCACCTTCGAACATGTCGGTGTACTGGACACTCTGCGTGTCGGCGACCTGGTTGCCCTCGACGCCGCCGTTAGGCGTGTAGCTGACACCCACCGAGAAGCCGGCGATGGTCGGGGAGTAGTAGCGGGCCTTGGTGCTGTCGCCGGAGTTGACCGGCGCGAACTTCACTGCACCGACGACGCCCTGACCGTCGATACCGCCCGTGCCGGCCGCGATCGTGTAGGCACCGAGCTTCGAGTTGTCGACGATGCCGTCCTCGTTGCCGAGCCGGATGCCGCCGAAGCTGCCGTCGATGAAGATCCAAGCCTCGTCGATGCTGTTGTTGTTGCTGGTCTGCGGGTCCGCCTCGAACTCGACGGTCATGCCGTAGCGGATGCCGGTCTCGTCGTCGGTCTGCACGCCCTGGACGTGGATTTCCGTGTCGGTGACGAAATCGAAGCTGGACGCGCTCTGGCCAAGGGCTTCGGAGGTGTCACCGCCGACGGCGTTGAAGTTCAGGAAGCCGTTGATGTTGACATCGAACGCGGAGGCGGTCGACGGCACGACGAGGGCAGCCGCGCCGATCATGGCGGTCGTGCCCAGCAAAGCATTACGCAAGTTCATCTTTTTTGTCTCCTCGTCACCCCAAAGTGGGATCGCCTTCGGGTTCATCGGGCGGCGCCGCCGATCGGCTCCGCGGATGGGACGCTGAAGGCGCCCCGTCATCCGGCCCCCGTGTTATTCATTGGGTCGAGCACGGCGCAAGCCGAAGCCATAGCCGCATCCGCCATTGGAGGTTCACTGTGTCGAGCCTGCAACAAGCCCGTATTGCAGGCGCGTTTAGCCCGTTCTCACCTGCCTGTAGGACGGCTCAGCCGCCGAAGCAACCGGGCCGTGACTTCGGCACCGTCCATTCGCGGCGGCGGGCCGGGCGGGGCCGGTCGCGCCAGCACCTCGGCGACCAGCCCGGCGAGCCCCGGCGGGTCGAGTTCCGGGCAGCGAGCGGCTGCAACAGGCCGCGCTCGGCGAGCAGGCGGCAGCGCTCCGCGTCTGCTCGGTCTCGCCATCCTCCGCATAGGGCACGACCACGGCCCGGCAGCCGGCGGCCAACACCTCGACTACCGTGTTGTAGCCGCCCTGGCTCACCGACAATGCGCAGCGGCCGAGCAGGGTGCGGAAATCACGGCGGGCTCGCTCGATCACCAGCCCCGGCCGGGCACGCCGGGCGATCGCCGCGAAATCCGCCTCCGGCACCTGCCAGCCGACCAGAACGCGCCAGGCCGGCCCGCCTCGGGCGAGGGCGCTCGCCGCGATGGCGGTCTCGAGCAAATGCTCGCCGACCCGCCCGCCCCCGGCCGAGACGATGATCTCGCCCTGCCCGTCCGTGGTCCCGCCGTCGTCCGCTGGCACGGGGTCCATGACGTAGCCGGTCTCGATCAGCCGGTCGCCGAGCTCCGCGCTCGCCGGGAAGGTGGCGCTGAACGGCACGAACGCCGGAT
Source organism: Geminicoccaceae bacterium (assembly GCA_041397945.1). Taxonomy (GTDB): domain Bacteria; phylum Pseudomonadota; class Alphaproteobacteria; order Geminicoccales; family Geminicoccaceae; genus SLRI01. Next base: position 37,726 of record JAWKVR010000037.1, read on the forward strand.
CGCCATGCGCCAGCACAAGGTCGAAGGTCAGTGCCCGGGCCAGCATCTCGGCCTCCCGCCCGGGCTTTTTCTTCTGCACCAGGATGTCCCGCACCGAGCTCACGATCGGCGGCCGCGGCGCCAGCGCCCGCGCCGCATCGAGCAGCGGCTCCAGCTCGAAGCGCATCTGCCGGCGGCCGAAGGGAAACATCTCGAGCAGGAGGAGGCGCGGGCGCCGTGCCGCGAAGGATGCGACCAGGGCCCCGGCACGGCGCTGCCTGAACGCCTCGTCGACCGGCTCGCCGGCGGCGTTCAGGAGCGTGGAGAAATCGCCGGCGCGACACTGCACGGGCTCGAGCTGCAAAAGCTCGCCGCCGGCGAGGTCGAGCGCCGGGACCGGCAGCCCGCCGCTGGCGAGCGTGACCTCGAGGCCATGCCGGCGCATCGCCCGGACCAGGGTCGCCGCTCGGGCGAGATGGCCGATGCCGAGCAGATGCTGGACCCAGAAGAAGACATCGACCAAGTCAGGGCGCTCTCAGAGCCTGTCCGAGCAGGCTCTCAGGCCGCGACCGCGATCAGCGCCATGCGCTCCATGTCGACGACGAACTTGTCGAGCCCTGCCCGGTCGGCCGCCGGGAAGGCCTGGTCGAGCTCGGCCCGGCTGAAGCCCTGCCGCCCCAGCACCCACTGCACCATGCCGGCCACCTCGCCCGGCACCGCCACGGCCTGCCGGCTGCCCTCCTTGACCAGGCCGAAGCGGCCCTGCTGCTCGATCAGCCGCACGCCCTTGCCCCTGACCACGTAGCCGAGGCCGGCGGGGTCCAGGAGCTCGGGGAAATCGAAGCTCTCGCGCTGGTAGTGGTAGCCGGCCTGGAAGGCCTGGAGATCGGCCAGCGTGCGGGGCTCGGTCAGCACCTCGCCGATCCGCTGGCCGAGCGTGGCCAGATGCGCCGTCAGCGCCCCGGCGTCGCCCCGCGGCAGGTTGCGGCGGCAGAGCGGGTCCGTGATCATCCGCTCGAAGAGGTAGCTCACCACGTCGATGCCGATCGGGTAGGTGACGCCGAAGGCGATGTGGATGCAGCCGCCGTCATCCGCCAGGGCGTAGTGATACTGGCCGCGCGGCAGATAGAGGAGGTCGCCGGGCTTCATCCGGACCTCCTTCCAGAGCTTGCCTTTGGCCTTCTCGTGCTCCTCCTGCGGCACCGTCTTGAAGATCGGGTGCGCGATCGGGTCGTCGGCCCGCCCCTCGAACACCGGCCAGACCTTCTCGCCCTCGCAATGCACGGCGAAGACGTCGTGGGTGTCGTAGTGGACCCTGAACCCCTGGCGGCGCTTCGACGACTGGTAGAGATTGCCCTGCACCTTGCCGCCCAGCGCCGTCTCCATCGTCCGGGCGAAGGCGCTGAGCTCCGGCGTGAGCTGGTCGATGTCGTTGAGGACCAGCGTCGCACCCTGCTTGATGTACTGCTTGACCTTGGCCGCATCGACGGCCGGCCGGCCGCTCACCGCCTGGTCCCGGCCGAGAAAGGCGGCCGGCGGCACCTCCTCCTTGTCGAGCACCATGACCAGCCGCTCGGCGTCCCAGATCGTGCTCATGCCGAGCAGGCGATTGAGCACCGACCAGCTCATCAGCTCCCGGAACTTCTCCGCCCCGCCCTCGATATGCACCGGGCGCTGGCCGAGATAGTCGCGCAGGAAGGTCTCCCCGCCGAGCGGTGCGAGGATCTGGTCGAAGCCCATGCTCATCGGGACACCTCTTGACTGGTCGTCATCGGCCGGCACGTGTAGCAGCGATGCAGCGACAGCACCAAGGGGCCCCAAAGCCATGCCAGAAGCCCTGGACCACACGGTGGACGTGGCCGCCAACCTCGCCGCCGTGCGCGCCCGGATCGTCGAGGCGGCCACCGATGCCGGGCGCGACCCGGCCGCGGTGACGCTGATCGCGGTCGGCAAGGCGCAGCCGGTCGAGCGGATCGAGGCGGCGCTCGCGGCCGGCCAGCGCATCTTCGGCGAGAACTACGTGCAGGAGGCGCAGGGCCGCTGGCCGGCGCTCCGTGCCCGCTACCCCGAGGTCGAGCTGCATCTCATCGGTGCCTTGCAGACCAACAAGGCAAAGGACGCCGTGGCCCTCTTCGACGTCATCCAGACCGTCGACCGGCCCCGTCTCGCCGCCGCCCTCGAGAAGGAAATGACGAAGCAGGGCAAGGCGTTGCGCTGCTTCGTTCAGGTCAACACGGGGAAAGAGCCGCAAAAGGCCGGGATCATGCCGGAGGAGACGGAGGCCTTCGTGCGGCTCTGT
>JAWKVR010000038.1:0-37914 GCA_041397945.1 Geminicoccaceae bacterium
GTGGTGCTCCACGAGATCGGCGACGCGGACGATGACCGCGACGTCGGCCGTCATGTAGGCGGTCGAGAACGCCACCCGGCGGGCCCGCTCGGGCGTCACCGACAGCCCGGCCGCGACCACGTCCACCGTGCCGTTCTCCAAAGCCTCGAGGAGCCCGTCGAAGGGCAGCTCGACGATGTCCAGCGCCACGCCGAGGTCGGTGGCGAGCCTGCCCGCATTGTCGATCTCGAAGCCGATCAGCTCCTCCCGGGTGTCGCGCATCGCCCAGGGGAGATTGAGCGACGTGCCGACCCGCAGCAGGCCGCGCTCCGCTATCTCCGCCATCACGTCGGCTCGCGCCACGCCCGGCATGGCTGCGGCACCAAAAACAGCAACGGCCAGGAAAAGAACCGTCGTCAGGCGGCGAGACAGGTCGAGCATGGCACTTGTCCGCGTGTTGTCCTTCGGCCACTGGCAATCTATGCAGGTTCTCGTGAATCGGCCATGGTATATGGAAGGTTCGGGAGGAAGCTGATGACCGTTCGCCTGCTCGCCGCAGCCGTGGCCGCCTCCACGCTCTTCGGCAGCGGCATCGTCCATGCCGCCACCGTCACCTGCCGTTCCCAGGGCGGCTACGAGCGCTGCTCCGCCGATACCGCGGGTGGCGTGGTGCTGCAGAAGGAGCTTCGGGGCGACTGCGTCGAGGATCGCAGCTGGGGCTACGACCCGGGCGGGATCTGGGTCGATCGCGGCTGCTCGGCCGAGTTCGCCGTGGGCTCCTCGGACAGTGACGGGCCCAGTGTCGGCACCGCGATCGGGGTCATCGGCGTGCTCGCCGCCCTCGGCGCTGCCGTGGCAATCGCCAGCGGCGACGACGACGACAACCACAACAAGAGCAACAGCTCCTCCAGATCATCGTCGAAGCGCGAGGATCAGGCCATCTCGCTCTGCACCGACTACGCCAGCGATATCGTCAAGGATGCCGGCGGGCGTGGCGCCCGCCTCGATCGCGTCAAGCGGACCCGGCAAAGCGGCGACAACTGGGTGGTCGAGGCCTATGTCGAGGCGCGCTGGCCGGATGCGAGCAGCCCGAAGAAGTTCATCGAGTGCCAGGTGGCCTTCTCGGGCAACAATCGCGTGACCAGGTTCCGCCATGACGGTCTCGACGAGCGGCCACGCGGCGGCTCGGGCGGCGGCTCGATCGGTCACGGCAACAACGATCGCGATTGGCGTGAGCGTGCGGTGGCCGCCTGCAAGAACGAGGCGCAGCGGGCCGACTACAAGGTCCGCGACGTCACCAATCTCGACCAGAATCGACACGGCTTCACGATGGAGATGCAGCTCGAGCGCAAGGAGCACGGCAATCGCGAGCGGTTCCGCGCCAACTGCGAGTACGACACCGGCAACCGTGACGCACAGCTGCGGCACATCGACCGGAGCTGACCTGCCTCAGCCGCTCACCAGCTCGATCGAGGTCTCGAGGGTGCTGTCCCGTGAACGGATGACGAGCGGCATCGGCATCGGCTCGATGCTGGCGTAGACGTCGATCCAGGAGGGCGGGCCGCCGGGCAGGGTGACGAAGGCGTCGTCGGGCTCGAAGCCCGAGAGACCGCGCAGCGCTGCGGTCAGGTGGTGCGCCTCGCGTTCCCTGCCCTCGACCTCGATCGTGCCGCGGCCCCGATAGACCGTCTCGAGGTCGCCGCGCTTGCGGCCGTCGAAGATCGGCAGCGTCATGGTCGCGTCCGGGGCGGGCGCCCGGGCCAGCCAATCGCTCAGCTCGAGCAGCGCCCCCAGGGGATCGATCGAGGGCTGGCGCAGGGCCGGCGGCACCGGGCTTTCCTGCTCGCGGCCGCGATGCCGGACGACCAGGTCCTCGAGGCTGCCGTCGGCGGCGAAGACGAGCGCCGTCTCGCGGGTCCGGTCGGGCTTGGTGTAGAGGGCGCTGAACCGCGACGGGCGGGGGCCTGCCTCGCCCATGGTGACCTCGGCCGTCATGTCGGTGCGGTGGCTGCCGGAGACGAGGGCGGCGAGGCCGCTGTTGCGCATCACCATCTGCACCGAGGCGAGATCGCCGCTGCAGCGCAGCCGGAGCTCGAGATCGGCGACGGACACGCCGCCGACGCGCATGGCATAGCCGAGGTCGCGGGCGGGAACGGCGGCGCACCCGGCCCGGGCAGCCCCGGCGAGCAGGGTCAGGCCGAGACCGAGAAGGAGCGAGCGGCGCGTCGCCGGCAGGGGTGCGGCGACCCCTGCCCGGCGCAGTGCGCGAAGATCGTCAGCGCGAGTAGTATTCGATGACGAGGTTCGGCTCCATCTGCACGGGATAGGGCACGTCGGCGAGCTTCGGGATGCGCACGAACTGGCCCTTCAGCGCCTTGGTGTCGACGGCGAGATATTCCGGCACGTCGCGCTCGGGGCGGGCCACGGCCTCCAGCACCATCGGGATGTTCTGCGCCTTCTCGCGCAGCTCGATGATGTCGCCCTCGCGCAGGCGGAAGGAGGGGATGTTCACCCGCTTGCCGTTCACCTTCACATGCCCGTGATTGATGAACTGCCGGGCGGCGAAGATGGTCGGCACGAAGTTGAAGCGGAAGAGCGTGATGTCGAGGCGCCGCTCGAGCAGCCCGATCAGGTTCTCGGCGGTATCGCCGCGCGACTTGCTGGCTTCCTCGTAAGCGCTGCGGAACTGCCGCTCGCTCATGTTGGCGTAGTACTTCTTCAGCTTCTGCTTGGCGGCGAGCTGATTGGCGAAGTCGGACATCTTGCGCCGCTTCTGGCCGTGCTCGCCCGGACCATAGTCGCGCCGGGCCAAGGGACTCTTGGTGCGGCCCCAGAGGTTCACGCCGAGGCGGCGACAGATCTTGGACTTAGCCTGAATACGCTTGGTCATCGGCCCTGATTTGCAGCAACGGGGTAAGGGAACGTCGCCTCCTGCAGCCATCGGCGATTGCCGGGGCGCACAAAGCAACGCAGCCGGGGAAGGTCCCCGGCCGATGGCGCGCTTCTAGTCCCGGCACCCGGGCTTGTCAAAGGCTTTGCGTCATTCTGCCCATGGCCCGGCGCCGGGCTCAGAGCCGGCGATCCGGGTTGGCGCGACGGCGCTGCTGCACGTCGCTGAAGGCGGCGGCCAGGATGCCCGCCGGCATGGCGATGAGAATGATGCCGCAGACCGCGGTCAGCCCGGCGAAGATGCGGCCGGGCACGGTCACCGGAATGGCGTCGCCGTAGCCGACCGTGGAGAGGGTGGAGACCGACCACCACATCGCCCGCGGGATCGAGCCGAAATCGTCGGGCTGATAGGGCGCCTCGCAGAGATAGAGCAGGGTCGAGCTGACCAGCAGCAAAAGAAAGCCGATGACCAGGCTGAGCCCGAGCTCGTAGCTGCGCAGCGTCAGCGCCTCGAGCATGTCGTGCATGGCGAGCGAGAACCGCCCGAGCCTCGCCAGCCGCAGCAGCCGCAGCAGCCGGGCGAGACGCAGGATGAAGGCGTCCGTCCCGGCCAGCAGCAGGAAAACCGGCAGGATCGCCAGAAGATCGAGCAGCGCCACCGGCGTGACGGCATAGCGCAGCGCGGCGCGCCAGCCTTCGCCGTAATGGCCGCTCTCGGGCGCGATCCAGAGGCGGATGCCGTACTCCAGGAGGAAGAGCGTCGCGAACACCCATTCGAACGCCGCGAAGAGCCACTCGTGGCCCTGGTAGAGCTGCGGCTCCGTTTCCAGCACGGCGACGCTGCAGGACGCCAGGATCAGGCTGGCGACCAGCATGTTGCCCGGTGCCAGCCCGTGCTCGCGCCGGCCGCGCGGATCGAGCTGGTGATAGAACCAGGTGCGGAGGCTGGTGCGGGCCATGGGTGAACCACCGGCTGTGCATCGCTCCCCCCTTGCTATCAGCCGGGGCCGCCGCTTGCGAGCATCCGGCGGTTTACGCCGGGCGAAGCTTGCGCTTCGATGCCGCACCACACCCTTGCCGCGAGACCCGACCATGCCCTGGAGAGACGTCGACGCCGCCGATGCCATCGAGCCCGAGGACGTCATGCGCTTCGACCATGCGGGCCGCACCTATGCCGTCTACCGCTCGGCCGACGACGCCTGGTACGCCACGGACGGCCTCTGCACGCATGAGCAGGTGCATCTCGCCGACGGCTTCGTGATGGACCACATCATCGAATGCCCCAAGCACAATGGCCGCTTCGACTACCGCACGGGCGAGCCCAGGGGGGCGCCGGTCTGCGTCGCCTTGCGCACCTACCCGGCGAAGGTCGAGGGCGGCCGCATCCTCGTCGACATACCCGATTGACGCGACCGGCGCCGGCCGGCGCGAAGCACTGCGCCCTTTGCGCCGAACGTGATTTATTCTAGTTCCAGAAAGTGTGTCAGACGATTGTCGAAAGGCGGCCCGGCGCGTAGCCGAACGGTCGAGATGCGTCGCATCGAACCATTTCCTGCCGCTGCCCGAGAGGTCTCCGTCATGCCGAACCGCACCGCCCTCGCCGTCACCGCCCTTGCGGCGATCGCCGTGGCACCAGGGGCTCCGGCGCAGGCCGCCGAGCCCGCCGACGTCGTCGCCAACTACGCCGACATCGCAGAAGCGACCTTCGCCGATTCGCTGGCCACGGCCCAGGCGCTCGATGCCGCCATCCAGGCCCTTCTCGAGGCACCTTCCGCGGCCGGGCTCGAGGCTGCCCGGGCGGCGTGGCTCGCGGCGCGCGTCCCCTACCAGCAGTCCGAGGCCTTCCGCTTCGGCAACGTCCTGGTCGACGAGTGGGAGGGCAAGGTCAACGCCTGGCCGCTGGACGAGGGCCTGATCGACTATGTCGATGCCGACCTCTACGGCGAGGAGAGCGATCTCAACGCCTTCTACACCGTCAACATCATCGCCAATCCCGAGATCACCGTCGGCGGCGAGACGATCGATGCCGCGGTGATCGACGGCGGGCTGATCCGCTCGCTGCACGAGGTCGACGAGGTCGAGGCCAACGTCACCACCGGCTACCACGCGATCGAGTTCCTGCTCTGGGGGCAGGACCTGAACGGCACCGGTGCCGGCGCCGGCAATCGACCCTGGACCGACTTCGCCGCGGGCGACGCCTGCACCGGCGGGCATTGCGACCGGCGGGGCGACTATCTCCGCGCGGCCAGCGCGCTCCTCGTCGCCGATCTCTCCGACATGGTCGCCGCCTGGGGCCCTGATGGTGCCGCCCGCACCACGCTCACCAGCGACACCCCGGCCGCCGGGCTCACCGCGATCTTCACCGGCATGGGCAGCCTCTCCTATGGCGAGCTCGCCGGCGAGCGGATGCAGCTCGGGCTGATGCTGCACGACCCCGAGGAGGAGCACGACTGCTTCTCCGACAACACCCACAATTCCCACTACTATGACGGCCTGGGCATCCGGAACGTCTATCTCGGCCGCTACGAGCGGGTCGACGGCAGCGTGGTCGAGGGGCCGGCACCGGCCGATCTGGTCGCCGCCGCCGACCCGGCGCTCGACAAGGAGCTGCGCAGCCGGCTCGACGCCTCGGTCAAGGCGCTCGGCGCCGTCAAGGCGGAGGCCGATTCCGGTGCCGAGGCCTATGACCAGATGATCGGCGAAGGCAACGACGCGGGCAACGCGCTCGTCCAGGCGGCCATCGACGCGCTGGTCGACCAGACCCGCTCGATCGAGCGCGCGGTCGCCACCTCGGCCTCGACAGCATCGAGCTCGAAGGCTCCGACAGCCTCGACAACCCGGACGCCGTCTTCCAGTGAGCCTTCGGGTCGCCCTCGCGCTCGGCCTCGGTCTGCTGGCGGTGCCGCTCACGGTGCTCGCCATGACCGCGGCCGAGCGCGCGGCGATCCTCGCCCCCACCACGGACTTCACTGCACCCGAGCGGTTCGAGGAGCTGCAGGGCGGCAGCGCCACCAACCGCAAGCGCCTCGACCGGGAGGCCTTCTCGCAGCCCTCGTCGAGCCTGGAATTCACCGAGCGCGGCGATTTCTTCGTCGGCAACGGCTTCTTCAAGCGGCTCTGGGTCACCGCCCCGAGCTCCACCAGCTCCGCCGACGGGCTGGGCCCGCTCTACAATGCCCGCGCCTGCCAGCGCTGCCATCTCAAGGACGGGCGCGGCCACCCGCCGGCGGGGCCGGACGACAGCGCCGTCTCGATGTTCCTGCGCCTCTCGGTGCCGCCCCGGACCGCGGAGGAGGAGGCGGCGCTTGCCGCCCATCTGATCGACGTGGTCGCCGAGCCGGTCTACGGCACCCAGCTCCAGGACCTCGCCATCGCCGGGATCGCAGCGGAAGGGCGGATGCTGATCGACTACACCGAGGAAGCGGTCGAGCTCGCCGGCGGCGAGATCGCCCATCTGCGCAAGCCGAGCTACGCCATCGGCGACCCGGGCTACGGGCCGCCGGACCCGGCGGTCATGCTGAGCCCGAGGGTCGCCCAGCCGATGATCGGGCTGGGCCTGCTCGAGGCCATCGACGAGGCGGACATCCTGGCCGCCGCCGATCCCGACGACGCCGATGGCGACGGCATCTCGGGCCGGGTCAACCTGGCCTGGAGCGCGGAGGAGGGCCGCGTCGCCCCGGGCCGCTTCGGCTGGAAGGCGGGCAAGGTGACGATCGCCGACCAGTCCGCCGCGGCCTTCGCCGGCGATATCGGGATCTCCAGCCCGCTCGAGCCCCATCCCTGGGGCGACTGCACCGAGCACCAGGAGGCCTGCCGCGCCGCACCGACCGGCGAGGGCCCGGGCGGCACGCCCGAGGCCGACACGGACGTGCAGGACCGGGTCGTCTTCTACAGCCGCAACCTGGCAGTGCCCGCCCGCCGCGACGTCGGCGCCCCCGAGGTGCTCGAAGGCAAGCGGCTCTTCTACGAAAGCGGCTGCATCGCCTGCCACACCCCCAAGCACGCCACCCGCCGCGACTGGCCGGTCAAGGCGCTGGCAGGCCAGCTCGTCTGGCCGTATTCGGACCTCCTCCTGCACGACATGGGCGAGGGCCTGGCCGACGACCGGCCGGAGGGCCTGGCCTCGGGCCGTGAATGGCGCACCCAGCCGCTCTGGGGGATCGGCCTCACAGAGACGGTCAACGACCACACCTTCTTCCTGCATGACGGCCGGGCCCGGAACCTGACCGAGGCGATCCTCTGGCACGGCGGCGAGGCCGAGCCCGCGCGCGAGGCCTTCCGCCTGATGCCGCCCGAGGACCGGGCCGCCCTGCTCGCGTTCCTGGAGTCGCTGTGAGGGCGGCCGCGGCAGTGCTCGCACTCCTGCTCGTCGTGCCCGGCGCGCCGACCGCCCGGGCGGCCGTGGGCGAGGCCGATTACCAGCGCCTGGCCACCGGCCTCACCGAGCAGGTGGCGCTGCCTGCGGTGGCGGCGTTCGAGGCGGCGACCGCGGCCTTCGCCGGCACCATGAAGGAGTTCTGCGCCGCCCCCGAGAGCGCCGATGCGGTCGTGGTCGAAGGCGGGTTCGCCGCCGTCATGCTCGCCTGGCAGCGGGTCCTGCCGCTCGATTTCGGCCCGCTCCGCAAGGGCGACGGCCCGTCCCGCTTCCAGTACTGGCCCGACCGCCGCGGCACCGGTGGCAGGCAGCTCGCCCGCGTCCTGAAGGACCGGGATGAAGCGATGCTGGAGCCCGCGAGCCTCGCCGGGAAGAGCGTGGCGCTGGTCGACCTCCAGGCGCTCGAGCGCCTCCTTTTCGAGGATGACGGCCCGGTCGACCCCTTCCGCTGCGGCTATGCCGCGGCCATCGCCGCGGTCCAGGCCGAGCGGGCCGCGGCCATGGCAGCCGACTGGGCCGGGCCCGACGGCCAGGCGGCGGCGATGCGCACCGCGAGCCAGGGCAACGACCTCTACTACGAGGCGGCCGAGGCGGCGCGCGACTATCTGGGTGCTTTGACCCACGGCCTGCAGCGCATCGTCGAGGCAAGGCTCACACCGGTCCTGGGCGACGCCCCCGCAACCGCCCGGCCACGGGCGGCCGAGAGCTGGCGGAGCGGGCTTTCCACCGCGAACATCCTCGCCAATCTCGACACGCTCGAGGCCCTGCTGACCGATCCTGACGGCTTCGCCGCACTCGCCAAAGCGGCCGGCGACCCGCTGATCGGCCGCACCATCGCGAGCATGATCGGCGAGGCGCGACAGACGCTCGAAAGCCTGCCCGTGCCACTCGCCGAAGCCGCCCAGGACCCGGAGCTGCACCCGAAGCTCACCCACACCGCGGATCTGCTGCACCGCGCCCACTGGCTGACCGAGCACACGCTGGCGGCCACCGTCGGCCTCACGGCCGGCTTCAACGCCAGCGACGGAGACTGACCGAGTTGATCATTTGCATCTGCAATGTGCTGCGCGAACGCGAGTGCCGCGAGGCCGCGGCGCATCCCGAGACGCGCAATGCCGGTTGCGTCTATCGCCGGCTCGGCTGCCGGGTGCGCTGCGGTGCCTGCGTCACGACCATGCAGGAGATCGTCAGCCACATGCGCGAGACCGCCCCGCGACTGCCGGAATCCGAATCGCTGGAGGAGTCGACGGACCAATGACGGGGGGGCTCGATCGCCGCGCGCTCCTCGGCGGGCTGGCGCTCGGGCTCGTCGCCAGCCGGGCGCTGGCGGCCGGCGCCGCGCGGGGCTCGGCCGGGGCCCTCTATGTCGGCTGCCGCCGGCTCGGCGAGCGCTACGAGGTGGCGGGCTTCGACCTCGGGGGCGACGAGCGCTTCGCCCTGGAGCTGCCCGATCGCGGCCATTCGCTGGCGCTGCACCCGACCAGGCCCATAGGCGTCGCCTTCGCCCGCCGGCCCGGCCGCTTCGCCGTCGTCTTCGACTACGCGGAAGGTGCCGCCCTCCTGCGCATCGACGCCGCACCGGGCCGTCATTTCTACGGCCACGGCGCCTTCTCGCCCGATGGCCGCTGGCTCTTCGCCACGCAGAACGACTGGGCGAGCGGCAAGGGCGTGGTGGCCATCCTCGACGCCGCGGCCGGCTTCGCGCCGGCGGGGGAGATCGAGAGCCACGGCATCGGCCCGCACGAGCTGCGCCTCCTGCCCGACGGCCGGACGCTGGCCATCGCCAATGGCGGCATCCGCACCCACCCGGACCGCGACCGCGAGAAGCTCAATCTCGACACCATGCGCCCGAGCCTGACCCTGGTCGAGGCCGCGGGCGGCCGGCTCGAGGCCGATTTCGCCCTGGCGCCGGCATGGCACCAGCTCTCGATCCGCCATCTCGACGTCGCCGCGGACGGGCGGATCGCCATCGCCATGCAGCACGAGGGCGGCAAGGGCGATGTCGTGCCGCTGGTCGGCCTGGTCGAGGGCGGCACCCTGCGCACCTTCGACGCCTCCGCCGCCATGGCGAAGCGGCTGCGCCACTATATCGGCAGCGTCGTCTTCGATGCGACCGGCAGCGTGATCGCCGCCTCCGCCCCGCGCGCCGGTCGCATCACGCTCTGGGACGCGGCCACAGGAGCACTGCTCGCCGACCACCCGGTGCCCGATGGCTGCGGCATCGCACCGGCCGGCCCCGCCGGCAGCTTCATCGCCACGGGCGGCGCCGGCGCCCGCCTGCGGCTCGAGGCGAACGGCAGCGCCACCCCCCTGCCCCCGGGCGCCCCGGCCGACTGGGACCATCACCTGATGCGAACAGAGGTGCGGGGCTTCGCGACGCTCGCCGCCTCAGGCTGAGCGGCGCGCCGCGTAGCGTCGCCAGAGGCCTGCGGCCAGCACCACGGCCACCACGACCAGAACCGAGACGCCCGTGGCGATCACGGCCAGCGCCGGCACCAGCGGCGAATAGTTGGTGGCGGTGCGCGAGAAGAGCCAGAGCGGCAGGGTCGTGTCCGAGCCGGTCGTGAAGATCGAGAGCGGCAGGTTCGACCAGGAGAGCAGGAAGGCGAAGAGCCCGCCCGAGACGATGCCGGGCGAGAGCGCTGGCAAGGTCACCTCGCGAAAGACCTGCAGGCGCGAGGCGCCGAGGTCGAAGGCCGCCTCCTCCTGCGCCACGTCGAAGCCGTAGAGCCGGATCGAGATGACCAGCGTGACGATCGGCACCACCCAGACGAGATGCGCGAACACCGCGGTGCGCCAGGAAGGTGCGATGCCGGTGGCCGTCATGGCGAGCAGCAAGGCGAGGCCCAGGACGGCCTGCGGGAAGAAGATCGGCAGCAGCAGCAGGCGCTGGTAGACGGTGCGCCCGCGCCAGTCGAAGCGGGCGAAGGCGAGCGCGCCGCAGATGCCGAGCAGCACCGCGAGGATGGCCACCAGGACGGCGATCTTGAGCGAGGTCAGATGCAGCTCGGCCGTGGTGTACTGGCCGAGCGCGTCGCGATAGGCGTCGAGCGTCCAGACCTTGTGCGGGAAGCGCATGTAGCGGGTGTTGGCGAGCGAGGCGAGGACGACCGAGACCATCGGCACGTAGAGCAGGACCAGCACCAGCACGGTCCAGAGCGCCAGGAGGGGGGTGATCAGGCGTTCGCTCCGGCCCATGCGCTCAGCGCCGGATCAGCCGGTCGAGGTCGAGCCGGCGCAGGACGGGAAAGATGACGGCGGCCGTGACCAGGATGACGAGGACGGTGAGCGCCGCCCCCGACGGCCAGTCCTGGGCATAGCCGAAGCGCTGCTCGATCGCCTTGGTGATCACCGTCACGGCCTGCCCGCCGAGGATCGCCGCCTCGGCATTGGCGCCGAGCGAAAGGACGAAGGTGAGCAGCGCACCGACGGTGATGCCCGGCGCCGCCAGCGGCAGCTCGACCTCGCGCAGCACCTGCAGCCAGCCGGCGCCGAGATCGCGCGCCGCCTCGACCTGGTCCTGCGGCACGAGCGAGAGCCCGAGGACGATGGGAAAGAGCATGAAGGGGAAGTGGACATAGACCATGCCCAGGAGCGTGGCGGTCTTGGTGTAGAGGATGCTGCCGGTCTTGAGCCCGAAGAGCGCGTTGAGCGAGCCCGCGAGGATGCCGCCCCCCGGCATCATGAAGAGCGCCGTGCCGAAGAGGCGCACGCTCTCGGAGATGAAGATCGGCAGCGCTATCAGGATGGTCGCCAGCGTCGCAAGCCGCCCGGCGAAGCGGACCAGCGCCTTGGCGGTGGGCCAGGCCAGGGCGAGGCAAATGAGCGTGGTGAGTGCGGCCAGCCAGACCGACCAGCCGAGCGGCAGGAGATAGCCATCGGTCACCGCCGCCTCGTAGTTGGCGAGGGTCGGCTCCCCGGCGAGCGAGAAGGTCCTGGGCGGCATCAGGCTGTAGGCGAAGACGAGCAGGATCGGCACGACGAAGCCCAGGAGGATCAGCGCCATGACCGGCAGCATGGCGAGCATCCCCGGGCTTAGCCTGGCCCGCACCGCTGCTACTCCGTCACCCGGACGGCGTCGGCGAGATCGAAGCCGAGCCGGACGGGCTCGCCCGGTGGCGGCACGCCCACGGCCGTCGCCGCGACCTCGCCGATCAGCAGGCGCTCGCCGGCCCGCGCGTGGAACTGCTTGCGCGAGCCCAGGAGGTAGTCGTTGACGATCTCCGCCTCGAAGACGATGTCGGCGGCCGCATCCGGCGGCAGCGGCCGGAGCTGCTCCGGCCGGACCACGTACCAGCCCTCGGTGTCGGCGCCGCCCGTGACCGCCGCCGCCGGCAGCACGTTCACCTCGCCCATGAACTCGGCGACGAAGCGCGAGCGCGGCCGCTGGTAGATCTCGAGCGGCGGGCCGATCTGGACGAGGCGGCCGTCGCGCATGATGCCGATCCGGTCCGACATCACCATCGCCTCCTCGAGGCTGTGGGTGATGTAGATGAAGGTCTTGCCGGTCTCGCGGTGCAGGTCCTTGAGCTCGACCTCGAGCATCTTGCGCAGCCGGTAGTCGATCGCCGAGAGCGGCTCGTCGAAGAACAGGATCTCGGGGTCGGAGGCCAGCGCCCGGGCGAGCGCCACGCGCTGCCGCTCGCCGCCGGAGCACTGCGTGACCGGCCGCGCGTAGTAGGTCTCGGGCAGCCGCACCAGGTCCATCAGCTCCCGGGCGCGGGCACGGCGCGCCGCCGGATCGACGCCCCGCATCTTCAGCGCGAACTCGATATTCTCGCCCACCGTCTTGTGATTGAAGAGCGCCAGCGACTGGAAGACCATGGCGGTCGGCCGCCGGTTGGCGGGCACGTCGGTGATCGCCTGGCCGCGCAGGAGCACGGCCCCGGCATCGACCCGCTCGAGCCCGGCGAGGATGCGGATCAGGGTCGACTTGCCGCTGCCCGACGGCCCGACGATGGTGAAGAACTCGCCGTCCTCGATCGCAAGGTCGATGCCGTCCACGGCCGCCACCTCGCCGAAGCGGCGGGTGAGGCCCTGCAGCGTGAGGATCGGCGCTCCGGCGCCGGCGGAGGCCGCCACCCGGCCCTACTGGCGCGTCCGCATGGCGGCCGAGTAGATGTCGTAGAGCTCGTCGTACTGGGGCACGATGTCGAACTCCACGGCATTGGCGATCCGCTCGTCGAACTCGTCCCACTGCAGCGCCTCGAGCTCCTCGCTCGTGAACTTGGCGAAGAGCTCGGGATTGGCCATCTGCGACACCGGCTGCAGGTTGCCGTTGCCGTGCGCGACGATCCAGGCGGGCTCGACCTCGGTGATCCACTCGAGGAAGTCGAGGGCGAGCGGGTGCTCGTTCGGGTTGGCCACCGCAGAGTTGAGCTCGATCCAGTTGATGCCGCCCTTGCCGTCGGCGGGGCCGCTGGACGGCGTGACGGCGTGGAGGTTCGCGACGCCCTCGAGCCGGGCGCTCGTCGTCGTGTAGGTGCCACCGGTGAAGTAGAGGTCGATCTCGCCGTTGATGATGCCGAGATTGAGCTGGACGAAATCGGTGGTGATCAGCTTGGCGTTGTCGATCCAGCGCTTGGCCGTCTCCGCGAACTTCGCGATGTCCGCCTCGGACTTCGGCTTGAAGGGGTGGATGCCCGCCCCCATGCAGATGTCCATCACGTTCCAGTCCTCATAGGCGAGGATGCCGTAGCGCTGGCTGAAGTCGGGGTTGTTGAAGAGGTCCCAGCCCTCGTCCTTGGCGAGCTCGGGCGAGATGACGTCCGAGTTCACGACGAAGTCGAAGGTCTCGTAGCGCTGCACCACGCCCAGCAGATGCTCGCCGTCCTCGCTCATCGCCCAGTGATAGGGCGGGGCGAACTTGGGCATCATGGCGTCGTAGAGCGGCTGGAAGCGGTCCTGCGGCAAATCGCGGATCAGGCCTTCCGGCCAGAGCTGGGTGCGCGCCCAGGGGTTGTTGATGTTGATGAAGTCCCAGACCGAGGTCTCGCCGGCGCGCAGCCGGTTGACCGAGGTGGGATCGGAGATGTGGATCTCGGTCTTCAGCGTCTCGCCGGTCTTCTCCTGCCAGAGGTCGAGCAGCCGCGGGTCGGCATAGGCATCCCAGGTGAGCAGCGCCAGAGGCCGGTCCTGCGCGCGCGCCAGCCGCGGCCCGGCGGCGGCCAGGGTGCCGGCGGCACCCATGCCCGCCATGAGGCGGCGGCGGGTCATCGCCATGGAGCGCAGCCCCATGTCGCGCACGGGGTTCCTCGCGGCGAGCTGCTGCAGGCGGCGGATGTCGCGCATCGTTCCCTCTCCCAGGTTGCGCCGCCGGGCGCCCGCGGCGAAGAGCGGTGCTCGGGCCCGGTTGTGCGGCATGCGGTCGGTTGTCCGGATAGTGCAAGTGCGAAGAAGACTGTCAAGGCATCGGGCACCGGCACCCGCGCGGCGGGTCACCGGAAGGCGAGCGGCTCGTCCGTCGCCGAGCGGTCGCCGACCACGGCACCCAGGATCCGCCGCTGCCAGTAGGGGCTGCCGCAGATCAGTACCCGACCGGTGCCCTCGTAGGTGCGCATCCACCGATGACCGGAGAGATAGTGGCCGGCGAGCGAGGTGGCGGCGCGGCGCATGCGGTAGCGCAAGGATGCGGTCCAGGCGATCACCAGCCGGCCGTCGACCTTGACCTGCTCGTCCTCGAGCTGGATCTCCCGCACGGGCCCGTAGGCATTGAGCGCAACCCGGCCCTCGCCGCTGACCCGCAATCGAAAGGTGATGAGCCCGTCGCCGGCCCAGAGCGAGGTGAAGACCGGGTCGCGATAAAGGCCGATTCCGACCGACCCGTCCGAGGCCCAGAAGGCGCCCCTCGCGAGCACCCAGTCCCCACCGTCGAGATCGAAGACGTGGTAGCCGCCGAAGCTCGGGCGCAGATTGAGCTCGCCGGAACCCGAGAAGCTCGGCCTGATCAGCGACTGTTGCCCGATCGAGCAGCGGATCGCCTCGCCGACACCGGGCAGGGGTGCTCTGAGCTCGATGTTGCCCCGCAGGTAGGTCAAGGCATGCCGCTCGGTCCGCACGGTCTCGTCCTCGAGATGAATGCGCAGGAGGCGCATGCCCTCGATCTCGATGACCTCGTAGCGTGCCATCAGCCCGGCGCCCGCAGGATCATGCCCGACCCGCTCATTCGAGCAGACCGGCTTCGCGGTAGGCGCGTTCCGCCCCGGGGTGCAGCGGCACCGCCAGGTTGTCTGCCGCGATATCCCGCGGATCGAGCTCGCGCAGGGTCGGATGCAGCTTTCGTATCTCGTCGAGGCCCGCCAGCAGGAGGCTCGTCAGGAGATAGACCACGTCATCGCCGACATCGGCGCGGGTGGCGAGCATCGCATGGCTGCCGAAGCTCGGGATGTCCGCCGGCAGGCCATAGAGGTCGCCGGGGATGTCGAGGTGCTGCAGGTAGGGAAGCTCGCCGAGCATCCGGTCGATCTGGGGTCCCGTCAAGGGGAGGATCTGGGCGCCGCAGCGCTGCCGGACGGTCCGCACGAGCGCGGATGGATGGCCCACGACCTCGACGAAGGCGGCGATCCGGCCGTTGCAGATGGCGTCCGGCAAGGCGCCGCTGCGCAGGTCCGTGACCTGCTCGAAATCATCGGCATCGACATCGAAGATCGCGAGCATGGTCTCGAAGCTGCTGCGCGAGCCGGAGCCGGGATGCCCCCCGTTGATCCGCCGGCCGAGCAGATCTTCCAGCCGCTCGATGCCCAGCGTGCCGTCGACCACGAGCGTGACGATCTCGGGATGCAGCGGCAGCACCGACCTCAGATCCGTGAACGGACGGTCCGTCCAGCGCCCGCTGCCGGCATAGGCCGCGTAGAGCACGTCGCCCTGGAGAATGGCGAACTCGAGCTGGCTCTCGGCCAGCATCCGGGCATTGTAGATCGACCCCGACGTGGCCTCGGCCGAGCAGCGCAGCCCGTCGACTTCGCGCTCGCGGTTGACGATTCGGCAAAGCCCCGGCCGATCGGATAGTAGACGCCGTCGGGTCGCCAGTGGCGATGGTGACGAAGCTGTCGCTCAACGCCAGGGCCAGACTGGTGCACAGCAGGCGAGCAACGCCCATGCCGCCGGCAGCAGCCTGCGGCGGCGCTGGAGCCTAGTTGGCACGGTCGTCCTCGCGCATCACGACGTCGTAGACCAGCCGGAAAGGCGTCCGCATCCACCCCGAGCTCGCTGCGGCGGCGGTCCATGGCGAGGATGACGAACAGCATCACGCCGAAGAACAGAGACGATGCCGCCCAGCAGTAGATGGGAGCAGAAACGCATGTCGAGCATCCAGAGCAGCATCACGGTGATGGCAGCACCAATGGCGGCAATACCAGAGCACACCGGGAATCCGGGTATCGACCGCCGCCAGCCGCTGGTGGCGGGCCGTGGAGATGTCGCTGAAGCCGCGGAACACCTCGCTGTGCAGGAGCTCACGCGACCGGCTCGCCGGCTCGTATTCCGCCAGCCGGCGCGTGATGAGCTGCAGCCGGTTGGACCCGCAGTGATCTCGCCCCGGCGATGGGCAGGGGAAGTCCTCGTTGATGACATAGAGCGTGTAGTCGCGCAGCAGAAACTCCAGCTCGCTGCGCAAGGGCTCGGGATAGCTCGAGAAGCCGCGATAGAGCGAGGCGATGCTGGCGGCCTCGAGATTGACGAGCTGGTTGACGCGCTCGCTGTTCTGATAGACCGAGACCGAGAGCAGGCCGAGGAGCAGCGCGTAGAACAGGCTGAACCCGCCGCTCGCATGGCCGACGGCGTTGACGCGCGGCTCGCGGCGCAGCCACGCCCAGAGAAAAGGCCGAACGAAGATCAGCCCGGCCCAGGTGACCGCGACGAGAAAGAGCGCGCAGTAGACCATGAGCTGCAGCGCCGAGAGGCTCTGCAGCCAGTCGATCAGTCCTCGGCCACCGGCTCTTCGCCTTGCGGTGCCCTCATGGGCATCCCTCTACCCACTCTGTTAGACCAGTTCGCGTCAACCAGCCAGCCGTCCGTACCCCTTGCCGAGGCCTCGACCTTGCTCGATCCCGACGAACCGGCCCCGTTCCTGCGCGAGAACCCGGCGGGCGCGCCGTGGCTGTCGCGAAGGAGACACGGCGGCCGGCGGCTGCCGCGAACTGGGCGATCTCGGCCTACCGCCCGAAGCGTTCGAGCGGCACATCGCACAGGATATCGGCGCGCTCGGCGTCGCCCTGGTCGCCGCCGCGATCGACGCCGAGCTGGTGCACCAGCCCTATTCGCGCCTCGTGGTCGACTGCAACCGCCCGCCGACCCAGCCGAGCTTCATCCCGGAGATCAGCGGGCGACGGTGATCCCGAGCAGTCAGGCCTCGACCCGCGGCCCGCCTCGCCCGCGAAGGCGATCTGGCGGCCTTTCGAGGACGCGGTGGCCGAGGCCGTGGGTCGATGCGGGCCTGCTCGCCATCCACAACTTCACGCCGGTCTACAAGGGGTATGAACGCCCCTGGCAGCTCGGCTTCCTCTTCGCGCGCCGGGCGCGGCCCTCGACCTCCTTTGGTTTTCGGGCCGAGGCCGGGATCGACGCGGCGCTCCCTACGCGTCGACGCCGACGACTATACGATCCCGGTGCACGGCGACGCGCGGCCGGCCCGCCGTGCTCGTCGAGATCGCCAGGACCTGATCGCCGACGCCGCAGGCCAGGCCCACTGGGCCGACCTCCTGCACCGCGCGGTCGAGGGCCTCGAGCCGCCGACCCGGCCAGCCAGCCCCGAGTGAGCGCCAAGCCGACAGCCCCGAAAGCATCGCCTTCTTCGGCACCGACTTCTCCGGGCTGGTCCGCGGGCGCGGCGTGCCGATGCAACCTGCCGGCCTTCCTGCCGACGGCTGCGGCTGGGTCCCGGCCGACCAGGCGCTCAATGCCTTCGACGTCATCGGCCCGAGGGCCGTTCGCGCCTCGGGCGCGATCTCCGGCTGATGCCCGACCGAGGTCCAGGATCGTCGAGGATGCCGGGCGGCCGCCACGGCACTTCTTCCTCGCCGACATCCGAACCTCGACGGTGCCCCCTGGTCGTGCTGCGCGCGGGGGCTTCCTCAAGGCGGCGCTGGCCGACCTCGACAGCGCTTCGGGCTCGGCCTCAGCGTCGCCTTCGAGCATGAGTTCACCCTGTCAGCGGCCGGCGCCGGCGCCGGGCTTCTCGATGCGCGCCTTTCGCCGGCAGGAGACGGTGAGCGGCGATCGCCACAGCGCTGCGTGCCGCCTGCGTGCCGCCCGAGATGGTCCTGCCGGGTTCGGCGAGGGTCAGTTCGAGTCCGCGCGCCCGCACTCATCGCCGCCGATCGTGCAGTCGTCTTCCGCGAGGTGGTCCGCGACGTGGCCGAGCTGGCAGGGCAGCCGCGCCACCTTCGCCCCAGGTCGGGCCCGAGGCCGTGGGCAACGGTGTGCATTTCCGGCCCTGACCGACCCGCGGCGGCCGGCCCGCC
Source organism: Geminicoccaceae bacterium (assembly GCA_041397945.1). Taxonomy (GTDB): domain Bacteria; phylum Pseudomonadota; class Alphaproteobacteria; order Geminicoccales; family Geminicoccaceae; genus SLRI01. The sequence goes on from JAWKVR010000038.1 coordinate 17,704, forward strand.
ACACAGGACCCCGATGGCCCGGGGCGAGAGCTGAGCGCGCCGGCCGCCGCCTTCGCCGCCGGCGTGCTCCGCCATGCGGCGGCGCTGGTCGCCCTGACCGCCCCCTCCGTCGTCTCCTATCTGCGCCTGAAACCGCATCCGGGCCACGGCCTTCACCTGCCTCGGCCGGCAGAACCGCGAGGCCACCGTCCGCATCTGCCTCGACCCGCGCCGGCGAGCCCGGCCACCGGGCACCACCTCGAATACCGCGCCGCCGACGCCGGCGTCACCCTACGGCGCTCGGCGCCGTCCAGGCCGGCCTCGCCGGGCTGGAGGCGAGCTGCCGAAACACCGACCCGGCCGATCTCGACGCGGCCGCAGCCGAGCGGCTGGGCGTGCGGCCCTTGCCGGCCGACGGCGGCAGCCCTCGCAGCACTCGGGCCGGACGAGGTCGCCATGGGCCGCGCCGGATTTCAGGCCTGCTCGCCACCGACGGGCAGTGGGCCGGGCTCGCGGACCACGACCATGTCGCCCTCTGCGACGCCTACGGCCGGGTCTACTGACGCCGTGGAGAACAGGCGCCTGCCGCGCGACCGCCGGCTCGAGCCCGCCGGACGGCTGGCGTCCTCATGGTCGACAGCTCGAGGGTGGCCCCAGAATACCAGCGGGCGAAGCCAACTACTGGCACGGATGATCCACGACCGCGCCCTGCCCGCCCAGCAGCGCCTGCTGGCGGCGGCGCAAACAACTGCGAGGTCCTCTACACCGTCATCGGTGCTCACGGCGGACAGCCGCGACCGCTCGCTCGACCTGGCTCTCGGGCATCTGGTGCCGAGGGCTCGCTCGCCCAGGTCGGTCGCACCCACGGCGGACGAGATCGTGCTGCCCAAGACCTCGTCCGGCGTCTTCAACTCGACCGCCATCCTGACTACGTGCTGCGCAATCTCGGCATCGCCTGATCGTCTGCGGCTTCCTCACCGACCAGTGTGTCGACATGGCGGTGCGCGATGCCGCCCGACAAGGGCTACTACGTGGTCTGCGCGCCGAGGATGCCTGCGCCACGCACTCCGCCGAGCGCCACGCCCGGGCGCTCCGAAGCCTTCTGCTGCCGGGTGCAATCGGTCGACGAGGTGATCGGCACGTTTTCCCGGGCTAGGCAAAGCCTATGGAAAGGGCCTGGCCATTCGCCATCGACGAAGTAGCCGCGAGCAAGGCGCCGAGCCGCCGGATTGCGGCAAATGACCCGGGAGTCAGGGGTGGCGGAATCAACGGTGGCCCTTGCGTCCGCGCACAGGCGCAAGACCTTCCTCGACCGCTTCCTCGACGGGGTCGAGCGGGTCAGCCAGGTGCCGCACCCGGCGGTCATCTTCCTGGTCCTGATCGCCATCGTCATCGCCCTCTCACACCTGCTCTACCTTTTCGGGGTCAGCGTCACCTACCCGGTCGTCGACTACTGACCGACGAGGGTGGTCGAGCGCGACGGCCGTCCGCAGCCTGCTGACCGCCGACGGGCTGCGCTTCATGCTGACCTCGCCCGTCCCGAACTTCGCGGGCTTCGGGCCGGTGGCTGATCTGGTCGCCATGATCGGCGTCGGCCTCGCCGAGGATCCGGGCTCATCGAGGCGCTCGTCCGGCTGAATCGTCATGGTCGCCCAGCCGCGCTCGGCCATCACCTTCATCATCGTGCTGCTCGGCGTCGTCTCGAGCATCGCCGCCGATGCCGGCTACCTGGTGCTCGTGCCGCTCGGTGCCGCCTTCCACAGCCTCGGCCGGCACCCCTCGCCGGCCTCGCCGCGGCCTTCGCCGGCGTCGCCAGCGGCTTCTTGACTGTCTTCGTCACGCCGACCGACGCCATCCTGACCGAGATCACCAACGACGCCATCCGGCTGCTCAACCCGACGCTCTCCACCGGCCTCACCAGCAACCTCTTCTTCATGATCGCCTCGACCTTCCTCGTGGCGATCGTCTGCACGGTGCTCACCGAGCGCTTCATCGAGCCGCATCTCGGCCCCTATGCGGGGGCCCTGCCGGTCGACAGCGGCGAGGGCGTGACCGACCGAGCGCCGCGGCCCTGCGCTTCACGCTCTGGACGCTGGTCGGCTTCGTCGTCATCGGCCTCCTGACCGCGCCCGGGCCGTGCTGCGAGCATCAGGAGACCGGCGCCATCCTCGGCGGCTCGCCGTTCATGGACGGGCTGATCGTGCTCATCATGCTGCTCTTCCTCGCCCTCGGCATCGCCTACGGCAAGGGTGCGGGCACGATCACCACGGTGACCGACGGGGTCAATGCCGTGGTCAAGACCTTCAACGGCCTCGCCGGGCTGGTCTTCCTCCTCCTGGTCATCGCCCAGTTCATCGCCTTCTTCAATTTCACCAACATCGCGACGGTCACCGCCGTCGGCCTCGCCGACCTGCTCGAGGACGTGCAGATCGGCACGGTCGGCCTGCTCGTCGGCTTCGTCGTGGTGATCGGCATCGTCGATCTGCTGATCACCGGGGCGATCGCCAAATGGGCGATCTTCGCGCCGGTCTTCGTGCCGCTCTTCATGCAGCTCGGCGTCGAGCCGGACTACGTCCTCGCCGCCTATCGCGTCGGCGATTCGCCGGCCAACGTCATCACGCCGCTCAACGTCTATCTCGCGATGATCGTCGCCTTCGCCCAGAAATATCAGCCGGAATCGGGCGTCGGCACGGTCGTGGCGCTGATGCTGCCCTACACCGTCGTGCTCTTCATCGTCTGGACGCTCATGCTGGTCGGCTGGTACCTGCTGGGCCTGCCCCTGGGCTTCGGCTGAAGCCGCCCGCCCGCCCCAGGCGCCAACGTCACCGAACCGGAGGCCCATCATGTCCGAACTCGACGCCGTCCTCGCCCGCATCGACGCGGATCAGGAGCCGGCGCTCGAGCGCCTCTTCACGCTCCTGCGCATCAAGTCGATCTCGACCGATTCGGCCTATGCCGGCGACTGCCGGGCCTGTGCGGACTGGCTGGTCGAGGATCTGCGCTCCATCGGCTTCGAGGCGAGTGCGCGGGCCACGCCCGGCCACCCCATCGTCGTCGGCCACGATCGCTCGGCCGGCGGGGCCTCCGCCCTCTTCTACGGCCACTACGACGTCCAGCCGGTCGACCCGATCGAGCTCTGGGAGCACGACCCCTTCGAGCCCTTCGTCCAGACCCGCGCCGACGGCAGCAAGGTGATCCGCGCGCGCGGCGCCTCGGACGACAAGGGCCAGGTGATGACCTTCGTCGAGGCCTGCCGGGCCTGGAAGGCGGTCACCGGCCGGCTGCCGATCGCCCTTTCCGTCCTGCTCGAGGGCGAGGAGGAGTGCGGCGGCGTCAACCTGCCACCCTTCCTCGAGGCGCACGCCGATGAGCTCAAAGCCGATATCGGGCTGATCTGCGACACCGGCATGTGGAACCCCGAGACCCCCGCCATCAACACCATGCTCCGGGGCCTATGCGGCGAGGAGATCGTCATCACCGCCGCCGACCGCGACCTGCATTCCGGCTTCTACGGCTCCGCCGCCGCCAACCCGAACCATGTGCTCGCCCGGATCATCGCCGACCTCCGTGACGCCTCGGGCGGCGTCACCATTCCGGGCTTCTACGAGGGCGTGCCCGAGCTGCCCGAGGCGCTCCCGCCGGGACTGGGAGAGCCTGAACTTCGCGCGGCCACCTTCCTCGGCGCCGTCGTTATCCATTCCGGCGGGCGGTAGGGCCGCTCGGTGCTCGAGATGACTGGAGAGGTCCCAGCCGACCTGCGAGGTCAACCATGGGCGGCGGCTATCAGGGCGAGGGCTTCAAGACGGTGATCCCGTCGAAGGCCTCGGCCAAGATCTCGCCTCGTCTTCGACCAGGACCCGCACAAGATCCGCGCGGCCTTCCGGGCCTTCGTCAAGGAGCGCGTGCCGGCCGACTGCAAGGTCGAGTTCCACGCGCACGGCTCCGGCGCCGCCATCCGCTTTCCCATCGACGACCCGGCCTTCAGCCGGACCCGCATTTGCCGCTCGGCGAAGAGTGGGGCAAGCCCGCCGTCTTCATCGGCGGCGGCGGCTCGATCCCGGTCACGGCCGAGCTCAAGCAGAAGCTCGGCATGGACGTGGTGCTGGCGGGCTTCGCCCTCGAGGACGACCGGATCCACAGCCCGAACGAGAAGTACGACCTGCTGAGCTTCAAGAAGGGCATCCGCTCTGAGCGCGCATCCTCCACGCCCTCGCCGGCTGATCGCCGCCTGCCCAACTGGTTGGAGCCGATGGCCCTCGATCTGGCGCTCGTCCTGGCGCTGCTCGCCGCCGCCATCCTCATGTTCGTGCTCAACCGGCCACGCATGGACGTGGTGGCGCTGATCATGATCGCGGCCCTGCCGCTGACCGGTGTCCTGACCATCGGCGAGGCCATCGCCGGCTTCGCCGACAACATCGTGCTGATCGCCGTGCTCTTCGTGCTGGGCGAGAGCCTCGTGCGAACCCGGCGTCGCTCGCCGAGCGACTGGATCAACGCCACCGCCGGCGGCGGCGAGACCGGCTGCTCGTGCTGGTGTCGGTCGCCGGCCTCATCGATGAGCTCGACCGCTGTGGTCGCCATCTTCATCCCCGTCGTCATCCGCATCTGCCAGAGCACCGGGCAGTCGCCGAGCCGGCTGATGATGCCGATGAGCGCTGCGGCCCTCGTCAGCGGCATGCTCACGCTGGTCGCCACGGCCCCGAACCTCGTGGTCAACGCCGAGCTGGTGCACCAGGGCTTCGCCGGCTTCAACTTCTTCAGCGTCACCGTGTTCGGCCTGCCCGGTGCTCGCCGTCGCCGTCGGCTACATGCTGCTGACCCGCGGCTGGCTGCCGGCGACGATGAAGGAGTCGACCGGCGAGCGCCGCCGGCCGACCTTTCGCGAATGGATCGAGAAGTACCAGCTCCGCGGCCGCGAGCACCGGGTGCGGGTCGCATCCGGCTCGTCGCTCATCGGCCGGCGCCTCGAGGATCTCGACCTGCGCTCGGCGGCATCAACCTGATCGCCGTCGAGCGGCCGGGCGGGCGCTCGCTCGACATCATCCGACCGACCGCGCGCACGGAGCTGCAGCCGGGCGACATCTACTCCTCGATGTCCGGGCCAGCGAGGCCGAGACCTTTGGCGCTAAAGGAGAAATACGGCGTCGAGACGCTGCTGCTCAGCGGTGCCGGCATCTGGCTGACGACGTGCCCAGGATCTCGGCATGGTCGAGGCGATCGTCCCGGCCAGATCACCGCTGGTCGGCCGCAGCGTGCTGCAGGCGCGGATCAGGGCAGAATCGGGCCTCACCGTGATCGGGCTGCGCCGCGGGCAGCACGTCATCGGCGAGGACCTGCTCGAGCAGACGCTGAAGGTCGGCGACACGCTGCTGCTCACGGGCTTCTGGAAGGACATCCGCCGCCAGCAGCTGGACGGCCACGATCTCGTCATGCTCGATATGCCGGCCGAGCTCGACGAGGTGCTGCCGGCAGCCCGGCAGGCGCCCGCAGCGCTCGCCATCCTCGCCCTCGTCATCGGCCTCATGGTCTTCGAGGTCGTCCCCAACGTCCACGCCGTGCTCTTGGGCTGCCTGCTGCTCGGCCTCTTTCGCTGCGTCGACATGGCCAGCGCCTACCGCTCGATCAACTGGCCGAGCCTCGTGCTGATCGTCGGCATGATGCCCTTCTCGCTGGCGCTGCAGCGCACCGGCGGCGTCGACCTCGCGGCCGATGGCCTGCTCGCCGTGGTCGGCGAAGGCTCGCCCCGGGTCGTGCTCGGGGCAATCTTCCTGATCACGGCGATCCTCGGCATGTTCATCTCGAACACCGCCACGGCCATCCTGATGGCGCCGGTGGCGCTCGCCGTCGCCATCGATCTCGGCGCCTCGCCCTACCCCTTCGCCATGACCGTCGCCCTGGCGGCGTCGACGGCCTTCATGACCCCGGTCTCCTCGCCGGTGAACACGCTGGTCGTCGGCCCCGGCAACTACGTCTTCGCCGACTTCGTCAGGATCGGCGTGCCGCTGTCGATCCTCGTGATGCTCGTCTGCGTGCTCCTCGTGCCGATCGTCCTGCCGCTCTAAGGCGATTCCAGGATGACCGTAGACGAGGAAGGCAAGGTGATCGGCGCGCAGCGTAGCTACCTACGTGAGCACCGATCGTCCGCGGCCTGACGAAGTGTACGGTCAGCCTGGAAACGCGTCAGGCGACGGTCAGTGTCCGCTTGATGTTGCCCTTGGTGGCGTGGCTGTAGGGGCAGACCACGTCCGCCTTCTTCATCAGCTCCTCGGCCTTCGCCCGGTCCATCCCGGGCACCTTCAACGTCAGCGCCACCTCGAGGCCGAAGCCCGTGCCGTCCTCGCGCGGGCCGATGCCGACCTCGGCCTTGACCGTGGCGTCGTCCGGGATCGTCACCTTCTCCTTGCCGGCGACGAAGCGCACCGCACCGAGGAAGCAGGCCGAATAGCCGGCGGCGAAGAGCTGCTCGGGATTGGTGCCGGGGCCGCCGCCACCGCCCAGCTCCTTCGGCGTGCTGAGCTTGACGTCCACCTTGCCGTCGGCCGTCTTCGAATGGCCCTCGCGGCCACCGGTGGCGGTGGCATCGGTGCGGTACTTCACATCGACCTTGTCGGCCATGGCGCGTCTCCCCTGGGTTGCTTCGACCCCCTGGAAGTGGGCCACGACAGGCCCCGCGGCAATGGGGGGCCGCTCAGTCCCGGCGGCCGATGGGATGCATGACCGAGCGGTGGAAGTCCCTGGCACCCGCCGCCTGCAGCACCAGGTCGGCGATCCGCCAGCCATCCGTGTCGCGCACGAAACGGTGCTGGTAGCGGCCCCAGAGCTCGCTCTCGGGGCGGCCGTCGCGATAGCGGTGCCAGGCGTAGAGGTAGCAGTCGCCATGCGCGGCATCCGGCCCGTCGAAAGTGATCCGGATATTCGAGACATGGTGGCTGGTGGCGGCGAAGAGCGTTGCGAGGCCGTTCGCGACCGCCCGCTCGATCGCCTCCCGGCCATGGAGATCGGCAAACTCCGGGCCGTAGTCGACGCTCGCGTCGGCAGTGAAGAGCCCGGCCAGCGCCGCGGGCTCGTTCATGTCGAAATGCCGGCAATAGGCATGGATCAGATCCGTGATCGCCTGCCGATCGAGAAGCTCGCGCAGGGCCGCATCGCTGTTCATTCGATCCCCTCGACCATGCCTGCCTCGACACGGGCCTGCAGTTTGCGCACAAGCGTTCGCGAAGCGAAAGGGAGTGCGACGGCCATGGGCATGCTCGACGGCAAGGTGGTCCTGCTGACCGGTGCCTCCAAGGGCATCGGTGCGGCGACGGCGGCGGTGCTGCTGCGCGAGGGCGCGACCCTCGTCGCCCAATATGGCGGCGACCGGGGCGGCGCCGAGGCGGCGGTCGGGAGTGGCGATGCCCTCCTCGTCCAGGCCGATTTCCGGGACCCCTTGGCCGTGGACCGGCTCTGGCGCGAGGCCCTGGCCTGGCGGGGCCGGGTCGACGTGCTGGTCAGCAACGCCGCGATCATGCTCACCCATGCCGGCTTCGATGCCGGCCAGGCCGAGTGGGACGCGGTCTGGGCCGAGACGCTCGCCGTCAACGTCACGGCCCCGGCCCGGCTCACCCGCCACGCCGTCAACCACTTCCGCGAGACGGGCGGCGGCGTGCTGGTGACCATCTCCTCCTGGGCGGCGCAGCGCGGCAGCGGCAATCCCGACCTCGCCGCCTACTCGGCCTCCAAGGCGGCGGTCAAGGCGATGACCCAGACCATCGCCCGCGGCTTCGCACGAGAGAACATCCTGGCCTACATCGTCGCTCCCGGCGTCGTCCGCACCCGCATGTCGGAGGACTTCGCCGCCATGCAGGGCGGCGAGGACAAGGTCACCGCCACCCTCGCCATGGGCGAATGGGTGCCGCCTGCCGACGTCGCCGAATGCACGGCCTTCCTCGCCAGCGGCCGCGCCCGCCACCTCAGCGGTGCGACGCTCGACGTCAACGGTGCGAGCTACATCCGCTGAGGTTCCGCTCGCCCGAGGGAACCGAACCGGCGCCCGGCACGTAGGAGTCCCGTGGCAGCAACCACGAAAGGACCCCTCATGCCGAAGATCATCGACAAGACCGAGGCCCGCCAGGCGGAGCACCAGAACCTGCGCTACGTCCTGCTCGTCTCGACCATCGTCGCGGTCGTCGTGCTCGGCTCCATCTATCTCTGGTTCGCCTGACCGGCCCTCAGCCCCGCTTCAGCCGCGCCCGGCGCTCGAGATACCAGTGATAGAGATGCGGCAGGAGGGCGTGCGGCTCCGGCGCGCCCAGCGCCAGGGCCGCGCGATAGGCCCAGACCGGGTCGGCGAGGTGCTCGCGGGCGATGGCGATCATGTCGGCCTTGCCCTCGGCGAGGATCGCCTCGGCCTGCGCGGCCTCGGTGATGAAGCCGACCGCCATGGTCGCGATGTCGGCACCCTTGCGGATGGCATCGGCGAACGGCACCTGGAAGCCCGGCCCGGGATGGGTCGTGACGAGGCTGGGGCTGCCGGCGATGCCGCCCGAGGAGCAGTCGACGAGATCGATGCCGAGCGCCTTCAGCCGCTTCGCGAGCTCGATGGTGTCGGCGAGCTCGAGCCCGCCCTCGACCCCGTCCTGCGCCGAGACCCGGTACCAGACGGGCAGGCTCTCCGGCCAGGCTTCGCGAACGATGGCAGCGATTTCGAGGGGGAACTTCATGCGCCCTTCGAGATCGCCCCCATAGGCGTCGTTGCGCCGGTTGGTGAGCGGCGAGAGGAAGCTGTGCAGCAGGTAGCCATGCGCGCCATGCAGCTCCACCACCTCGAAGCCGGCCTCGAGCGCGCGGCGCGCGGCATCGTGGAAGGCGGCCCTGACACGACCGAAATCGGCCTCGTCCATGGCCTTCGGCGTATGCCAGCCCTCGCGCACCGGGACGGCGCTGGGGGCGATGGTCGGCCAGGGGTCCTCGTCCGGCCCGAGCGCGTGCGCCCCGTCCCAGGGCCGGGCCGTGCTCGCCTTGCGCCCGGCATGCCCGATCTGGATCGCCGGCACGCAATCGTAGCGCTTGTAGGCCGCTGTCACCCGCGCCATCGGGGCGATCTGGCTATCCTCCCAGAGGCCCGTGCAGCCATGCGTGATGCGCCCCTCCGGCGACACGCCGGTGGCCTCGACCATGCCGACGGCGGCACCGCCCATGGCGAAGCGGACATGGTGGTCGTAATGCCAGTCCGTCATCTTGCCGTCGACGGCATGGTACTGGCACATCGGCGAGACGCAGATCCGGTTCTTGAAGGTCAGGCCGCGCTGGGTGAAGGGGCGGAAGAGGTGGGGCGTGGCGTCCTCCGTCATTCCGCTGCCTCGGCCGGCAGGACGCCCAGCTCCTGCATGACCTGCCGCAGCTTCGCCAGCCGGTCCCGCCCCTCCTGGCCGAGCGAGGCGAAGCTGGTGAGCGGCGGCCGCACGTCGCCCATGGGATAGCCGACCAGCGCCGCCAGCGCCTTCGAGTAGCACTGGTGGCCCCAGGTCGGATGGCCCTCGGCGATGGTGTGCTCGATGACCGAGATGTGCCGCTGGATGGCCTTCGCCTCCTCGACCTTGCCCTCGGTGAGCAGATCGCAGATCCGCGACGACGGCCCCGGGATGTAGTTGCCGAACGGGTTGACGTAGCCGACCGCCCCCAAAAGGTAGCTCTCGACGATCCGCTCGCCGGCGAAGACGTTCATCACCCCTTCCGTCGCCTCGACGATATCGTAGACCCGGCCGACATCCATGCTCGCTTCCTTGATGTAGCGGATGTTGGCGAAGGCCTTGGTGAGCTTCGCCACGAGCGCCGGCTTCATGTCGACATTCGAGGTGAAGGGGTTGTTGTAGAGCATGATCGGAATGCTCACCGCTTCCGATATCGCCTTGTAATAGTTGAAGATCTCGTCCTCGGTCGGCGTGTAGTAATAAGGCGGGACGATCATCAGCCCCTTGGCGCCCAGCCGCTCCGCCTCCTTCGAGTAGCGCACCGCCGTCGGCGTGTGCGCGTTCATCGTGCCGACCAGGATGGGGATGCGCCCGGCCGCCTGGTCGACCGTCACCTCGATCAGCCGCGTCCGCTCGGCATCGCTGACGGCGAGGAACTCGCCCGACGTGCCGAGGATGATGAGGCCCGGAACGCCCTCGGCGATCTGCCAGTCGACGAACCGGCGCTGCGCCGCCTCGTCGATGTCGCTGCCGTCCGCCGTGAAGGGCGTCACCTGAACCGTGTAGCTGCCGCGAAACTCGTTGCCGTACATGTCACCCCTGTTTCCGCAGGTCCGCCCAGCCGTGCTGGCGGAGAATGGCGTGGCTCGTCAGGAAGTCCTCGTCCGGCGTGCTGTCGGGCAGGACCTTGTTGGCGATGATCTCGAGGACCGTATAGCCCTCGTAGCCGATGGCGCGAAGCGCCTCGGCGACCGGCCCGGGGTCGACGATGCCGCCCGGCTTGCCGAGCCCGTGATGCTTGAAGACGTCGAAGCCGCTGTCGGAGATGTGGACGTTCTTGCAGCGGGGCCCGAGCTTCCTGATGGCGGCCGCCGGGTCCTCCTTGATGAAGGCCGAGTTGCAGACGTCGAAATTGACGCCGACCGAGGGCTCGCCGACGAGGTCCAGCACCTTCAGCATGTCGTCGACGGTCGGCAGGAAGGTGAAGGGCACGTTCTCGATCAGGATCTCCACACCCGTCCCCCTGGCATGGGCGACGAGCTCCTTCACGCCCTCGACGAACCAGTCCAGCAGCCACGCGTAGGGCGGGTCGATCAGGCTGTTCACCGGCCCCGGAATGGCGACCACGTAGGGGCAGCCCCACTCGGCCGCGAGGTCGATATGCTCGCGGTAGCGGTCGAGCGTGTAGCGTCGCATCAGCGCGTCGGGCGCGTTCGGGTTGTTGTCGAGCAAGGGGTAGCAGAAGGAGGAGAGGCTGATCCCGCGCGCCGCGAACTGCTCCCGATACGCCTGGCGCTCGGTGGCGGAGAGCAGCGGCGGCCAGCAATGCGGGGCGAAGACGATCATCTCGATCGCCTCGAAGCCCATGTCCCTGAGATGCAGCGACGCCTCGAGCCCGCTCTCCGTGTAGATGTAGGAGAACGTGCTCGCCGCGAGCTTGAGATCGGCCATTCCTTCCCTCCTCCAGCGGCACCACGCAATTCGGGCGCCGAAACGCAAACAACCGTTCGTATGGCGCACAAACGATAGTATGACCCCGCTCGGACTGCAAAGCGAACCGCCCTTGCCCCAGCCCCCGCCGCCGCCACTTCCGGACCGGATCGACACGGCCGTCATCGGCGGCGGCATCTCCGGCTGTGCGGTGGCCTTCGAGCTGGCGCGGCGCGGCATCGAGGTGGCGGTGCTGGAGGCCGGCGACCTCGCCGCCATGGCCTCCGGCGCCAATTCCGGCAGCCTGCACGCCCAGCTCCCGATGGAGCCCTTCGTCGAGCAGGGCGAGGCCTGGGTCCGGGGCTTCGCCTCCACCACCCGCCTGCTGGCCGCCTCGATCGAGCTCTGGCGCGGCCTCGAGGCCGAGCTCGGCACCCCGCTCGAGGTCAGCCTCGAAGGCGGCCTGCTGGTCGCCGAAAGCGAAGCGCAGCTCGCCGCCATGGCCCGCAAGGTAGAGCTCGAGCGCGGCCTCGGGCTCGACTCGCACCTCCTCGACCGGAACGAACTGCGCGAGCTCGCCCCCTATCTCGCCAGCGGGCTCGCGGGCGCCGCCTTCTGCGCCCAGGAGGGCAAGGCGAGCCCGCTCCTCGCCGGCCCCGCCTTCGCCGCCGCGGCCCGGCGCGCAGGTGCCTTGATCCACCCCTTCACCCCGGTCGACGCCATCGTCGCGGAGACAGAGGGCTACCGGCTCCGGACACCGCGCGGGCAGCTCCTCGCCCGCCGCGTGGTCATCGCCACCGGGGCTGCCGCCGGCCGGACCGCAGCGCTGCTCGACCTCGATCTGCCGCTCTGGGGCGAGCCCATCCAGGCGAGCATCACCGAGCCCGTCGCCGCCATCGTCCCGCACCTCGTCTATTTCGCCGGCGACAAGCTGACCCTCAAGCAGACGGCCTCGGGCGGCCTGCTCATCGGCGGCGGCTGGGACGCCCGGCTCGACGGCCGGGGCCGGCCCACGGTCGACGGCGGCAATCTCGCCCGCAACCTCGCCGTCGCCGCCCGCGTGGTGCCGGCCGTGGCCAAAGCCAGGCTGCTCAGGAGCTGGCCCGGCCTCGTCAACGCCAATGCCGATTGGCGGCCCGTCCTCGGGCCGGTGCCCGGCCGGCCCGGCCTGCATTTCCTCTGCTTTCCCTGGATGGGCTTCACGGCGGCCCCGATCTGCGCCCGGCTGGTCGCCCAGGCCATCGCGGGCGAGACGCCGGACCTCGCCATCGACGAGTTCTCCATCGCCCGCTACGGCAGTCAGCCGCCTCGATAGCGGGCGAAGTCGATGAAGGCCCGCAGCGTCGCCGGCATATGGCGACGGCTCGGGTGATAGAGGAAGGGGCCGGGAAAGCTCGGGCACCAGTCGTCGAGCACGCGCCGGAGCCGCCCGTCGGCCAGAGCTGCGGCCGCATATTCCTCGAAGATGAACCAGACGCCGATCCCGGCGATGGCCGCCTCGCGCTGCAGCGGAATGCTGGTCGTCGCCAGCCGCGTCGGCGGATCGAGCCTGAGCTCCTGGCCGTCCCGCTCGAACTCCCAGACCGGCATGGCACCGCTCGGAAAGCGCTGGCGAAGGCAGGGGTAGCGGAGCAGCTCGCGCGGGTCCGCAGGCGTGCCCAGCGCTTCGAGAAGGGCGGGAGCGGCCACCGCCACGTAGCGCTGCGGCGGCCCGATCGGCACGGCGATCATGTCCTGCGCCAGGCTCTCGCCCCAACGCACGCCGGCATCGAAGCCCTCGGCAACGATATCGATCAGCCGCGTCTCGACAATGACCTCGATAGTCGTTCTCGGATGCCTTTCGAGGAAGCCCGTGACGAGCGGCGCCAGCACCAGCTCGACCGCCGGTGCCGGCGCGTTGATCCGCAGGCTCCCGGCGACCTCGCCGGCACCCTCCTGAACCAGGGCCATGGCCGCCTCGATATCCGCCCGCGCCGGCCCGATGCGGGCGAGGAGCGACGTTCCGGCCTCGGTCGGCGCCACGCTCCGCGTGCTCCGGTTCAAGAGCCGCACGCCCAGCCGCGCCTCGAGGGTCCGCACGGCCAGGCTCAGGGTCGAGGCGGAGACGCCGGCGGCGACGGCCGCGCGCCGGAAGCTGCGGTGCCGGGCCACGGCCGCGAAATGCCGGAGCGTCTCGAGATCACCAGCCTGCATTGTGCGAATTCCCGAACAAGCCGTTTGGATATCGCCAGATTATCACGCGGGCTTGTCCATCATAGCTTTGTCCCGTCACGCAACCGATGAAGGACAAGCCAGCATGCAGACCCGCCAACTCGGCCGCACCGGCCCCGTCGTCTCGGCGATCGGGCTCGGCTGCATGGGCATGTCGGATCTCTACGGCCCGACCGATCGCCAGGAGAGTCTCGCCACGCTCCAGGCAGCACTCGACGCCGGCGTCACGCTCCTCGATACCGGCGATTTCTACGGCATGGGGGCGAACGAGCTGCTGCTCGCCGAGGCCCTCCACGGCCGGCCGCGCGACAGCTGGGTGGTCAGCGTGAAATACGGCGCGCTCCGCGGCCCCGACGGGGCCTGGCTCGGCGTCGACACGCGGCCGACCGCCACCAAGGCCTTCGCGGCCTATTCGCTGCGGCGTCTCGGCACCGATCACATCGACATCTACCGGCCGGCACGGCTCGACCCGGCCGTGCCGATCGAGGACACGGTGGGCGCCATCGCCGATCTGGTCCGCGCCGGCCATGTGCGCCATATCGGCCTTTCGGAGGTGGGTCCGGAGACGATCCGGCGCGCCCACGCCGTGCACCCCATTGCCGATCTGCAGATCGAGTACTCGCTCGTCTCGCGCGGCATCGAAGAGGGCATTCTCGACACCTGCCGCGAGCTCGGCATCGGCATCACCGCCTATGGCGTGCTGTCGCGCGGCCTGATCAGTGGTCACTGGCAGCACGACCCGCTGCGGGCGAACGACTTCCGCAGCCACAGCCCGCGCTTCACCGGCGCCAATCTCGATCACAACCTCCAGCTCGTCGAGACGCTGCGCGAGCTCGCCCGGAGCCACGACGCCACCCCCGCCCAGCTCGCCATCGCCTGGGTGCTGGCACAGGGTCGAGATATCGTGCCGCTCGTCGGCGCCCGCCGGCGCGACCGGCTCGCGGAATCGCTGGGTGCGCTCGCGATCGAGCTCGACGGCGCCGACCTCGCGGCGATCGACGCGGCCTTCCCGCCCGACGCCGCGGCCGGCGCCCGCTACGCGGCGAGCCAGATGGCGATCCTCGACAGCGAGCGCGCCGCCGCCTGAGCCCCGGCTCGACGCCCTGCCCGTCGACGTCTTCGGCATCGCCCGCCACGGCGGGCGGCAGCCCCGCTCAGCCCTTCATCGAGCCCGCCGTGAGCCCGGCGATCAGCAGCCGCTGGACGAGGATCACGAAGATCAGGATCGGCAGGAGCTGGATCGAGGCGGCGGCGAAGAGCACGCCCCATTCCACGCCCTCGGCCGTGCCCAGCATCTCGCCGATGATCACCGGCGCCGTCTTGGCGTTCCGTGTCGTGAAGATCAGCGCGAAGATGTACTCGTTCCAGGAGAAGATCAGCACGAAGATGGCGGCGGCGGCGATGCCCTGCGCCGCCACCGGCAGGACCACCCGCAGCAGGCGCTGGGTCAGCGTCGCCCCGTCGATGATCGCCGCCTCCTCGAGCTCGAACGGGATCTGCTTGATGAAGGCGCGCATGATCCAGGTGCTGAGGCTGACGAAGAAGGTGGCGTAGAGCAGGATCAGCAGGATGTGCGTGTCGTTCAGGCGGAGCCAGTTGACCACCGGGAAGAGCGGCAGGGTGATGATGATCGGCGGCAGCATGCGCACGACCACCATGAAGAAGGCGGAAAGGGTCAAAAGCGTGCTGCTGTAGCGCGCATAGACATAGCCCGCCGCCGAGGAGACGAGCACGGTCAGCAGCGTGGCGCCCGTGGTGACGATCAGGCTGTTTCGGAGATCGGCGAAGAAGCCCGGCCAGGCGGTCCACAGGCGGACGTAGTTGTCGACGGTCGGCGTGAAGATCAGGCTCGGCGGGAACTCGAAGATCGCCTTCGGCTCCTTGAGCGAGGCGAGGATGACGAGGAGGATCGGCACGAGCGACCAGAGGCAGGCGACCGCCACGAGCCCGTAGCGCGTGGCCCGCACATGCCAGGGCTGCTCAAGCATGGCGGAACATCTGCCGGTAGACGTGCCAGAGATAAGGCAGGGCGATGGCGAGCGAGAGCAGGAGCATCATCCAGCCGGTCGCCGAGGCCACGCCGAAATCGTGGTAGCTGAAGGCCTGGCGGTAGAGATAGACGGCCAGCACCTCGGTCAGCCGGGCCGGGCCGCCGCCCGTGAGCAGCCAGATCTCCGAGAAGAGCCGCATCGCCGTGATGTAGCGAAAGAGCAGCGCCACCAGGAGTGCCGGCATGACCAGCGGCAGGAGGATGCGGCGGAACTCGTCCCAGGCGGTCGCACCGTCGACCCTGGCCGCCTCGCGCAGCTCCGTCGGCACCGTCATCAGGCTCGCATAGAGGATCAGGAAGGTGAACGGCAGATGCTGCCAGATGGCGAGCACCGCCGCCACGCCGAGCGCCTGGAAGCGGCTCTGCCACCAGGTGATCTGGCCGAGGCCGATGCTGTCGAGCGCATAGTTGATCACCCCGACATCGGGCGTGAGCATGTAGCGCCACATCACCACCGTCGTGACCTCGGTGATCGCATAGGGGGCGATCAGGATGGCGATGATCAGCCGCTTGCCGGGCACCGGGCCGTTCATCAGCACGGCGAGCCCGAGGCCGAGCACGAGTTCGCCGTAGACGACGAGATTGACGACCAGGAAGGTGTTCCAGAAGGCCCGCCAGAAGACCGGGTCGGCGGTGATCGCCGCATAGTTGGCGAAACCCACGAAGGTGGGGATCTGGCCGTAGGACGAGTGGTGCAGGCTCAGCCAGGCGACGTACAGCGACGGCACGAAAATGAAGGCCAGGAGCAGAACCTGGACCGGCGCCACCATGGCGTAGTGCGCAAGCCCGATCCGCCCCATCCAGCAAGTTTCCCCGTCGAGCCCGTGAGATGAAAGGACGCTCCGGCCGGCGCGGTGGCGACACCGCGGCCGACCGGAGGATTGTCAGATGACGCAGCGATACTCGATCAGGATTGCGGCATGAGCGGCTCGACGCGCGCCTTGATGTCGGCTGCCGCGGCCTCGGGCTCCTTGAGGCCGAGCATCATCGCCTCGACCTCCTCCATGAAGATGTCCATGGCCTTCGCACCGTTCTCGAAGCCCGGCACCACGATGCGGGCATTGGCGAGCGCCTGCGCCTCGGCCTCGGCATAGGGCACGAGCGCCTGGACGCGCGGGTCCTCGTAGGCCGAAAGCCGGACCGGCCCGTTGCCGTTGAGGGCAGCCCTGACCGTGTTGTCCTTCGAGGAGACGAACTTGACGAAATCCCAGGCCAGCTCGGCATTGGGCGCATTCGCCGGAATGGTCATCGCCCAGACCGAGGTCTTCGCCGCATGCGGCCCCTCGACGCCCTCGGCCATGGGAATCGGCCGCACCTTGAAGGCGCCCGGATACTGGCTCGCCTCGGGATCGTTGTAGTTCTTGTAGCGGCCGAAGGGCTGGTTGGTCATGGCCGCCCGGCCCTGCTGCATGACGGTGATGACGTTCTCGGTATTGTAGGAGGTCACGTCGCTGGGCAGGACACCTTCCTGCGCCAGATCGCGGAGCACCGTCAGCGCCTTCACCGCCTCGGGCGAATCGATCACCACCTCGTAGTCCGAGGTCACGAAATCACCGCCATAGGCGCGGATCCAGTCCATCACGGCCGACGGGTCGTCCATCGTGATGGCCATGCCGTGCACCTTGGTGCCGTCGTCGCGCGTGAAGGTCAGCGCCCTGGCGTACTCGACCACCTCGTCGAAGGTCTCGGGCGGCCGGTCGAAGCCCTTCTCGGCCAGGATCTCCTCGTTGTAGAGCAGCCCGTGCGTCGCGTGGCGGAAGGGGATGCCGATCAGCTTGCCCTTGTGCGTGTGCGCCGCCCGCATGCCGGGCGAGATCTCGTCGAAATCCTCGATCGGGTCCTTCGCCTGCAACTCCCCCAGATCGGTGAACAGGGTGGCGATGTGCGGCCCGCCATAGCGGCCGAGGATGAAGGCCACGTCGACGGTGCCCTCGCCGAGCGAGGCCTCGCGAAAGGCGCGCTCCTGCGCCTCGGAAACGCCGAAGGTCAGGAACTCGACCTCGACCCCGGTCTTGTCCTCCCAGTCCTTGACGATGTTGCCGCCCTCGCCCTCGGTCAGCACGCGCTGGTGGACCGCGTGGCTCGTCACCACGAGCTTGTCGGCAGCGGCGGCCGCAGTCGCCGCGCTGATCGCCAGCGCCGCGACACCGGCGACGAGTGTCAGTTGTCGAAGCATGCAAGCTCTCCCTGATTTGGCGTTGGTGCGCTTCTCGCCACGCCGCTCAGCCATGCCGCGGGCAAACCTGTTCGTCAAATGATATTACAGATTTGTTCTAGTTTCAGACCCTCGTATGCGCGAACACGAAGCGCATGGCCGAGGTGATGTGCTCGACCATCAGCGCCCGGGCGAGCTCGCTGTCGCGGTCCCTGATCGCCTCGAAGATCGCCTTGTGCTCGGCATGGGCCTGCCAGGCATAGCTCTCGTTGCCGACCGAGACGAAGACCTGCTTGAGCGGCACGTCGCCGACGAAGTTCGGCAAGGACTGCAGGGTGGCGATCGAGAAGCGGTTGCCCGAGGCCTCGGCCACGGCCCGGTGGAAGTCGAAATTGAGGTCGGTGGCGAGCCGCCGCTCGCCCTGGTCGAGCACCGCCCCGGTGCGCTCGAGCGCCTGGGCGAGCATCGCCAGGTCGCGCTCGCTCCGCCGCGTCGCCGCGCCGAAGGCGGTCTGGCCCTCGAGCCCGATCCAGTACTCGTAGAACTGCTGCAGATCGGCGATCGTGCCGAGCGGCTCGAACTGCGGCCCGAGCTTCGCCGGCCCGCGGATGACGACCGTGCCCGAGCCCCGGCGGGTCGTCACGTAGTCGGCCTCGCGCAGCATGTCGAGCGCCCGGCGGACGATCGGTCGCGAGACGCCGAAGCGCTCGCACAGCTCCATCTCGGTCGGCAGCCGGGTCCCCCTCAGGAACTCCTGCCGCTCGATCAGCCGGACGATCTGGCGGTAGACCTCGTCGTAGAGGAACGAGCGCTGCGCCGGCGACTCGCCTTCCTTGAGAACCCTGTCCTCGCGCAACTCGCCGGGCATCGGGGCAATCCCGTCCTGAAGGCCAGGGGGCATGGGTAGCACAGCGCGGGCTCGGGTCATATAGATTGACAAATTTGTAACATCGACCACACTGCGCCCGCATTGCCGCAGAAGGCGCGCCGAACAGGGAGCCCAATTGACCATGTCGACCACTCTCGAGCGCGAGCAGCGGGGCACGCGCGCCAGCGACGTCCCCGAGGTCCGTCCCATCACCGACACGATCGGCGCCGACATCGTCGGGCTCGATCTCGAGAACCTGACCCCCAAGGCCATCCGGACCTTCCGCCAGGCCGTGCTCGATCACTGCGTCGTGCGCCTGCGCGGCTACCGCATCGACGACGACAAGCAGGTCGAGCTCGGCCGCTATATCGGCGCGCTGACCGGCAGCTCCGTCGGCCGCGACAAGGACTACGACTGGTCGAAGAAGTACCCGGAGCTCATCGTCATCTCCAACATCAAGGAGAACGGCGAGACCATCGGCGTGCTCGAGAACGGCGAGCTCAACTGGCATACCGACCTCGCCTTCGACGAGGTGCCGCCCTCGCTCAGCCTCTTGCGCGCCCTCGAGGTGCCGCGGGTCGGCGGCAATACCGGCTTCGCCAACATGTACCGCGCCCTCGAGGCGCTGCCGGCGCGCCTGCGCGAGCGCATCCGCGGCCTGCGCCTCAAGCACCAGCGCAGCCACGACGCCCAGGGCCGGCCGCGCGTCGGCTACGAGCATCTGTCGGCCGACGACGTCACAGCACTGCCCGGCCCCGACCATCCGATCATCCGCACCCATCCGGACACCGGTCGCGAGGCGCTCTATCTCGGCCGGCGCTTCGGCGGCTACATCCTGGGCCTGCCGGTCGAGGAGAGCACCGCGCTCATCGAGGAGCTCTGGCACTACGGCACGCTGCCGGAGAACACCTGGCACCAGGAATGGCAGGTCGGCGACATGATGGTCTGGGACAACCGCGCCACCATGCATCGCCGCGACAACTTCCCCGCCGAGGAGCGCCGCCGCATGCACCGCATCGTCGTGCTCGGCAGCAAGCCCTACTGAGCGACCGCTGCCTGCCGGGCCGGCGCCGAACCCACGGGGCTACGCCGCCCGCAGCAGCCAGACGTGCTCGGTTGCCGGGCAGCGCCCTTTCAGGCCGCCCGCCACCGCCGTGCTGACCAGGCGCGTCAATGCGTAGTGATCGCCGTAGAGCCGGCGGATCTCCGCGTCGGGCACGGAGAAGGGCGGGCCGTCCATCCGGCTCTGGTCGTACTCGAAGCTGATCAGGAACTGCGGCGCCGCCTCGGTGACCTGCCGCAGGTGGGCGGCGTAGCGGCCGCGCATCGTGGCCGGCAGGGCCACGAGCGCTGCCCGGTCGTAGACGGCGTCGACCGGGCCCAGCATGTCGGCTGTCAGGTCGAAGAGATCGCCGACGAAGATGTCGATGCCGTCGGCGCTGCAGCGCGTCGCCTTGCCGAGGTTCGTGACCTCCGGCGCGATGCCGAGCTCGCCGAAGAGCTGGTCGACCGCCAGCCGGCTGAGCTCGGCCCCGGCGACCCGGTAGCCCTGCGCCAGGAGCCAGCCGATATCGTGCGTCTTGCCGCAGAGCGGCAGGAAGACACGGCCACCGGGTGTGCCGACCGCCGCCTCGAAATGCTCGGCCAGGAGGGCGTTGGCGACGCCCTCGTGAAAGCCAATCTCGTTGCGCTGCCAGCGGCTGTGCCAGACACCCTCGTCCATGCCCGCTTCCGCCCTCCTGCCCCGTGCCGGTTCCGCCCGGGTTGTCGCATCTCATGCGACAGGATGGCCCGGGTTGTCGCATCTCATGCGACAGGATGGCCCGGGTTGTCGCATATGATGCGA
>JAWKVR010000039.1:0-36974 GCA_041397945.1 Geminicoccaceae bacterium
TGGATAGCGAGGAACGAAAAACCTCGAGAGTCACCCTCGGCCAGACCGTATGGACGCGCACGTCACGCCACCGGACCTTCTCGTGTGGCGCTGTCGTTCGTCCGGATTTGCGGCTGAACGAAGAGTGATTGAATTCGCGCTGCTGGGGCACCACCGTTAGTGGAGAATCAAGTCGATGGCAAGAGACCTCGCCTACGATGCCGGGGATTACATTGTCTACCCGAGCCATGGGGTCGGGCGGATCACCGGCATCGAGAAGCAGATGATCGCCGGTATCCATCTCGAGATGTATGTCGTCTCGTTCGAGAACGAGAAGCTGATCCTGCGCGTGCCGGTCGAGAAGGCGCCGAACTCCGGTATGCGCAAGCTCAGCAGCCGCGAGAAGATCCAGTCGGCCCTCGATGCACTTAAGATCCGCACCCGGCCGCGGCGCAACATCATGTGGAGCCGCCGCGCACAGGAGTACGAGGCGAAGATCAACTCCGGCGACCCGGTCTCCATCGCCGAGGTAGTGCGCGAGTTGCACCGCGCCGACGACACCGACCAGTCCTACAGCGAGCGGCAGATGTACCGCGCCGCCCTCGAGCGCCTCGCCCGCGAAGTCGCGGCGATCGATTCGGTCGACGAGACCGAGGCGACCAGGAAGCTCGAGAAGGTGCTGCTGGCGGCCGCCGCCTGAGCAGCCCCGTCACCTCTCCGGCAATCGGGGCTCCCGCAAGGGAGCCCTTTTTGCTTGGCACTCGGCCAGCCATCGGTCTGAGCGTCTCCACGGCGACCGCAGACGAGGAAGGCCCATTGGCCCGACTGGGGCGATCGGCGCGCAGCGCAGTCTACCTGCGTGAGCACCGATCGACCGCGGCCTGACGAAGTATGCGGCCATCCTCGGGCCCCTCAGCCGCGGAAGGGGCCGTCGAGGGCTTCCAGCACCCGCTCGTCGCGGTCGTAGATGTCCTCGCGGAACAGCACCTCGCCGTCCTCGACCCAGGCGGTGTAGTAGGTCAGGAGCACCGGCATCGGCTTCGGCAGGTCGATCCGCGTGGTCCTGCCGCTCGCCAGGATCGCCTCGAGCCGGGCATGGCTCCAGGTCGGGTCGCCGTCCATAAGCAGGTCGGCGAGGACGAAGGGCTGCTCGATCCGCACGCAGCCGGAACTCAGGCTCCTGGCCGCCCGATCGAACAGGCTGCGGTCGTTCGTGTCGTGCAGATAGACGGAGAAGCGGTTGGGGAACATGAACTTGACCTGGCCCAGCGCATTGCCCGGGCCGGGCGCCTGGACCAGGGTCACGGGCGGCGGGTCGGGCGCCCACCAGTCGACCGCCGAGGGGTCGAGAACCTGCCAGTCGCGATCGAGGACCCGGTAGCCGCCACGCGCCAGAAAGCCCGGATCGGCCTGGATCAGCGGCAGCTTGTCCTCGACGAAGATCTTCCTCGGCACGGTCCAGGTGGGGTTGAGCTCCATGTAGCGGATCTCGTCCCGGAAGATCGGCGTCTTGCGATACTGCTGGCCGACGATCGAGCGTGTCCGCCAGACCAGGTTGCCGCCCTTGTAAACATAGGTCCGTGCCCCGGCGATGTTCACCAGCACGAAATCCTTGCCGATGCCGCGCAGCACCCAGCGCGCCCGCTCGAGGCTCAGCCGGAGCTGGTCGATCCGCTCCTCCACGGTCCGGTTCAGCGCCCTGAGCGTCTGCGGCCCGATCGCCCCGTCCGCGTCGAGCCCGTGGCGCAGCTGGAACCGCTGCACCGCCGCCACGACCGCTTCGTCGTACACCTCGCCCGCCACCGGCACGGGCCCGAGCTCGCCCGTGACCATCAGCCGGGCACGCAGCGCCGGCACGCGCGGGTCCGCCATGCCGGGCCGCAGCGTCTCGCCCGGCGGGACCCGCGGCCAGCCGCCGGCGGCCGCGATAAGGCGATAGCGCGCCAGGGCGTCCTGCAGGGCCAGGTATTGCGGGTGCCGGAGCGCCACCCGCTCGGCGATCACGGCAAAGCCCTTCTGGTCGACGATCACGCTG
Organism: Geminicoccaceae bacterium; assembly: GCA_041397945.1. Taxonomy (GTDB): domain Bacteria; phylum Pseudomonadota; class Alphaproteobacteria; order Geminicoccales; family Geminicoccaceae; genus SLRI01. The sequence goes on from JAWKVR010000039.1 coordinate 2,015, forward strand.
ATCGTCCCGGCCGAGTCCCCGGTCACCACCGGCCGATGGAAGTTCCAGTCCGGGTCGAGCCGGGTGGCATCGACCTTGCCGCGATATAGGTGATGCAGCAGCAGGGCGGCGGCATCGGTGGCAACCAGCTCGAACGCGGCGATCGCCGAGGGATCTCCCGTCCGGGCGGCATCGAGCAGCGCCGGCAGGCGGTCGCCGTGGAAATCGACGGGCCGCAGCCCGTGCCGCTCGCTGCCCCGGATCTCGGCGAGGAGCTCGTCGCCGGCCACCGTGTCGAGCCAGGCCCGCCGGTCCTGCCGGGCGCCATAGAAGTCCACGACGAAGGGCACGGCCTCGATCGCGACGCCGCCGACCTCGCCATGCCCGGCCGCCGCCAGGGCCGCGACCCGCCCGCCGATCGCTTCCTCGACCTCGCCGGCCGACCCGGCTCCGGGCAGGATCGCCGCCACGAGGGCCGCGAGCACGACGAGGCAGGCCAGAAGCGGCCCCGCCCCCTCGTGGTCGGTGCGCCGGCCGTCCGGCCCCGGGCTCAGGGACAACGGAAGAGATTGGCGCCCTGCATCTGGTCGCCCATGGTGGCGACCACGCGGAAGGCATCGGGCTCGATGTCGAACATCAGGCCCTTGGCGAAATAGTAGGTGTACTGCCCGGCATGGGCGGCGAGCGCATCGTCCGCCTCGGTCGCCGGATCGTCGAAGAAGGCGGGCGAGGTCACCATGTGCAGCACGAGCACATCCTCGTCGAGCTGCCAGAAGCCGGCCGCCGTCGGGCTGCCGTGCAGCGTGCCCGCGAACGTGCCGTCGGCGGCGAAGGTGAGCCGCTCGCCCGTCCCGGCAGCGCAGGCCTCGGCCGAGCCGACGGCCCAGCTGCCAGCGAGATAACCCTCCGGCACCTCGTCCGCCAGGACCCCGCCGGCGATGGCCACGACACCGATATGGATGCCGAGAACCGCTATCGTGCGACCAAGAATCGTCATTCCCCTGCTACCCACCCTGCGACCTGTTTCTCTTCCTCCGATGAACAGAATCATGGTTCATTTCACCGGCCAAGGCTATACGGAATCGGCGCCAGCCGGCAGCCGCCCGGGCGGCTGCCGGCGGATGGCGGTCCAGAACCGGTGCGGGAGGAACGAGGGTGAACGGCAGGACTCTGATGGTGGCCACCACCGCCCTGATGCTGCTGGGGGCGGCGGCGACACGGCCGGCCCTGGCGCACAACGACTGGGGCTGCCGCTCGTCGGCGGCCTGGTCGGCGGCTATGCGCTGAAGAGCTTCATGGGCAGCAAGGAGCACGAGCATGCTGCGCCGGCCCCGGCCCCGCCGCCGGCGGCGGCACCCGCGCCGCACCGGCACCGGCCGCCAGCTCGGCCTCCGGGATCGAGCAGAAGCTGAACACGCTCGATCAGCTCGCCGCCCAAGGCTACATCACCAAGGACGAGTACAACGCCCGCCGTCAGGCGCTCCTGAACCAGCTCTAGCCGGGAGCAGGCGCATGTCGCGCACCGCACCCGCGCGCGGGGCCGCGGCCGTCTCGCCGCCCTCGGCATCGCCCTGGTGCTGGCCGGCTGCGGCGACAGCGGATCGCTGCCGGGGCCCTCGGCCGGGAAAGCCCCCGAGGGCCGGGCGCCTGCCGGCACGGTCGAGATGCGCGAGGTCCAGATCGCCTATCTCGGCAATGCCGGCGGCGGCAGCGGCACCCTCGCCTTTCGCGGCGCGACCTACCCCTTCGACATCGCCGGGCTCGGCGTCGGCGGCATTGGCATCTCCACCGTCGATGCCAGGGGCGATGTCTACAATCTCGACGACGTCGCCGACTTCTCCGGCGCCTATGTTTCCGGCCAGTACGGGGCGGTGGTCGGCGACGCCAGCGCCGGCGACATCTGGCTCGAGAACGAGCACAAGGTCGTCCTCCACCTGAAGGCCGAGCGCGAAGGGCTGATGCTCGCCGTCGGTGGCGATGCCATCGACATCCTCCTGAAGAACTGAAGAAAGGGGCCCGTCTCAGCCGCGGCCGCACCGGAGGGCGTCACCGCCCGTGGCCGGCTCCGGCGCGCCGTTGATCCGCGTCGAGATGCGCCGTGCGGTCTGCACCAGCAGCGCGGCGATCGCCCGCTCGCGGGCCTCGATGTCGGCCTGCACACCCGGGCATTGCAGGATCAGCTGCAGCTCGCCGTGCTGGTCGAGGATCGGGGCGGCGAGGCTCATGACGCCGATCACGTGCTCGCCCCGGCTGATCGAGTAGCCGCGCGCACGGGTCGCCTCGATCTCGGTCAGGAGCCGCTCGGGATCGGTGATCGTGGTCGGGGTGCGTGCCACCGGCTGCCAGCGCTGCAGCGCTTCCCGACACACGGCCGGCGTCGCCAATGCCAGGCGGATGCGCATCTGCGCCGGCGCATCGGGCGGGAAGCGGTGCCCGATCGGCACCGAGACCAGCAGCTCCGCCGCCTCCTCGGCCTTGTCGACGCAGATGAAGCTGCCGTCGGGGTCGACGCGTGTCAGCACACAGGGCACCCGCGCCGCCAACGACAGCTGCACCAGCTCCTCGTGGATCAGGAGCGACCGGCCGTCCCGGCCGATCAGCCGCGAGATGTCGGCGAGCAGCCGTGGCCCCAAGGTGTAGCGCCGGCGGCTCGCATCGAACACCACCCAGCCCGAGGCCAGGAGCGTCTTCAGGATGTTGTGGCAGTGGCTCTTGGTGAGCCCGAGCTCGCCGCTGATCTCGGCGAGGCTGCGGCCGGTGCTCGGCGCCGCGTTGAGATGGCGGATGATGGCGACAGCCTTGACGACCGCCGGCACCCCTGCGGGTGTCGGGTCGACGTGCTCCTCGATCAGGCATGGCTCGGACAAATCGCTGCTCCTCGATAATGCGCACTCTTGACAGTCGGCGGCCAATGGACTCAAGATACTACATCGAGAACGTCGTTCTCTATAGAGAACAACTCATACAGGCCGGAGATGCCGATGTCCAAGGTGAAATCCACCCACCACGGTCAGGTCAGCGCCCTCGTTCTCGCTCTCGCCGGTACGGCCCTGCTCGGCGCCCCGGCTGCCGCCACCGAGTTCAAGCTCGGCCATGTCTACGAGGCCAGCCACCCGATCCACACCGCCGCCGTCGCCGCCGCCGAGCAGTTCGCTGCCTGCACCGACGGCGCCCACACGATCCAGGTCTACCCGGCCTCGCAGCTCGGCAAGGAAACGGCGCTCAACGAGCAGATCCAGTTCGGCGGCGTCGACATGATCCTGACCGGGCAGATCTTCGCCTCGAGCAACTACCCGGCGCTGGCCATCGGTGCCGCCCCCTACATCTTCCGCGATCGCGACCACGCGCTCGCCTATCGCGACAGCGACGTGTTCAAGGACCTGATGGCCGGCTGGAGCGAGGCCACCGGCCAGTAGATGATGGGTGCCGCCTATTTCGGCGCCTTCAGGTCGGCAGCCAGGGCAAGCCGGTCAACTCGCCCGAGGACATGAAGGGCCTCAAGATCCGTGTGCCCGACTCGCCCTTTTACACGGCCTTCCCCAACGCCGTCGGCGCCAACCCGACACCGATCGCCTTCGACGAGGTCTACCTGGCGCTGCAGCAGGGCGTGGTGCAGGCGACGGTCAATCCCGTCCCCGTCATCTACGCCAAGAAGTTCTACGAGGTGCTCGACTACGTCGCGATGACCAATCACCTCGTCGAGTACGTCCTCTGGGTCACCGGCGGCCATGTCTGGTCGGCCCTCTCCGACAGCGAGAAGGCCTGCCTGCAGGAGGCCGTCGACCTCTTCGGCGCCCAGTCGACCGCCGAGGTCGTGGCGCAGGAGGACGACCTGCAGAAGGAGATGACCGACAAGGGCTGGCTCGAGTTCACCTATCCCGATGCCGCCCCCTTCAAGGCGCTTACCGCCGGCGTCATCGCCGAGGGCGTGGCCGACGGCCGTTGGACCCAGGAGACCGTCGATCGGATCGCCGCGATAGGCGGCTAGAAGTCTCAGCCCCAGCACACCGATCGACACCGCCGGCGGCGTGCGTCGCGCGTCGCCGGCCACTTCCCACGGCCCGGGCGTCCCCCCATGAACGATTCGACCGAGCCGGCCGATCCGATCGCCGACCCGCGCACCTTCCTGGCCGAGATCGGCCCGGAAAGCGTCGTCGGCATCCTCCTCGTCACCGGCATCCTCGCCGTGATGAGCATCGCCGTCTTCTTCCGCTATGTGCTCAACGACAGCCTCGGCTGGTCCGAGGAGCTTGCCCGCTATGGCCTCGTCTACGTCACCTTCCTCGGCGCCGCGCTCGCCGCCCGCCGCGGCAGCCATATCCGCGTCAGCGTGCTCGAGCACTTCCTGCCGCCCCGCTGGCGCCGCCTGCTGCACCTGCTGCAGGAAGTCCTCACCCTGGCCTTCGTGTTCACCATCGCCGTTCTCGCCATCCGCATCTCCGGCATCCTGCACGGGACGAAAAGCGCCGCCATGCTCCTGCCGATGAGCTACGTCTACGCCGCCATCGTCATCGGCTTCGGCCTCGCCGCCCTGCGCCATGCCGTGGTCCTCTGGCGCACGGCCCGCCGCTGATGCTCGCCCTCCTCTTCGGCTCGCTCCTCGTCCTGCTGCTGCTCGGCGTGCCCGTCTTCGCCGCGCTCGGCATTTCGTCGCTGCTCTATATCGTCCTCGCCGGCATCCCGCCGATGATCGTCGTCCAGCAGATGTTCAACGGCATCGACAAGTTCTCGCTGCTCGCCGTGCCGTTCTTCATCCTCGCCGGCATCCTGATGAACGCGGCCCGGATCACCGACGAGCTCTTCACCTTCGCCCGCAGCCTGGTGGGTCACCTCAGAGGCGGCCTCGGCCACGTCAACATCGTCGCCAGCGTCATCTTCTCCGGCATGAGCGGCACCGCCGTCGCCGATGCCGGCGGCCTCGGCACGGTCGAGATCAAGGCGATGCGCGACCAGGGCTACCCGGAGCGCTTCGCCGTCGGCATCACCGCCGCGTCGAGCACCATCGGCCCGATCATCCCGCCCAGCCTCTCGATGATCGTCTACGGCGTCGTCGCCAACGCCTCGATCGGCCAGCTCTTCGCCGCCGGCATCGTCCCGGGCATCCTCATGGCGCTCGCCCTGCACGTGATGGTCTGGTACCTCGCCTGGCGACACGACTACCCGCGCGAGAGGCGGGCCGGGCTCCGCCGCATCGCCACCACCTTCCTCTCCAGCCTGCCGGCCCTGGTGGCGCCGGTCATCATCATCGGCGGCATCGTCACCGGCGTCGTCACCCCCACCGAGGCCGCGGCCGTCGCCGTCATCTACGCACTCCTCGTGGGCGTCTTCTGGTACCGGGCGCTCGGTGCCGGCGCGATCGTCCGGGCGCTGTTCGAGACCTTCGAGACTACCGCCGTCGTCATGCTCATGGTCAGCGCATCGGCCGCCTTCGGCTGGATCCTCGTGCGCGAGAACATCGCCGCCGGCTTCACCCAGGCCATCGTGACGCTCGCCGGCGACCCCTGGCAGGCGATGCTGCTGCTCAACCTCATCCTGCTCTTCGCCGGCATGTTCATGGAGACCGTGGCGATCATCCTGATCCTCACGCCCATCATGATCCCGGTGCTCGACACCTACGGCATCGACCATGTCCAGTTCGGTGTCATCATGGTTCTCAACCTGATGATCGGCCTGCTCACGCCGCCCATCGGGCTCCTGCTCTTCGTCATGGCGCGCATCGCACGAATGGACCTGATGTCCGTGACCGCCGCCTGCGCGCCCTTCATGATCCCGCTCATCATCGTGCTCGTCCTGATCTCGCTCTTCCCGGCGCTGACCCTTACCGTGCCCGGCTGGTTCTTCGATCACTGACGACCACAGAGAATCCAAAAAAGGAGGCCCATTTCATGCCGACGATCATCGATCTTTCCGTCACCGTCGAGAACTTCATGCCGGCGCACCGGACCATGCCAAAACCCGTCTACATCCCCTACCTCACCCACGAGGGCTGCCTCGCCATGGGCCTCGGCACGCCCGAGGATCCCTTCACCTCGGCGATCGAGTTCATGGGCATGCTCAACCACGTCGGCACCCACGTCGACGCCTTCTTCCACACCAACCCGGATGGGGCGACCATCGACGAGATGCCCATCGACTTCTTCATGGGCTCGGCCGTCTGCCTCGACTTCACCCACGTGCCCGACCTCACCGACATCGACGTCGCCGACATGGAAGCCGCCGAGGCGAAGGCCGGCGTGCGTATCGACGGCCATATCGTGCTGCTCAACACCGGCCTGCACGCCCGCCACTTTCCCAACGATTCCTGCATGCACTCGAACCCGGGCCTGACCGCGGCCGCCACCCACTGGCTCGCCGACCGCGGCTCCCGCCTGCACGGCGTCGAGGGTCCCTCCACCGACCGCCCGAACAACCCGGAGTTCCCGAGCCACCGCGTCTGCCGCGACCGCGGCATCACCCATGTCGAATGGCTCTGCAACCTGGAGCAGCTCGTCGGCAAGGGCGAGTTCCGGTTCCAGGCCGTGCCGCTCCGCCTCGGCAAGGGCTCGGGCTCGCCCGTCCGCGCCTTCGCCACCCTCGACTGACGCAAGGCCATGCCGCTCGACCCGATCCTCGCCCTCGACGCCACGGAGCTCGCCGCCCGCATCGCCCGGCGCGAGCTCTCCCCCGTCGAGGTCGTGGCGGCGAGCCTCGCCCGGCTGGACGAGACCGAGCCCACCCTGAACGCCTTCGTCGCGGTCGACCGCGACGGTGCGCGGGCGGCGGCGGTCCGCGCCGAGCAGGCGGTGCGAGCGGGCGAGACGCTCGGCCCGCTGCACGGCGTGCCGGTTTCGGTCAAGGACCTGATCGACGTCGCCGGCCTGCCCGCACGCTACGGCTCGCTGACCCTGCAGGACCAGGTGGCGGGCGAGGACGCGCCCTCGGTGGCCCGGCTGCGCGCGGCCGGTGCCATCGTCATCGGCAAGACCACGACCTCCGAGCTCGGCTATCGCGGCTACACGAAGAGCCTCGTCCACGGCAACACGGCCAATCCCTGGGACCCGACCCGCACGCCCGGCGGCTCCTCGGGCGGGGCCGTGGCCTCGGTCGCCGCCGGGGTGATCGCCGCTGGCGCTCGGCACCGATGGCGGCGGCTCGATCCGCTGCCCGCAGCCTTCACCGGCCTCGTCGGCATCAAGGCCCAGTTCGGTCGCGTGCCGGTCTGGCCGGCCAGCGCCACCCCGACCCTCGCCCATGTCGGCCCGCTCGCGCGCTCGGTCGCCGACGCGGCCCTGCTGCTCGACGTGGTCGCCGGGCCGCATCCGGGCGATCCCTCCTTCCTTCCCGAAATGGAAGAGCCGCCCGCAGCCGCGACGCTGACCGACCTGCGCATCGCCTTCGCGCCGACTTCGGGCTACGGCCACGTGGACGAGCCGGTGGCACGGGCGGTGGCGGCGGCGGTATCGCGGCTGGGCGAGGCCCTGCCCTCGGTCACGACGGTCGACAGCGTCTGCCGGACCCGGCCGACATCCTTGCCGCCGAGTTCATCGGCGGCTGCAGCGCCGGTTGGGCGAGGCGGTCGAGCGCACGCCGGAGCCGATCGACCCGCCTCTGCTCGACGCCATTCGGGCCTTTCGGCGGATGCATGCCCACACCTACACGCGGCTGCTCCGCCAGCGGCTCGACCACCGCGAGCACCTCCGTCGCTTCTTCGCGCGCTACGATGTGCCTCACCCCGACCACGCCCTGCCTCGCCTGGGACATCCAGCGCGGCGTCGCCCCCGGCTTCGAGTCCGCGAAGGTCTGGTCCTTCTTCACCTACCCTTCAACCTCACCGCCAGCCGGCCGCCTCGCCTGCTGCGGCCTGGCGGACGGCCTGCCGGTGGGCCTGCAGATCGTCGTCCCGGCCTGCGCCGAGGGAAGGCTCATGGCACTCCTGCAGCTCGCCGAGGGCGTGCTCGGCCGATCCCCGACACCTCTGGCGATGACCGCAAAGCCATAAGGTGCCGTCAGTCGCGCCGGCCCGCCTGGATCAGCCCTGCCGCGGCGGCCGCCGCGGCCATCTCGGCGGAGGTCTCGGCCAGACGAAAGGCACGCCCGGATGCTGCGCCAGCTCGGCCACCGCCCGTCGCGGGCGCCGCTGGTGACGTCGCGGATCAGGACGAGGCGCACCGGCCGGGCCAGCTGCGGATGACGTCGTCGTACATCTCCGGGTCGTGCTGCCCGCTGTCGCCGATGAGCACGACCGGCAGGTCGGGCGGAGACCGCCATCAGCTCGTTGATGATCTCGATCTTGTGGAGAGTCGTGGTCGCTGCGGATGAAGGGCGGGCGAAAGCAGCCTCCCATTCGCGCAGGAACAGGACGGGGCGCTCGGGGAAACGGTGCAGCTTGAAGAACGCCTCGAGCGTCTCGTAGATCACCCATGGCCCGCGCGAGACGTAGAGCAGCGGGTTCCGCTCGTGGCCGCCGACGCCATCGGCCAATTGCCGGTAGAGCTCGGCGACACCGGCGAAGGCGACCCGGCTCTCCGCACTCTTCATCAGCATGCGCGAGATCATCCGATCTTGTTGGCGACGCCGGTCGCCACGACGGTGTCGTCGAAGTCGCTGATGACCATGGAAGCGGGCGGATGATGGTGCGACCAGCACCTCGCCGACCGCCGGCGATGGCCGGCTTGATCAGCTGGAGATGCACACGGGCGGTGGCGCGATGCGGCAGGAGCGGCCGTGCGAGCCGCATGCGCAGGCTGAAATAGCCGTCGCGATCGGCATCAGCCCCCTGCCTCTGGCTGTCGACCGTCGCGATCAGCCGCGCCCCGCTCACCCCGCGCCGCCGCATGCGCCGCACCACGTTCCACAGGCTGGCGGAGTCGGAGAAGTCACCCGGCCCGTCGCCTTCCGGCTGGTGCATGACGCGGCCCATCACGAAGAGCGCGTCGGTCGACGCGTAGCCGCGAAAGGTCTCGATGACGATCGGGCCCTGCCCACCCGTGCGCCGGACCGGCTTGGCCAGCAGCCGCAGCAGCCTGCCGGCGGCGGAGCGGAGCTCGACTCCACGACGACCTACGGAGCGGCCGCCGTCGCACCGGGCTGGCGCCAGCCGGCCTGCCGCAACCCCGCCATCAGCGCCTCGACGATCTCGTCCGTTGCCTGATGCGCGCGATAGACGGCCTCGGGGTCGGCCATGAACTCCGGCGCAATGGCCCCCAGCCGCTCGAGCGACCGGCGGGCCGCTGCCTCGTCACCCAGCGCCGCCTGGCTCATCGCCATCAGCGACAACCCCACCTCCGAATCGTTGCGGCCCGAGCGCGGCCGCGGCGAGGGCCGCGGCATAGTCCCCCTGCATGAAGTCGTGGATGGCGATCAGCTGGTAGTACCATCCGGGCGGGTTCACCGAGCGATCGATGGCGCGCCGGAGATAGACCAGCCCCTCGTCGAAATCGCCGCGCACCGCCAGTCGCCAGCCGAGCTGCGCCAGCGTCTCGGGATCGTTGGGATTGAGCGCCAGCGCCCGGCGCTGGGCCTCCTCGGCCCCTGCGAAGTCGCCATCGTAGAACCTGACGACCGCCAGCACCTGCAGCGACCGCACGCTCTTCGGATCGAGCGCTAACGGCCCGCGTCGACGCCACCCGGGCGTCCGCGCGAAACTGCTCGACCTCGCTCCCGGGCACGAGATCGAACTGCACGGCGTCGAGCTTCAGCCAGGCCAGCATGGCCCAGGCCTCGGCGTAATCCGGGTCACGGCGCACCGCCGCCTCCATGCAGGCGACCGTCGACCCGTGCAGGCCGACGTCGAACGTGCGCCGGTACTCGTATGCCCTGAGGATGCACTGGTAGGTCGACATGCTCGCCGGCCGCTGCCGCGGCGGCCGGCGGCGTCGGCGTTCACCACCCCGTAGTCCTGCCCGAGCGTCGAGGCGATGTCGCTCGCCAGCTCGGCCTGCAGGTCGAGCAGGCTGTCCGGCGTCAGCGGCCGCTCGAAGCTCTGCTCCACAGCACCTCGTCGGTCCGCGCGTCGACGAGCATGGCGCCGACCCGAACGACCTCGCCGACGCCACGTTGCCGCGCACGACGTAGGACACGGCCGGCTCATCGCGAGCACGACCGCCGCCGCCGGCGCCCTCGCTAAAGCTCGCCGCCGTGGAATAGAGCCGGAAGCCCTCGAAGCGCATCAGATCGCTGATCAGCTCGGTCAGGATGCCCGCAGCCAGGTAGCGATCGTCCACCGCACTGCTGAGCACCTCGAACGGCAGCACGATGACCGTCGGGCCCTGCCGCTTCGGCGCTTCGCCGGAGGTGACGCCCCGCCACGCTGGCGCAAACCACCACAAGTCAGCGCCGAGGCGAGCAGCGCCACGACGACCGCGCCAACGAGCATCCCCGGCGCCGGCCGGTCGGGCCGCGCGATCCAGCGCCCCTCCCCGACCGCCCGTGCCGGCACGTCCTGAGCCGGCGCCGGCTCGGCCCTTCCGCTCCGGCCGGCCGGCAGGTCGTGACGCCATGCGAACGTGACCGCATAGGCGCCTTTGGGAATGGCCAGGCGAAGCGGGTCACCGACCCCGGCCCCGGCGTAGTAGCTGTCGAGATCGCGGCGCAGACGCCGCGCCTCCACGCGCACCACGGGGTCGGACTGCGATCGAAGCCTTCGTCGCGACCGAACACGGTCTGGGCGATCACGAAGCCCTTGAGCCTGTCCGCGCGACCCTTCAGGGTCTCCTCGACGAGAAAGCCCAGCAGCTCGCGCCGGGCCGGGGCTTGCCTCGAACCGCCGATCCGCCAGAATGCGTTGCAGCTGGGCGCGCACCTCCTCGATCGGCGGCCCAAGAGGATCGCCTCCTCACCGTGGATGCGTTGAACGTCGCGGAGGCCAACGGTAGCTGCTCCCAGGAAACCCGGCATCTGCCCGACCGACCGCCACGGTCGCCAATGCACAATTTACGATCAACCTAGCCGAACCCACCGGCGAGCGACAGCCCCGTTCCGGCGCGCAGCGTGAGACGGGCAGGTTCGGGTGGTTCCAAGGTGCGCACATGTTCGTACCTGCCGGAAAGCAATCGCCCGCGGCACAAGCCGCCGAGGGCGTCGCGTCACCTCGTCAACGATCGGGGTCAACGATCGGGGATCCGGCCGTGCCGAGCACTGCTCTGCCACATCTCGATCGGCTGCTGGAGGGCCGGCCGGGGCAAGAGCTGGCGATCTGGCGACTCTATCGCCGGGATCCCGAGTTCCGTGCGGTCTGCGAAGACCTCGAAGCGGTGCGGCGGGCGCTCGAGAACTGGCAGTCGGTCGATCCTCCCTTGCCCGGGAGGGTCGCCGAGTGCCAGAACATGCTGGCAGAGCTCGAGGCCGAGGCCCTGGAGTTCCTTGATCAGCGCGATGACCGCAGGGGAACGTCGTGACGGCCGGCTCGGCCCGGCCGACGGCGCGAATTTCATGGCAACGGAGGAAGAATCGATGGACAGCGCGCAAGGCAAATTGCTGGGGGCGGCGATTCCGATCGTGCTTGCAGCCATGCTGGCGGGTCCGGTGCCCGCCTCGGCGCAGGAGGCCGAAAAGCCCAACATCCTGCTGATCGTCTCGGACGATACCGGCTGGGGTGACCTAGGGGCCTATATGGGTGGAGTCGGGCGCGGCATGCCGACGCCGAGCTTCGACCGTCTCGCCGATGAAGGCATGGTCTTCACCAACTTCTACGGCCAGCCGAGCTGCACACCGGGCCGCGCGGCGATCCAGACCGGGCGCATCCCCAATCGCAGCGGCATGACCACCGTTGCCTTCCAGGGCCAGGGCGGTGGCCTGCCGGCGGCCGAATGGACGCTCGGCTCGGTGCTGAAGGAGGCGGGCTATGCCACCTACTTCACCGGCAAGTGGCATCTGGGTGAAGCGGACTACGCGCTGCCGAACGCCCAAGGCTACGACGTGATGAAGTACGTCTTCCTCTACCATCTCAATGCCTACACCTATCCGGACCCGAAATGGCACCTGGCGATGAGCCCGGAGCTGCGCGAAGTCTTCGCAAAGGTGACCACCGGCTCGCTCTCGGGCAAGGCCGGCGAGAAGGCGACCGAGGACTGGAAGGTCAACGGCGAGTATGTCGACACGCCGGACAAGGGTGTCGTCGGCATCCCCTACCTCGATGCCTATGTCGAGAAGGCGGCGATCGAGTTCCTCGACGAAGCGGCGAAATCGCCGGACACGCCGTTCTTCATCAACGTCAATCTCATGAAGAACCACCAGCCGAACATGCCGCACCCGGATTTCGAGGGTAAGTCCATCTCGAAGTCCAAGTATGCCGACGCCGTGGTCGAGCTCGATACGCGGGTCGGCCACATCCTGGACAAGCTGGACGAGCTGGGCCTCGCCGACAGCACGGTGGTCTTCTACACCGTCGACAACGGCGCCTGGCAGGATGTTCATCCGGACGCCGGCTACACGCCGTTCCGCGGCACCAAGGGAACCGTCCGCGAGGGTGGCAACCGCGTCCCGTCGATGGTGCGCTGGCCGGGGCACGTCAAGGGTGGCAGCATCAGCCACGACATCCTGGGCGGTCTCGACCTGATGGCGACCTTCGCCTCGCTCGCCGGCACCGAGCTGCCGAAGAACGACCGCGAGGACAAGCCCATCATCTTCGACAGCTACGACATGACCCCGGTCTGGACCGGCAGCGGCCCGTCCGAGCGCAAGGACTGGTTCTTCTTCACCGAGGACGAGCTGAGCCCCGGTGCGGTGCGCGTCGGGCCGTTCAAGTACGTCTTCAACCTGCGTGGCGACGACGGTGCCGAGACGGGTGGCCTGGCGGTCGACACGAACCTCGGCTGGAAAGGGCCCGAGAGCTACGTCGCGACCATCCCGCAGGTGTTCAATCTCCTGGACGATCCGCAGGAGCGCTACGACATCTTCATGACCACCTTCACCGAGAGCACCTGGGCCGTCCTGCCGGCCAACGAGTCGATCAAGAAGCTGATGAAGACCTATGTCGACTATCCGCCGCGCAAGCTGCAGAGTGAGACCTACACGGGTCCGATCACCCTGACCCAGTATCAGCGGTTCCAGTACGCCCGGGACGCGCTGGCCAAGGATGGCTTCAGTCTTTCGCTGCCTTCCGGTAACTGATCACCTTGCCGCGGCACCGACGACCTCCACGTCGCCGGTGCCGCGGAACCGGAGCAGGAAAACGGCGCCGACGTGCTGCGGCGCCTCAACGGGAAGAGGGAAATGACTTCAGTTCGCAGGATCGCCGCAGCCGCCGTCCTCATGCTCCTGGCCGCATGCTCGACGACGGAGACACTGTCGCCGCCGAAGGACCCGCTGCCATCCTGGAACGACGGCGCCACCAAGGAGGCGATCACGACCTTCGTCGAGGCGGTGACGACCGAGGGTGGCCCCGACTACGTCGCACCCGCCGACCGGATCGCCACCTTCGACAATGACGGCACGCTCTGGCCGTCGCATCCGATGTACGCGCAGCTCGCCTTCGTCATCGACCGCATCGAGGCGCTGGCGCCGCAGCATCCGGAGTGGAAGAACAAGCAGCCCTTCAAGGCGGTGCTCGAGAACGACATGCAGCGCTCGGCGCGGCCGGCGAGAAGGGGCTGGTCGAGCTGGTCATGGCCACTCATGCCGGCATGAGCACGGCCGATTTCGAGAAGATCGTCACCGACTGGTTCGCCACCGCAAAGCACCCGCGTTTCGACCGGCTCTACCCGGACCTCGCCTACCAGCCGATGGTCGAGCTGCTCGAGTATCTGCGCGCCAACGACTTCCTGACCTACATCGTCTCGGGCGGCGGCGTGGAGTTCATGCGGCCCATGACCGAGGAGGCCTACGGCATCCCCGCGCAGCAGGTGATCGGCTCCAGCATCGTGACGAAGTTCGAGATGCAGGACGGCAAGCCCGTCCTGATGCGTGAGGCCAAGGTCGACTTCGTCGACGACAAGGAAGGCAAGCCCGTCGGCATCAACAAGTTCATCGGCAAGCGCCCGATCGCCGCCTTCGGCAACTCGGATGGCGACCGCCAGATGCTGGAATGGACCGCGGCCGGCGACGGTGCGCGGCTGATGATGCTGGTCTTCCACGACGACGCCGACCGCGAATACGCCTACGGGCCCGCGAACGGCCAGCCCGACACCAAGTTCGGCACGTTCACGCAGGCCCTCATGGACGAGGCGAACAGCAGCGGCTGGACGGTGATCAGCATGAAGGACGACTGGGGCACCATCTTCAGCGCACCCGAGTGAGCCCCGCCTTGACCCGCATCGCAACCCGGCTCGCCGCGCTCGGCCTCGCAGCCCTTCTCTGCGTGGCCGGGCCGGCGCCAACCCGTGCGGCGGACTCGCTCGTCTCGGACGAGTGGGAGTTCCAGCTCACGCCGTATTTCTGGGCCCTGGCCATGGAGGGCAACACCAAGGTCAAGGGGATCAAGGGCGAGCCCGATGTGAGCTTCTCGGACATCTGGGACAATCTCGACTTCGCGCTGATGCTCGAGGGCGAGGTGCGCAAGGGCCGCATCGGCATGTATGCCAACGCCATCTATGCGGACCTCAGCGATACCCAGGGCGTCGCCGGCTTCGACATCAAGGCGGAGGCGACGACCGTCTGGGCCGGTCTCGGCGGCTTCTACCGGCTCGGCCCCTGGACGGTCCTGCCCGGTGCCGGGGCCCTCGCCCCCGAGGTGGTCGTCGATCCGTATGCGGGCATCCGCTACACCTATCTGGACACCACGCTCAGGGTCAGGAACGGCGGGCCGCAGGCGAGCCAGGACAAGGATTGGGTCGACCCGATCGTCGGCGTGCGGACGATCTGGCAGATTGGCCCGAACTGGAGCGTCACGGCGCTCGGCGATATCGGCGGGTTCGGCGCCGGCTCCGACTTCACCTGGCAGGCCGCCGGCATGGTCGGCTATCGCTTCGGCCTGTTCGGCGATGACAACGCCCGGCTCCTGGCCGGCTATCGGGCACTCTACCAGGACTACTCGTCCGGCAACGGCAACAACGAGTTCAAGTGGGACATGACCCTGCACGGGCCGATCGTCGGTCTCGCGATCTCGTTCTGACGCCCGCCGCACCACGCTCCGGGGCGATTGCGCGACGGTGCGATGCCGCCTATGGCGGGGGCCACCCACCCGGGGACCGCATGCGCATGCTGCATCGCACGCTACTGGCCCTTGCCTGCTGCCTGCCGGCGACAGCGGCGCTGGCCCATCCGCACAACTGGATCGACCTCGGCACGCGGCTGCAGTTCGACGCCGAGGAGCGGCTCGCGGCGGTCGAGCTCGACTGGCTCTTCGACGAGTTCTACACGGCATACATCGCCGAGGAGTTCGTGGCGTCGGGCACCGCCCCTTCGGATTTCCTGCGCGAGGTGGCGGCCGAGAACCTCGCCAACCTGCGGGAGTACGACTACTTCCTCGACATCAGGAAGGATGGCGAGCGACTGAAGCTCGGTGACGTCACCCGTTTCGAGACCGAGATGCGCGGCGAGCGGCTGGCGCTCACCTTCACGGTGCCGCTGGCCGAGCCCATCGCACCGGGTGCCGATGGCATCACGCTCGCGGTCTATGACCCGACCTACTATATCGAGATCCTCTATGCGGAGGGCACCGGCCCCGAGCTCGACGGCATCCCCCCGGAAAGGTGCAAGTCCGTCGTCATGCCACCGACGCCCGACCCCGAGATGGTGAGCCTCGCCTACGCCCTCGACATGACCCAGACGGCCGGCGACGGCCTCGGCGTCAATTTCGCCGAGGTGCTGACGGTGCAATGCCCGTGAGAGCGATGGCCCGACGCTGGCCGCTCGGCCTCGTGCTCCTCGCCCTCGTGATGATCGGTCTCCTCTGGACCGTCGATGCCGGTGCCGCCTGGGCGCGGCTCGTCGCCTGGACCGTCACCATGCAGCGCGAGCTGCACCAGGCGCTGGCGACGGCCCTACGGGCAGTAGCCGAAAGCGGCCCCCTGGCCGGGCTCGGGCTCGTCAGCCTGAGCTTCCTCTACGGCGTCTTTCACGCCGCCGGCCCCGGCCACGGCAAGGTGGTGATCGCCACCTATCTCGGCACCCAGCACGAGACGCTCCGGCGGGGCGTGGCCCTGGCCTTCGCCTCGGCTCTCCTGCAGGGTGTCGTCGCCATCGTCACGGTCGTCGGAACCGTGCTCGTGCTCGAGCGGACGGCCCGCCAGACCCAGCACCTGGCCGACCAGCTCGAACGGCTGAGCTTCGCCGCGGTGGCCATCCTCGGCTGCTTTCTCGTCTGGCGCGCCGCCCGGGGCCTGCTCGCCGCCGAGCCGGTCGGCTGCGGGCATCATCACCATGGCCACGGGCACGACCACGGCCATCACCACGCACCGGCGCCGGGCTCGGGCCGGGCCTTCGGCGCCGCCCTCCTCTCGATCGGCCTCAGGCCCTGCAGCGGCGCCATCCTGGTCCTCGTCCTCGCCTTCGCGCTCGACCTGCGCATCGCCGGCATCGCCGCGGTGCTCGCCATGTCGCTCGGCACGGGCATAGCCGTCGCCGGCCTCGCCACGCTCACGGTCTACGCCCGCGACACCGCGAGCCTGCTCGCCGGGCGGCTCGACGAGGACGGCCGCAAGCTCGCCCGCATAGGCCAGGTCCTGGCGCTCCTCGGCGGGCTGGTGATCACGGCGCTCGGCCTGTCGCTGCTGCAGGCGAGCCTGAGCGCCCCGGCGCATCCGCTGTTCTGACCCTGGCGCAAAATAAAACGTCATCTGCACAAAATTGATGCAGGCGCGCGGTGGCCGGTCGGCCAATCGCCCGCCCGGGCCACTTGGCCCGCTCCTTGCTGATGGCTGCGCATAGCACGCACGCAACAAGGGGAACCCACATGCGTCATCGTTCTTGGGGACGGCACCTCTCGGCTGCCCTGCTCGGCACCAGCCTGCTCGTGGGCGCCGGCAGCGCCATGGCGCAAGAGACCATCAAGGTCGGCATCCTGCACTCGCTCTCCGGCACCATGGCCATCAGCGAGACGACGCTGAAGGACGTCATGCTGATGCTGATCGACGAGCAGAACAAGAACGGCGGCCTGCTCGGCAAGCAGCTCGAGGCCGTGGTCGTCGACCCCGCCTCCGACTGGCCGCTCTTCGCCGAGCGCGCCCGCGAGCTGATCGAGGTGAACGGCGTCGCCGCGGTCTTCGGCTGCTGGACCTCGGTGAGCCGCAAGTCCGTGCTGCCGGTGTTCGAGGAGCTGAACAACATCCTCTTCTACCCGGTCCAGTACGAGGGCGAGGAGAGTTCCAGGAACGTCTTCTACACGGGTGCCGCGCCGAACCAGCAGGCGATCCCGGCCGTCGACTACCTGATGGAGGAGGAAGGCGTGGAGCGCTGGGTGCTCGAGGGCACCGACTACGTCTACCCGCGCACCACCAACAAGATCCTCGAAGCCTACCTGATCCAGAAGGGCGTCGATCCGTCCGACATCGACGTCAACTACACACCCTTCGGCCACAGCGACTGGCAGACCCGCGTTGCCGCCATCAAGGACTTCGGCAGCCAGGGCAAGAAGACCGCCGTGGTCTCGACCATCAACGGCGATGCCAACGTGCCGTTCTATCGCGAGCTCGGCAACCAGGGCATCGAGGCGCAGGACATTCCGGTCGTCGCCTTCTCGGTCGGCGAGGAGGAGCTGGCCGGCATCGACACGAGCCCGCTGGTCGGCCATCTCGCCGCCTGGAACTACTTCATGAGCGTCGACACCGACGAGAACGCCGAGTTCATCGACGCCTGGCACGCCTTCATCGGCAATGACGCCCGGGTCAGCAACGACCCGATGGAGGCCCACTATATCGGCTTCAACATGTGGGTGAAGGCGGTCGAGAAGGCCGGGACCACGGACCCCGACGCGGTCATCGACGCCATGATCGGCGTCGCCGTGCCCAACCTGACGGGCGGCCTCTCGGCGATGATGCCGAACCACCACATCACCAAGCCCGTCCTGATCGGCGAGATCCAGGACGACGGCCAGTTCGACGTCGTCTGGGAGACCTCGGGCCTCGTCGTCGGCGACGAGTGGTCCGACTATCTCGAGGGCTCGAAGGACCTGATCGCCGACTGGCGCGAGCCGATGAGCTGCGGCAACTACAATGTTGCCACCGGCTCCTGCGGCGGCTCGGTCGGCCAGTAGTCGACGGGCGACGGGCGCGACATGATCCGGCTCTCCATCCTCCTCCTCCTCGGCCTGATGGCCTGGGCCGTGCCGGCCCTGGCGCAGGAGCCGGATCATCGAGCGCTCGTCGCCGCCCTCACCGAAGGCGGCTTCGGCGAGAAGGAAGCAGCCATCCAGGCAGTCGCGGCCACCGGCGATCCGTCGCTGGTGGCCGTGCTCCGGGCCATGAACGACGGTGCCCTCTATACCCGCAAGAGCGACGGCCTCGTCGTCATCGGCGAGGAGGACCGCCGCCAGATCACCCTCATCGACCCCTTGACCGGGGAAACGCTCGAGACCGTCGGCTCCCGCGACGTCGAGCGGGTGCGCGTCAACAACCGCCTGCGCCGCGCGCTCTCCGCCGCGATCGGCGCCATGACTCTGCTTTCGCCCGACCCGAACGTGCGCAGCAATGCCGCCCAGTCGGTCTTCCGCAGCGCCGACCCCGAAGCCCTCGGGACCCTCGACGAGGCGCTGGCGCGCGAGAGCGACGACAGCGTCCGGGCCCGCCTCGAGCAGGCACGCGCGGCTGTCATCCTGCAGACCGATGCCGATCTCGATGCCAAGCGCGCCGCCATCGACGTCATCACGGCCCGCGGCGACCGCGACGCCCTCTCGCTGCTCGTTGCCGTGCGCGCCGCGAGCGAGGGCGAGCTGCAGGAGGCCGCCGCCACCGGGGCGGCCGCGATCGAGCGTCGGCTGAAGCGCTGGGAGATCGCCCAGCACGTCACCTACGGCATCTCGCTGGGCTCGGTCCTGCTGCTCGCGGCCATCGGCCTCGCCATCACCTTCGGCGTGATGGGCGTCATCAACATGGCGCATGGCGAGATGGTGATGCTCGGCGCCTACACCACCTTCGTGGTGCAGGAGGCGATCCGCTCCTACTACCCACCCCTCTTCGACAGCTCCCTCTTCATCGCCATCCCGCTCGCCTTCCTGGTCACGGGCATCATCGGCATCGCCATCGAGCGCGGCATCATCCGCTGGCTCTACGGCCGGCCGCTCGAGACCCTGCTCGCCACCTGGGGCCTCTCGCTCGTCCTCCAGCAGGCGGTGCGCTCGCTCTTCGGCCCGACCAACCGCGAGGTCGGCAACCCGTCCTGGATGTCCGGGGCGATCGAGATCGGCGCCTTGACCATCACCGCGAACCGCCTCTGGATCCTCGTCTTCTCGCTGGCCGTGTTCGCCGCCCTCATGCTCATCCTCAAGCGCACCAGCTTCGGCCTCGAGATGCGCGCCGTCACCCAGAACCGGCAGATGGCTGGGGCCATGGGCATCCGCACCGGGCGCATCGACGCCATGACCTTCGGCCTCGGCTCCGGCGTTGCCGGGCTCGCCGGCGTGGCCCTCTCGCAGATCGACAATGTCAGCCCGAATCTAGGCCAAGGCTATATCATCGACAGCTTCATGGTCGTCGTCTTCGGCGGCGTCGGCAATCTCTGGGGAACGCTGACCGGGGCCATGACCCTGGGCATCGTCAACAAGTTCCTCGAGCCCTATGCCGGTGCCGTGCTCGCCAAGATCTTCGTGCTCGTCTTCATCATCCTCTTCATCCAGAAACGGCCGCGCGGGCTCTTCGCGCAGCGCGGTCGCGCGGTCGAGGCCTGACCCGCCCATGTTCCTGACGCGGCATCTCGGCCCCGGCGGCTGGTGGTTCCTCCTCGCGATCGCGGCGGTCGCGGTGGCCGTGCCCTACTGCAACCTCGTCCTGCCGCCATCCCACGCCTTCTACGCCAACAGCTACATCGTCTCGCTGCTCGGCAAGTACCTGACCTACGCGCTGCTGGCGCTCTCGGTCGACCTGATCTGGGGCTTCTGCGGCATCCTCAGCCTCGGCCACGGCGCCTTCTTCGCCCTCGGCGGCTACGCCATGGGCATGTACCTGATGCGCCAGATCGGCGATCGCGGGGTCTACGCCAACCCGCTGCTGCCGGATTTCATGGTCTTTTTGAACTGGACCGAGCTGCCCTGGTACTGGTGGGGCTTCTCATCCTTCCCCTTTGCCATGCTCATGGTGCTGCTGGTGCCGGGTGCGCTGGCCTTCGTCTTCGGCTGGTTCGCCTTCCGCAGCCGGGTCACGGGCGTCTATCTCTCGATCATCACCCAGGCCGTCACCTACGCGCTGCTGCTCGCCTTCTTCCGCAACGACATGGGCTTCGGCGGCAATAACGGGCTCACCGACTTCAAGGACATCCTGGGCTACCCGCTCCAGGCCAATACCACCCGGGCCGCCCTCTTCGCCGCCTCGGCCATCGCGCTCGGGCTCGGCTTCTTGATCGCCCGGGCGGTCACCGGCTCGAAGCTCGGCAAGGTGCTGGTCGCGATCCGCGACGCCGAGAGCCGGACCCGCTTCCTCGGATACCGGGTCGAGCACTACAAGCTCTTCGTCTTCACCCTCTCCGCCATGATGGCCGGCGTCGCCGGGGCGCTCTACGTGCCGCAGGTCGGCATCATCAACCCGGGCGAGTTCTCGCCGGCCAACTCGATCGAGATCGTCATCTGGGTCGCCGTCGGCGGCCGGGGCACGCTGGTCGGCGCGGTCGTCGGCGCCGGGCTCGTCAACTACGGCAAGACCGTGTTCACGACAGCCATGCCGGAGCTCTGGCTCTTCGCGCTCGGCGCCCTATTCATCGCCGTCACCCTCTTCCTGCCGCGCGGCGTCCTCGGTGCGCTCGGCGACTATGTGGAGTGGATGCGCCGGCAGAAGCCGGACCCGCTCGCCCATATCGAGGCCGAGCGCCGCGCCAGGCGCGAGGAAGCCGAATCCACCGAGCACTTCCTCGCCCTCGCAGCGCAAGCCCGTGCCGAGCGCGAAAGCGCGGCCGCCGAATGAGCACGAGATGAACCGACCAGGCAACGCCAGCGACTCGATCCTCTATCTCAACGGCGTCACCGTCAGCTTCGACGGCTTTCGCGCCCTGAACGCGCTCAGCCTGCTGATCGCACCCGGCGAGCTGCGCGCGATAATCGGCCCCAACGGCGCCGGCAAGACGACGATGATGGACGTCATCACCGGTAAAACGAAGCCGGACACGGGCGAGATCTTCTTCGAGGGCGCGATCGACCTGAAGGCGCACGACGAGGCGTCGATCGCCCAGCTCGGCATCGGCCGCAAGTTCCAGAAGCCGACGGTCTTCGAGAACCATACCGTGCGCGACAACCTCGAGCTGGCGCTGGCCGGCAAGCGCGGCCCCTTCGCCACGCTCTTCCACCGCCTGAGCGCCGGGGACGCCGACCGGATCGACCAGCTGCTCGGCATCATCGGCCTCGCGAAGAGCGCGGACAGTCCGGCCGGCGGCCTCAGCCACGGCCAGAAGCAGTGGCTCGAGATCGGCATGCTGCTGGCCCAGGAGCCGAAGCTGCTGCTGGTCGACGAGCCCGCCGCCGGCATGACCGACGCGGAGACCGCCGCCACCTCGGAGCTGCTTAAGGCCATCGCCCGCGACCACTCGGTGGTCGTCGTCGAGCACGACATGGCCTTCGTCCGCGACCTCGACTGCCGGGTCACCGTGCTGCACGAGGGCTCGGTGCTCGCCGAGGGCACGCTCGACCAGGTCTCGGCCGAGCCGCGCGTCGTCGAAGTCTATCTGGGCCGGTAGCGCCGATGCTCGAAGTCAAGAAGATCGACCTCCATTACGGTGCCGCCCAGCGCTGCGCGGCGTCTCGCTCAATGTCGAGATCGGCCAGATCACCTGCCTGATGGGCCGGAACGGCGTCGGCAAGACCTCGACGTTGCGCGCCATCGTCGGCCAGCAGGCGATCAGCGCCGGCGAGATCCGCTGGCAGAAGGAACGCATCGATCGCCTGCGCCCCTACGACCGCACCCGCAAGAACATCGCCTATGTGCCCCAGGGCCGCGAGATCTTCCCGCTCCTGACGGTCGAGGAGAACCTGCAGACCGGCTTCGCACCCCTGCCCCGCGCCATGCGGCACATCCCGGACGAGATCTTCACCCTCTTCCCAGTGCTCAAGTCGATGCTCGGCCGCCGCGGCGGTGACCTTTCCGGCGGTCAGCAGCAGCAGCTCGCCATCGCCCGCGCCCTCGTCACCCGCCCCCAGCTCCTCATCCTCGACGAGCCCACCGAAGGCATCCAGCCCTCGATCATCAAGGACATCGAGCGCGTCATCGCCCACCTCCGCGACCAGGGCACCATGGCCATCCTCCTGGTCGAGCAGTATTTCGAGTTCGCCCAGCGCCTCGCCGACCGCTTCACGGTCCTCGACCGCGGCGAGGTCATCCTCGACGGCCGGCCCGACGAGTTCGAGGAAGCCGAGGTGCGGCGGCATCTGACGATCTGAGTAGAACGCCGGCCATCCGGCGCCCGTCCGCGCATACGGGATTCGCGTCAGCCGAATCGTTGGCGTATGCCTCGAGGCATGAATTCGCCGCTCCGGCTCGTTTTTCGCAGCCATGCCATCCGCCGCATATTCCAACGCGGGATCGACATAGCCGACATCCGCCACGTCATCGAAACGGGCGAGGTAATCGAGGCTCGACCCGACGACCTACCCTATCCATCCCGTCTCGTGTTAGGCTCGATCAAAGGCCGGCACCTGCATGTCGTCCTCGCCAGCGACGAACAGGCAGCAACCACGATCGTCGTCACTGTCTACGAGCCCGATCCGGCCCTTTGGCGCCCCGGCTTCAGAAAGAGACGCAAGCCATGAAATGTGTGATCTGCAAGAATGGCAAAACCATCCCCGGGACGGCTACCCTCACCCTGGAGCGCGGCCCATTGACCATGGTCGTTCGCCACGTCCCCGCCGAGATCTGCGAGAACTGCGGCGAAGAATACATCGATGAAGCCGCTGCCGAGCATGCCCTGACTCAGGCGGAGGCTGCCGCCCGCCAAGGCGTGACCGTGGAGGTCCGCGAGTTCGCGGCCGCATGACAGGCTGCAACATCAGGCCCTGACCTTCGACCCGCGCGTATCGTTCAAGGGCGCGGACCGTCGACGTGTCGCTACAACCAGGCAATTTCGAGGAAATCGCCATGCCCGACCATCCAGCCATCGCCCCCGGCCGGGTCGCCGTCGTCACCGGGGCGGCGAGCGGGATCGGGCTGGCAGCGGCCGAGCGGTTCGCCGATCGGGGCATGAAGCTCGTGCTGGCCGATGTCGACGGCAGGGCGCTGGAAGCTGCCGCGGACGGGTTGCGGGCGCGGACCGGACGGCCGGGTGAGATCATCGCCATGCCAACCGATGTCGGCGACCGTGCCGCCGTCGAGGCGCTGAAGGATCGCGCCTACGGCGCCTTCAGCGAGGTGGCGGTCCTCATGAACAATGCCGGTCGCGAGGGCGGCGGCCAGCTCTTCGGCGATCCGCAACGCTGGCAGGCGATCCTGCAGACCAATCTCTGGGGCGTGGTCAACGGCATCCAGGTCTTCGCGCCGGCGATGATGGCACAGGGCACGGCCGGGGCGATCGTCTCGACCGGCTCCAAGCAGGGCATCACCTGCCCGCCCGGCGACACCGCCTACAATGTGAGCAAGGCCGGCGTGAAGGTGGCGACCGAGGCGCTGGCGCACGAGCTGCGCAACACCGAGGTCTGCAGGGTCACCGCCCACCTGCTGATCCCGGGCTTCACCTTCACCGGCTTCACGCGCGTCCGGCACAAGGAGAAGCCGGCCGGCGCCTGGCTGCCGGAGCAGGTCGTCGACGAGCTTCTGGCCGGCATGGCGAGGAACGATTTCTACATCCTCTGCCCGGACAACGACGTCAGCCGCGAGCTCGACGAGAAGCGGATCCTCTGGGCGGCCGGCGACATCGTCGAGAACCGCCCGCCGCTGTCGCGCTGGCACCCCGACTACCAGGCCGCATTCGCGCGTTTTCTCGAGGAATGAGCCTCACTCAGATGCCGGCGTCGCGGCCATCGAGGGTGAGCAGAGGCAGATAGAGGTCCGGCCGGCGGTCGCGGAACAGACCCCAGGCGGCACGGGTCCGGGCCAGCTCGTCGAGATCGAAGCTGGCGGTGACGAGGCCCGGCTCCTCGCCGAGCTCGGCGGTGATGCCGCCCGTGGCATCGGTGATGAACGAGCTGCCGTAGAAGGTGATGGCGCAGCTCTCGCCGACCTCGCGGCCGATCCGGTTCGACGCGATGACCGGCATGCAGTTGCTCGCCGCATGGCCCTGCATCGCCCGGCGCCAATGGTCGCGGCTGTCGAGCCGCGGGTCCTGCGGCTCGCTGCCGATGGCGGTCGGGTAGAAGAGCAGCTCCGCCCCCATCACCGCCATGGCCCGGGCGGCCTCGGGGAACCACTGGTCCCAGCAGATGCCGACGCCGACACAGCCGAACCGGGTCTGCCAGATGCGAAAACCGGTATCGCCCGGCGAGAAGTAGAACTTCTCCTGGTAGCCCGGCCCGTCGGGGATGTGGCTCTTGCGGTAGACCCCCATCACCTTGCCGTCGGCGTCGATCATCGCCAGCGAGTTGAAATAGGCGGCGTTGGCCCGCTCGAAGAAGCTGACCGGCAGCACCACGCCGAGCTCGGCGGCGAGCCGGCTCATGCGGGCGAGCAGCGGATGCCCCTCGAACGAATAGGCCAGCGCGAAATGCGCCGGCGACTGGTCCTTGCAGAAATAGACCGACTCGAAGAGCTCCTGCAGCAGCACGATCTGCGCGCCGGCGGCGGCTGCCCGGCGCACCAGGCTCTCCGCACCCGCGAGATTGCTCGCGCGATCCGGCCCGCAGGGCATCTGTGTGGCGGCGACGGTCACCTGGCGCATGCTCTCTCCCCGTCGGAAGCGCCGGACTATGCAGTCTCGGCCCCGGCTTGGCAAAGGGACAAGCCACGCATCTGCCCCGGCTTGACCGGCCGACGCAATGCCTTAATTGCGGGGAAATGAATAGACGCCGGCTCCTCCGGGCCCTCGGGCTCGCCACGCTGCCGACCCTGCTCGCCGCCTGCGCCACGGCCGGCTCGAGCGACAATCCCTACTACCAGGGGCCGATCAGCGACCATTTCGACGGCCGGACCTTCTTCAATCCGGGCGGCACGACCCCCAAGGGGTTTGGCGACTTCCTCAAATGGAAGCTCGGCGGCGACCGGGCCGAATGGCCGGCGCACTACCCGAGCCCCCATCCCCCGGCCGTGCCGGACGAGCGCCTGCCGCCCGAGACGCTGCGACTGACCATGGTCGGTCACGCGTCGCTGCTGATCCAGACCGGCGGGCTCAACATCCTGACGGACCCGGTCTGGTCGGAGCGCGCCAGCCCCTGGAGCTTCATCGGCCCGAAGCGGGTCAATGCCCCCGGCGTCGCCTTCGACCGCCTGCCGCCCATCGACGTGGTGCTGGTGACCCACAACCACTACGACCATCTCGACGTGGCGACGCTCGCCCTGCTGCAGCAGGCGCACGATCCCCTCGTGGTGACCCCGCTCGGCAACGACACGATCATCAGGGCCGCCGTGCCGGCGATGCGGGTCGAGGCCCGGGACTGGGACCAGAGCCTCAGCCATGGCGCGCTGACTTTTCACCTCGAGCCCTGCCACCACTGGTCGGCCCGCGGCCTCGGCGACCGGCGCATGGCGCTCTGGGCCGCCTTCGTCATCGAGGGCCCGGCCGGCCGGCTCTACCATGTGGGCGACACGGGCTTCGACGATGGCCGCAACTACCGCTCGGCAGAGGCGCGCCACGGGCAGTTCCGGGCGGCGATCCTGCCGGTCGGCGCCTACGAGCCGCGCTGGTTCATGGCGCCGCAGCACCAGAACCCGGAGGAGGCCGTGGCCGGCCTGCTCGATTGCGGTGCCGCCCACGCCGCCGGCATCCACTGGGGCACGTTCCAGCTCACCGACGAGCCCATCGAGGCCCCGCTGCACGCCCTCGGGGCCGCCTGCGTGGCGCAGGGCCTAGCACCCGGGCGCTCGCCCGCTGCGCCCGGGGAGGTCTGGGACGTGCCGGCCGCCGCCTGAACGTCGAAAGCGCAACACTTCCTTCATCCCGGCCCGGCAGAGTGCGGCTGCGATCTCTCGCGACGGAACGGGAACCTGGCGGCGACGAAAGAGGAAAGCGGTCAGCTGCGGCTCGTGCTGGCCGTGCTGGCGGGTGCCGTGCTGGTCGGCTGGGCCGCCCATCCGCTCGTGCCCGAGCTGCAGAAGCACCTGCGCTGGCCGGCCGAGCCGCGCCTCGTGCTGCTCGGCGGTGCCGTGCCGCTGCTCCTCGCCTTCCTGGTCGACCGGCTGGAGAAGGCCCGGTTTCGCGCGCGCCCGCCCCTGGCATTGTCGGCGGAGCATATCGTGCATCGGACGAGCCCCCTTGCCTCGGCCCTCCTGCCGATCGCCTGGGGCATCTTCGCCACCGCCGTGGCCAGTGTCATGCTGCCCGCCTTTCTTCCCTGGCTCGGCCTGCCGGTTGCCCTGGTAATGGGCCTGGCCGTCGCCCTCATCGTCCGCCGTGAGCGGCCCGCCGACCTGCGCCTCGAGTTCGGCCCCGACGGCCTGCGGCTCGAAGGCCGGGGCACCACCCTGATCCCATGGCCCGCCATCGGCGCCGCCCGGCTGGTCTGGCGACAGTCGAGGAGCAGCACCCACTTCTATCTGGCGCTCGCCCTCGACCATCCCGAGCGCTACGGCCTCGGCCGCATGTCCTGGCTCGGCCGCCTCGTCACCTCGGGCGAGGAGCCCGGTGACGTCCTCCTCACCCCCCTCGACCGCTTCCTCGCCCGACCCACGCGCATCGTCGAGGACGTGCAGCTCTTCGTCGCGCGCCAGCGGGAGCCCCGGGCCGCCGCGCCTCAGTGAAAATTCCGCCCCTTGGGCATGGCGTCGCGGGGGTCCGGTGAAGCGCGCCGCATCACGTCGGCGGGACTCGTGGCACGGTCGAGGGAAAGGGCGAGGCCTTCGGGATCGGTGGCATCGTCGCGCAGGTGGCGGAGCTCGGCACCGAGATCGGTGAGCCTTTCCGCGATGAGGTGGATGACCCGGCCCTCGCGCTGCAGGCGGCCGCTGGCCTCGAGCAGGCGGCTGCGCATGATGATCGCCCGGTAGCGCTCGAAGACGTCCGGCCAGACGATGATGTTGGCGAAGCCGGTCTCGTCCTCGAGCGTGGCGAAGATCACACCCTTCGCACTGCCCGGCCGCTGACGGACGATGACGAGCCCGGCGATGGCGATGCGCCGACCCGGGGGCACGGACCAGATCCCGCGCGCGGTGACGAGCCGGCGCGGCCGCAGATGCTCGCGCAGGAGAGCCAGCGGGTGCGCCTTCAGGGACAAGCGGAGGGTCGTGTAGTCCTCGATGACATGCTCGCCGAGGCCCATCTCCGGCAGCTCGGCCCAGGGCTCGTCGGCATGCTCCAGGGGCGCCAGGTTGGAGCCGGGAAGGCCCACGCGTTCCTCCGCCGCGGCGAAGAGCGGCAGCTCGCCCTCCGGCAGCGCCTGCACCGCCCATAGCGCCTGGCGGCGGTCCATGGCCATGGAGCGGAAGGCGTCGGCCTCGGCGAGGCGGGCCAGCGTGGCGTGGTCGAGCCCGGCCCGGCGCTTGAGCTCCGCCGGGCTGCTGTAGGGCTTGAGCCGGGCGGTGACGAGACGCAGGGCCGCCGCCTCGCCCAGCCCCTTGATCTGGCGAAACCCGAGCCGAACGGCGGTCTTCAGCGGCCCCCGCCGGCGGGCCAGCGGCTCGAGCGTCGCGTCCCAGAAGCTCCGGTTGACGTCGACCGGCCGGATCTCGACACCATGGTCGACGGCATCGCGCACCAGCTGCGCCGGGGCGTAGAAGCCCATCGGCTGGCTGTTGAGGATGGCCGCGCAGAAGACGTCCGGGTAGTGGCATTTGAGCCAGGCCGAAACGTAGACGAGCAGCGCGAAGCTGGCGGCGTGGCTCTCGGGAAAGCCGTAATAGCCGAAGCCCTCGATCTGCTTGAAGCAGCGCTCGGCGAAATCGGCGTCGTAGCCCCTGGCAGTCATGCCCTCGATCAGCTTGGCCTGGTAGCGATCGAGCTGGCCGCGCCGCTTGAAGGTCGCCATGGCCCGGCGGAGCCCGTCTGCCTCCGACGGCGTGAAGCCGGCAGCGACGATGGCGATCCGCATCGCCTGCTCCTGGAAGAGCGGCACCCCCATGGTCTTGCCCAGGACCTCCTCGAGCTCGGCCGAGGGAAACTCGACCGGCTCCCGGCCCTCGCGCCGGCGGAGATAGGGGTGGACCATGTCGCCCTGGATGGGCCCCGGCCGGACGATCGCCACCTCGATGACGAGATCGTAGAAGGAACGCGGCTTGAGCCTGGGCAGCATGGACATCTGCGCCCGCGATTCGACCTGGAAGACACCCACCGAATCGGCGTCCTGCAGCATCTCGTAGACGGCCGGGTCCTCCGGCGGCACGGATGTCAGGTCGATGGCGATGCCGTAGCCCCGCGCAGGAGATCGAAGGCCTTCCTGATGCAGGTCAGCATGCCTAGGGCGAGCACATCGATCTTGAGCATGCCGAGCGCGTCGATGTCGTCCTTGTCCCATTCGATCACGGTGCGGTCGACCATCGCGGCGTTCTCGATCGGCACGAGGTCGGCGAGCGGGCTTCTCGCGATGACGAAGCCGCCCACATGCTGCGAGAGATGCCGGGGCGTGTCGATCAGCTCCTCGGCGAGCCGCATGGTCCGCCGAGATCAGAGATCCTTCGGATCGAGCCCGGCCTCGCTCACATGATCGAGCCGGAGCCCGTCCCGGCCATAGCCCCAGACTGATTTCGAAAGCGCGTCCAGGACATCGGCCGAGAGCCCCATCACCTTGCCGACCTCGCGCATCGCACTCTTCGCGCGGTAGCGGATGACGGTGGCGGTGAGCGCCGCGTGGTCGCGGCCGTAGTGCTCGTAGATATGTTGGATCACCTCCTCGCGGCGCTCATGCTCGAAATCGACGTCGATGTCGGGCGGCTCGTTGCGCTCGGCCGAGATGAAGCGCTCGAAGAGCAGATCGATCCGGGCCGGGTCGACCGCGGTGATGCCGAGGACGTAGCAGACGGCCGAGTTGGCCGCCGAGCCGCGCCCCTGGCAGAGGATGTCCTGCGAGCGGGCGAAGCTGACGATCTCGTGGACGGTGAGGAAATAGGGCGCGTAGGCGAGCCCGGCGATCAGCGCCAGCTCATGCGCCAAAATGCGCCGGACCTTGTCGGGCACCGGGTCGCCATAGCGCCAGGCGGCGCCCTCCCAGGTCAGGCGCTCGAGCTCCTCCTGCGGCGTGCGCCCCGCGTAGCTCTCCTCGACCGGGTAGTCGTAGGCCAGCTCGTCCATGGAGAAGGTGCAGCGCTGCACGATCTCCAGGCTGCCGGCCAGCGCCTCGGGCCAGTCAGCGAAGAGCCGGGCCATCTCGGCCGCGGGCTTGAGGTGCCGCTCGGCATTGGCGAAGAGCCGGCCGCCGGCCTCGGCGATGGTGCAGTGCTCGCGGATGCAGGTGACGACGTCCTGCAGCGGGCGCCGGTCGGGCACATGATAGTGCACGTCGTTGGTGGCGAGCAGGCGCACGCCCGTCGCCCGTGCCATGGCCGCGAGCCCGGCGAGGCGGTCCCGGTCGCCGCCGTCGAGGCGGTGCGTGGCCACGAGGTAGAGCCGGTCGCCCCAGCGCCCGGCCAGGGTCGCGAGCGTGGCAGGGTCGGGATCGATGACGGCAAGGACCTGGCCCTCGTCATGCGCCATGACGTCGGCGAGGTGGAGCAGGCAGCTGCCCTTGGCCGCCCGCCGCCGGCCGAGCGTCAAGAGACGCGAGAGACGGCTGTAGGCCGGCTTGTCCATGGGCCAGGCGAGCAGCGACGGGCCGTCCACGAGGTCGAGCCGCACGCCCGGCAGGAAGCGGAGCCCCAGCTCCTTCGCCTTGACATGTGCCCGCACCAAGCCGGCGAAGCTGTTGCGGTCGGTGACGGCAAGCGCGGCGAGCCCCAGCTCGTGCGCGCGCTCCACCAGCTCCTCCGGATGCGAGGCGCCCCGGAGGAAGCAGAAATTGCTGGTCACCTGCAGCTCGGCGTAGGCGGTCAAGGCTTCAGCGCCGCGCAGCCAGGCTTTCGGCCAGGGCGGGATCGTCCAGGGTCCGCACGTCGATGGGGAGCGCCGCTGCCCGGGCCTTGCGCCAGAGGACCTGGTCGGCCGTCACGAGGACGCCCTCGAGCGCTTCCGCCTGGGCCAGGTAGAAGCAGTCGTAGGCATGGTGGTCCAGGGCCAGCGCCAGCAGCAGGGCGCGCTCGGCATAGGCGCCGGTGGGCTCGACGGTCCCGATGATCTGCCGGATCGCACCGAGGGCCAGGACTGCCTGCGCGCTGCCGAGCTCGCCGCGGCGCACTTTCTTGCGACAGACATTCGCGACCTCCGCATGAATGATGTCCGGCGCCACCAGATGCCGCGTCAGCGCGATCAGCTGCCGTGCGGCGGTGTGCGACGGCTCGTCGATCACCCATTTGAGCGCGACGGATGCATCGACGACGATAGGCCCGGTCACCGCTCCTCGCGCGATTCGCGCAAGAGGTCGGTGCTGTCCGTCTGCGCCACGTCGGGCGTCATGGCGGCGACCTTGTCGGCCAGGGCCAGGAGCTCGGCAACGGTGGGGCGGCGTTCGAGCTCGCGATGCCGGCGCAGAACCTCCCGGACCTCCGCTTCGAGCGACCGGTTGTGGCGGCGCGCCTCGGCCTTGAGGCTCTGGATCACGTCGTCCTCGATATTGCGAACGGTGAGCGTGCCCATTCGAGAACCCTTCATGTTGCGAAGCCGGCCATGTTGCGAAGCCGGCCGTCTGGCGAGGCCGGCACAATCTAGCATGACAGCATTTTGCAGTCATCCGAACGTCCCGTGCAGGTGCCAGGTCGGCGGCTCGGCCTCGTCGTAGCGACCGGCGCGGTAGAGCCAGAGATCCAGGCCCCCGGCATCGATCACCCGGTAGTAGTCGCGGGAGCGGGGCGTCGGGCGGTCGGTATGCCACCATTCGGGCTCGAGGCGCTCGGGGCCGCTGGCGAAGCGGACCGGCTCGCCCCGGCCGTGGCGACTGAGCAGGATCGGTGGGCCGTCGGGCACCGTGGCCATGGCCTCGAGCGGCGCCGGGCGATCGAGCAGGCGCAGGGGACGGGGCTGCCCGGCGAGCCATAGATCGGTGGCGCCCGGATCGGCGCCGGCCGGATCGGCGATGCCCTGGGCATGCTCCGGCCAGTGGCTCGCCGCCGGCACCAGCCGGCGGACGGCGGCCGGGCCGAGCCGCGCCTGCAGCTGGTCGACCAGCCGCGCCAGCCCGGCTGCGTCCTGGTCCTGCACCAGATCGACCTGCCGGGCGGCCAGGGGTGCCGCCTCGGTCACCTCGAGCCGCAGGCTCTCGATGCCGAAGCCGATGTCGAGCCCGTCGAGCTGCAGCGCGAAGAGCTCGAGGAGATGTGCCGTATCGCGGCTGGGGCGGCCGGTGCGGACGGTGAGCCGGGCGAGCTCGCCATCGACCCGGAAGAGCAGGAGCTCGAGCCGGCGCGCCCCGGCCACCGCCCGCTCGAGCTCGCCGCCGAGGCGCTGGAGCAGGTCGAGCACCGCGGCACGGATGTCCTCGGTCCGCCCGATCGGCTCGGCCCAGGCGAGCCCGGCGGCGTGGCGGGGCGGCTCGCGCAAGGGCGTGAAGGGGGCTTCCGTCACGCCCATCAGCCGGTCGAGGGCGAGCCCCGGGTCCCGACCGAAGCGTCGCACGAGGGCGCGCTGCGACAGGGCCTGGAGCTGACCAACCCGGCGCAGGCCGAGCCGGGCGAGAGTGGCCGTGGTCTCCGGCCCGAGCCGCAACGCCTGGACCGGCAGGCGGGCGAGCGCTCCCTTCGCCGCCTCCCCCCTGAGCACGCCCCCACCCCCGTAGCGCGCCCAGGCCCAGGCCGCCATGGCACCGTCGGCCACCGCCAGACGATGGCCGAGGCCCAGCCGGTCGAGGCGGCGGGCGATGCGGTCGAGCAGCCCCTGCTCGCCACCGAAGAGATGGGCCGAGCCGGTGATGTCGAGAAGGAGCGCCGCCGTCTCGCTGTCAGGCTCGCCGTCGGTGCCGTCGTCGAGGGCGACGGCCGGGGTGTAGCGGAGGCAGGCGGCGGCGAGGCCCTCGAGCAGGCGGCGGTCGGCCAGCGGTGCCGCCGGGGCCAGCGCCAGCCCGGGCAGGATCGCCCGGGCATCGGCGAGGCGCAGGCCGGGCACGAGCCCGGCCGCGGCGGCCGCGGCATCGACCGCGGTCAGGACCTGGCCGCGAGCCCCCGGCGCATGGAGTGCGAAGGGCTCGGGCAGCCGCTCACCCCGCCGCGCGGCGGCGCCGCGCAGCCGGTCGATCGACAGGTTCACGAGCTGCAGCGAAAGACAGCGTCTTCTCATCCCATCCCACCACCCAGCTTGCCGGCACACCGCCCTTGACCCGCCACAAATCGAGCAGCCAGAGGCGGGCACCGGGATCGCCGCCGCGGAACGGTGCTGCCCGCCAGCGGGTCACCGCGGCCGAGGGCGCGGCAGCGGCCCGGCCGAAGCGCAGCAGCAGCCCGGCAGCACCGCCCGCCTCGGCGGCGAGCTGCAGGCGCCGGCCAGCGAGCAGGTCGAGCCCTTCGATCTCGGCGACGACGCAGGCCACGGCCGGCGAGCGCAGCGCCTCGTGCGCCGCCCAGAGGGTCTCGCTTGCCCGGCGGCAGCGGACCAGGACCAGCCGTGCCGGGTCGATGCCGAAGCGGGCGAGCCCGGGGCCGTAGAGCGCACCCTGCCGGGCGGCGAGTGCTGCATCCGCGCACCAGACGAGGGCCCCGGCACCGCGCAGGAAGCGCCCGGCCAGGGCCGCCGCCAGGCCACTGGCGAGGCTGCCGCCGATCTCGTGCAGGGCGGCCCGGGGCAGCCCGCCCCAGGGCAGATGCGCGTCGATCTGGGCGTGGCCGAGGTTCGCCCGAACCGCGCCGAACCCCGCCCCGCCGCCATCGAGGTGGCGAATGCGCAGGCGCAGGGCAGCGAGGGTCGAGACGTCGGCCATGCATGGTCCCAGGCAAAATGTTCTTGCTGTTCTATTTTCGGACATGACCCCGGTCAAGCCGCCATGTTCGGGGCAAGCCGTATTGGTCCTAACCTGCCATCAACCTCCGGTCGCATCATGCAAGCCATGTTTCGTGCAGGAGGCAGGCCACTGCCGAATGCCAGAGACCGACCGTTATCCACAGTTCCGGCACACCTGGCCACGAACCATGCCCACCCGTGCCCAACCGCCACCGCTGCTCGAGCCATGGCGACACTGCCGACCACACTCGTGCCATCAGGTCCATGCTCGCCACAACCCGCGCTACGCCCGATAACTGCCCGCCTTGCGGCGGCCCCGATCTCGCCCGATGGGGTCGGACCCACAACGGCCATGCCAGATGGCGCTGCGGTAGTTGCCGGCGCACCTCCTCGACGACCACCGGCACGCTCATGCCGGCGAGCAGCTCGGCGAGGGCGATGTTCTCGGGCTTCAGCTCCTGCTTGCGACTGACGGCGAGCAACTGCTGCGTCAGCTCGGCACCGCGCTCGATCGATTCGCGCATGCGGCCCAGGACCATTCCCCGCCGCTCGAGATCATCAGTACGTTCGATGATGTTGATGCCGGAGGAAATCACCATCAGGAGGTTGTCGAAATCGTGGGCAACGCCGCCGGTGAGCTGGCCCAGGGCCTCCAGCTTCTGCGATTGCCGGAGCATTTCCTCCGCCTCGAGGCGTTCGGCGACCTCGGCTGCCACGCGCTGCTCGAGATTGGCGTTCAGACACTGCAGGTCATGCACGAGGCGTGCGTTGCCGATCGCCGTGGCGGCGTGGCGGGGAATACCGACCAGCAACGCCTCGTGCCCGGGCCGGAACACCCCGACCTCGGCGTGACCGAAAAAGAGACCGTCATCCACCTCCCCCGTCCGCGACACGACCGGCACCGCGAGATAGGAGCGGACGGGCAGGTGGCCTGGGGGCATTCCCGATAGGGGTCCATCGTGCCATAGAGCGATCGACAGGAACGTCGTCCGAGCGAACCGAAAATCGGCGTGTTGCGCGGCAGGGGAAATCTCTCGAATGCCGAGCGCGGCGCACCGGACAGCGGTAGAGCTTGTAGTGCTCGCCGGCTTCGTCGACGACGTTGTAGAAGAACGCGTCGAACTGGGCGCCCGTCAGCTCGACGCCGGCATCGGTCACGGTCTGGACGAGGTTCGCCAGAACTCGACGACGTGGTCGGGACCCCTCATGACGATGATGAAGCCGGGTGCCTGCTCGAACGGCCGACGCTCGCGCTCGCTCTTCGCCGCCAGCCGCTTCTCGGCCATGACCGTGGGTCGTTTCCGAGCAGATGACGAGGATGCCGCCGACGCCGTTCTCTGCCCTCTCGTCGTGGATCGGGCCGACGTGCCACGTGGCGCCACCGCCGGACATCACATGGCGGATCTGCGGGCCAATAATCTCCCCAGATCTCCTCCCAGACCTCGTGACCCGGCCGACCCAGCGACCCGGGGTGTCGCGCGGGTCCGATCGATTGCCGATAGGCGTCGTTGTAGAAGCAGTGGAGCCCCCCACCATTGGAGCTCCCGCGTTGCCGGAGGCCGTGCGGCAACACGCCCCGGCCGCCCGAAGACGCACCAAGCGGCGGTACCGCCAAGCTTCTTTAAGGAGAAGCGGACCCCGGCGGGCCCGCATGGACAGGCGTGGCAGGGGCCGGTGTTGGCTCCCCGGGCCGGACTCGAACCAGCGACACAGCGGTTAACAGCCGCTTGCTCTACCAACTGAGCTACCGGGGAACACGCCGCGCTCTATAGCTGCGCGGCCCTGACGTGCCAAGCCATAATGACGGATGCGTTGGAGGCCCGGGCCGGAATCGAACCGACGTGCAAGGATTTGCAGTCCTCTGCATAACCACTCTGCCACCGGGCCCCACGCTGGCGATCGC
>JAWKVR010000040.1:0-36084 GCA_041397945.1 Geminicoccaceae bacterium
GCCTCGAGCATGGCGGCATCGTGCAGCAGCGGGTAGTTCGCACCGGCATAGACCTCGACCTCGCCGGCGAGCCCCATGCGCTCGACCGCGCGCTCGGCGTCGGCCACCCCCTGCATGAGCCACTGGTTGCCGCTGACCACGGTGACGCCCAGGAGGTCGATCTTCCCCTCCTTCATCGCTTGGGCGAGCATGACGAAGGCCTGGCCGTCATCACCCATGGTGTTGAAGTCGGTGTCGAAGATTACCTTCTCTTGCGCCCAGGCAGTGGTGCCGATGCCCAGGAGCGCGGCCGTCACGACGGCGGTGGCGTAGCGACGCATGATCAACCTCCCCGAGTTGTTCTTGAACTCAGGATTGATCAAGCGGCTGCCGGGATCAAGCCCCTGTTGGGGCGCATGGCTCACGCATCGCCCATCCCGATGCTCGCCGAGGCGAGCCGGGTCAGGTGCAGGCGCCGAACGAAGGCCCCGAGGAAGAGCCCCGTGAGCACGAGCACGATGGTCGGCGCCGGGGCGCTGTCGAGGAAGAAGCTGAGATAGGTGCCGAGGAAGGTGGCGATGATGGTGACGGCGATGGCGGTCACCAGCATCGTCGCGAACCGGCGAACGAGGAGGAAGGCGATCGCACCGGGGGCGATCAGCAGCGCCACGGCGAGGATGATGCCGACCGAGGACAGGGTCGCCACGATGGTGAGCGAGAGGATCGCCAGCAGCCCGTAATGCAGCCAGGCGACCTGCAGGCCCGATGCCCGGGCCTGTGCCGGGTCGAAGGCGTGCAGGAGGAAATCCTTCCATTTGGCGAGCAGCACCAGGGCGACCACGGCCGAGATAGCGCCCGAGGTCAGAAGATCCGCCCGCCCGACCCCCAGCATGTTGCCGAAGAGGATGTGGTCGAGATGCTGGTCGGATTCGATCGAGGTGAAGAGGATGATGCCGACGGCGAACATGCCGGAGAAGACGACACCCATGACGGTGTCCTGCTTCACCCGGCTGTTGTGCGCGAGGAAGCCCGTCAACAGCGCGCAGGTCATGCCGGCGGCGAAGGCGCCGACGATGAGCGGCAGGCCGGCGACATAGGCGAGCACGACGCCGGGCAGGACGGCGTGGCTCACCGCATCGCCCATCAGTGCCCAGCCCTTGAGCACGAGGAAGCAGGAAAGCAGCGCCGTCGGGACCGAGATGATGAGGACGATCCAGAAGGCCTTCTGCATGAACGGGAACTGGAAGGGCAGGAGGAGGTCGGCGACGCTCAAGGCAGGGCTTCCGGCAATGCGCCCGCCTCGTCGGCGAGTGCCGCGGTCGCCCGACGTCGGGCGGCGAGGAGCCCGTGCTTCGGGGCGAGAATGAAGGCCGCGAGGAAGATCAGCGTCAGCAGGGCCAGATGTCCGCCGGTGGCCCCGTCGAGGAAGTAGCTCGCATAGGCGCCGACCGCGCCGGTCGAGACGCCGATCGCGACGGCGAGGACGAGCAGCCGCGCGAAGCGGTCGGCGAGCAGGTAGGCCGTCGCCCCCGGCGTCACCACCATGGCGATGACGAGAAACGCACCCACGGTCTGCATGGCGGCGACGGTGCAGGCCGCGAGCAGGACGAAGAAGACGGCCTTCAGCAAGTCCGGCCGGAGGCCGATCGCCCGCGCGTGGCTCTCGTCGAAGAAGGTGACCATCAGATCCTTCCACTTGGCGAGCAGCACGGCGAGCGAGACGAAACCGATGATGGCGAGCTGCAGCGTGTCGGCGGCATCGATGGCGAGGATATTGCCCATGGTGATGGTCTGGATGCTCACCGCCATCGGGTTGATCGAGACCATGAAGAGGCCGAGGCCGAAGAAGGAGGTGAAGATCAGGCCGATGATGACGTCGACCTTGAGGCCCGAGCGCTGGTTGAGGAAGAGCATGGCCCCCGCGGCGAGGCCGCCGGCGACGAAGGCGCCGAGCGCGAAGGGCAGGCCCAGCATGTAGGCGCCGGCGACGCCCGGCACGATGGAGTGGCTGAGCGCGTCGCCGATAAGCGACCAGCCCTTGAGCATCAGATAGGCCGAGAGGAAGGCGCAAACCCCGCCGACCAGGGCCGAGACCCAGATCGCGTTGGTCATGTAGCCGTAATCGAAGGGCTGCAGCAGCAGCTCGATCACAGGCGCCGGTCCTTGCCGTTCGTGCCCGACCGCCAGGTCCGGCCGCCATAGCGCACCAGCGGCCGCTCGTCGTCGGTGATGACGCTGATCCGCCGTGGGTCGTCGTCGTCGTGCAGGTGCTCGCCGCCGAGGGTGAAATGGCGGAGCACGCCGCCGAAGGCACGCTCCAGGTTCTCGCGGGTGAAGACGAGCGCGGTCGGGCCATCGGCGAGAACGGTCCCCTTGACCAGCACGGTGCGGTCGCAGAACTCGGGCACCGAGCCGAGATTGTGGGTGGCGACCAGCATCACCCGGCCCTCGTCGCGCAGGCTCTTGAGCAGGGCCACGATCTGCTCCTCGGTCTTGACGTCGACGCCGCTGAAAGGCTCGTCGAGGAGGATCACCCGGCCTTCCTGGGCGAGGGCCCGGGCGAGGAACACGCGCTTGCGCTGGCCACCGGAGAGCTCGCCGATCTGCCGCTCGCGAAAGTCGCTCATGCCGACCCGGGCCAGCGCCTCGGTGACCGCCGCCCGGTCCGCCGGCCGGGCCCGCCGGAAGAAGCCCATATGGCCGTAGCGGCCCATCATCACCACGTCCTCGACCAGCACCGGAAAGGCCCAGTCGACCTCCTCGGCCTGCGGCACGTACGCCACGAGGTTCCTGGCCAGCGCCTCGCGCACCGAAAGGCCGAGGATGCGGATCTCGCCCGCGGCGATCGGCACGAAGCCCATGATCGCCTTGAAGAGGGTCGACTTGCCGGCGCCGTTGACGCCGACCAGCGCCGTGATGGTGCTGCAGGGAACGGCGAAGCTGGCGTGGCGCCGTGTGGCCATTGCGGTAGGTCACGGTGACGTCCCGGCCGAGAATGCCGCTGCCGGGCTCGGCCGCGTCCCGAGCACGCTCCCCGGCGACCGTCGCCTGCTGCACCATTCCGCTCATCCGCCGCCACCCTCCAGCCCCTTGGCCACGGTCTCCGCGGTGACCCGGAGCAGGTCCAGATATGTGGGCACCGGCCCGCCCGCCTCGGAGAGCGAATCGACATAGAGGACGCCGCCATAGGCAGCACCGGTCTCCCGCGCCACTGCTCAGCGGGTGCGGTGTTCACCGTGCTCTCGCAGAAGACGACCGGTATCCGGCGGTCCCGCACGGCATCGACCACCTTGCGCACCTGCTGCGGGGTGCCGACCTGATCGGCGTTGATCGGCCAGAGATAGAGCTCGTGCATGCCGAAGTCGCGCGCGAGGTAGGCTGAAGGCGCCTCGCAGGTGACCAGCCAGCGCCGGTCCTCCGGGATGGCGGCGATGCGCCGCGCAACGGCTCGATGGTCGAGCGGATCAGGCCTTGTAGGCCTCGGCATTGGCCTCATAGGTCGAAGCGTTCCCCGGGTCCTGCGCCACGAAGGCGTCGCGGATGTTGTCGACATAGACATGCCGTCCCGAGCCCCATCCATGCGTGGGGATTGGCCTTGCCTGCATAGGAGCCCCTCGGTGATCGAGATTGGCTCGATGCCGTCGCTCAGGACGACGGCTGGCACATCGCCGAGATTGGCCAGGAACTGCTCGAAATCCAGCGCTCGAGGCCGAAGCCGTTCCAGAGGATCAGGTCGGCATCGTGCGCCCGGACGATGTCCTGCGGCGTTGGCTCGTAGCCGTGGATCTCCGCCTCGGCTTGGTGACGGAGACGACTGGCGGTCGTCGGCGACGTGTTCTGCGCCATGTCGGCGAGGACCGTGAAGGTCGTTACCGCCTTCAGCGCTTCTCCGCCGCCGAAGCGGCCCCCGCGGCACCGAGGCCCGTGGATGCCGGCCGCCACCGCCGGGAAATGATCCGCCGCACGCGGCCATCGGTCATGTCCGCGTCCCCTCGACGACCAAGGCTGCCCCATGGGCCAGTCGTTCACGCATGGCCTAACTGATATAGCAAGGGCTAACTTTTAGGTCAACGGGCTTCGCTGGTTGAGCAGCACCTTTCTTCGCGGACGACGAGGCTGGAGCCGATTCGAAGCTGCGCAACAGGTTATAGACATTGCTATAAAGCACCACGGCAGCTAATAAGGCCCCCTACCGGATTGCAGGCAGATGGCGAGCAGCAGTGTCGTGGGAGGGGGCGCCGGAGGCGCCTGAGGACGGCGAGCCTGTCGCCCAGGGGCTGGTCGCCATGACGCATGTCGAGGTTCCGGCCATGTCCGCGGCCTAACGAGCTGGTCGAGGACTATGTCGAGCTGATCGCCGACCTCATCGACGACGGCGAGGCGCGGCAGGTCGATATCGCCGCCCGACCGGCGTGGCGCAGCCGACTGTCGCCAAGATGCTCAAGGTCTGGCCGAGAGGGGCTGATCCAGCAGCGGCCCTATCGCGCGGTCTTCCTCACCGAAACCGGCCGCGAGCTCGCCGAGGAAGCTCGCCGCCGCCACCAGATCGTCGAATCCGCCCTGGCGCTCGGCGTGAGCGCCGATATCGCCCGGGTCGATGCCGAGGGCATCGAGCACCATGTCAGCGATCGCAGAGACCCTCGACGCCTTCGCCGCTTCGTCGCCGAACGCTGAGCCATCGCCGGAACGCGCCATGCCCGACCGCCCGACGACGCCGCCCTGCTCGAAGCGGCGACCAGCCTCGTCACGCACCTCGAAAGCGGCTCGACCCGCCGTTCGCGGTTCGCTCGCGGGACGGGCGACGCGTCGCTGCCCAGGGTGCCGGGGCCGAGCTCGACGAGATCAGATCGCCGGCCCCGGCGCCCTTCGCTCCCTGCTGCGTCGCCCCACGCTCGACACGCTCTTTCGCCCCTACGTCACGGGCGCCATCGAGCCCACGGGCCACGATCTGGCGCTGATGAACTGCGCAGGGTGCCGCCAAGCGCCGCCAGCGCGGCGGTCTCAGGCAGGTGCTCGCCGGCTTTCCCTGGAACGCTGCCCGGCAAGCTCGCTTCGCGGCCGGCGGCGACGACCAGCGTCACCCATGCGTTCGCCGGCGACGCCGAGGCGCGACAGCCGCTCGCGCGACGACAAGCGCCTCGTCCAGTTCCACTACGACGCCAGCAACGACTTCTACCGGCTCTTCCTCGACGCCGGGATGGTCTATTCCTGCGCTTATTTCGAAAACCTTCGAGACCGATCTCGACACTGCGCAGACCGCCAAGCTCGACCTCATCTGCAAGAAGCCCTCGGCTGCGCCCCGGCGAGCGGTTCCTCGACATCGGCTGCGGCTGGGTGCCCTGGTCTGCCACGCGGCCCGCCACTACGGCGTCACCGCGCACGGCGTCACCCTGTCCCAGGCGCAGCTCGACCTCGCCCGGGCGAAGGTGTGCAGGAGCTGGGCCTCGGCGACCGCGTC
This sequence comes from Geminicoccaceae bacterium, assembly GCA_041397945.1. Lineage (GTDB taxonomy): Bacteria > Pseudomonadota > Alphaproteobacteria > Geminicoccales > Geminicoccaceae > SLRI01. The sequence continues at coordinate 5,438 of JAWKVR010000040.1, forward strand.
ACCCTGGCCCTCGAGGACTACCGGAACCTCGACGGGCAATGGGACAAGATCGCCAGCATCGGCATGTACGAGCATGTCGGGATCGACAACTACCCGGCCTACTTCAAGAAGCTCGGCAAGCTCCTCGCACCCGGCGGCATCCTGCTCAACCACGGCATCACCCGGCGCGCCAAGAAGGAGAAGAAGGCCTTCCGCCGCCTCTTCCGCCAGCCGCCGCATCATCCTCCGCTACATCTTCCCCGGCGCCGAGCTCGACCATATCGGCCACACTCCTGGAGGTCATGGAGACGGCTCGCTTCGAGGTCCACGACGTGGCCTGCGCCGCCACTACAGCCCGCACCTGCCGGCTCTGGCACGACCGGCTGATGGCCCGGCGCGACGAGGCCATCGGGCATGTCGGCGCCGAGCGCTTCCGCATGTGGGCCGCTTCATCTCGCCGGCGTCGCCATCGGCTTCGACCGCGGGCCGCTCCGCCTCTTCCAGGTCAATGTCGCCACTCGCCAATCGACCGACGGCACCGCACTTCTGCCGCCGACCCGGGCCGATCTCTACACCGGCTCCTGACTATTCGGGCCCGGCCGCCTCGTGCGCAGCGCCTTCACGCGCGACCGCACGGCCTTGCCTACGAGCCGCCGCTCGCGGCTCGCCCGGAGTCGGGCGGGTCGCACGCCGGGCGGTCGGCAGCTCCTCCGCCGCCCGCACCAGCGCTGCCAGCCGCTCCCGCGCATCCTCGCGATTGCGCTCCTGGGCGCGATAGCGGCGCGCGTCGATCACGAGCATGCCGTCCCGGCTCAGCCGCCAGCTCGGCCAGCCGCTCCAGCCGCTCCCTGACGGCCTGGGCAGGCTCGGCGAGCCGCGCACGTCGAAGCGGAGCTGGACGGCGGTCGCCACCTTGCTGACGTTCTGCCCGCCCGGCCCCGAGGCGCGCGCACGAAAGCCTCGACGAGCTCGTGCTCGGGAATGGCGATGCGGTCGCTGACGATGAGCATGGCCCCATCCTAGGCGCCTGGTCCAAGCCGGCTATACGGCCGCCTCGCTCAGCCCGGCGAGCATCGCGACGGCCTCGTGCGCGCCGGCCGTCGAAGATCGCTACCTCGTCGAGCCGGCCGTCGAACGCGTCGGTGATCTTGTCGGCGGTGCCGCGCGCTGGTCCAGGCGAGCACCGCGCACCAAAGGCTTCGCCATTGCTCGAGCCTGCCTGCATAGGCCGAGCGCGCCACCTCGACCCCGTCGAGCCAGAGCGCGTCTCCCGGCAGCACCGAAGGTGAAGGCGACATGATGCGCCTCGCCCGCCGTCACCGCCCCGCCCGCCGACGTCAGCACATGGCTGCTCGTGGCATCCTGCAGCTGCAACACGAGCTGGTCGCCGTCGAGAAAGAGGCCGACATCGCCGCCCCCGCCATAACTCCGCCGCATCCTTGCTCAAGAGGCCCTGCTTGCCGCTCAGGTCGTCGGCGGTGAACCAGAGCGAGACCGTGCCCTGGGCGAGCGCGGGTCGGCATCGCCCTTGCCGAACGGTGCCAGCAGCGTCTCGACATCGTCGATCAGATCGTCGAGGATCAGCGCATTGCCCGCCGGCGTCGGGTGGACGCCGTCGCCGGTGTAGGTGTCGACTCCCGGCATCGAAGTCTCCGCCTTCAGGGAGTCCGCAAGGTCGGCCGTGCTCGGCGGCCTCGCCGGCGAAGATCTGCATGAACGCCTCGGCCTGGGCCGTCGTCTGGTAGCTGTGCGTGCCATCCGGACCACTGCGCCCGGCCGCCGGCGAGCAGCGTCGCCACCTCGTTCTCGTCGAGCAGGAAACGATGATGCCGTGTAGCTTGGCCTGACCGTGTCGAGGGCGAGCTTGCTCCGGCTGTCATTGGTTCCGAGCGCGACGAGGGCGGCGTCCGGCAGCGGGCTGGACCCGTCGGCGAGATAGGCCTCGAGCCGGTCGAGCCCGCCGACCACCGTGCTGCCGCCCTTCGAGAGGTTGATCAGCCTGACATTCCAGCCGGCCTCGGCCAGCCGCGTCGAGCTGGCCCGGCAGGGTCTCGCTCGCCGCCATGCGCGGCGAGGTCGCCGTCGACAGGCTGTCGCCCAGGATCATCAGCCGGATCGGGTCGCCGCCGCTCGGCACGAGCAGATAGTCGTCCTGCCCGTCGAGCCGGACCGCACCGTCGTCGCCGACGAGGCTCCCCGCCCCGAGGCCAACGCCGCCGCGCAGGCTGGCATCGCTCGAGCCGAGCGCATCCGCCGCCTTGCCCCCGCCGTCTCGGCGAAGCGCCAGTGGCGCGATGCCGCCGAGATCGGCCACCAGCGCACCATAGTCGCCGCCAGGCAGCGGATCGGCGGTCGGGTCCGGCGCCGGCGTCGGATCGGGTTCGAGGTCCGGAACGGGATCGGGGGCCGGCCCCGGCTCACCGAAGACGGGCTGCCGGCACCTGGACATACCACGTGCCGTTATAGGTGATCGTCGTCGCCGCCTCGCCGCCCAGGATCACCTTGCCGTCGCGCGGCCCCACGTCCTGCGTGCCACCCGCCGGATCGAGCGCCGTGCCGCTGATGCCGACACCCAGGATGCTGAGCGCCCGCGCTGCCGTGTCGTGATAGTGCTCGACGCGACCCGTGCGGCGCGTCGTCGTCCAGCCCGGCGACCGTGAAGGCGAACCGGTCGACGCCGTCGTGACCCGCGCCTCGCCGACCACTCTCGCCATCGACCAGGAGCCTGGAACTTGAAGTAGTCGACCGCGCCGCGCCGCTGGGCGTCAAAACGATCGTCGTGTCGTTGCTGTCACTTCCCGTCGGGCCGGGAACGGGCAGCACCGGGTCGGGTCGGGCACGGCTCCGGGTCGGGCTGGGATCAGGCTCCGGGTCGGGCTGCGGATCGGGGTCCGGCGTGGCTCCGGGTCGGGATCGGGCGTCGGTCCCGCGCCGTAGAAGACGCTCGCCGGCACGTCGACCTCCCAGGTGCCGTTGTAGGTGATCCTGCCGGCGTCATCCCCGGCCACCTCGCGGACACGGCCGTCGAGCGTGGCCGCCCGACGTCTCGCAATGTTCTCGCGCGCCTCGATCACGGTGCCGGCGACGCACGCTCGATGGTCACTCGCGCCGTGGTGTCGGGATAGTGCTGCACGCCGAGCCGATGCGCCACTGACGGGTCGACGTCCTCGAGCACGAAGACCGTGTCCGTCGGCGTCGAGCCCTCGCACCACCGCCTCGCCGACCACCCTGCCGTCGATCAGGAGCCGCAGCTTGCTGAAGGCTGCCGGCGCGGCATGGGCGCTGAACGGTGATCGTGACCTGGCCTGGCGACGTTAATCCGGTTGATTAATGCGATTCCATAATCGAGCATTTGGCGAATGGTTAATGCAACGCTCATCATGACCGCCGGCATGCACGGACATACTCGCGAGGCAGACGGATGCGCCCGCGGCCGCTACGATGCACCCGCCGAACCAACGGGCCATATACTCGGGAAGGAACCATGGCGGAAATCGTCGTGCCGGCAGCGCTGCCGGACTGGGCGGAAGGCCTCGTCAACCTCGCCTCGCCGCGCCTCCGCACCCGGGCGGTCCGCTGCTCGGACGACAGCTTCGCCGCCATGGACCGCATGCTCCAGGACGGCCCCGCCGTCTTCGAGCCCGACCGCTACGACGCGTTCGGCAAGTACATGGATGGCTGGGAGACCAAGCGCCGGCGCCATGGCGGCCACGACTGGTGCGTCGTCCGCCTGGGGGCTCGCGGCACCATCCGGGGCGTCGACCTCGACACCAGCCACTTCACCGGCAACTACCCGCCCGCGGCCTCGCTCTGGGCGTCCGACAGCGAGGACGAGCCGGGCGACGACCCGGCGCTCTGGACCGAGATCCTGCCGGCCACCAGCCTCGGCGCCTCCGCCCAGCATTTTCTCGAGGTCGGGCAGGCCGGCCCCTGGCGGTGGCTGCGCCTCAACATCTACCCCGATGGCGGCATCGCCCGGCTGCGCGTTTTCGGCCAGCCCGCCCCCGACTGGCGGGCCGCCGGCGACGGCCCGATCGAGCTCTCCGCGCTGGAGAACGGCGGCCGGGTGATCGCCTACAACGACGCCCACTACGGCAATGTCTGGGCGGTGCTCAGCGCCGGCCGCGGCCGCGACATGGGTGACGGCTGGGAAACGCGGCGGCGGCGCGAGCCGGGCCACGACTGGCTGATCCTGGCCCTCGGCGCTGCCGGCACGATCGAGCGCGTCGAGGTCGACACCGCCCACTACAAGGGCAACTACCCCGACCGCTGCTCGCTCCAGGCGGCGCGCGTCACCTTCGGCACCGACCGCTCGCTCGTCACCCAGGCCATGTTCTGGCCGGAGCTCATGGGCGAGCGCCCGCTCGGCCCCGATGCGATCCACGTGTTCGAAGGCGAGGACATCGCCGGGCTCGGCCCCGTCACCCACGTCAAGCTCAACATCCACCCCGACGGCGGCGTCAGCCGTCTGCGTATCTGGGGGCACCGCGCATGACCATCGAGCTTCATCCCCAGCCGCTCACGCCGGAAGCCTTCGCCCCCTTCGGCCGGGTCATCGAGGCGGACCCCAAGACCGCGCGCCAGATCAACGCCGGCACCACCACCCGCTTCCACGCGCTGGCGACGGCCGATCCCGGGCCAGACGGCAAGGTCATCATCTCCTTCTTCCACGGCCTGCCACGCCCGCGGCCGATCGCCATGGCGCTCATGGAGCGCCACCCGCTCGGCAGCCAGGCCTTCGTCCCGATGCAGCCGCAGCCGTGGCTCGTCGTGGTCGCCGAGCGGCCGGAGCCGGAGGCCCTGCGCGCCTTCCTGGTGCGTGGCGACCAGGGCGTGCAATACGCCCGCGGTGTCTGGCACCACCCGCTCCTCGTCCTCGCCCCTGCCCAGGACTTCGTGGTCGTCGACCGCGAGGGGCCGGGGGTCAACTACGAGGAGGTGCTGCTCGCCGACAACGCCGCCCGGCTGATCGTCCCCGCCGGGATTTGAAGCCGCCGCGTTTGTTGCTACGAATGCATGTGCCGGGCCGGCCGGCCCTTCGGGGAGAAGAAACGATGCGGGCATTCCTCGCCAGCGTGATCGCCACCGTCGTCATCGCGGTCGGCGCCTACTACCTGATCGGCGACTTCCAGCGCTCGGTCCAGGACGCCTTCGCCACGCAGAGCGTCCGGCTCTAGCAGGCCGCTAGGAGCCGAACGCTCGCGTCTGGCCCTCAGCGCCGCCAGATCTCGCCGTCGATCTCGCCCGTCAGCTCGGGATAGTCCGCGAGGTGGAAGACCGGCTCCTGCCCGGCCTTGCGCTGCGCGAAATAGTCCTGCGTGAGCTTCACCACCGTCCCTGACAGCAGCACGATGGCGATCAGGTTGATGGTCGCCATCAGGCCCATCGAGGCATCGGCGGTATCGAACACCGTCGCCACCGCCTGGACCGCCCCCCAAACCACCATCGCTAGGACGATCACCCGCAGGACGGTGACGCCGGTCCGGTTGCCGACGCCCAGATAGGTCAGCGCGTTCTCCGCATAGGAGTAGTTGCCGATGATCGAGGTGAACGCGAAGAAGAAGATGGCGATGGCGATGAAGGGCCCGCCGAAGACGCCGATATGCTCGACCAGCGCCGCCTGGGTGAGGGCCGTGCCGGTGAGCTCGTTCTCCGGCCCCATGACGCCGGAAAGCAGGATCAAGAGCGCCGTCGCCGTGCAGACGAGGAGCGTGTCGATGAACACACCGAGCGCCTGGACGAAGCCCTGCGACGAGGGATGATGCGGCTGCGGCACGGCACAGGCCGCGATGTTCGGGGCCGAGCCCATGCCGGCCTCGTTGGAGAAGAGGCCGCGCTTGACGCCGTTGAGCATGGCCGCCGCCAGACCGCCGGTGACCCCGCCGGCCGCCTCCTGGAGGCCGAAGGCGCTGGCCAGGATATGGCCAAGCATGGCCGGCACCTCGCCGAGATTCATGATCAGCACGATCACCGCGAGCAGGAGATAGACGCCCGCCATGAATGGCACGACGAACTCGGCCACCGTCGCGATCTGCCGGATGCCGCCGAAGATGACGATGCCGGTCAGGACGGCGATGGCGATCCCGGTCACCAGAGGCGGGATGCTGAAGGCACCCTCGACCGCCTGGGCGATCGAGTTGGCCTGCACCGCGTTGAAGACGAGCCCGAACGAGAGGATCAGCGCGATCGAGAAGATCACCGCGGCCCAGGGGGCGCCGAGCCCGCGGGCGATGTAGAACGCCGGTCCGCCGCGATACTGGCCCTCCTCGTTCTTCACCTTGAAGAGCTGCGCGAGCGTGCTCTCTGAATAGGCGGTCGCCATGCCGACCAGGGCGACCATCCACATCCAGAAGATCGCACCCGGCCCGCCGAGATAGAGGGCCACGGCGACACCGGCGATGTTGCCCGTGCCCACCCTGGAGGCGAGGCTGACGGTCAGCGCCTGGAACGGCGTGATGCCGGCCTCGTCGGTCTCGCGCGAGCCGCGGATGACGCGGAACATCTCGCCGAAATGCCGGAACTGGATGAAGCCGAGCCGAATGGTGAAGTAGATGCCGACGGCCAGGAGGCCGTAGATCAGCACATAACCCCAGAAGATCGTATTCAGGAAATTGATAACCGCGACCATGGCGACCTCCCTGCCTAGGAGGCGCAGCGCACTTTCTTCGGACGAGCATGCACCACGCGACGTTTCCGTCGTCGACTATGCCCGTCAGCTGCTGCGGCGCAAGCGAGACTGTGAATTTTCCGTAACACTAATGTCACGCTCGCCATCTCAAAATACAGTGGCATTGTCGTCTCGGCGATGACGTCGCACTTCGCGATTTCGTCTATCGCGGTGCCGCGGCCGGGCATATTCGCTGAAGACGAGGCCCGGATCGCAGAAGCCCGGGTCGTCAAGGCGGCGCTACTGGATGTCGGGTCATTTCCCGGTCGGCAGGCGGTCGGGGTGTCCGGCACGCCCAACGGGGAAGGAATCGAGCCGATGGGAACCATCACGACGACGGATGGCGTGAGCATCTACTACAAGGACTGGGGCGCCGGTCAGCCGGTGGTCCTGAGCCATGGCTGGCCGCTATGCGCCGACAGCTGGGAGGCGCAGGCCTTCCACCTGGCCTCGAACGGGTTTCGCGTGATCACGCATGACCGGCGCGGCCACGGCCGCTCGAGCCAGCCCTGGGACGGCAACGACATGGACCACTACGCCGACGACCTGACGCAGCTGGTCGAATCGCTCGACCTTAGGGACATGATCCTCATGGGCTTCTCGACCGGCGGCGGCGAGATCACCCGCTATGTCGGGCGCCACGGCACCGGCCGGGTGGCCAAGCTCGGCCTGATAAGCGCCGTGCCGCCGCTCATGCTGAAAACGGCGGCGAATCCGGGCGGCCTGCCGCTCGAGGTGTTCGACGGGATCCGCGAGGGCTCGCTGGCCGATCGCTCGAAGCTCTATCGCGACCTCGCCTCCGGCCCGTTCTTCGGCTTCAACCGGCCGGGCGCCGTGGCCAGCCAGGGCATGATCGACGCCTTCTGGCTGCAGGGCATGATGGCCGGCCACAAGAACGCCTACGACTCGATCGCCGCCTTCTCGGCGACCGACTTCACCGCCGACCTCCCCAAGTTCGACCGGCCGACCCTGATCCTGCACGGCGACGACGACCAGATCGTGCCGATCGACGCTTCGGCCAGGGCCTCCGCGAAGCTGGTCCCGCACGCGAAGCTCGTGATCTACGAAGGCGGGCCGCACGGCATCACCGACACCCACAAGGACCGGCTGAACGCCGACCTTCTGGCCTTCGCCCGGAGCTGAACCCGAACCTGCAGCCGCCCGGTCGAGGCTACTCGGCCGGGACGGCCGCCCCGGGGGCGGCACCCGTCTCCCGCTGCTCGCGAGCCCGGACCTCCTCGGCCCAGAGATCGTGATGCGCCTCGGCCCAGTTGAGGTCGACCTTGCCCGAGCCCATCGCCTCGAACGCCCCCTCCATGCCGATCGTGCCGATATAGATGTGCGCCAGGATGATGGCGACGAGGATCATCGACAGGATCGAGTGGGCCATCTGCGTGGTCTGCATCCCGCCGACATGGGCGACCACGGTGAACGGGAACATCAGGATATAGCCGGTGGCGGCGATCGCCGCCCCCATCAGCACGACCGACCAGAAGATTGCCTTCTGCCCGGCATTGAAGCGCCTGGCATGGGCATGGCGGTGACCGATCAGGCCGCCGCCGGCGGCGATCCACTCGAGGTCCAGCCGGCTCGGGATGTTGTCCCGGACCCAGAGCACGAGCATCAGCAGGATGCCGAGCGTGAACGGGAAGGAGAGGAAGTTGTGGGCGACCTTGCCCGCATCCGAGAAGGCGGCGAAGGCCTCGGGGCCGATCAGCGGCAAAAGGAGGTCGCGACCGAAGGCGATGTTGAGCCCGGTGACCGCGAGCACGAGGAAGCTGATCGCCGTCATCCAGTGCGTGAAGCGGTCGAGCCCGTTGAAGCGCGTGATGGTCTCGTCGGAACGCCCGCCCTCCATCGGTACCCGGCCGCGGATCAGAAAGAAGAGCACCAGCAGCGCCAGCATGCCACCGATCGCGATGCCGCCGATCCAGGGCGAGGTGCCGCGCCAGAAGTCGCGCCACTCCTTGCCGGCGGGCTGGATCAGGGTGGCCGCCCGTTGGTCCGGAATGCTCACCCGGCCGGTCACCGGCCCCTGCAGCTGCTGCATGAGCTGCAGCTCGGCATCCGAAGGCCGGCCCTGGTCCTGAGCCTGCGCCAGAACCGGCTGGCCCAGCGCCAGAACGAGGGCGAAAAGGCCGAGCGCCAGGCAGCGCCGGAGCATGGTCATGACTCCCTCCTTCCCCGCCATCTCAGACACCCTGGCTGTCGGGATAGGCCGTCGACCAGCCCCAGGCGCCCGAGCCGTAGCCCCGGGTCACCACCCGCTCCTTGTAGATGGCGGCGATGATCTCGCCGTCGCCGGCGAGCAGCGCCTTGGTCGAGCACATCTCGGCACAGAGCGGCAGCTTGCCCTCGGCCAGCCGGTTGGCGCCGTAGGAGGCGTACTCCTCGGGCGTGTTGTCCGCCTCGGGGCCGCCGGCGCAGAAGGTGCACTTGTCCATCTTGCCGCGGCCGCCGAAATTGCCGAGCTGCGGGTATTGCGGCGCCCCGAACGGGCAGGCGTAGAAGCAGTAGCCGCAGCCGATGCAGAGGTCCTTGGAGTGCAGCACCACCGCGTCGGCCGTGGTGTAGAAGCACTCGACGGGGCAGACCGAGGCGCAGGGCGCGTCGGTGCAGTGCATGCAGGCCATCGAGATCGAGCGCTCCTTGCCCATCTCGCCGTCGTTGAGCGTCACCACGCGGCGCCGGTTGATGCCCCAGGGCACCTCGTTCTCGTTCTTGCAGGCGGTGACGCAGGCATTGCACTCGATGCAGCGCTCGGCGTCGCAGAGGAACTTCATGCGGGCCATGGTCGTCTTCTCCCTCTCGCCGCCGCTCAGGCCGCCTCGATGCGGCAAAGCGTGGCCTTGCCCTCGTGCATCGCGGTCACCGGGTCATAGCCATAGGTCGTGCAGGCATTGGCGCTGTCGCCGAGCACGATCGGGTCGGCGCCCTCGGGATACTTGGCCCGCTGGCTCTCGCCCGACCAGAAGCCGGCGAAGTGGAAGGGCATGAAGGCCACCCCCTCGCCGACCCGGTTGGTGACCAGCGCCTTGACCCGGGCCTTGCCCTCGGACGGGCCGAAGACCCAGACCATGCCGCCGTCCCGGACACCGAGCCGGGCCGCGTCCGCCGGGTTGACCTCGACGAACATCTCCTGCTGCAGCTCGGCCAGCCACCGGTTCGACCGCGTCTCCTCGCCACCGCCCTCGTACTCGACCAGCCGCCCCGAGGTCAGGATGAGGGGAAAGGATTCGACCGTCTTGTCGGCTACCGCCTTCGCCTGCAGCGTGTGGCCGATGTTCATCACGCGGAAATCGCGCTTGTCCTCGGTCGTCGGGAACTCGGCCACGAGTTCGGGCCGCGGGCTGAAGATCGGCTCGCGATGCACCGGCACCGGGTCCGGCAGGTTCCAGGCGACCGCGCGCGCCTTGGCGTTGCCGTAGGGCACGCAGCCGTGCGCCATGGCGACCCGCTGGATGCCGCCCGAGAGATCGATGGCCCAGGAGACGCTGTCCGGGTCCGCGCCGCCGACCGCCTGGATGCTCGCCAGCTCGTCGGCGGTCAGGTCGCCGTCCCAACCGAGCGTCTTGAGGATGCCGTAGGTGAACTCGGGATAGCCGTCCTCGATCTCCGAGCCGACCGACCAGCTCCCCTCGGCGAGCAGCGTCTCGCCGTCGCGCTCGACGCCGAACCGGGCGCGGAACGTGCCGCCGCCCTTCATCACGTGCTCATGCGTGTTGTAGAGCACGTGGGTGCCCGGGTGCTTGAGCTCCGGCGTGCCCCAGCACGGCCAGGGCAGGCCGTAGAACTCGCCCTCGACCGTCGTGCCGGGCTTGCCGCGCAGGCTCACCATGTCGAAGTCGCCCTGCTGCTCCATGTGCTGCTTGAGCCGCTCCGGCGACTGGCCGGTATAGCCGATCGACCAGGTGCCGCGGTTGATCTCGCGCAGGATGTCCTCGGCGAGCGGCGCGTCGCCGTCCACCTGGATGTGCTTGAACATCTGCTCCGCGATGCCGAGCCGCTTCGACAGCAGGTACATCGCCTCGTAGTCGTTCTTCGATTCGAAGAGCGGCTCGACGATCTGGTTGCCCCACTGCAGCGAGCGGTTGGACGCCGTGCGCGAGCCCGAGCACTCGAACTGCGTGCCGATCGGCAAGAGATAGGTCCCGTCCTTGCGCTCGGAGACCACGGCGAAGGTGGTGGGGTGCGGGTCGGCCACGACCAGGAGGTCGAGCGCCTCGAGCCCGGCACGCATCTCCGGCATGCGCGGCACCGTGTTGCCGCCATGGCCGAAGACGACCATGCCCCGCAGCCGGTCCGGCTGGTCCACGTCCGCGGGATCCGCCACCACCGCATCGAACCAGCGGGTGGTCGGGATGCCCTTGGCCTCCATCAGCGCCTGCCGGTCCTCCATCGCCATGTCGGGCTTGCCGAAGCGGTTGCGGACCCACTCGTAGTCGACGTCCCAGACCCGGGACCAGTGCCGCCAGGCCCGCTCCGAGAGCCCGTAATAGGCCGGCAGCGACGTCACATCGAGGCCGAGATCGGTGGCCCCCTGGACGTTGCAGTGGCCGCGGAAGATGTTGGCCCCGCCACCCTCGACGCCGATATTGCCGAGCGCCAGCTGCAGGATCGAGAGGGCGCGCACATTGGCCGTGCCGACCGTGTGCTGGGTGACGCCCATGCACCAGATGAGCGTCGCCGGCTTGTGCGTCGCCATGATCTCCGCGATCTCGGCGACCTGGGCCCCGGCACGCCGGTCACGCGTTCCACCGCCGCCGGATTCCAGTTCGCCACCTCGGCCCGGATCTGGTCCATGCCGTGCACCCGCTGGGCGATGTACTCCTTGTCCTCCCAGCCGTTCTCGAAGATGTGCCAGAGCATCCCCCGATCAGCGGGATGTCGGTGCCCGAGCGCAGCCGCACATAATGCGTGGCATGCGCCGCCGTCCGCGTGAAGCGCGGGTCGCAGACGATCATCGGCGCCTTGTTGAGGCTCCTTGCCGCGCAGCACGTGCTGCAGCGAGACCGGGTGCGCCTCGGCCGGGTTGCCGCCGATGATCATGATCGCCTTGGAGTTGGCGATGTCGTTGTAGGAGTTGGTCATCGCCCCGTAGCCCCAGGTGTTGGCGACACCCGCGACCGTGGTCGAGTGGCAGATCCGCGCCGGTGGTCGACCGATTGGTGCCCCACATCGCGGCGAGCTTGCGGAAGAGATAGGAGCCCTCGTTCGAGAACTTGGCCGAGCCCAGCCAGAAGACGCTGTCCGGCCCGGATTCTCGCGCAGCTCCTCCAGCTTGGCGCCGATCTCCTCGATCGCCTGCTCCCAGCTCAGCCGCTGCCATTCGCCGCCGGCGAGCTTCATCGGGTATTTCAGCCGGCGATCGCCATGCGCGATCTCGCGCACCGACGCCCCCTTGGCGCAATGCGTGCCGCGATTGATCGGGCTCGCCCAGCTCGGCTCCTGCCCGACCCAGACCCCGTTCTGCACCTCGGCGGTGACCGTGCAGCCGACCGAGCAATGGGTGCAGATGTTCTTCTTCAGCTCGATCGGCACACCGGGCTGCATCGGCCCGGCCTCGGCCTTTCGGACCGTGGCGAGCGGCACGGCACCGAGCGCCGCGAGGCCGCCGGCGGCGACACCGGACTTCCTGAGGAACGCACGACGATCGACCGTCGCCGAGCCGGCGGCAGCCAGCACCCCGGCCAGACCCGACCTCGACGCCATCCCGGCACGGCGCTTCTGCAACATGGCCCTCGTCTCCCCAGTCAGTATCGGCCTCAGTACCGGTTGGTCTCGTAGTAGGTCTTGACGTGATCGGTTTCTGGTAGCGCGTCTTGCGCTGCTCCTCGGCCGATTCCGCCGCCCCGGCCTCCCCGCCGAGCATGGCCGGGACGACCAGCGCCGCACCCGCGGCCCCGCCGGCCGCCGCCTTGAAGAAGCCGCGCCGGGCCGGCGAGGCCAGGCGCTTCGGAGGTGGCAGGGCTCTTGGCCATGGGTGTTCTCCCTCGGTTGCGCCGGGCCGGCTTCACGCCGCCAGCGCGTAGGCTGTCGTCTCGATCTCGATCAAATGCCGGCCGAGCGCACCGACCGGCCGGTAGAACCGGGCGGCCTCGGCACCCTCGAGATCGGCGAAGAAGCGCCCCGCCCAGGGGCGATGTGGCGCTCGAAGAAACGCTGCTGCGCTGCCGCGTCGGCGGCGAAGTCGCCGGCGATCAGCCCGGCCATGCTCTCCGCCAGCGACGCGATGTGGTCCTCGGGCTCGGCCAGGCCCGGCGCGCGGGCGATGCCGAGCTCGGCCATGTCGCCGCGCAGGGCGGCGAGCGGCTTCTCGTGCAGGAAACCCGTCCGGTAATAGGAGGCGTAGGGCACGGGCTCGCCGCGGGCGAAGGCCGATGAAAAGGTCGTGGTGCTCGCGCGCGAGCGCTGCCGGATCGGCCGTGGCCGCCCGGGTCGCCAGCTCGGCCAACGCCACGCCGAGGGGCGACTGGTCGCCCTGCAGCCCGGCGATCAGCCGCAAGGTGGCCGCGTCAGGCGCCGCGCGCAGGCAGAGACCGACGAGCTGCCAGAGCCGCGACCGCGCCAGCTCGACGTCGCCTGCCGCTTCCCCGTCCGCCATCTTGCCCGGCCCGCTCATCGACCTCCCGATCGGCCACCCCTCCGGTCACCTGCCGGCGAAACAGCCTGAAACTATTCTACTTCCAAATTCTAGGCCGCCTTTTTGTGAGACAAGCGCGAAAAGGCGGCCTCAGCGCGGGGTGGCGCCGCCATGGCGCCGCCGCCCCGCGAGCACCGGCGCCGGCTCGTCGGCCTCGGGCGCCGCCGGCAGCGCGGCCAGCCGCTCGCCGTCCCCGGCTGGGGCGGGTTCCGGCGGCTCTGGTGTCGGCCCCGCCACAGGCTCGCTTGCCGCTGCCGCCGGCTCGGCCGGCGCCGCCACCGGCTGCCGCAGCCTGGCGAGCAGCCGCTCGGCCGCCTGCCCGGCATCGTCGGTCGGCAGGAGCGCGCCATAGCCCGGCGCATTGAAGTCCCAGTCGTAGTCGGCGACCTCGCGAAAGCCCTTGACCTTCGGGTCGGCCACCCAGATCCGCCGCAGCGCCGCCCGGCGCAACGCCGCGGGCACGCCCTTTTTGAGGAAGGCGGCAATGTCGCTGCCCGGCCCCAGGCTCTCGACCGGCGGCAGGCTCGCCGGATCGAATGCCGCCTCCGGCTCGCCCGCTTCCGACCCGCCTGCCTGCGGGTCGCTTGCGGCCGGCACAGCCTCGCCCGGCAGCTCCCGCACCCGCGCCTGCCGCTTGCGCTCGGACCAGCGGGCGAGGAAGGGGCGCTCGCCCTCAGCCATCGTCATCCCTCCGGCCCCGCCCGGCCGCCAGCGCCTCCGGATCGGCCCGGTCGCGCCGCCGCTTGTAGCGCTGCCGCTCGACATGATGGCGGGCGACGAAAGGCTCGAGCCAGGCACGCACCGCGTCCGGCATCGGCACCATCTCGACCAGGTCGTCGCCGGTATCCGCATGGGCGTGCGCCTCGCCGGCATCGACCGTGGCCAGCAGCAGCCGCCAGCCCGGCGGGGTGGCGGCGCGGCGCAGCACCACCCACACGCTCGGCACGGCCGCCCCCAGATTGTGCGCCAGCGGCTCCGTCTCGCCCGAATGGACGACCAGCTCGGCCACGCCGGCGAAAAAGCGCGTCGCCCCCCCGCCCTCGGCCAGCACCGTCCAGGCCGGCGTCGCCGGCGCCCCCGGCAGCACCTCGACCGCCCGCCAGACATGGCTCGCCCAGCGGGTGCGCGCCGGCTGCCGCTCGACGATGACTGCCACGCTCATCTGCTCGGTCGCCATGCCCCCTCAGCTCGCCATGTCCTGCCGGAGTGGTAAACCCAAGAGCAAATTCTGCGGCTTCAGCCGCAAGCGCTTCTCCCTGTCCATCGCCATGGCGAGATAGACCGGCCGCCCGGCCACCCGCTCCAGCATGGCCGAGGGGTCCTGGATCTCCAGCCGGAAGAGGCCGAGGATGCGGGCGAGATCGGCCTGCGGCACCTCCGCCCCCTGCCACATGGCATTGAGGATGCCCGTCGCCTCGACATCCAGCCCGACATGCCAGGCCCAGCGCTCGTCCTGGATCGTCTGCACCGGCTGCAGGCGGATGGCGAGCTTGAGGAAATGCGCCACCCAGCGCTCCAGCACCCGGGCCAGCGCATCCGACCCCGGCCGGGTGAAGGCGACGTCCAGCACCATGTCGAAGCGCTCGCTCCGGCCGGCATAGCCCGCGGCATTGCCCTCGCCCAGCACGTCCAGCTCGACGCTCCGCGGCACCGTGCCGGCCTGCGCCAGGAGCTGGCCGAGCCCGCCGAATCCATCGGTCGCCGCCGCCTGCTCCACCGTCTCCTCGTCGGCGAGCAGGATGCCGCCCTCGGTGATGCTCACCTTCTGCGGCCGGAACAGGCACTCGGCCGCCCGCCATTGATAGGCATCCGTCTCGCCGTCGAGGAGATGGCGAAGGATGACGTGGACGAGCTGGTCGACGAAGAGCGCCGGCACAGCCGGCCCCTCGCCCTTGACCAGAGCGAGATAGGCCGCCTCGAGGCTCGGCCGCCGGGCGAGGAAGTCACGGAATCCCAGCCAGACCCGCCAGTTCTGGGCGACATCCGGGTCGGCCAGCGCCGCCAGCGCCGAATCCTCCACCGCCGCCATCGGGTCGGCCAGCAACCGGCCGTGCAGGGCGCGCTCGGCGGCACAGGATTCCGGCACCGGCGCCAGCTCCGGCCGGGCCAGATAGGCCTTGAGGAAGCTCGCCGTGACGGCGAGCCCGCCGCCCGCCGCGGGATCGAGCAGCTCGCGCCCGGCACTCGCCCAGATCGCCCCGCTCATGCCTGCCCCTCGTCCGGCACGACATCCCAGACCCGGCCATGCACCCCGGCCTTGCGGTCGATCACCCGAAAGCTCTCGCGAATGCCGCCCTCGGCATCGACGCTGCGGGTGATGGCGAGCAGCGTGCCCGGCGCATGCTCGCGGCAGAGCCCGGCCATGAGCTCGACCTCCTGACGCGCCACCGGCCGGGCGGCGTCGAGGTCCGGGGCACCGTGCGCCGCCACGAAGAGCTGCGCCAGCCGCTCGACCATCTCCGCCCGCACCACCTCGTCGGCCGTCGCCACCACGACGAAGGTCGACCAGCCGCACGTCGCCGTCCCGAGAAAGCCCGAGACGAAGGCCTGCCGCCTTTTGCCGGCGAGTGCCGTGGGGTCCGTGTCCAGAAACGCGAAGCCGCCTGCCACCGCCCATTCGCCGGGCTCGACCGCGCGCTCGAAGACCGCCTCGTCCGAGGCATCGAGCCGGATGGTCCTGGGCAGCTTCAGCGTCATCGGGCCGGCTCGGTTGTCGAGGGTCAAGCCGCGCCCGGTGGTGCCGCAGCACCAGAGCGCTGCCCTCCTCCGTCCAGCGATGCATCCAGTAGAGGAAATGCCGGGCGAAGCTCCCGGCCAGCTCCACGACACCGACCTCGCCGAAGCCCTCCTCGTGCAGGGCCGTGACCTCCGGCGTGGCACCCGGCTCGCCGGCGGCAGCATGACGCGGATCTCGGGGCCGACGATGCACCATTCCGGCACCTCGTCCGACGCGCCCGTTGCCGCCATCGCCAGCCGCACCCGCCCGACCAGGGCCCCGTCGACCCGAAGCCCGTCGGGCAGGGCGAAGACCACCTCCTTCAAGGGCGGCCCCAGTGCCGCCAGCGCATCCGCCATGGCCAGCATCGCCAGAGGCAGCACCGCCCGGCATTCCGCCTCCGGCCGGTCGGGCGCCAGCACCAGGGCGAGATCGCAGGTCGCCTCGCCCTCGCCGATCAGCAGCAGCCCGGGCTCCTCGCCCCGCCCCACCGCCTGCCGTGCCGTCGCCATGACGTCGCCAGCGACGCGCCGCGCCCGGAAGGGCGGCGGCAGGTCCGGCAGCGTTCGAGGATTGTCGGCCATGCGCATAGCGTTCATGTAATGCGTTCGGCTCTGGATCGAAACGGGAGTTGCCGGTGCGGGTGGGCGAGATGCGGGTCATGCTCTGCGACTGCGAGGCCACCATGCCGCTCGATGCCGAAGCACTGGCCCGCGCCCTCGGCACCGAGACGCCCGCGATCGCCACCAGCCTCTGCCGCCGCCAGCAGGCACGTCTCGCCGGCGAAGCGCCCGGCATCGTCGCCTGCGCCCAGGAGCGCGCCCTGTTCGAGGAGGTCCTGGCCGAGGGCGCCGGCCACGACGCGGCCGAAAGCCTCGTCACCGTCGACATCCGCGCCCGCGCCGCCTGGTCCAGGGAGGCAGCGGAGGCCACGCCGAAGATCGCGGCTCTCCTCGCCGAGGCCGCCCTCCCGGTGCCCGAAACCCATGTGGTGACGCTCGAATCCGGCGGCGTCACCCTGGTCTACGGCCGGGACGAGGTGGCGATCGATGCGGCCGCCCAGCTCGGCGACCGGCTCGACGTCACCGTGCTGCTGACCCGCCCGGGTGACGTCACGCCCCCGCGCAAACCACCTTCCCGGTCCTCAAGGGCACGATCCGTGTTGCCAAGGGCCATCTCGGCGACTTCGAGCTCGTCGTCGACGACTACGCCCTGCCCGACCCCTCGTCCCGCCGCCGGCTCCGCTTCGGCGCACCCCGCAACGAGGCGGTCTCCAACTGCGATCTCATCCTCGACCTCAGCGGCGGCCAGCCGCTCTTCCCCTCACCCCGAACACGCCCCGGCTACCTCCATGCCGACCCCGCCGACCCGGTCGCCGTGCAGAAGGCGCTGCTGGCCGCCACCGACCTCGTCGGCACCTTCGACAAGCCCCGCCACGTCGCCTACCGGCCGGAGCTCTGCGCGCACAGCCGCAACCGCACGGTCGGCTGCAGCCGCTGCCTCGATGTCTGCCCGACCGGCGCCATCACCCCGAATGGCGACCATGTCGCCATCGACGCCGCCATCTGCGCCGGCTGCGGCGGCTGCCACGCCGTCTGCCCGACCGGTGCAGCGGCCTACGACCTGCCGCCCGCCGACCATTTGCTCGAGCGGGTGCGCACCCTCCTCGCCACCTACCACACCGCCGGCGGCGCCATGGCCGTGCTGCTGCTCCACGACGCCGAGCATGGTGCCGCGCTCATCGATCTCCTCGCCCGCTTCGGCGACGGCCTGCCGGCCCGGGTGATCCTTTTGCCGTCAACGAGATCACCCAGATCGGCATCGAGCTCCTGGCCGGTGCCATGGCCATGGGGCGGCCGACATCCGCATCCTCTCGACCGGCCGGCGACGGCCGGACCTCACCCCGCTCGGTCGCGTCATGGGGCTCGCCGAGGCCAGCCTCGCCGGGCTCGGCTACGGCACCGGCCGCGTCCAGCTCGTCGAGGCCGACGACCCCGACACCCTGGGCGAGGCGCTCTGGCAGCTCGAGCGCCGGCCCGGCACCGCCACGCCGGCCAGCTTCCTGCCGATGGGCGACAAGCTCGGCCTGATGAAGCTGGCGCTCCGCCAGCTCCACGCCGCCGCCCCCGAGCCCGCCGACGTCATCCGCCTGCCGCCCGGTGCCCCCTTCGGCCGGGTCCGCATCGACACGGCCGGCTGCACCCTCTGCCTCGCCTGCACCGGCGTCTGCCCGACCGGCGCGCTCACCGCCGACCCCGACCACCCGCGGCTCAGCTTCACCGAGAACGCCTGCGTCCAGTGCGGCCTCTGCAAGCCCACCTGCCCCGAGAAGGTGATCGAGCTGGTCCCGCAGTTCGACTTCACCGAGCGGGCCTTCCGCCCCGAGACCATCAAGGAGGAGGAGCCCGCCCTCTGCACCCGCTGCGGCAAGCCCTTCGGCGTCAAGTCGACCATCGACCGCGTGGCCGCCAAGCTCGCCGGCCGGCACTGGATGTACCAGGGCGACAAGAGCCAGATCGAGCGCCTCGGCATGTGCGCCGACTGCCGCGTCATCGCCCAGAGCGAGAACGCCCTCGACCCCTATGCCGGCCCGGCCAGGCCGCGGACCAAGGGGGCGGAGGACTATCGGGATTGAGCGGCACTGACGGTGGAACGACCTTTCGATGATCTGGAGCCCATGTTATAACCGGTCAATCTAACCGGATGGAGGTTCCCATGCGCCATATTCAGGCGACGGAAGCGAAGGCTCATCTCGCCCGCCTGCTCGGTGCCGTGGAGCGCGGCGAGAGCTTTGCCATCACGCGCCATGGCAAACCGATCGCACATCTGGTCCCACCGGCTGCCAGCGATCCGGCGAGCCGCGCCGCCGCGCTCGAGCGGTTCCGCCAGCGTCGCGCTGCATGGCCCAAGGCGAGCTTCTCCACCGAAGAAATCCTTGCCGCACGCCACGAAGGCCATCGCGTTTGACGATCATTGTGGTCGACGCCTCGATCACCGCCTCGTGGCTCTTCGAGGACGAAGACGAACCGCTGGCGACGAAAGTCTTCGTTCAACTCGATCGGGTCGACGCCATTGTGCCGCAACTCTGGCACCTCGAAATGCGCAACATTCTCCTGGTTGCCCGGCGCCGCCAGCGACTGACCGCAGCCGCCTTCCGCGCCCGTCTGGCAGCACTCCCCGATCTGCCACTACTGACCGACGAACAGCCGGACCTCAATGCGGCGCTCTCGCTCGCCGAACGCCACAATCTCTCGTTCTATGACGCGCTCTACCTGGAACTCGCCCAGCGCCAAAATGCCATGCTGGCGAGCCTCGATCGGGCACTCTGTCGCGCCGCTGCCACCGAGGGCATCGCTGTCCTCGACTAATTCTCGCCTACCCCCCGCCCATCGCCTCACGCCTGAGGAACCCGATCAGCGCCGCCCGCTCGGCTGCATCCGGAATCCGCTGGATCGGCATCTTGCGCCCGGCGTCACCACGTCCGGGCCGAGCGCGAAGAGCCGGGCGACCGTCTCCTCGGTCCAGACCAGATCACCGCCCGCCAGGGCCGGGGATAGGGATAGCCCGGAACCGTGCCGATCCGCCGCCCGAAGATCCCGTGCAGGGTCGGCCCTGCCCGGTTGCCGCCATCGGGGGTGAGCGTGTGGCAGGCGACGCAGCGCCGCCAGGCCAGCGCCCCTGCATCGCCGTCGGCTACCGCGACCTCGAGCGGCGGCAGGGCTGCGGGTGCCTCGATCTCCACCCCTCGCTTACGCTGAACTGCCTTATGGTCCGGTCGTTGCCGCCGGCATAGAGCGTCTGCGCCGTCCGCCGCGAAGGCCAGCGACCAGAGCGGCTGCCGCTCGCCGGCCAGCACCGCCGCAATGCCGCCGGAATCCAGGTCGAAGAGCGTGATCGGGCCGGCCATGCCGGCCGCCGCGAGGAGCCGCTCGTCGGGGCTGATGGCGAGGGCGAGGAGCGGCGCGCGCACCCCCGTCGCGAGGTCGGCGCGCCGCTCGCCCGAGGCCAGGTCCCAGACCGCCACCGCGCCATCGCCACCCGCCGCAAAAACGAGCCCGCCCCGGCCCAGCACGAGCGCATTCAACCCCACCGGCCCGCCGCCCAGCACGGCGAGCGCCGTGCCGTCCCGCGCCCGCCAGAGCCGCACCGTGCCGTCGGCACCGGCCGTGACGATGGTCGCACCGTCGGCCGTGAAGCGGACCGCGTCGACGTTCCCCGGGCCTTCGAGCCGCAGGAGCTCGGCACCCGTCGCGATGTCCCAGACCCGGGCCGTCCGGTCCCAGCCGGCCGAGGCGACCCGCCGGCCGTCCGGCGCCACGTCGAGCGCCACCACCCGGCCGGCGTGGCCCAAAGCCGGCGCACCGGCTCCCGCTCGCCGAAGCGCCAGACCAGCACCGCCGCGTCGTCGCCGGCGGTGACGAAGCCGGCACCGTCCGGCAGCAGCGCCACCGCATTGACCGCCGCGTCGTGGCCATGCAGCACGTCGGTCGCCGCCCTGTCGGCGAGCCGCCAGAGGATGACCGAATAGTCGAAGCTGCTGCTGACCAGCACCTCCCCGTCAGCGGTTGCGGCGAGACCCCTGACCGGACCGCCATGGCCGATGAAGGCGCCCATGGCCGGCGCCGCGGCGAGCAGGAGCCCGACCAGGGCGAGGACCGTGCGGGCGCAGCCGCCCGTCACTGCAGCTCGATATCGCTCGTGATCTCGTGCTCGAGGTCGAGCCCGTCGACCGTCAGCACCATCTTCGCCCGCAGCTTCTCGTCGCCCTTCAGCTTCCCCGCCGCCAGCGCCTCGCGCACCGCCTGCTCGATCTCGCGCTGGCTGGTCACGCCCACATGCTTGAGGAACTTCCGCAGCTCCATGTTGAAGACGTCCTCGTTCACCGGCCTTCTCCCGCGTTGTGCGAGCCTCGAAGATCGGTCGCGGCACCCGGGGTCAGCCGGCAGCGGGGCCGCGGGTCACCCCGCGGCCCCGCCCTCAGGCGGCGAGCGCACCGACCCGGCTGCGCGCCATGAAGAGCCGGGTCAGCGGGCTCTCGTGGCGCCGTGCGGCACGCTCGGCGATCAGGCCCCTGGCCAGTGCTTCCTCGCCCGACCGGAGCGCCGCCTCGATCAGCGTCAGGTCGATGACGTCGCGCTGCGCATGGCTGCCGCCGAAGCGATGCGCGATGCCGCGGACGGGGCGGATCAGCGCCGCCGCCTTGCGGTGCTCGCCCCGGCCGAAGGCGACGATCGCCCGGGCCAGCCTGAGGCCCACCTCGGCCGAGAACAGCGCATTGTCGCCCCGCCTGAGGGACGCCGCCTCGAGCGCCTCGACAATGCCCGCCGCCATCGCCGGCCGCCCGGCGCCGACCGCCGCCATGACCGCGTGCACGTCGTTGAAGGCATAGAAGCCCGGCCGCAGCGCCGCCCATTTGTCGGCCAGCGCCTGCCAGCGCTCGCCCGGCTCGACGCCGCGCAGATGGAGCCGCCAGAGCAGCGCCGAGGCATCGACCATGTCGAGCGCCATGCCCGACCGCGCGCCGTAGATCGGCCCGTCGAAGAGCGCGAGCGCCGCGTCGGTATCGCCCAGCTCCAGGTGATAGAGCGCCAGGTGCCACCAGTTGTGCACGGCGAAGAAGCTGTCCCTGGACCAGGCATCGGGCGTCGCCGTCATCCAGGCGATGCCGTCCTCCTGCCGGCACTGCATCTCCATCACATGCGCCACCGCATGCTGCGCCCAGCCGTCCCTGGGCTCGAGCTCGACGCCCCGCCGCCCGGCCCGCTCGGCCGCTGCATAGTCGCCGGTCTCCTCCAGCCCGAAGGCGTGCATGCCGAGCATCGCGTGATAGCCCGGCATGCCCGCTTCCCAGGCCGGCAGGGCGCGGGCGATCCGGTCGCGCAGCATCCGGCTGTTGCCGGTGAAGAAGTCGATCTGGTGCCCGGCCTGCAGGGCCAGCGCGTCGCGGGGTGCGTCGAGCGCCACGTCCTCGAGGATGCGCCCCGCCGCATGCCAGCGCCCGTCGGCCAGGGCCGAGAGCGCCGCCAGATGACCCTGCTCGCGCGCCGTCGCCGGCAGCCGCTCGCCTGCGGAAATGCTGGCCCGGGCGGTCGCCACCGCCTCCGGCTCCGTGCCGAGCAGATGCAGCCAGGCCCTGAGCACATGCGCCATCACCATCTCGGGCGCCGCGGCGAGCGCCATGTCGACCTCGGCCACCGGGTCGCCGACATAGCAGCGCAGCTGTCGGACCGCGGCCTCGTAGTGCGGCAAGGCAGCCGCGGTCGCACCGCTGACCCGCAGGTCGAACGAATCGGTCATCGTCATGTTTCTTGTCTCCCTTCGGCAACGTGGCCCGACGTTGCAGGCCCGTTCGGCAAGGCCAGGATCTACCCGCTGCGGGAAGAATGACTGTGACGCCTGAACAATTGCCCGAAACGCCTGGAGCGGCCGGGAAGAGGCAGCATCGCCCTGATCACGGTAGACGACTGCCGCGCCTTCAAGCGCCCTGGCTTGGGCTGCCACCTCCGGCGCCAGCTCCCGCCTGGCCGCCTCGATGACCGCCAGCATCGCCGCCTCGGCCGCTTCGGCATCGCCGCCCCGGATCGCGGCCACCACCTGCCCATGCGCGACGAGCCCGGCCTCGATCGGGGCCACCCTGCCCTGCCGCAGCCGGAAACCGCCCTCGAGGACCACGGCGACGATGGCCCCCAGCCGGTCGATGAAGGGGTTGCCGCAAGCCCGGAAGAGTGCCCGGTGAAAGGCGAGATCGGCACGGCTGTAGGCCGCGGGGTCGGCGAAGGCGGCGACCATGGCCGCGTGCGCCGCCTCGAGTGCCGCAAGCTCGGCGGCCGTGCGCCGCCCGGCGGCCAGCCGCGCCGCCCTGGGCTCGATCGGCTGCGCAGCTCGACCATCTGCGCCATCAGCACCGGCGCCGGCCCCGCGGCGGCGCACCAGGCGAGCACGTCCGGGTCGAGCAGGTTCCACTCGTCCAGCGCCCTGACCCGCGTGCCGCGGCGCTGGCGCGTCTCGACCAGCCCCGGCGGCCAGCACCTTGATCGCCTGCGCACCGCGGCGCGCGAGGTGCCGAGCTCGTCCATCAGCTCGACCTCGCGCGGCAGCACGGCACCGGCCGCCAGCCCCCGCCGACGATCAGCCGCCCGATCGCCTCGACCAGCCGGCCGTGCACCCCGTGTCGGGGGTAGCTGCGCCTCGGCTCGCTCGCGGCTTCGGGCATGGCACGGGTCAGAGCCTGTTCGAGAAGTTTACGAGGTATTTCATCGACTTGCGATCGACCGCCGGCGCGAAGCCGAGCGCGGCCCGATGCCGGGGCATCGGGCGAGCTCGGCGACAGCCGGCGCCGAGCGCAAGTCGACCGGAGGTGAGCTTGGCAGTGGCACCTGCTTCGTCGGCGATCGGCCGACGATGCCCAGCATCGACGGCCGATCGCCTCCTCGCATCTGCCCACTGCCAAGCTCATGAAATGCCTCGTAAACTTCTCGAACAGGCTCTTAGTGCATCCACCAGCCGCCGTCGACCGAGAGGTTCTGGCCGGTGATGAAGCGCGCCTTGTCCGAGATCAAAAGAGGATCGCCTCGGCGATGTCCTCGGGGCTGCCCCGGTACTTCAGCGCCTGATGGTCGACGAGGAACTTCACGTAAGTCTCGAGCTGGTCGGCCCAGACCTCCCTCTCGAGCGCCGTCGGGATGGCCCCGGGGCTCACCGCGTTGGCCCGGATGCCGAACGGGCCGAGCTCGCGCGCCAAAGAGCGGGTCAGCGCCAGGAGCGTGCCCTTCGACGAGACATAGGAGGTGAAGTCGGACCAGCCGCCGTTCAGCGTCACCGAGCAGATCTGGATGATCTGCCCCCAGCCCTTCTTCTTCATCGACGGCACCACCGCCTGGGCAAGGGCAACCGCGGAGGTGGCATTCACGTCCTGCACCTTGCGCCACTCGGCGAGGTCGTAGCCGTCGACGGGCTTGAGCGGATTGATCGCGGCATTGTTGACCAGGATGTCGATGCCGCCGACCTCGGCGTCCAGCAGCCTCACCAGGTCCTGCGCCGCCTCCGGATCGGCGAGGTCGCAGCCCACGAAGCGCACCGCCCCGGCGCCCTCCGGCAGCTCGCCGGCCAGCGCCTCGGCCGCCTCGCGCCCCTTGACGTCGAGCATCAGGACGTTCGCACCGGCCAGCGCCAGGCCCTTGCTCTCGGCGACGCCGAGCCCGCCCGTGGCCCCCGTCACCAGCGCCGTCCTGCCCTTGTGCTCCATCGCCCCGGTCTCCCCCGCCTTCTGCTCAGACGATCAGGTCGGTCAGATCGTCGATCGTGGTGTCGCTCTTCCTGATGTCCGCGATCTTCCGGCCGCGCGCCATGGCGACGATGCGGTCGGAGATCGGAAAGATGTGATGCAGATTGTGGCTGATGAAGATCGAGCCGATGCCCTGCTCCTTCAGCGAGGCGACATAGTCCAGCACCTTGTTGGTCTCCTTGACCGACAGGTGGTTGGTCGGCTCGTCGAGGATCAGCAACTTCGACTTGAAGTACATGGCGCGGGCGATGGCGACCGCCTGGCGCTGGCCGCCCGAAAGCTCCTCGACCGTGGTGTCGGGCGAGCGCTCGGTGAGGTCGATGTTGGTCAAGGACCGCGTCGCGTGCTCGACCATGGTGCGCCGGTCCATGAGGCCGATGCCGCCGATGGTGAAGCGGGTCAAAGGCTCGCGGCCGATGAACATGTTGCGCGCGATCGACATGGCCGGGACCATGGCCGTGTACTGGTAGATGGTCTCGATGCCCAAGGCCATCGCCGCCTTCGGGCTGTCCAGCCGGACCTCACGGCCCTCGAAGAAGATGCGCCCGCCATCGGCCGGGTGCGCCCCCGAGAGCACCTTGATGAGCGTCGACTTCCCGGCCCCGTTGTCGCCGACGAGGCCGACGATCTCGCCGGGCTCGGCGTGGAAATCGACCTCGGCGAGCGCATGCACGCTGCCGTACCACTTCTCCAGCCCCTCGCAGCGCACGAGCGCTGCGGCGGTCGGCTGGACGAAGGTCTCCCGCGCCTGGAAATGCTCCTCGAGACGTGCCGTCATCGGGCTTCCCTCATCTCGACCCTCGGCCTCACTTCATCCGCCGGGCACGCGCCCGGACCCAGGTGTTGAGGATGACGGCGACGATGGTCAAAGCACCGATGGCGAAGCGGAACCAGTTGGCGTCGATGCGCGCCATGACGAGGCCGTTGTCGATCACCCGGATCAGCGTCGTGCCGACGAGAAAGCCGATGAGCGAGCCGATGCCGCCGGTGAGCGCCGTGCCGCCGATCACCGCGGCCGCGATCGCCTGCAGCTCCAGCCCCTCGCCCAGGGCCGGCAGGGCCGAGCGCAGCCGGAGCGTGGTGATCATGCCCGCGAAGCCGGCGAGGAAGCTGCAGAGCATGAAGCAGAAGAGCTTCACCTTGCGCGTGTCGATGCCCATGTCGGCGGCGGCCTGGCGCTGCCCGCCGGTCGCGAAGATCCAGTTGCCGAGATTGGAGAAGTGCAGGACGATGCCGAGGATCAGCGCGAAGCCGGCGAACCAGATCATCGAGCTGCGGAAGAGGCCGAGATCGGCGACGAAGAGCTCGGTCGAGAGATTGGCCGGGAAGGGCGGCGGGAACCCGCCCGAGAGCACGGTCGCCAGCGAGCGCGCCATGAACAGCATGCCGAGCGTCGTGACGAAGCTCGGGATGTTGAAGGTCAGCGTGATCCAGCCGTTGATGTAGCCGACCGCCAGCGCCAGGGCGAAGCCCATGAGCATGGCGACGATCGGCGGCACGCCCCAGCGCCCCATGGCGATGACCATCAGCATGGGCACGAGGGCGAAGACCGAGCCGACCGAGAGGTCGAACTCGCCGGCGATCATCAGGATGCCGACGCCGAGCACGACGATGCCGAGCTCGGGCAGCGAGAAGAGCAGGACGCGTGTGTTGCCGTAGGAAGCGAACTGCGGCGCCATGAGGGTGAAGCCGACGACGACCACCACCAGCATGACGAGCGCGCTGATCTCGGGCCGCGACAGGAGGGTCTTCACGATCGGCTGCATCGGCTACCCGCAAAGGCGGCCGGGCCGCCACGCGGGCGGCCCGGGGCAAGAGGTTCAGACAAGGGCGGTCAGCGGATGCCCTGCGCCGAAAGCTCCATCAGGGCGTCGACCTGGTCGGGGGTGACGAGCGCCTTGCCGGTGTTCGCGTCATAGGCGCCGAGCTTGTACTTGTTCATCATGTGCAGCTGGTGGATCGGCACGTAGCCCTGCAGGAAGGGCTGCTGGTCGATCGTCAGCTGGATGTAGCCGGTCTTCATCTCGTCGAGCACGACCGGCACGAGATCGAAGCAGGCGAGCAGCACCTCGCCCGGCGCCTTGCCGAGATCGCGCAAGGAGACCGCAGCACCCGCCGCCCAGTAGCCGACGTCGAAATAGGCCGTGGTCGGCGTGGTCTGCACATAGGCCGCGACGCGCTGGCCGGTGATCGCGAGGTCGAGGCCGCTGTCGATCTTCTCATAAGTGATCTCGCGGCCGGGATTGGCGGCGATGTAGTCGTCCATGAAGCGCGCGATGCCCGCACCCCGGCTTTCGGCCCAGACCTGGCCGGGCCCGGAGATGCCGATCAGCACGTGGATCGGGCCCTCCGCGGGGAACTGCGGGGCGAGGCCGGCGGCGAGGTCGTAGCCCGCCTGCTCGAGGTCCTGCCCGGTGAAGGAGAGCCGGTGCGTCTTGTCCGGGTGGTCGACATTCGAGGCGAGCACGGGAATGCCGGCCTCCATGGCGCGGTCGATGGCCTCGTCGAAGATGTTGCCGCCGGCGAAGGTCATGATGATGCCGTCGGGATCCTGGGCGATCACCGCCTCGAGATTGTTGAGCTGCTCCTGGAAGTTGCCGTCCTGCTGCAGAAAGACCATCTGGCAGTCGGCCTCGATCTGCTCGCAGGCCTCGTCCATGCCCTTCTTGACCGCCTGCCAGAAGACATTGGTCGGCGTCGCATGATGCAGATAGGTGTAGCGCTCCTGGGCCTCGGAGGCGCCGCTCCCGGCCAGCAGCGCAACGGCGGCCACACCCCCCGCCAGAACCGATTTCAGTGCCGTTTTCAGCATCGTTGACCTCCCTTATGATGCCCCTCGATCGGGCTGGCCGGGAGCCTAGTGGTCGTCCGTCCGACCGGCAAGAAGTGATCAGGCCTACCACCGATCGGACGCGTTCCGTGCCTCGGAACACAACTGGAAGCCGCCATGACGAGGATCGACGGCAGGACCCTGATCGCGATGGGCTACAAGCCAGCACCCTGGTTCAAGGCGGCGCTGCAGGCTGCCCAGGCCGAGCCCGACTCGGCGGATCTGCGTCCCGTCATCGACCGCGTGCGCGACGCCTGGCTGGCCGCCGAGCGCAAGAAGGTGGACGACGCGACGGCCCGTGCCAGAAGCGCCCTCCCTGCCGGCGTGGTCCACGACGCGGGCGAGACGGCGCCGGCACCAGTCGTGATCGGCGAGCACGCTGCCGGCACGATGGCCCAGATGAACCGCTGCCTCGCCTATGGCAGCGTGCTCGGCGGGGCCATCTGCGCCGATGGCCACCTGGGATATGCCCAGCCGGTCGGCGGCGTCATCGCCTATCGCGAGCACGTCTCGGTCTCGGGCGTCGGCTTCGACATCGCCTGCGGCAACATGGCCGTGCGCACCGACCTCGCCACGGCCGACCTCGGCGACCGCGACGCCCTGGCCGATCGGCTCGCCCGCTCGCTCTCCTTCGGCATCGGCCGGAACAACGCGGAGACGGTCGAGCACGCGCTCCTCGACGATGCCGATGCCTGGCGGGAAGGTGACGTCGAGGATCTCCGCCAGATGGCGGGCGAGCAGCTCGGCACGATCGGCTCCGGCAACCACTATGTCGATCTCTTCGCCGACCCCGAGGACAGGGTCTGGATCGGCGTCCATTTCGGCAGCCGCGGCTTCGGCCACAAGACGGCCACGCGCTACCTGAAGATGGCGGGCGGCGTCGAAGGCATCGACGTGCCGCCCACCGTGCTCCACGTCGAAAGCGAGATCGGCCGGCGCTACCTCGCCGCCATGAGCCTCGCCGGACGGTATGCCTATGCCGGGCGCGAATGGGTGGTCGGCAAGGTCCTGGAGCTGATCGGCGGCGAAGCGGTCGAGACGGTCCACAACCACCACAACTTCGCCTGGGCCGAGGACCACGGGACGGCCGGCAGGGCCTGGGTCGTGCGCAAGGGGGCCACCCCGGCCTTCCCCGGCCAGCGCGGCTTCGTCGGCGGCTCGATGGGCGACGACGCGGTGATCGTCGAGGGCGTCGGCGGGGCCGCATCGGCGGCCATCTGGCACTCGACCATCCACGGTGCCGGGCGGACCTTCGGCCGGCGCGAGGCCATTCGCCGCTTCGCCCGGCCCGAGATGGACGCCTGGCTGAAGGAGCGCGGCGTGGTGCTCCGCGGCGCCGGGCTCGACGAGAGCCCGATGGCCTATCGCCGCCTCGACGCCGTGCTGGCCCATCACGCCGACACCATCCGGGTCGTGACCCGGCTGCGCCCGCTCGTCGTCGTCATGGCCGGCGCCGGCGAGGTCGATCCCTACAAGGACTGATTGGCAAGGACGGAACGCCCATGCTGAGCCACGTCACCATCGGCACCAACGACCTCAAGCGTGCCAAGGCCTTCTACGACCGGGTCATGGCGGTGCTGCACATCCCCTGCATCGCCGACGAGGCGTTCAACGGGCTCGTCGGTTATGGCGAGACGCAGGAGACGACACCCCATTTCTACCTGATGCGGCCCATCAACGGCCGCCCGGCCACCGTAGGCAACGGCCAGACCTTCGCGTTCCTGGCCAAGGACCGCGCCACCGTCCGCGCCTTCCACGCCGCAGCCCTCGCCGCCGGCGGCACCTGCGAAGGCCCGCCCGGCCTGCGCGCCCACTACCACCCCGACTATTACGGCGCCTATGTGCGCGACCCCGACGGCCACAAGCCTGCCTGCGCCTGCCACCTGCCGGAAGATTGAGCCAGCCCGAGCACGTTGCGCCTCATCGCCGCGAGCACCCATAGTCCCGGTGCCAGCGGCGGGGAGGAACGAAAGATGCGGATCGAGATCGCGCTCGATGCCGAAAACGGCGTCGGCGAGGGACCGTTCTGGGACGACGCCCTGAACGTGCTCTGGTGGGTCGACATCTCGAAGAAGCGCGTCCATCGCTGGCATCCGGCAACCGGCGTCCAGCGCCACTGGCAGCTCGACGATTTCCCCTCGGCCGTGGTGCCCTGCGAGCAGCGTCAGGGCCTGCTCCTCGCCATGCGCGACGGCGTCTACCTCATGGACGAGGCGACCGGCGCGCTCGAGCTCTTCGTCGCCCACGAGCCCGACCGGCCCGAGAACCGCACCAACGAGGCCAAATGCGCGCCCGACGGCAGCTTCTGGGTCGGCACGATGCAGAACAATTTGCACCCCGACGGCAGCCCGAAGCCCATGACCGGATCGACCGGCGCCCTCTACCGCATCCGCCACGACGGCGGCATCACCCGCGAGGTCGACCATGTCGGCCTCTCCAACACACTGGCCTGGACCGACGAGGGCCGGACCCTCCTCTTCGCCGACACACTCACCGGCGTCATCAGCGCCTGGGAGGTCCGGGACGACGGCCGGCTCGGCGCGTCGCGCGTCTTCAGCGACGAGAAGCTGCCGGGCTATTGCGACGGCTCGGCGATCGACGCCGAGGGCTATCTCTGGAACTGCCGCTTCGCCGGCTCCTCGATCGTCCGCTTCGCGCCGGACGGCTCGGTCGATCGCATCATCGAGCTGCCGGTCAGCCAGCCCACCTCCTGCTGCTTCGCCGGCCCCGACCTCGCCACCCTCTTCGTCACCTCCGCCCGCCACGGCCTCGACGCCGCCGCCCTCGCGAGAAATCCCGCCGAGGGTGCGGTCCTCGCCATCGAGACCGACGTGCGCGGCACCCCATCCATCCGCTTCGCCGGCTGAAGGACACCGACCATGCCCCGCCAACACGAGCTGCCCGCCACCCCCGAGAACATCGCGTGGGGCTACATCGACGCGGCGCGGCCCGCCGTGCTCAGGGTCGCCTCGGGCGACACCGTCCGGCTCGCCAGCTGGGCGGCCTCCCGCGAGGCGGAGCTGCCGCCCGACCGCACGCTCGTCCAGGCGGGCCACCTCGAGGCGCTCCGCCGCTGCCCGCCCGGCCCGACCAGCCACATGATCACCGGGCCCGTGCATGTCGAAGGGGCGGCACCCGGCGACGTGCTGCAGATCGACATCCTCGAGGTGACGCCGATCGACCGCTGGGGCTGGACCGGCGTCAAGCCGCTTTTGGGCACGCTCCCCGGAGAGTTCGACAGCCTCACCATCATCCATCCCATGATCGACCTCGAGGCCGGCACCGCCCGCCTGCCCTGGGGCAAGGAGCTGCCGCTCGACCCCTTCTTCGGCGTCATCACCGTGGCCCCGCCGCCCCACTGGGGCCGCTGCTCCTCGATGCAGCCGCGCAAGTTCGGCGGCAATCTCGACAACAAGGAGCTGCGCGCCGGCACGACTCTCTATCTGCCCGTCTTCAACGAGGGTGCGCTCTTCTCCGCCGGCGACGGCCACGGCATGCAGGGCGATGGCGAGGTCTGCGTCACCGCGC
>JAWKVR010000041.1:0-35448 GCA_041397945.1 Geminicoccaceae bacterium
ACGCGGTCGCCGTCGAGGGCGATGGCCTCGAGCGGGCGCAGCCAGGTCGAATAGGCCGTGTCGCCGAACTCCGCCCGGAGCAGGCCGCGCACCCGCGACCATTGCTGCGTCAATTCAACGCCCAGCGGACCGGCCATGTCTGCCTCGACTACCGCCTCGGACTTGCTCCCTCGACCCATGAGCTTGCGATCCGTTCTAGTGCGGAGCGAATCGGCGGGACTGCCGTTCGCCTTGGTTACTTGCGCTGCCGTGCCCCGCCCAGCATCGCGCCGGGCCCATGATGACGAGTTCTCGACAAGCGCATGACGGTTGCTGCCGCCTCATCGCCCGCTCGTTGCTCGCCTTCTGGTTTAGCATCAATAGAGCGCGCCCACATACTGTGTTTGACTGTACGCGTTACTGGTAGATTGATGGTGATCGACGCGGGCGGGAGGCCGCAGCGCATCCCCGGACAGTAACCGTGCAGGACCGGGCTGGCAAGAGGATCGAAAAGAGAACGCGGAAATTCGCGCTTAAGTTGATGAATCGGACGTGTTGGTCAACACCGAGGGAGCGTCGCCCCAAAGCTCCGGGTCCACGCTTCCTGGTGTTCTTTACCGTCGGGTAGCGAAGGGCGGGGCTACCCGCCCGATGGCTCAGCCGGGCTGGCTGGTCGCCAGCTGGCGGACGCGCTGCGACATCCGCGAGATCTTCCGTGCCACGGTGTTGCGATGCAGCACACCCTTGGTCACGCCACGCTGCAGCTCCGGCGCCGCAGCGGCGAAGGCGGCCGTGGCGGCCGGCGCGTCGCCGCGGGCGAGAGCATCGTCCAGCTTGCGGACGAAGGTGCGGATGCGGCTGATCCGGCTCTTGTTGAGCTCCGTCCGCTTGGCGGTCTGACGGATACGTTTCCTGGCTGTACGACTATGCGCCACGATAACCCTCATCTGTAAAAAGGTCCGCCCGTATACCGACGAAGTGGCCGGCCGTCAATCGGCGGCAGGCACCCGGGCGGGGCGGGTCAGCTCTGGGTGAAGTTGGGGCTCCGCTTCTCGGCGAAGGCGAGCATGCCCTCGCGCCGATCGGCCGTGGCGAAGGTGCCGTAGAAGCTGCGCTTCTCGAAGCGGATGCCCTCGGCGAGCGTGGTCTCGTAGGCGGCGTCCACCGCCTCCTTGGCCATGGCGACGATCGGCTGCGACTTGGTGGCAATGGCCTGGGCGAGGGCGATCGCCTCGTCGAGGAGATCGCCGAGCGGCACCACCCGGGCCACCAGGTTGGCCCGCTCGGCCTCGGCGGCGTCCATGTTGCGACCGGTCAGGATCATCTCCATGGCCTTCGACTTGCCGATGGCGCGGGTCAGGCGCTGCGTGCCGCCGGCACCGGGGATGGTGCCGAGATTGATCTCCGGCTGGCCGAACTTGGCGTTCTCGGCGGCGAGGATGATGTCGCACATCATGGCGAGCTCGCAGCCGCCGCCCAGCGCGTAGCCGGCGACCGCCGCGATCACCGGCTTCTTGTGCTCGGCGATCTTGTGCCAGGCGCCGATGAAGTCGCTGCTGTAGGCTTCGGCGAAGTCGAGCTCGGCCATCTCCTTGATGTCGGCGCCGGCGGCGAAGGCCTTGTCGGAGCCGGTGAGCACGACCGCGGCGATCGCCGGATCGGCGTCCAGGTTGGCGAGTGCCCGGCGGAGCTCGTCGACGAGCTGGCCATTGAGCGCATTGAGCTGCTTCGGCCGGTTGAGGGTGATGACGGCGACGGCGTCGCGCTTGTCGACCAGGATCGTCTCGAACGCCATGAAGGTTCTCCGTTGCTCGCTACCGAACGGCGTGCTGCTTGGCTGAAGGCGGGGCTTTGGGCGGGCTCGTCACCCGCGGGGCGCATCTCAGGCGCCGCCTTTAACACCAAGCCTGCCGGGTCCGTCCAGTTAAACCGACGCGTCCTTGCGGCGGCGCAGCATGCGGCTCAGCGCTGGCAGCGGCCGCAGAAGAAGGTGGCCCGCCCAGCCTGCACCAGCCGGGCGACCGGCCGGCCGCAGCCCGTGCAGGGTAGGCCGGCGCGATCGTAGACCCGGAACTGCCGCTGGAAATTGCCCAGCTCGCCGTTCGACTGGACATAGTCGCGCAGCGACGACCCGCCGGCGTCGATGGCCTCGAGCAGCACCTCGCGGATCGCCGAGGCGAGCCGATCCGCACGCTCCGGGCCGAGCGTGCAGGCGAGCCGGCGGGGCGAGAGCCCGGCCCGATGCAGGCTCTCGCTGGCATAGATGTTGCCGACGCCGACGACATGGCGCTGGTCCATGATGGCGACCTTCAGCGCCACCTGCCGGCCGGCGAGGCGGCTCGGAGCGACGGCCGTCGAAGGCGTTGCCGAGCGGTTCGAGGCCGAGATGGGCCAGCCACTTGTGCTCGCCGAGCGACACCTGCGGGCTGAGATCGAGCATGCCGAAGCGCCGCGGGTCGACGAACCGGAGGATCGTGCCGTCGTCGAAATGAAAGGTGAGATGCTCGTGCGGGCCGGCGGGCGGGCCGTCGAAGACGAGCCGGCCGGACATGCCGAGATGCAGGAGCAGCGCCATGCCGTCGTCGAGCAGGAGCTGGAGATACTTGGCACGCCGGGCGAAGCCTGTGAGCCGTCGCCCGGCGAGGCGGGCCAGGAGCCTCTCCGGCAGGCTGAAGCGCAGGTCGGCCCGCCGCTGCTCGACCCGGGTGAAGCTGCGGGAATCGAGGCGATGGGCGAGGGCCCTCAGTGTGGTCTCGACCTCGGGAAGCTCCGGCAAGACGGGTTTTCCTGGCGGCTGCGGGCGGTGCTGCGGGGATGGTTGCCGCGCCGGGTGGGCTTTCCTACAACACCGCTGTTCACCGCACGAGAAGTGAGATCGATGGAGAAGACGGACAGGCCGGCGGCTGCCGCGGCCGAGCTCGCCTCGAGCTTCGGCTTCGAGGCGGTGGCACCGGCAGTCAAGGCCGGCCGGGTGCGCCAGGTGTTCGACAGCGTCGCCGGCCGCTACGACCTGATGAACGATCTGATGAGCTTCGGCGTGCACCGGCTGTGGAAGGAGGCGGTGCTCGACTGGCTGGCGCCGCGCCCCGGCATCCGCCTGCTCGATCTGGCCGGCGGCACGGGCGACGTGGCCGAGCGCGTGCTGCGGCGGGTCGGCGGCGACGGCCGGGTGGTGCTCGCCGACATCAACGCCGCGATGCTCGGCCAGGGGCGCGACCGGGCGCTCGGGCGCGGCTGGTTCGACCGGCTCGCCTTCGTCTGCGCCGACGCCATGGCGCTGCCCTTCGCGAGCGGCCGGTTCGACGCGGTGACCATGGCCTTCGGCATCCGCAACGTGACCCATATCGACAAGGCGCTCGCCGAGGGCTTCCGCGTGCTCCGGCCGGGTGGCCGGTTCCTCTGCCTCGAGTTCTCCAAGGTCGTGCTGCCGGTGCTCGATCGGGTCTACGACACCTATTCCTTCCAGGTGCTCCCGGCCCTCGGCCGCGTCGTCGCCGGCGATGCGGCGAGCTACCGCTATCTCGCCGAGAGCATCCGTCGCTTCCCCGACCAGCCGACCTTCGCCGAGCTGATGCGCGGCGCCGGCTTCGAGCAGGTCCGCTGGCGCAATCTCTCGGGCGGGATCGCCGCCATTCATTCCGGCTGGCGGCTCTAGAACCGCAGCGATGCTCGAAAGCCCGCGCAATCTCTGGCGCCTGGTCGGCATCGGCCGGACCCTGGCCAGGCACAACGCGCTCTTTCCCTTCGAGCTCCTGCCGCAGGCGCGGCCCTTGCTACGGCTCGCCCGGCCATTCGTCAACGAGGCCGCCCCCGGGCGACCCGGGCAGCGGCTCGCCGCGGCGCTCGAGGAGCTGGGCCCCTCCTTCATCAAGTTCGGCCAGAGCCTCGCCACCCGCACCGACCTCCTGGGCGAAGCCATCGCCCGCGATCTCGCCACCCTGCAGGATCGCTGCCATCCTTCCGGCCGAGGCGGCCCGGGCGGTGATCGCGGCGGACCTCGAGCAGCCGGTCGAGGCCCTTTTCGCGGACTTCCGGGACCGGCCGGTCGCCGCGGCCTCGATCGCCCAGGTGCACCTGGCGACGACGACCGACGGCGCCGAGGTGGCGGTCGGGTCCTGCGGCCGGGCATCGAGAAGGCGATCGAGCGCGATCTCGGCTTCTTTGCGTGGCTCGCCCGGCTGGTCGAGCGGGCCCAGCCGCATCTGCGGCACTACAAGCCGGTCGAGGCGGTCGCCATCTTCGCCCAGGTGACGCGGCGCGAGCTCGATCTCCGGCTCGAGGCGGCGGCGGCGGTCGAGCTCGGCGAGAACGCCCGGACTACGAGGGCTTTCGCGTGCCGGCGGTGGACTGGCGGCGGACCGGCCGCCGGGTGGTCACCTTCGAGCGGATCGTCGGCCAGGGCATCGCCGACCGCGCCGCGCTGATCGCCGCGGGGCACGACCCCGACCGGATCATGGAGAACGCGGCCGGGGCCTTCTTCAGCCAGGTCTTCAAGGACGGCTTCTTCCACGGCGACATGCACCCCGGCAATATCCTGATCGACCGGGAGGGGACCATCGTCGCCTCGATTTCGGCATCATGGGCCGGATCGAGATGGCCGACCGCCGGCACATGGCCGACATCCTCGTGGGCTTTCTGGAGCGCGACTACGTCAAGGTGGCGGACGTCTTCTTCGCCGCCGGCTTTCTGCCCGACGACGCCGACCGGATGGCCTTCGTCCAGGCGGTGCGCTCGATCGGTGAGCCGATCCTCGGCCTGCCGCTCGAGGAGATCTCGTTCGGCCGGCTGATGGGGCAGCTCCTGGCGATGGCCGAGCAGTTCCGCATGCAGACCCAGCCGCAGCTCCTGCTGCTGCAGAAGACCATGGTCGTGGCCGGGGGTCGGCCGGCTGCTCAACCCGAAGGTCAACATGTGGCAGCTCGCCCAGCCGCTCGTCGAGGAGTGGATGATCGCCAATCTCGGCCCGAAGGCCCGCCTGCAGCAGGCGCTGGCGGACGGGCTGCAGACGGCGGGCCGCCTTCCGGATCTCGTGCGGCGGCTCGACGAGGCGCTCGAGCGCGACCGCACCCGGCATGTCGTGGTCGATCGGCCGAAGCTCTTCCCGGTCTGGTTCTGGCCGCTCCTCGTCGGATTCCTCATCGGGCTTGCCGTCGGCTGAAGCTATCCCACTTCATTTGCGTAAATAGGGGCTGCTCGGGCAGGCTCGTCCCATGCACCCGGTCGCAGGGCAGGAAAGCCGATGGATGCGAAACGCATTCTCCTGGTCATCGGCGGTGGCATCGCCGCCTACAAGACGCTGGAGCTGATCCGGCGCGGGCGCGAGCGCGGCCTCGCCTTCCGCACGATCCTGACCCGGGCCGGGGCCGAGTTCGTCACCCCGCTGGCCGTCTCGAGCCTCGCCGAATCAAAGGTCTACAGCGATCTCTTCTCGCTCACCGACGAAGCGGAGATGGGCCATATCCGGCTCTCCGCGAGGCCGACCTCGTCGTCGTGGCCCCGGCCACGGCGGACCTATGGCGAAGATGGCACAAGGCCACGCCGATGACCTCGCCTCCACCACCCTGCTCGCCACCGACAAGCCCGTGCTGGTGGCGCCCGCCATGAACCCGATGATGTGGCAGCACAAGGCGACCCGGAGGAACGTCGCCACCCTGCGCGCGGACGGCATCCACTTCGTCGGGCCCATGGCGGGTGACATGGCCTGTGGCGAGGTCGGCCAGCGGGCGCATGGCCGAGCCGGCCGAGATCCTGGCCGCCATCCAGGCCATCCTCGCACCCACGGGCAGGCGGCCGCTGGCCGGGCGGCGGGCGATCGTCACCAGCGGGCCGACGCACGAGGCGATCGATCCGGTCCGCTACATCGCCAATCGTTCCTCAGGCCGCCAGGGCCATGCGATCGCGGCGGCCCGGCGGCCGCCGGTGCAGGTGACGCTGGTGAGCGGGCCGGTGAGCCTGCCCGACCCGCCGGGCGTGGCGGTGCGCCGGGTCGAGTGCGCGGGCGATGCGCGATGCGGTCGAGGCTGCCCTGCCGGCGGACATCGCGGTCTGTGCCGCGGCGGTCGCCGACTGGCGCCCGGCCGTGGCGGCCGAGGCGAAGCTGAAGAAGGGGCGCGATCAGCCAGCTTCCTCGAGCTCGTCGAGAACCCGGACATTCTCAAGGGTTTGGGGGCACCATCCTGCGATGCGACCCGAGCCGTCGTGGGCTTCGCCGCGGAAACCGACGATCTCCTCGCCAATGCCGCCGCCAAGCTCGAGCGCAAGGGTTGCGACTGGATCCTGGCGAACGACGTGGGCGCCGGCAGCGAGGTCTTCGGCGGTGCCCGCAACCGGGTCCACCTGCTGCGCCCGGACGCGCCGGTCGAGACCTGGCCGGAAATGGGCAAGGACGAGCTCGCCACCCGGCTGGTGGCGCGGATCGCGGAGCGGCTCGGCCAATGAGGGTCGAGGTCACGATCGAGCGCCTGGCGCACGGTGAGGGCCTGCCTTTGCCGGCCTATGCGACGGCTCTCGCCGCCGGCGCGGACCTGCATGCGGCAGTGCCGGCCGACGAGCCCCTGGCCATCGCGCCGGGGCGGCGGGCGCTGGTGCCGACCGGGCTCAGGATCGCCCTGCCGGAAGGCTTCGAGGCGCAGGTCCGGCCGCGCTCGGGCCTGGCGCTCCGGCACGGTGTCACCGTGCTCAACGCCCCCGGCACGATCGACGCGGACTACCGGGGCGAGATCGGGGTCGTGCTCGTCAACCTGGGCGAGGAGACGTTCAGCGTGCGGCGCGGCGAACGGATCGCCCAGCTCGTGCTGGCACCGGTGGCCCGGGCGAGCTGGCGGGCCGCGGCCGGCGGGCTCCTGCCCAGCGACCGGGCAGCCGGCGGTTTCGGCTCGACGGGCAGCCGGCCGCTCGACCTCGGGATCGAAACAGGCAAGGAGGGGAGCCAGACGCGATGATCAAGCCGTCGAAGAAGGTGGCGCTGGCCGTCGAGGCGGTCGTCGACATCGCCTATCACGGCACGTCGGAGCCGGTGCAGAGCCAGGATATCGGGCGTCGCCTGAACCTGCCGCGCCGCTATCTGGAGCAGGTCATGCAGCAGCTGGTGAAAGCCGGCATCCTGCGCGGCGTACGCGGCCCGCGCGGCGGCTACCGACTGGCCCGCGAGCGCCGCCGCATCACCGTCGCCGACATCGTCAACGTCGTCGAGGCCGGGGAGGTGGAGCCCGAGAGCCTGTCGGCGAGCGATCTGGGCCAGCGGGTCATGGCGCCCTTCTGGCTGGAGCACGAGCAGGCGCTGCTCGCCCGGCTGGATGCCATCACGATCGAGGATCTCTGCCACGCCGCCGAGCGGTCGGCCGTGCGTCGGGAGATCAAGGACGGCATCGATTTCGCCATCTGACGAGGGGTTAAGAAATCATCCCCGCGAGCAGCGCCGATCCGACAGGGGAGCCATGCGCAAACGGTTGGTTCAAGATGCGTGATCCGCTGGCTCTGTGTCCCGGGAATTCGGCATAAGGTACGGGTAATTCAACCACGGACCTGCAGCTTCCATGAGCACGCTCGCCATTGTCGCCGTCGAGCCGAACCGCATCGCTCGGGGCATCGGCATCTCGCTGCTCGCCTATGCCTCGTTCTCCACGGCCGATGCCCTGCTCAAGTCGTCCTCCGGCGCCTTCTCGGTCTTCCAGATCGCCTTCACCATGGCCTTCTTCGCCATGCTGCCGGTGCTGGCCACGATCGTCGGCCGGGGCGGCCTGCAGTCGCTCGTGCCGCGCAACAGGCCGCTGGTCGCGCTACGAGGCATCCTGGCCGCGATCTGCGGCTGCCTCGCCTGGAACGCCTTCGCGCTCCTGCCGATGGCCGAGG
This sequence comes from Geminicoccaceae bacterium, assembly GCA_041397945.1. Classification (GTDB taxonomy): domain Bacteria; phylum Pseudomonadota; class Alphaproteobacteria; order Geminicoccales; family Geminicoccaceae; genus SLRI01. Next base: position 7,831 of record JAWKVR010000041.1, read on the forward strand.
TCTACGCGCTGCTCTTCGCGGCACCGATGCTGGTCACCGGGTTCTCGGCCCTTCTCCTGCGCGAGTCGGTGGGCTGGCGGCGCTGGTCGGCGACCCTGGTGGGCTTCGTCGGCGTGCTCATCATGATCGACCCCGAGTTCTCGTCCCTGGGCCTCGGCCATGTGCTGGCCGGGCTCGCAGCGCTCGCCGGGGCGCTGAGCTTCATCATCCTGAAGAAGATCGGGGCAGCCGAGAAGAGCGGGGCCCTGCTCCTCTCGGTCATGCTCTGGCTGATGGCGGTGTCCCTGCCGCCGGCGCTCTTCAACTGGGTCTGGCCGAGCCCGGCCGAGCTCGGCCTCATGGCCGTGGCGGGGCTTTTGATGGGCTGCGGCCAGGCCGGCATGGTCTTCGCGACGCGCGAGGCGCCGGCCGTGGTCGTCGCACCTTTCCAGTACAGCCAGATGATCTGGGCGGTGGTCTTCGGCATTCTGGTCTTCGGCGACGTGCCGAGCGCCAATCTCTTCGTCGGGCTCGGCATCGTCGTGGCCTGCGGCCTCTTCATCGTCTATCGCGAGACGGTGCGCTCGCGGCCGGTGACGGTCGGCGGCGGCCGTGGCGAGGTGCCGGCGCAGATCGCCCGCATCTGAACGAAGGTTCCAGGCGATGCACGAGGCGGCGCTGACGATCGACGATGCCGGGGCACCGTTGTCGCTCGGCTATGTCGAGTGGGTGACCCGGCGGCGCCGCGCACCGTGCTCTGCCTGCACGGCCTGACGCGGAACGCCCGTGATTTCGACTTCCTGGCGGCAGCGCTCGCCGGCACGGCGCGGGTCCTGGCGCTCGACGTGGCCGGGCGCGGCCGAAGCGGCTGGCTCGCCGATCCCACCCGCTATGCGGTGCCGACCTATGTCTCGCAGGTGACGGCCTTCCTCGATGGGCTCGGCCTTGCGGCGGTCGAGCTGGTCGGCACGTCGATGGGCGGGATCATCGGCATGGGGCTGGCGGCCTCGCAGCCGACCCGGGTCGCGAAGCTGGTGCTCAACGACATCGGCGGGCGCGTGCCGGTCGCTGCCCTCGCCGGCATCGCCGAGCGGCTGCGGGACCAGCCGCCGGTCTTCGCCGATCTCGCCGGCCTCGAGGCCCATCTCCGCCGCGTGCATGCGCCTTTCGGCCCGCTGACCGATACCGAGTGGGCGCATCTCGCGCGCCACAGCGCCCGTCCGGTGCCGGGCGGGCTGGCGCTCCACTACGACCCCGCGATCGCCCAACCGTTCGGCGAGACGGCCACGGCCGATCTCGAGCTCTGGCAGCTCTACGACGCCATCACCTGCCCGACGCTCCTCCTGCACGGGGCGGAGAGCACGCTGCTGCCGGCGGCGGTGGCAGCCGAGATGACCGGGCGCGGGCCGAAGGCAAAGCTCGTGACCTTCGACGGCGTCGGCCACGCGCCGGCGCTGATGGCGGCGAACCAGATCGCGGCCGTCCGGGGAATTCCTCGAAAGCTGAATCAGCGAAGCACCGCGAAGCCGCGCTGGTGGTCGGGATTGGTCGGCTCGAGCAGCTGGCGCTGCGCTCGATCAGCCGGTTGATCGATCTGTCCGGCAGCCCGAAGCCGACGAGCACCCGGCCGGCGAGCTGCAGGCTGGCCTCCACGGTCTCCGGCACGGCGAGCGTGGCGCCGGCCGCCATGAGGCGCCGTGCCTGCACGGTGTCGCTGGCCCGGGCGTAGATCGGCACGTCCGGGAAGAGGGCGTGGGCCTCGTGCACGACCTTCTCGACCGCGTTCGGTGAATCCATGGTGACGACGATCGCGGCGGCGGTGTCGGCATGGACGCGGTTGAGCATCTCGAGACGCGACGCGTCACCGTAGAAGACGCGCTTCTTCGCCTCGCGGGCGCGGTGGACGGTGCTCGGGTCGCGGTCGATGGCGAGATAGGGGATGGTCTGGGCATCCAGCATGTCACCCAGCGTGCGGCCGACCTGGCCGAAGCCGGCGAGCACCACATGGCCCTCGATGCCCTCGATCTGGCTCTGCGCCGCGGGCAGCGGCCCGGCCGTGGCGCGCTCCTCCATGGCGCCCGCCAGAAATGTCGCGAGGCGCGCCACGAATGGTGTTGCGACCATGCTCAGCCCGGCGACGATCAGCATGAACTGGCCGACATCGCCATCGACGAGGCCGAGCTTCATGGCGATGCCGACGACGATGAAGGCGAACTCGCCGCCCTGGCCGAGCAGGAGGCCGAGTCGAGCGCCGTGTGCCGGGGCAAATTGAAGGCGAGGCCGAGGCCCGCCGTGACCTGCGCCTTGATGAGGAAGAGCCCGAGCACGGAGCTGACGATCCAGAAGGGCTCGGCGGCGATCACCCGGTAGTCGATGCCCATGCCGACCGACATGAAGAAGAGGCCGAGCATCAGCCCCTTGAAGGGCGATGTCGATCTCGATCTCGTGGCGGTACTCCGTCTCGGCGAGCAAGAGACCGGCAAGGAAGGCGCCGAGCGCCATGGAGAGGCCGGCGGCGCTGGTGATGGCGGGCCGTGCCGATGGCGGTGAGCAGGATCGCCGCCATGAACATCTCCGGGCTCCCGGTCCGGGCGACCAGCCGCAAGAGCGGGCGCAGCACCACACGGCCGACGAGGTAGATGGCGAGGACGACGACGAGCACCTTGCCGATGGTGAGCGCCAGAGCGAGGCCGACATTGCCGCCGGCCGTGGCGCCGAGCACGCTGACCAGGAAGAGAATGGGCACAACGGCCAGGTCCTGCATGAGCAGGATCGAGAAGCTCGAGCGGCCGACCATGGTGCCGATGCGCCGGCCTTCGATCAAGAGCTGCATGACGATGGCGGTCGAGGAGAGGGCGAGGCAGGCGCCGAGGACGATCGAGGCGCGGGGCGTGTTGCCGAACCCCCAGGCGATCAGGCCGATGACGAGGCCGCTCGCCAGGATCTGCAGGCTGCCGAGGCCGAAGACCAGGCGGCGCATGCTCCACAGGCGCTCGATCGAGAGCTCCAGGCCGATCATGAAGAGGAGGAAGACGACGCCGAGCTCGGCCAGCGCCTTCACCCCGTCGAGGTCGGTGATCACGACATGGCCGAGCCAGGGCCAGGCGCCCGCCAGGCGGCCGAGGCCGAAGGGGCCGATCAGGGCGCCGATGACCAGATAGCCGAGAACCGGGCTGATCCGCAGCCGGTGCAGGACCGGCACGATCACGCCAGCGGCGATCAGGAAGACGACGAGCTCGCGCAGGTAAGGGATATGGGCGTGGGTCTCCACGTCGTCTCCTGAAGGGTTCGTCCGGTGGTCAGATCTGCGGAGCTGCCGGCAGCAGGCCCGGTGTGGCCAGGGTCTCGAGCACTCGCTGGTTGCGGTAGTAGTCCTGGTGGCTGCTGCCGCTGAGCCGGCCGAGCAGGCCCGCATCGAACGGCAGCTCGAAGCTCTGGACGCCGGCCGGTACGGTGCCGCCGAGGCCGGCGATGACGCTGGTGCAGAGCCAATCGGCATTGCTGTGGAAGTCGAGCCAGGTCACCGGCGGCCGGGCGAGCAGCTTCTGGCGCTCCCGGGCGAGCCAGGTCGAGCGGCAGGCGAGGACGGCCACGGGCGAGCCCAGGGTGACGAAGCGCAGCCGTGGCCAGTCGGCGTCGTGCGGCCAGTCGGCCAGGGCATCGAGCGCTATGACCGAGCCCAGGCTGTGGGCGGCGACCACGACCTCGTCGTAAGGCTCGGCCAGGACCGCATCGAGCGTGCCGCGCACCCGGCAGCGCAGCCGGTCGCGCAGGCCGACCTCGTCCTCGTTCGGGCGATTCTCGAGATAATCCTTGGTGAAGCGGCCGACCTGCGCCAGCCCGTCGGCATTGACGGCCGAGAGGACGAAGGCGAGGAGCGCCCAGTAGGCGAAGTTCTCGATGCCGGCGGCGAGCCAGAGAAAGCCCTCGTAGAGCTGGGCCAGCACCGGCAGGGTGAGGATCTCGGGCGGCTCCATGCCGCGCAGGGTGGTGGCAACCAGAAGCGCGATCGACACGTACCAGAGGATCAGGAGCAGGCCGCTGATCAAAAGCCCGATGGTGACGAAGCGGGAAAGCGCGAAGGCCCGCCACGTGCCGGGGCTGAAGACCCAGTAGGCGACCAGCTCGAAGCCGCTGCGCAGCTTGCCCCAGGGGCCGGTCTCCACGGCGTCCTCGACCATGTCGCCCCAATAGGCCTCGAAGACATCGGTCTCCACAGGTGCTGCCACGACGCCGCGCAGTGCGCCCGGCAGCAGCCGCCGGCCAGTCTCGCCCGCCAGCTCCACCTCGCCCCCAGCGGCCAGGGGATGGCGCTCGACCGTGGCGAGATTGTCCACCAGCCGATCGCGCCGGACGAAGCGCTCGGCGCGTTGGATGCCGGGCACCAGCACGATGGCGCGGCGCAAGGGCTCGTCGGGCTTGGGCTCGGGCATCGACCGCCTCCTCCGCGGACCGGGGAACACCGATGCCATAACCGGGAATTGAGGGGCCGATGTCAACGGTAGGGGGTGGGGCGAAGAGCGCAAGCAGGTCCGACAACGCCGGTTGGTTCGCGTCGCTCAGGCAAGGTGGGCTTCGCACCCGATTCTTTCGGCGGCCCGGCGCAGGCGCCGATCGCGCGTCCAGAGCCGGGCGCCGGAATCGAGTGTAACCGAGGCCAGGAGATGGGCGTCGACGAGACCTATGCCGACGCCGGCAAGCTTATGCCGCTCGATGAAGTGGAGCAGCTCGTCATCGGTCGCCGTTGCGGCGCACGGCAGGTCACGGAGCCAACCGATGATCACGTCGCGCTGGCGCAGGTTGCCGAGCGCCAGCTCGGCGACAACGAAGGGATGCGCAAGCACGTGATCCATCTCGAGCAGGCGGACCAACGTCGGGTCGCTGCCTCGCAGATGGTCGATCCAGACCGTGCTGTCGACCAGGATCACGCGGGGTCGGGCCGCCGGCGTGGTGTCGGCTCGAGGTCGGGCTCGGTGCCACCGAGGCGAGCCAGCCGCCGCGCGCTCTCGCGCTCGATCAGGGCTTTCAACGCCTTTCGGATCAGCGCGGCCTTTTCGGTCGTGCCCGTCAATGCCTGTGCCTTGGCAATGAGATCGTCATCGAGGGCAATGGTGGTGCGCATCGCTTTCTGCCTGAACGAGCACGATACATGAATTATGGCATCGAACGATGCTCATTTCCATGCCTTCTTTAGCAGACTCTACCGCCCCAGCCGGCCTGCCACCTCGAGGGCGGCGTAGGTGAGGATGGCGTCGGCGCCGGCGCGCTTGAAGCAGAGGAGGCTCTCGAGGAGTGCCGCGTCGCCGTCGAGCCAGCCGTTTTGGCCTGCGGCCTTCAGCATCGCGTACTCGCCGGAGACCTGATAGGCGAGCGTCGGCAGATGGAAGGCGTCCTTCAGGGTGCGGATGACGTCGAGATAGGGCATGCCGGGCTTGACCATCAGCATGTCGGCGCTCTCGGCGATGTCGAGCGACGCCTCGCGGATCGCCTCGCTGCCGTTGGCCGGGTCCATCTGGTAGGTCTTCTGTCGGCCGCACCGAGGGCCGAGGCCGAGCCGACGGCGTCGCGGAACGGGCCATAGAAGGCCGAGGCGAACTTGGCGGCGTAGGAGAGGATCAGCGTCTCCTGGTGCCCCGCCGCATCGAGTGCCTCGCGCACGGCGCGGATGCGGCCATCCATCATGTCGGAGGGCGCGATGACGTCGCAGCCCGCCTCGGCCTGGCAGAGCGCCTGGCGGCTGAGCGCCTCGAGCGTCTCGTCGTTGAGCACCACGCCAGCCTCGACCAGCCCGTCCTGGCCGTGCGTGGTGTAGGGATCGAGGGCCACGTCGGCGATCAGGCCGAGCTCCGGGAACGTCCGCTTGAGCAGCCGCAGCGTGCGGCAGACGAGGTTCTCCGGGTTCCAGGCCTCCCGGCCGTCCTCGGTCTTGGCCTCGAGCGGGGTCGCCGGGAAGAGGGCGAGGGCCGGGATGCCGGCCTCGAGCGCCTGCTCGGCGACGCGCAGCACGCGGTCGGGGCTGTGGCGCACGACGCCCGGCATGGCACCGATGCTCACCTCGCGATTGCTGCCGTCCATGATGAAGACCGGCAGGATGAGGTCCGCCGGCCTGAGGCAGTGCTCGGCAACCAGCCGCCGGCTCCAGGCGGCGCGGCGCAGGCGGCGCGGGCGGGAATGCGGAAAGGGCGGGAGCGGCGGGAGATGGCGGGGCTGGCTCAAGAAGGTCGTCCACTGGTCGTGAAGCTGGAATCATTATAGCTGTCGGGCCTGCCGGGCAATCGGAACGGCCCGACGGGGGAAGCGGGGCAGCGATGGATTTCGGCCTTTCCGAGGAGCAGCAGGCACTGGTCGAGATGGCGCGCGCATTCGCGGGCCGCGAGCTGGCGCCGGAGGCGGCCGGCTGGGACGCGCAGGAGATCTTTCCCGAGGCGGCGCTGCGGCGGGCGGCCGGGCTCGGCATGGCCGCGATCACCGTGGGCGACGCGTCGGGCGGGTCCGGGCTCGGCCGGCTCGAGGCGGCCCTCGTCTTCGAGGCGCTGGCCGAGGCCTGCCCCTCGACCGCCGCCTATCTCTCCATTCACAACATGGTGGCGACGCTGGTCGACCGCTTCGGCAGCGACGCGCAGCGGCAGCGCTTCCGCCTAGCCTCGTCGGCATGGCGGCCTTCGCCAGCTACTGCCTGACCGAGCCGGACGCGGGCTCGGATGCCGCGAGCCTGCGGACACGGGCGCGGCTCGATGGCGACACCTACGTGCTCGATGGTGCCAAGGCCTTCGTCTCGGGCGGGGGCGGAGCGATCTTTACCTCGTCATGGCGCGGACCGGCGGGCCGGGTGCGAGGGGCATCTCGGCTTTCCTCGTCGAGGCGGGCTCCGCGGGGCTCTCCTTCGGGGCACAGGAGAGGAAGCTCGGCTGGCACTCGCAGCCAACGGCGGCAGTGCAGCTCGATGCCTGCCGCGTGCCCGTGGCCAATCGGCTGGGCGCGGAGGGGCAGGGGTTCGAGATCGCCATGGTCGGGCTCGACGGTGGCCGCATCGGCATCGCCGCCTGCTCGCTCGGCGCCGCCCGGGCCTGTCTCGACAAGGCCCTCTCCCATGTCGCTGAGCGCCGACAGTTCGGCCAGAAGCTCGCCGAGTTCCAGTCGGTGCAGTTCACCCTGGCCGACATGGCGACCGAGCTCGAGGCGGCTCGGCTCCTGGTGCACAAGGCGGCGCTGGCGCTGGACGCCGGCGCGGCGGACGCCACGGCACTCGTCGCCATGGCCAAGCGGCTCGCCACGGATACGGGCTTCGCGGTGATCGACCGGGCCTTGCAGCTCTTCGGCGGCTACGGCTACTTGCAGGACCACGGCATCGAGCGCTTCTTCCGGGACGCGCGCGTCCACCAGATACTCGAGGGAACCAACCAGATCATGCGGCTGATCATCGCCCGCCGGCTGCTCCGGCCATGAGCGGCACCGTCCATGTCGAGGTGCAGGGCGGTCTCGGCATCCTGACGCTGGATCGGCCGCGGGCGCTGAACGCGTTGGACCGGGGCATGGTGCGGGCCGTCTCGGCAGCACTGCGGCGCTGGCGCGACGACGACGGGGTCCGGGCCGTGCTGATCAAGGCCGTGCCGGGGCGGGCCTTCTGCGCCGGCGGCGACATCGTCGGCGTGGTCGGGGCGGCGAAGCAGGAAGGTGCTGCGGCGGCCGCACCTTTCTTCTTCGACGAGTATCGGATGAACTGGCGGATCGGCAATCTGGGCAAGCCCTATATCGCCTTCCTGGACGGCATCACCATGGGCGGCGGGGTCGGCATCTCGGTGCACGGGTCGCACCGGATCGCCACCGAGAACACGCTCCTCGCCATGCCCGAGACCGGCATCGGCTTCTTCCCGGATGTCGGCGGCAGCCACTTCCTCCCGCGCCTGCCGGCCCATGCCGGCTTTTATCTCGGGCTCACCGGTGCCCGGGTGGACGGGGCGACGGCCACGCGGCTCGGCATCGCCAACCATTTCGTGCCGGCCGCGTCGCTGCCGGCCCTCGAGGCGGCGCTGGTCGACGGCGACGACATCGACGCGGCCATCGCCCGCTTCGCCGACGAGCCGGTGCCGGGCGGGCTGGATGCAGCGGCCATCGACCGGCTCTTCGCGGCCGCGAGCCTCGACGAGCTGCTCGCCGGCCTCGCCCGGGACAGGAGCGCCTTCGCCACCGAGACGCTCGGGACGCTCCGGCAGAAATCGCCGCTCAGCGTCGCCGTGACCTTCGCCGAGCTGCGGCGCGGTGCGGCGCTCGATCTCGCCGGCTGCCTCGCCATGGAGTATCGCATGGTGCACCGGTTCCTCGAGGGTCACGACTTCCCCGAAGGTGTTCGCGCCCTCCTGGTCGACCGGGACAAGCAGCCGCGCTGGCAGCACCGGACGATCGAGGCGGTGGGCGAGGCGGAGATCGCGGCCTGCTTCGCGCCCCTCGACGGGGGTGATCTCGAGTTCGACTGGCAGCCAAGGGGGGAGGACGCGTGATGGCACGGATCGGCTTTCTCGGGCTCGGCAATATGGGCCTGCCCATGGCCGCCAACCTGCACCGGGCCGGCCACGCGGTGACGGGCTTCGATCCGGGAGAAAAGGCGCGTCGCATGGCAGGCGAGGCGGGCCTGCAGCTGGCGGGCGACCTCGCCGGGGTGGTCAGCGGTGCCGAGGTGGTGATCAGCATGCTGCCGGCCGGGCCGCAGGTCCGTGACGTCTACGACGGGCCGGCCGGCGTCCTCGCCCATGCCGCACCCGGAACGCTGCTCATCGACTGCTCGACCATCGACGTCGCGACCGCGAGGGAGGTGGCCGCGGCGGCGGCGGCGCGCGGCCTAGAAATGGTGGACGCACCCGTCTCCGGCGGGGTCACCGGCGCCGCCGGCGCCTCGCTCACCTTCATGGTCGGCGGGACGATCCAGGCCTTCGGCCGGGCCGCACCCTTCCTCGAAGCGATGGGCAAGACGATCGTCCATGCCGGTGACGCCGGCAACGGTCAGGCGGCCAAGATCTGCAACAATCTGATGCTCGGCATCCAGATGATCTCGGTCTGCGAGGCCATGGTGCTGGCCGAGAAGCTCGGGCTGGAGCACCAGAAGCTCTTCGACATCAGCAGCCGGTCGTCCGGCCAGTGCTGGTCGCTCACCACCTACTGCCCGGTGCCCGGGCCGGTGCCGACCACGCCCGCCAATCGCGACTACCGGCCCGGCTTCACCGCGGCGATGATGCTCAAGGACCTGAAGCTCGCGATGGGCGCGGCGGAGATGACCGGGGCGGCGACGCCGATGGGTGCCGCCGCGACGCAACTCTACGCCAAGTTCGCCCACGAGGAGAACGAGGGGCTAGATTTTTCAGCAATTATCAAGATGATTAGGGGAACTTCCGGTTGACCCAGGTGGTATGGTCCGGCCGCGGGAAGTGGGACGCTTGATGCATTTGCGCGCCGAGGACTGAGTGAAAGACCAATATCTCGTCACCATTCGCCTGATCGAGCGTCTGCACCGACGGTTCCTCGACGTCATCAAGGCCGAGCTCGACCGGCTCGGCATCGAGGATATCAACAACGTGCAGACGTTGATTCTCTCGAACATCAACGCCGACCAGCTGACCGTGGGCGAGCTCACGGTCCGCGGCTATTATCTGGGCTCAAACGTCTCGTACAACGTGAAGAAGTTGGTCGAGAACGGCTATTTGATCCAGGAGCGCAGCAGCCACGACCGGCGCATGACCCGGGTACGCCTTTCGGAGAAGGGGCTGGACCTGACCGCCAAGATCGACGAGCTCTATCAGCGCAATGCCGACGCGATCGGCGATGGCATCGCCACGGGCGAGCAGCTGCAGGAGCTGAACGATGTGCTCAACGGTCTCGAGCGCTACTGGAGCCGGATCGTCAACTTCGCCCGCTAGGCCCGCCCGCGGGCTGTCACGCCGCTCGCTCCTGGCGAGCACCGCACTCGTCGGCGGCGCCTTCGCCGCTTCGTGCATGGGGCCGCTGCAGGGCGCCGACGCCACGCCGCCGGTCGGGCGGGGTGAGGCCTTCGCCGATGGCAGCTGGTTCGACGACGGCTTCGGCTGGGTCGAGTAGCCGGGCGCCCGTAGCCTTCAGTCGCTGTCGCCCGCGGGCGCCTTGCGCATCGCGGACATCTGGCGCTGCAGCGCCTCCATCTCGGCCTTGAGCTGCCGCATCTCGCGGCTGAGCTCGGCGTCGTCGCGCTTCGGGCGCCCGCCCTCGGCTGGCGGGGTCGCCGGCTGCGGCTCGTCGCCGGCCTTCTCGCCCGCGGGGTTGAAGAGGCTCGCCGCCTTCTGGAACAGCGCCATGTTCTGGCGGGCGACCTCCTCGAACGGGCTCACCACGTCGAGCGGCTTGAGCGGGAAGAAGCGGCCGACCGTCTCCTCCATGTAGCCGCGCATCTGCTCCTGGTGCCGGGCGAAGTTCTCCATCGAGACCTCGAGGTAGCGCGGCACCACGGATTGCAGGCTGTCGTCGTAGAAGCCAATGAGCTGGCGCAGGAAGCCGATGGGCATCAGGTTGCGGCCCTTGGCATCCTCCTCGAGGATGATCTGGGTCAGCACCGAGCGGGTGATGTCGTCGCCCGTCTTGGCGTCGTAGACCAGGAAGTCCTGGCCCTCGCGCACCATCTGGCAGAGCTCCTCGAGGGTCACATAGCTGCTCGACGCCGTATTGTAGAGGCGACGATTCGCATACTTCTTGACGATGGCGACCTTGCCGCCCTTGCGGGCCTCACCCTCGGCCCCACCGCTGCCCTGCCCACCGCCCTCAGGGGCTGCCTCGACTTTGCGCGCCGCCATGGCGGTCTCCTCGAAAGCCAGTCGTGGGCGAGCTTAGCCCCACCGGCGACGGCACGCCACCCGTTCCGCCGCCGGCAGCACTCAGATGCCGAGCTCGTCGAAGCCGCTGCCGCGCGTGAACTCGTCGCTGTCCGGGTCGATCGCCTCCTCCTCGACCACCGGCGCCGCCTTGCCGGCCTGAATCTCGGCCTCCTCGTGGCTGCGGGCGATGTTGACGCTGACCTGCACCTCGACCTCGGGATGCAGCGCCACCGTCACCGCATGGATGCCGAGCATCTTCAGCGGGCTCTCCAGCCGGATCTGCTGGCGGGTGAAGGTGATGCCCTGCTCGGTGAAGGCGTCGGCGATGTCGCGCGGGCTGACCGAGCCGTAGAGCTGGGCGCCCTCGCTCGCCTGGCGGAGGATGACCACCGAGGCGCCGTCGATGATGGTCGCCGCCTCCTCGGCCTCGTTCCGGCGCTCCAGGTTCTGCGCCTCGAGCTGGGCGCGGCGGCTCTCGAAGGCGGAGAGTGCCGTCTCGGTGGCGCGCAGCGCCTTGCCCTTGGGGATCAGGAAGTTGCGGGCGTAGCCGGGCTTGACGTTCACGATCTGGCCCATCTGGCCCAGTTTCGGCACGCGCTCGAGGAGGATGACCTGCATGGATGACACTCCGGAGGATTAGGCCAGACGCCGCCGCAGATGCGCCCAGTCCTCGACGAGACCGAGGACCACGACGACCACGACGAGCGGCCAGCTGAACAGGATGAGGACGAGGTAGAAGCCGGCGAGCGCCAGCCCGCGGGCGGGCAGCCGGTGGGCGAGGCTGTGGACGACGGCGAGGCCCTGCATCAAAAAGGGCACCGCGAGGAGCGCTGCCAGGCCCTGGGCGAAGAAGGCGAGATCGCCGCCGGCGACCAGGGCCGCGAGGGTGCCGATCGCCAGCGCCGGCCCGCACCAGGCCGGCAGCCAGAGCTCGGCGAGCGGGGCGCCCGGCCGCTGCGCCTGCCCGCCGCGCAGCGCCAGAAGCTGGGCCAGCGCGGCGTTGATCACCGTCATCAGCACCCACGAGACGGCGATGATGCCGGGCACGATCGCCGCATAGTCCGCGACCTGCCGGGCGATCGCGGCGAGCTGCCCCGCCTCGCCGGCGAACTGGCCGAGCACGTCGGTCAGCGCCGCCGTGAAGGCCGCCTCGATGCTGCCGGTGTTCCAGCGCACCCAGAAGTGGGCGAGGACCATGACGATCGCCGCGTAGAGGACGAGCTGGCAGAGCACGAGGCCGAGCGGGTACCACTCGGTCTTGCCGTCCTGGCCCACCCGCGAGAGCAGCGCCTGACGGGTGGTGAGCAGGCAGGGGGCCACCTGGATCACGATGAAGACAAGCGCGGCGATGCCGCCGCCGAACGCCATCACGAGCCCGGCCGAGCCGAAGCTCGCGAGGCCCGCCGGGGCCAGCCCGAACGACAGGCCGACGAAGAGCACCGGGAGCTGGACGAAATAGGCGAAGAGCGGCGTGCCCAGAACGCCCGTGGTCAGCGACAGGTAGAGTGTGGCGCTGGCCGCGGCCGCGAGGCCGATGATGAGGAGCTGCCGCTGCACGGGTGCTCGTCCAGGGTCGGTCGGCTCAGCCGGCGACGTAGGGCAGGAGCGCCAGCTCGCGGGCCCGCTTGATCGCCTTGGCCAGCTGACGCTGCTCCTTGGCGGTCACGGCGGTGATCCGGCGCGGGACGATCTTGCCACGCTCCGAGACGAAGCGCTGCAGCAGCTTCACGTCCTTGTAGTCGATCGGCGATGCGTCGGCGTGGGCGAAAGGGCTCGCCTTCTTGCGGCGGAAGAAGGGTCGGCGGATGGTGATGTTCGGCGGCTCGCCGCCGCGGCTGCCACGGTCCGGGCGGTCGCCACGCTCGCGATCGCCGTAGGAGCCCTGCGGGCGGTCTCTGGTTTCCATGATCTAACGGTTCCTCGTCTCGACTTTGCGATTGGCGGAAGAGCTCAGGGGCGGTCGCGGCGCCGCTCGTCGCGGCTGGACTTGACCTGCATCACGATCGACGGCTCGGGATCGACCGTGTCGATCTTGACCGTCAGGTAGCGGACCACGTCGTCGTGGATGCGCTCGTTGCGCTCGAGCTCGGCGACCGCCGAAGGCGATGCGTCGAGGTTGAGGTGCACGTAGTGAGCCTTCCGATGCTTCTTCAGCCGGTAGGCGAGGGAGCGGAGCCCCCAGTACTCGACCTTCTTCACTTCGCCGCCATTCGCCGAGACGATGGCGCCGAGCTCGTCGGCCAGGGTTTGTGCCTGCTGCGACGAAAGGTCGGGGCGGGCGATGAACGTGTGCTCGTAGAGCGGCATCTTTGCCGTTGCTCCTCTGGATTTGGACGACAACAGGGACCGCCGCGTCATCTTCACGCGACGATCCACCGTCACTACAGATTCGCTGCCGTCGGCCGGTACGCCGACCCACCGCGAGGATGGCGCGGTTATACGCGGTTTGGCCGCGGTCGCAAGCGTGTTCGGTCAGGGGTTGCCCGACGCTCCTGCTCGGGATGCGCTGGGAGACGGGGCTTCCGCCGTGAGCGCTGCGGTTGCGAGAGCTGCACGCGGATGAAGTGCCCCAAGCAAATCCAATGCAATCGCTGCAATGCGGCAGCCGACGGCTTGGCTGATGAAGCAGAAGCCGATGTCGGTCATGGCGGAGCGGGAAGGGGGCAAGCCCGAGTGGGCGGGCCGGGCCGAGATCGACGACGCCCCCGCCGTGGCAATGCGCAACGGCGCGATCGGCGGTGCCGAGGAGCCGCTGCTGCGATGTTTCTTGCGGCTGGATGGCGGTATGAGGACAACGCCCCGGAGAACCTCGCCCGCCTGCGCCGCTTCGCGCTCGATCTCCTGCGCGCCGGCCAGGGCGAAGGATCGACCCCCGGCAAGATCGAGCGGGCCACGTGGGACGACGCTTCCCTCATCAAGATCCTGTCATCCGCCCGATGCGATCGCCCTGCGGTCGAAGCGCTCGCACTGGCGCGAGCCGGCGGCTTGCGCTAACCACGAAGGCCAGCAGCGGGCGGTGACAGGGCCCATATCGGGGAGGTTTCATGCCGGGCAAGCTCGATCTCGAAGGTCTCGCCGAGCGGGTCAGCCTCGGGCTGATCGACACGGTGCTCGTCTGCTTCACCGACCTGCAGGGCCGGCTCATCGGCAAGCGCTTCCATGCCCAGCATTTCGTCGCGTCCGGCCACGCCGAGACGCACGCTTGTGACTACCTGCTCGCCAACGACATCGAGATGGAGCCGGTGCCGGGCTACGCGGCGGCGAGGCGGCCTGCGCCCTGGCCAAGGAGAAGGGGGCCAAGCGGGCGATGCTGCTCCAGGTCTCCGCCCCCTTCCATTGCCGGCTGATGGGCCCGGCGGCGGAACGGCTGGCGGCGGCGCTGGCCGAGACCACCTTCACCGCACCGGCGAGGCCGGTGATCGCCAATGTCACGGCCGCCCCGGTGAGCGACCCGGCGCTGCTGCCGGACCTCTTGACCCGCCAGGTGACCGCGCGGGTGCGCTGGCGCGAGACCATGCAGGGCCTGGCGGCGGGCGACACGAGGCTGATCGCCGAGTTCGGCGCCGGCAAGGTGCTGACCGGCCTCGCCCGGCGGGCGGTGCCGGAGGCGGCGCTCTTCAATATACAGGGGCCGGACGATCTCGACGGGCTCGTCCAGGCGCTTCAGGCAGGCTGAGGAGGCTGCAATGTTCGATCTGACCGGCCGGACGGCCCTGGTGACCGGCGCCTCCGGCGGCATCGGTGGGGCGATCGCCCGCGCCCTCCACGCCCAGGGGGCGAAGGTCGTCCTCGCCGGGCGGCGCGAGGCGCCGCTCGCCACCCTGGCGGGGGAGCTCGGCGAGCGGGCCGATGTGCTGGTCGGGGACCTCGCCGATGCGGAGGCCCTGGCGGCGCTCGGTGCGGCGGCGGCCGAGGCCGACATCCTGGTCAACAATGCCGGCATCACCCGCGACCAGCTCGCCATGCGGATGAAGGACGAGGACTGGCAGGCGGTGATCGACACCAATCTCGGTGCCGCCTTCCGGCTCGCGCGCGCGGCGCTGAAGGGGATGATGCGGCGGCGCCACGGGCGCATCGTCAGCATCACCTCGGTGGTCGGTGTCACCGGCAACCCGGGCCAGACCAACTATGCCGCGGCCAAGGCCGGCCTGATCGGCATGAGCAAGGCCCTGGCGCAGGAGGTGGCGAGCCGCAACATCACGGTGAACTGCGTCGCCCCGGGCTTCATCCAGACGGCGATGACCGACGGGCTGGACGAGAAGCAGAAGGAGCTCCTGCTCGGCCGCATCCCGATGGCGCGGCTCGGCCAGGGCGCGGATGTGGCGGCCGCCGTGGCCTATCTCGCCAGCGACGAGGCGGGCTACGTCACCGGCCAGACCCTGCACGTCAATGGCGGCATGGCCATGCCATGACTTGGGTCCATGACGCCCGCGCCATGACCCGGCTGCAACGCTGTTGCCGCAGTTGACCGTTTGGTTGCGCTTCGCCTAGTCAGGGCCGCACCGGTCGGCTAAAGGGCGGGCGCGGTTGCCAGCAGGAGCTAAAACCGGCAGAAGCGCCAACCACAGGTGGTGAAACCAGAACGTCCGAGAGTGCACGGCACCTCGGCGACGCCGACGGCCCAGGGCCCGGCCATGCGGAGCATGACACAAATGAGCGACATCGCGGAACGCGTGAAGAAGATCGTCGTCGAGCATCTCGGCGTCGACGAGGCGAAGGTCACCGACACGGCGAGCTTCGTCGACGACCTCGGCGCCGACAGCCTCGACACGGTCGAGCTGGTCATGGCGTTCGAGGAGGAGTTCGGCTGCGAGATCCCGGACGATGCGGCCGAGAAGATCGCCACCGTCCAGGATGCGATCAACTACATCCAGGCCAACGCATCCTGAACGTCGGGCGCCGGCTTCGGCCGGCCCACCGGTTGGCAGCTGGGGAGCTGAGCTGATGCGACGTGTCGTCGTCACCGGTATCGGGCTCGTCTCGCCGCTCGGCGGCGACGTGGCGAGCTCATGGGCGAATCTGGTGGCCGGCAAGTCGGGCATCGGGCGAACCACCGGCTTCGAGATCGACGACCTGCCATCGAAGGTCGCCGGCCATGTGCCGCGCGGCGAGGGGGCCGGGCTGTTCAACGCCACCGACTATGTCGAGGCCAAGGATCTCCGCAAGAACGACCCCTTCATCGTCTTCGGCATCGCCGCCGCCGCGCAGGCGCTGGCGGATTCCGGCTACCGGCCCGAGACCGAGGAGCAGCAGGAGCGGGCCGGGGTGCAGATCGGCTCCGGCATCGGCGGGCTGCAGACCATCGCCGAAACCACGCTGGTCCTGGAGAAGAGCGGCCCCCGCCGGGTCAGCCCCTTCTTCATCCCGGCATCGCTCATCAACCTGGTCAGCGGCCAGGTCTCGATCCGCCACGGGCTCAAGGGGCCGAACCACTCGGCGGTCACTGCCTGCTCGACCGGGGCGCATGCGATCGGCGACGCTGGTCGCTTCATCGCCCTCGACGATGCCGACGTGATGGTCGCCGGTGGTGCGGAGGCGGCGATCTGCCGGCTCGGCATCGCCGGGTTCTGCGCCGCCCGCGCCCTCTCGACCGGCTTCAACGAGACACCCGAGCGCGCCTCCAGGCCCTGGGACCGGGACCGGGACGGCTTCGTCATGGGCGAGGGGGCCGGTGTCGTCGTGCTCGAGGAGCTCGAGCACGCGAAGCGGCGCGGGGCGCGGATCTATGCCGAGCTCAAGGGCTATGGCGTCTCCGGCGACGCCCACCACGTCACCGCCCCCGCACCCGAGCATGCCGGGGCCTTCCGCTCGATGCGCAATGCGCTGCGCCGGGCCGGGCTGGAGCCTTCGGACATCGACTACGTCAACGCGCACGGCACCTCGACGCCGCTCGGCGACGAGCTCGAGTTCGGCGCCGTCAAGCGCCTCTTCGGGCCGGCCGCGGCCGGGATGAAGATGTCCTCGACCAAGTCGGCGATCGGCCACCTCCTGGGTGCCGCCGGCAGCGCGGAGGCGATCTTCTCGATCCTCGCCATGCGCGACGGGGTGGTGCCGCCGACCCTCAATCTCGACAACCCGTCGGACGACTGCCACGGCATCGACCTCGTGCCGCATCAGGCCAAGGAGGTGAAGGTCCGGGCCGCCCTGTCCAACTCGTTCGGCTTCGGCGGCACCAACGCGACCCTGGTCTTCACCCACCCCGACACGATCTGAGCTGCCGCCGCCCGTGGTCTGGCTGCGTCGTCTCGCTGCCGCCGTCATCGGCCTCCTGCTCCTCGCCGTCCTCGCCGCGGGGGCCGGCTGGTGGCTCTTGGGGCGCTATCTGGAAACCCCCGGCCCCCTGGCCCAGGAGCAGGTGATCGAGCTGGAGCGGGGCAGCGGCCTCGCCGCCATCGCCCGCAAGCTCGAGGAAGCGGGCGTGCTCGGGGATGCCCGGGTCTTTCGCCTCGCCGCCCGGCTGACCGGCCGCGACCGCAAGCTCAGGGCCGGCGAGTACCTGGTGCCGGCCGCTATCAGCCCGAGCGCCCTCCTGGATCTCCTGGAGAGCGGGCAGGTCGTCCTGCACGCGCTGACCGTGCCGGAGGGGCTGACCACCACCGAGGCGCTGGCGGTGGTCGCCGCCGACCCGGTGCTCACCGGGCCGATGCCCGAGGTGCTGCCGGGTGAGGGCACGCTGCTGCCCGAGACCTATCACTTCCCGCGCGGCACCACGCGCGTCGCCATCGTCGAGCAGATGCAGGCGGACATGGCCCGGCTGCTCGCCGAGCTATGGGAAGGGCGGCAGGCCGACCTGCCCATCGAAACACCCGAGCAGGCGCTGGTTCTCGCCTCGATCATCGAGAAGGAGACGGCGGTGCCGGACGAGTACGGCCTCGTCGCCGGCGTCTTCGTCAATCGCCTGCGCCGCGGGATGCTGCTGCAGACCGACCCGACGGTGATCTACGCGCTCACCAAGGGCGAAGGCCCGCTCAGCCGGCAGCTCCTGCGTCGCGACCTCGAGGTGGACGACCCCTACAACACCTACGTCCATCCCGGGCTGCCGCCGGGGCCGATCGCCAACCCGGGGCGGGTGCCCTCGCCGCCGCGGTGAACCCGGCCGAGACCGACTATCTCTACTTCGTCGCCGACGGCACGGGCGGCCATGCCTTCGCGAAAAGCCTCGCCGAGCACAACCGCAACGTCGCCCGCTGGCGACGGGTGCCGGGACGGCGGCTGAGGAACAGCCGCCCGCCCGCCCCGTCCTGCCGACCTGCCGGGGCGGGCCTACTTGGCCGCCGTCATGACCGGTGCCCGGCCGCAGCTCCAGCTGCTCGTGCGGGTTGGCCCGGGGCCCGGAGGTCGCCGTCCCGGCAGCGGCCGTGATGCGCCGGCGCGGCGGACGGCCGCGCCCGCGGCGGCTCGGGGGCGACGCGCGATAGCTGTCGGGGAGGGTGCCCGACTCCGCGGCGCGGGCGAGCGGGGCCGCAGCGAGGGGGATCAGGCCCAGGGCGGCAGTCATGGCGAATTTCAGGGCGAACCGGCGGCGGTTGAGCATGATGGTCTTCCTCCACGGTTGGTACGATCCAGCCAATCGGCCGGGCAGTCCCTGGAGGATCGACCCGGCCGGCGAAGGCACCATGCCCCGACTCGGCCGGCGGCTCTGTGAACGGGTTCACACGGCGGCGACGATCCCGGCCCTCAGTCGTCGGGGCTCGCCGCCACGACCTCCAGCGCCGCCCGGTCGAGGAGGCGCAGCGTGCCGCGTCCCGGCCTGATCCAGCCGCGGCCGCGCCAGACCGCCAGCGTTCGGGCAACGCCCTCCCGCGTCGAGCCGGTGAAATCGGCGAGCTCGGCCTGCGACACGGGCAGGGTGCCGTCGCCCTGGCCGATCTTCGCATGCAGCCGCAGCACCAGCCGGGCGAGGCGGGTCGCAAGCGGCAGGAAGGCGCGATCCTCGTGCCGCTCGCTCATGACGCGCAGCCGGGCGCAGAGCAGCGCGATCAGCTCGATGGCCAGATCCGGGTCCGGGCGGATCAGCGCCAGGAGGTCCGCCCGGCGCACCTGCCGCAGCCGCGCGGCACCCAGCGCCGTCGCACTGGCGGTCCGCCGGCCGGTGAAGAGCCCGATCTCGCCGAAGATCTCGCCTTCGGTGATGATCTCGAGCCCGAGCTTCCGCCCGCTCGGCGCCAGCACGCTGATCGCGATCTCGCCCTGGTCGAGCAGATAGAGGGCATCGGCGTCGTCGTCCTGCAGGAAGAGGCTGTCGCCCGGGGCCAGGGTCACGGCCACCGCCGCCCGCTCGAGGGCGGCGCGCAGCGCCGGCGTCGCGACGAAGGCAGCAGGGTTGTCCCCTGGCGTCGATGGCGATGGCATGGCGGTCACTCCTTGGCGGCGAAGCGGGTGAAGAGCTTGTCGACCACGGTCGCCGGCAGCAGGCTGGTGAGCACGGCAATGGCATAGAGGCGTTGCGGAAAGGCGATCCGCGCCCGGTTCCGGGCGAGACCCAGGACGATCCGCTCGGCGGCGGCCGCGGGCTCCATCAGGAACGGCATCGGGAAGGGGTTGCCCGCCGTGAGTGGCGTCCTGATGAAGCCCGGGCAGATGACGCTGACGCCGATGCCGTCTTTGGCGAGGCGACCGCGCAGGCCCTCGCCATAGAGGCGGACGGCACCCTTGCTGGCGCAATAGGCGGGCGCATTGGGCAGCCCGCGAAACCCGGCGAGCGAGCTCATGAGCGCGATCTGCCCGGCGCCTCGGCGGCGCATCGCCGCCAGGGCCGGCTCGACCGTGTTGACGATCCCCTGGACATTGACGGCCATGAGGGTCGCGGGATCGCCGCCGGAGATGCCGGCATTGGCGATCAAAAGGTCGATCGGTGCTGCGGCGTCGGCGCGCTCGATCGCCCGCGCCATGGCCGGCGCATCGCGCACCTCGACGCGCTCGACCACGACCTCGCCGGCGCACGCGGCGGCGACTGCGTCGAGGCGCGGCGCATCGCGGCCGAGCAGGGTCAGCCGCCGCCCCGGCCGGGCCAGCCGCCTTGCCAGTGCGGCGCCGATTCCGCTACTTGCTCCGGTGATCAGCACATGACGCGGATCCCAACCCATCAGCCTTTTCCGGGCCGGTCTCTGGCCGGGCAGCTATTTCCAGGAATGACGAGATGATCGCGCTCGACCGTCTGATACCCGGCCGCCGGCGCGGTCTGATGCTGGTCATGTCGTCGCCCTCGGGCGCCGGCAAGACCTCCATCTCGCGGGCGGTGCTGCAACAGGAAAGCGAGCTCGACCTCTCCATCTCCGTCACCACGCGGCCGCGGCGGCCGGCCGAGGTCGATGGCCGCGACTACCATTTCATCACCCCCGATCGTTTCGCCGCCATGGTCGAGGCGGGCGAGCTGCTGGAGCACGCGACAGTCTACGGCCATTCCTACGCCACGCCGAAGGCGCCGGTGCTGGCGGCGCTCGCCGCCGGCCGCGACGTGCTCTTCGACATCGACTGGCAGGGCGCGCAGCAGCTGCGCGAGGCGGCCGGCGAGGACATGGTGGGCGTCTTCATCCTGCCGCCCTCGACCGCCGAGCTGGCGGCCCGGCTCCGCACGCGCGCCCAGGACAGCGACGCCGAGGTGCATTTTCGCCTGACCCAGATCGCCAACGACGTAACGCATTGGCCGGAATACGACTACGTCCTGATCAATCAGGATTTCGAGAACAGTGTCGCCGCGGTCAGGGCGATCATCGCCGCCGAGCGCCTGAGGCGCGTGCGCCAGCCGGGCGTCGGCGAGTTCGTCAAGCAGTTCCGCCACCAGCCTTCCTGAGGCTCTGCCAGGCGGCGGCCAACCGGTCGAACTCGGCCAGATCGAGCGTCTCCGGGCGGCGGTCGGCGGCGATGCCGGCGGCGGCGAGCAGGGCCTGGTCGACGACCAGCCCCTTGAGGCTGGCGCGCAGCATCTTGCGGCGCTGGCCGAAGGGCCACCTTGCCGACCAGCTCGAGGGCCCGCAGGCGCTGGGCCGTGGGCCGCCTCGGCGGCCGGCAGGGATGAGCTGACCAGTTGAGGTGACCCCGGCGGCGGGGTGGAAGGCGCCGGCCGGAGATGTCGAAGCAGCGCCGCACCCGGCAGAGCGAGCGGGCGAGGAGGGCGAGGCGGCCATAGTCGGCGCTGCGCCGGGTCGGCAGGCGCAGGGCGACCTCCTTCTGCAGCATGACATGGCCAGCCACGCAGTCCAGCCGGTGCAGCCAGCGAAGCAGGAGCTCCGTGCCGATATTGTAGGGCAGGTTGGCGACGATCGCCCAGGGCCGGTCGACCCCCTGCGCCGAGGCGAGATCGGCAATGTCGACAGCGAGGGCGTCGGCCTCGATCAGCACCAGCCGGCCGGCGGCGGCCTCGACCAAGCGAGCGCCGCCGCGCAGCGACGGTCGCGCTCGATCGCCCAGAGCCGCGCCCCGGGCGAGCAGCGCCCGGCTGAGGCCGCCCGGCCCCGGCCCGATCTCGAGCACCGGCCGGCCCTCGAGGTCGCCCGGTGCCATGGCGATCCGCCCGAGGATCGCCGGGTCGAGAAGGAAGTGCTGGCCGAGGCGCTTGTCGGCGACGAGCCCGGCGCCCTTGATGACGTCGGCGAGGCGCGGCAGCCCGGCGAGGGCGCCTGGCTCCCGGCGGGACGGGCCTGTCAGTTGCCGATCCGCACGTCGATGAAGGCCTCCTGGCGGAGATCGCGCAGGTAGCGGGCGGCCAGCCGCTGGACCTGCTCCTCCTCGAGCGTGCGCCGCAGCATGGCCCGCCGCGCCTCGTCCTCGTTGCTGGCGCCGTCCTTGCAGGCCATCAGGAGGTGGATGCCGTTGACGCTGCGCACCGGCCGGCTGACCGTGCCGACGGGCAGCGATGCAAAGACCTGCCCCATCTCGGCCGGCAGCTCGGCGGCGCGCAGCCAGCCGATATTGCCCGAGCTCGGCAGGGCGAGCTGGCGCGCCAGGCGCTCGACGTCGGCGCAGGTCTTGATCTGCTCGGCCGCCGCTCGGGCCCGGGAAAGGACATCGGCGGTCGCCGCCTCGGTCGCGTTGGGGGGCAGCGGAAAGAGCAGCTGGGCCAGCTCGCGCACGTCGGGCGGCACGGAACCGGTGGTGATCCGGCGATCGCGGACGAGGAAGAACTGGACCCCGGCCGGCGTGGCGATCGGATCGGACATCTGTCCCGCACCGAGGCCGGAAAGCAGCGGGCGAAGCGCCGCCTGCACCGAATCGGGACGCGGACCCAGCCGAGGTCGCCGCCTGCGGGCCCGCCTGCCGAGGCCGAAACCCGGCTGCGCGATCGCCGCGAAATCGCCGCCCTGCCGGATGGCGGTGCGCAGCTCCTCGGCCTGGGCCAGCACCTCGTCGGCCCGCGCGGGGTCGTAGATCGGCAGCACGATCTCCGACAGCAGCAGCTCGACCTGCCCGCTCTGCTGGGTCGCCGCGAGCGCCAGGTCCACCTGCTGGTCGGTCACCACCACGCTGTCGGCGAAGGCCTCGCGGACCACCCGGAACCAGGTGAGCTGCGCCTCGAACTGATTGCGCAGCGCCTGCGGATCGATGCCCTGGTCGACGAGGAACGCCCGCAGCTGGTCGATCGTCATGTTGTTCGCGGCGGCGGCATTGGCGAGCGCGTTGTTGATCTCCTGCGGTGACACCCGGATGTTGCGCCGGCGCGCCTCCTGTCTGCAGCTGCTCGTCGATGACCCGACGCAGGACCTGGGGGGCCACGCGCTGCTGGGTCGCGAGGTCGGCCGGCAGGTTCGAGAAGAGCAGGGTCAGCGCCAGGCGGTCGCGCAGCTCCTGCGTCGAGATGATGTCGTCGTTGACCACGGCGGCGATCCGCTGGACCGACTGGGGTGCCGGCTGCTGCTGCGGCGCCTGGTCCTGGGCAAGTGCCGCCGGCGGTGCGGCGAGGGCGAGCAGGATGGCGACGAAGCGGGAGAGAAGCGTGCGGCGTGGCATGGATGTGTCCAGGGCGAGACCGGGCCGGCGGTGGATGCTGCGGAGACTGTCAGAAGATGTCCTGGCTGGTGTCCAGGTCGCCTAGGCTGCGCAGCGAGATGCGAACGGTGAACGTCACCTCGTCATCGAGCTCGCCCTTCTGGGTGAAGTTCTGCTCGAGCCCGGGCCACCAGAACGAGGCACGGTTCGTATAGACCAGACCGTACTGGTTCGTCACCGTGCGATCCTCCTTGAGGTCGCGCCGCGTGCGCACGCCGATGGCGAGGCTGTCCAGAGCACCTGCAGCCGGAGGCCGGCGACGATCTCCTCGCGACTGTTGAGATCCTCCGACGCGATCTCCTCGACCTCCTCCGTCAGGCGCAGATACTGGATGTCGAAGCGCAGGCGCGGCGGGCCGAAGGCGAGCGAGAGGTCGCTGCGCCGCAGCGCCAGGGTCGATTTGTCGGCGCGGAAGCGATAACCCAGATCGAGCAGCTCCGACGGTCGCACGTCGATGCGGCCGACGAAATCCGGAGAGCGGGTCCTCGAGCCCCGAGCCATTCGGGTAGAGGCCATCGTCGGACCGCTGCGCAGGCTCTGCCCGACGACGCCGCTGACCCGCCAGGCCTCCGGCCCGAGCGAGTTGAAGCCGAGGCCGTAGGAGACACGGGCACCGCTGTCGACCCGGTCGATGCCGGTGAAGCGGGACGGCTTGAAGAGATTGGTCTCGTCGAACTCGAAGACCTGGCTGTCCTCGTTGGGGATGTCCGAGTCGTTGAGATTGCCCGGGGTGTAGTTGAAGGAGACCCGGGGCTCGATCAGATGCGACCAGCCGCCGGTCGTGCCGATCAGCAGGCGCCCAGTCGAGATTGGCGGTCGGCACCACCCGGGCCGCGGTTGTCGCCGCCATCGCCCGAGCCGGTCTGCGGGTCGCCGTCGTGTTGTAGACGTCGGCGGGTCGCGAGGCGCAGCGACCAGACATCGCCGAAGCTGGCCGATCCCCGGCAGATGCCAGCCGACCTCGCTCGAGAAGCGGCGCGTGTCGAGGCCCTCGTCGCGAGTGAGGCCCAGTGACATTCGTGCTCCAGTCGGCCTGCGAGCCCCAGAGCAGGCGGCCGCTGTAGAGCTTCGCTCGGCGGGGCAGGACGATCGGGAATCTCGTCCTCGGGTCGTCGTTCTCGCGAAGGGTCTGGAAACCGTAGGTGTTGGCGGCGAGATAGTCGCGCCCGTCGAACCGCTCGATATAGGCGTGGTTCTGCAGCACGTCGGCATTGGAGATGTTGTAGCGCTCGAGCACGGTGTTGTCGCTGGCGAGGTTCAGGTCGAAGCCGGCCCGGTCGCGCTCGCTGACCACGTAGCGACCGCGGCCCTCGACGAAGCCGCGCACTCTCGCGCCGCTGGCGCGCTCGGTCTGGCCGTCCGCGTTGCGGCGCTGATAGGGGTCGGTATAGGTGATGCCGCCGCCGAGCTCGGTCAGCCCGAAGGTCTGCAGGTCCCGGTACTCGCCGGCCAGGAAGACACCCGCCTGGCTGGTGAAGAGCGGGACCAGGGTGAGGTCGCGATTGGGTGCCAGGTCGATGAAGAACGGCGTCTCGAGCGTGAACCCGAGCTGGCTGTCGGTGCCGAACGACGGCACGAGAAAGCCGGTGCGGCGTTCGACCGAGGGATCAGGATGGTAGAAGAAGGCGTATAAAGCACTAACACCAGCAACTTCCAGCCTCGCATTGCGATAGGCAATGGTCCCGGTGGCCTGGTCGTGAACGACGCGCTCGGCCTTGATCTGCCAGAGCGGCTCGTCGCTCTCGGCGCACACCTCGCAGGGGCTGTAGACCGCGCGGTCCAGCGTCGTCGTCCGGCCGTCCTTGCGCACTCCCTTGACCGCGGCGAGCCGCGAGCCGTCGCGGAGCAGCACGCCGATGCCCTCGACGAAGCCGGCCGTGAGGCGGTCGTCCAGCATCAGCTCGTCGGCGAAGACCGCGTCGCCGGAAGGCTCGATCAGGATGATGTTGCCCGCGCCTGACGTGCCGGCCTCGATCCTCAGGAGATCCGGTCGGTGAGCAGCGCGGCCTTCCCGCTAGCTCGACATTGCCGACGGCCGTGACGACGCCGGCAGCGGTCGAGTAGGTGATCAGGTCGGCGTTGAGCAGGATCGGCGCGGAATCGAGATCGGCCGGCTGGGCCATGGCCGGATCGGCACGCACGAGCATCCAGAGTACGAGGGCGAGCAGGAGCCAGGGCGCTCGCCAATCAACCATTGCGTCCGACCTGCACGCTTGTGCTCACCGCCCTGTCAAGCCATTTGATCGCCTGCGCTGCTACCACACCGCCGCGGGCATGAGGAGAGAAACCGTTGATCGAACTGAAGTTCACTGCAGGCGAGTTGCCGGCGAGCGGCACCCTGGTCGTCGGCATCGCCGCCCCCTCGGGCCTCGGCGCCGTGGCAACGTCCCTCGACAAGAAGAGCAAGGGCCTCGTCAGGAAGGCGCTCGACCAGGCCGGCGGGTTGAAGCACGGCAAGTTCCTGGAGCTGGTGCTGCCGCGCGGCCTCGACCTGGATCGGCTGCTCCTGGTCGGCATCGGCAAGCCGGACGGGCTCAGCCGGCTGGAGCGCGAGGAGCTCGGCGCCAGGATCGCACGCAAGCTCGAGGCGCTGGGCGTCGAGGCCGCCGTGCTCGCCCCCCTCGACGGGCTCGAGCTCGGCACCGGTGCCGCCACGGCCGCGGCCGAGCTGGCGCTCGGCGCCAAGCTCGCGAGCTACGCCTTCCGCAAGTACCAGACGCCGGAGAAGGACGAGCCGAAGCGCCTCGGGCGGCTCACCCTGAACCTGACCGAGGCGCCGGGCGACGATCTCGCCGCACCGGTCGAGGCGCAGGCCGCCGCCGTGGCCCTGACCCGCGACCTCGTCTCGGAGCCGGCCAACGTGCTCTATCCCGAGAGCTTCGCCGAGCGCTGCAGGGAGCTCGGGAAGCTCGGCGTCGAGGTCGAGGTGCTCGGCGAGGCCGAGCTCGAGAAGCTCGGCATGCGCGCCCTCCTCGGCGTGGCGCAGGGCAGCGTGCGGCAGCCCCGGGTCGTGGTGATGCGCTGGCGCGGCGCCGATCAGGCGAAGCCGCTCGTGCTGGTCGGCAAGGGCGTGTGCTTCGACACGGGCGGCATCTCGATCAAGCCCTCCGGCGGCATGGAGGAGATGAAGTGGGACATGGCGGGCGCCGGTGCGGTGGTCGGCGCCATGCACGCCGTCGCCGGCCGCAAGGCCAAAGCACATGTCGTCGGCATCATCGGCCTGGTCGAGAACATGCCCTCCGGCACGGCCCAGCGGCCGGGCGACGTGGTGAAGGCGATGTCCGGCAAGACCATCGAGGTCATCAACACCGACGCCGAGGGCCGGCTCGTCCTGGCCGACGTGCTGCACTACGCGAAGGAGCAGCTCGACCCGGCAGCCATGGTCGATCTCGCCACGCTCACCGGTGCGGTGATCGTGGCGCTGGGCCACGAGAATGCCGGGCTCTTCGCCAACAACGAGAAGCTCGCCGGCAATCTCGCCAAGGCCGCCGAGGCGGTCGGCGAGGGGCTCTGGCGGCTGCCGCTCGGCAAGGCCTACACCAAGCACATCAAGTCGCAGATCGCCGACATCAAGAATGTCGGCCGCGGGCGCGAGGCCGGGGCCACCGCCGGTGCTGTCTTCCTCGAGGAGTTCGTCGGCGAGCTGCCCTGGGCGCATCTCGACATCGCCGGCGTCGCCTGGAGCAGCCGCGAGCAGCCGCTCGCGGCCAAGGGTGCCACGGGCTTCGGCGTGCGCCTGCTCGACGAGCTGGTGCGGCAGGCATACGAGGCCGACGCGTAGGAGGCTTCCCGGGACTTGACCGAGCTCGGCTTCTACCACCTGACCCGGTCGGGCCTCGACGAGGCCCTGCCGCGGCTGCTCGAGAAGATCCGCTCGGCCGGCCATCGGGTGGTGGTGCGCCCGGCCGACGCGGAGCGGCTCGACCAGCTCGACCGGCTGCTCTGGACGTTCCGCAACGACTCCTTCCTGCCGCATGGCACGCGCCAGGACGGCCATGCCCAGGCCCAGCCGATCTGGCTCACCACCGGCACCGACAACCCGAACGCCGCCACGGTGCTCGTCCTGGTCGACGGTGCGGAGGCGGCGGACGCGGCGGGCTTCGAGCGGGTGCTCGAGCTCTTCGACGGCCGCGACGCCGAGGCGGTGGCCCGCGCCCGCGAGCGCTGGCGCTGGGCCGAGACGCAGGGCCTGGACCGCGTCTATTGGCAGCAGGACGAGCGCGGCCGCTGGCAGCGCGCCCCGGCTTCCTAAGCGCCGGTGCTGCTGCTAGAAGCGCGCCGAACGCATTTCCGCACATTCCCCGAATCCAGGAGTTTCCCCATGGCCGTGGAGCGCACGCTCTCGATCATCAAGCCCGACGCCACCCGCCGCAACCTGACGGGTGCGATCAACCAGCGCTTCGAGGAGGCCGGGCTCAGGATCGTGGCCCAAAAGCGCCTGCAGCTCACCAAGGGCCAGGCCGAGGCGTTCTACGCGGTCCACAAGGAGCGCCCGTTCTTCGCCGGCCTCGTCGAGTTCATGACCTCCGGCCCGGTGGTGGCGCAGGTCCTCGAGGGCACCGACGCCGTCGCCCGCAACCGCCAGGTCATGGGCGCCACCGACCCGGCCAAGGCCGATGCCGGCACCATCCGCAAGGACTTCGCCGAGAACATCGAGGCCAACTCCGTGCACGGCTCCGACAGCGCCGAGAACGCGGCCATCGAGATCGCCTTCTTCTTCAGCGGCATCGAGATCGTCGGCTGAAGCGACTCCTGCTCGTCGCGCACGCGCCGTCGCCGAACACGGCAGCACTGCGCGACGCGCTGCTGCAGGGCGCCACCC
>JAWKVR010000042.1:0-33885 GCA_041397945.1 Geminicoccaceae bacterium
ATGTCTGGCTCTCGAACCCGAGCCTGCTGGCACTGCACCGCAACCATCCGAACGTCTCGCTTCTCAAGGGCGAGGGTGCCGCGTCCTGGGTGCAGCAGTTGATCGAGGCGACGGGCGGCAGCCTCGACGTCTTCGCCGGGCTCGCCGGCATCGAGCAGATCGCCAACCTCGAGAGCGGCTGCGTCGGCCTGATCCCGGCCCCCGACTGCGTCGATATCCAGGTGCGCATCCACGCGCTCTGGCAGGAAGCGACCGAGGACTCCCGGGCGGAGGCGGAACGGCTCTACAAGGAGGTCTTGCCGCTGATCGTCTTCATGACCCGCAACCTGCAGACCCACCAGCTCGCTGTTGGCAAGCGCTTCGTGGCGAAACGGCTCGGCCTCGCGGAGGTGCATGTCCGAACGCCGGCCGCGACGCCGACGCCGTTCCAGCTCAGGGAGGTCGCCCGCATCGGCGACTGGCTGGGTCCGCTGGGCGGCGAGCGCCGATGAAGCGTTTCCACCCATGGTTGCTGGACTGCCTGGTCAACCAGCGCCTCGCCTGAACAAAACGTCGCCATGGCCACTGTTCAGCGGATCGTCGATATCGCCATGCTCGTCCCGCTGGGCCCCCAGCTCACCGTGGAGCTCGAGTGCCGCTTCAGCCGCCACCGTGTCCATGCCGAGGCCGATCCTCCAGCCTATCTGTGCCAGCATGGCGACCGCATGCGCGGTGCGGTCCCTCACGGCGTGGACGGCATCTCCACCACCCGGCCTCACGCCATGCCCGATCTCGAGACCTGCACCATCGTGGACGTCGGCCTCGAGACCACCGACGTCGCCGGTTGCTGCAAGTGAGGCGTGGTGCTCACCATCACTGCCATCCCCCGCGACGATTCGCCGACCGCACTCTGGCGCACGCTCTGGCCGCCTGCCGCCGCATCGCGGAGGGCGACCGTTGTGAGCGCGCCGGCAATGGCGCGATCGCCGGCGTCCGGTCCGTCCCCGCACGGTGGTCATCAGGCCGCATGAACCTCGCGAGCG
Organism: Geminicoccaceae bacterium; assembly: GCA_041397945.1. Taxonomy (GTDB): domain Bacteria; phylum Pseudomonadota; class Alphaproteobacteria; order Geminicoccales; family Geminicoccaceae; genus SLRI01. The sequence continues at coordinate 1,023 of JAWKVR010000042.1, forward strand.
GCCATGTCAGGACCGCCATCAGGGGCGCCACACTCAGCGCGAGTGCCGCACCCGGACCATGTTGCAGGGAGCCGATGGACTTCTCGTCGACGAGGATGCCATAGTGGCGGGTAGCGTTGCCCGGACCGCCGCCGGTCATTGTATAGATCAGGCCAAACTGGTTGAAGGTCGGGTTGGGTCTCGGCTGGCCACTCCATCGCCGCTGGGGTTTCGGGCCGGATACGACCCTTCCGCGAAGCTCGGCTGGTAGCCGCCCGACGGCAGCCGATTGCGCGCCAGCTCGCGATTGATCGTCGACGACGACCGCCCCACCCGCCGCGCCATCGCGGTCTGGCTCAGCCCCTCGAGACGCCAGACCACGATCTGCTCGCGCTCCTCAAACGTCAGATGACGGTATCGGCCCTCGCTCATCCTCCCGCCCTCCAAGCGTTTTCAGCATCTTGGCACCTCTGCGCTTGAAGCGGGAATCCACCCGAGCTCGGGGAGGGTTCGTGTTTCGTCGCCTGGGGCGAGTTGCTGCACGGGCTGCAGCCGATAAGGGCTTGTCCCTGGATGGGTGCCTGCTGCTCGCCAACGTGCTCCTGCTGAGCGGCGAGCTGGCCCTCCCGTTCTACGCCGTCCACGCCGCCACCCTGCACGATCCGGCCGCCCAGAACGTCACCCTGTTCGTGCTGACCAACAGCGTCTGCGTCCTGCTCAGCGGGTTCTGGGCAAAGGTCCCGACCCGCCACCGAATCGCGGCCGGCGCACTGCTCGCCGCACTGGCACGTACCATGACCTTTGTTTTCGAGGCGACCGGCCCATGGCAGGTGCCTTACTTCTGCGCCGCGTTCTTCATCTTGCTGACGTGGGACGAGGAGGGCTCGATCCAGGGGCGCTTGACCTATCTCGCCAACCGGCCCCCCGAACACGATCGTCCAGCCTTGGTGGCTACCAGCAGCACGGCCGGCTGGATCGCCGGCATCGGCGTCACGGCACTGCTGGCCATGGCCGGCAACCTCCAGATCGCCCTCACCGCCACTCGCCCATGCCGCCGGGAAAGTGGCAGGCGGCGAAGTGGCCGGGGCGATGCTCCCGGAGCGGCGGCACCTCGGCGGCGCAGATCTCGCGCGCGATGGGGCAGCGCGTGCGGAACCGGCAGCCGCTCGGCGGGTGGATGGCGCTCGGCGGGTCGCCCTCGAGCAGGATGCGCCGGCGCGACCTCTCGGCCTCGACATCCGGTATCGGCACCGCGGAGATCAGCGACACCGAGTAGGGATGGAGCGGCTCCGCAAAGAGGGCGCCGGCCGGGGCGGTCTCCATGACCTTGCCGAGATAGAGGACCACGATCCGATCGGAGATGTGGCGGACCACGGCGAGGTCGTGGGCGATGAAGAGGAAGGTGAGGCCCAGGCGCTGCTGCAGGTCGAGGAACAGGTTGATGACCTGGGCCTGGATGTTGACGTCGAGCGACGAGATCGGCTCGTCGGCCACGACGAGCTGCGGATCAACCGCCAGTGCCCGCGCCGTGCCGATGCGCTGGCGCTGGCCGCCCGAGAACTCGTGCGGGTAGCTGCCGGCGGCGCGCGGGTTGAGGCCGACGAGCTTCAGCAGCTCCTGGACCCGCTCGTTGACCGCCCGGCCCTCGGCGAGCCCGTGGAAGCGGATGGGCTCCGCCAGAATGTCGCCCACGGTCATGCGCGGGTTGAGCGACGCGAAGGGGTCCTGGAAGATCATCTGCATCCGGCGCCGGAGCGGCCGCATCTCGGCCCGACTCTGCTGGGCGATGTCCTTGCCCTCGAACAGAATCTCGCCGGCGGTCGGGTTGTGGATGCGGGTGATCAGCCGCGCCAGGGTCGACTTGCCGCAACCCGATTCGCCGACCAGCCCGACCGTCTCGCCCTGCCCGACGGTCAGATCCACGCCATCCACCGCGTGAATGACCTCCTGGGCACCGAAGAAGCCCTTGCGCCGCAGCGGGAAGTGCTTGACCAGCCCCCGGACCTCGAGGATCGGCGCGGCACCGGCCGCCGCCCGTTCCCGGCTCGCCGGCTCGACGCTGGAAGGCATTGCCGCCCGAGGCTCGTGATCCTCGCGCCGCGGCAAGGGCTCGCCCGCCTGCGTCACCCAGCAACGGGTGCTGCGGCGCGGGCCGATCCGCTCCAGTGCCGGATGCTCGTCGCATCTGGCGATGCGGAAGGGGCAGCGCGGGGCGAAGCGGCAGCCCTTCGGCATGTCGAGCGCATCGGGCGGCGTGCCCTCGATCGTGGTCAGGCGCCGGTCCGGGCCCGGGTCGCGGTCGAGGCGCGGCACGGCATTGATCAGCGCCCAGGTATAGGGATGGCGCGGGTCGGAAAGGAGCTCCTCGATCGACCCTTCCTCGACCACCTCGCCGCCATACATCACGATGATCCGCGAGCAGACATTGGCGATGACGCCGAGATCGTGGCTGATCATCAGGATGGCGGTGCCGAAGTCGCGGTTCAGCTCCTTCAGGAGATCGAGGATCTGCGCCTGGATCGTGACGTCGAGCGCCGTGGTGGGCTCGTCCGCGATCAGCAGCGACGGCTCGTTGCCGAAGCCCATCGCCAGCATGACGCGCTGCCGCATGCCGCCCGAGAACTCGTGCGGGAAATTGTCGATGGCGCGATCCGGCGAGGTGATCCCCATCCGGCCGAGCAGGCCCACCGCCCGGCCGCGCGCCGCCTCGGGGGTGATGCGGCGGTGAACCAGCAGCGCCTCGACGAGCTGCCGCGCCACCCTGATGACGGGATTGAGCGAGGTCATCGGGTCCTGGAAGACCATGGCGACCTCGACCGCCGCGCAGGCTGCGGATCCGCTCCTTGTCCATCGCCAGCACGTCGTCGCCACGAAAGACGATCTCGCCGCCGGCGATGCGCGACGGCTCCTCGAGGAGCCGCATGATCGAGAGGGCGGTCACACTCTTGCCGGAGCCCGATTCGCCGACGATGCCGACGGTCTCGCCCGCGTCGACATGGAAGCTCACCCCGTCGACGGCCCGCACGACGCCGTTGTCGGTATGGAAATGGACCCGGAGATCATTGACCTCGAGCAGCGGCGCCGCGCTGTCGGCCGCCTTGCTCAGTACCGGCTCGGTCATCGCGTGCGGGACCGCGGATCGAGCCAGTCGCGCACGCCGTCGCCGAGGAAATTGAAGCCCATCACCACGGTCAGGATCGCGAAGCCCGGAAAGGCGGCGACCCACCATTGCTGGATGAGCTCGCGGCCCTCGGCCACCATGGCACCCCATTCCGGGACCGGCGGGATCACGCCGAGACCGAGAAAGCTGAGGCCGGAGAAGGTCAGGATCGCCTGGCCGACATCGAGCGTCACCAGCACGACCATGGGCCCCATGGAGTTCGGCATGATGTGGCGCAGGAGGATGCGGCCGGGGCCGTAGCCGATGGTGACCGCGGCCTCCACGTATTCCTGGTTGCGCTGCACGATCACCAGGCTACGGGCGAGGCGGGCGAATTTCGGCCACCAAACGACCAGCATGGCGATCACGGTGTTGGTGGCGCCGATGCCCAGCGCCGCGGCGATCGCCATCGCCAGGATGATCGGCGGGAAACAGAGGACGAGGTCGGTCAGCCGCATCATCAGCTCTTCGACGCGACCGCCTGCATAGGCGGCGATGCCGCCGATGAGCGTGCCGGCGACAGCACCGATCAGCACCACCGAAAAGCCGGCGAGGAGCGAGATGCGCGAGCCGACCAGCAACCTCGAGAAGACGTCGCGACCAAGCATGTCGGTGCCCAGCCAGTGCTCGGCCGAGGGCGGCAGCAGCCGCTGCGTCAGGTCGATCTGTTCATATGGATAGGGTGCGATATGGGGGGCCAGGATGGCGATGACGATCCAGGCCAGCACGAGCGCGGCACCCAGCACGGCGAGCCAGTAGCGGCGCAGCTGGCGCCGCAGCCGCCGTTGCCGGTCGACCGGCGGCGTTTCCCCGACGCCCCGCGCCTGGTCCTGCGTTCCCGCCAGGGCGCTCACTGCCGCACGACCCTGGGATCGAGAAGCGCGTAGGAAAGATCGACGATCAGATTGATCACCAGATAGACCACGGCGACCAGGAAGGTGATGCCCATGATGGCCGGAAAATCGAGCGAGACGGCGCTCCTGAACGTGTAGCGGCCGAGCCCCGGCCACGAGAAGATGGTCTCAGTCAGGACGGTGCCGCTCAAGAGCACCGCATAGGCGAGGCCGCCGAGCGTGACCACCGGGATCAGGGCGTTCGGCAAGGCGTGACGAACGATGATCGTCCGCTCCTTCAGTCCCTTCGCCCGGCCGACCCTGACATAGTCCTGGCCGAGCGCTTCCAGCATGGCGGCCCGGGTGGTCCGGGTAATGAGGCCGAGCGTCGTCGCCGCCAGCACGGTCGATGGCAGCACGAGGTGGGCCGCCGCATTGCGGAAGACGTCCCACTGTCCGGCCAGCGCGCTGTCCACCAGATAGAGGCCGGTGACGAAGGGCGGCGGCAGGTAGATGACGTCGAGCCGGCCCGGGCCGGGGGCGATCTGCAGCCCGCCATAGAACAGCGCCAGCACGACGAAGGCGAGCCAGAAGGTCGGTGCCGACACCCCGACCAGCGAGAGCAGCCGCGCCAGATGGTCGATCCAGCTGTCGCGCTTCACTGCCGCGATCACCCCGAGCGGCACGCCCACGATCACCGAAAGGAGGAAGGCGATGGTGGAAAGCTCGATGGTCGCCGGCGCGTATTGCAGGATGTCATCGAGCACCGGGCGCTGGGTGGAGATCGAAATCCCGAAATTGCCCTGAACGAGACCTTCGAGGAAGATGAAGTATTGCTGCCAGATGGGCAGATCGAGGCCCCAACGCGCACGATAGGCCGCCACCATGGCCGGATTGGCGGCCTGCATGTCGCCCAACTGGGCGAGGATCGGGTCGGCCGGCACCAGATGCGAGATGAGGAACACCACGAGGGTGGCCAGCACGATCATCACAACCATGCTGGCCAGTCTCGTGATCAGATAGCGGATCAAGTCATGCCGCCGTGAGCCGGAAGCAGAACCAACCCGCTCACTGCGCCGGCTTGATGTCGCCCATCTGCACCTGCCAGCCGGCGGCCGTCAGGTCGAAGTCCTCGATCGCCTGGCTGGTCGCGATCCGATAGATGGGCTGGAACAGGAGGATGTAGTTGCCCTGGTCCTGCAGCATCTGGGTGTACTCGGTGTAGAGCTCGATCCGCTTCGCGGGGTCCTGCTCCGCGCCGGCTGCCGCCACCACATCGCGAACCTCCTGGGGCACATCCCAGCGGACGCGCTTGGCGACCCGCTCGATCGATGCCGACGCCCAGAGCTGCGGCTCGGGCGAGGGGGGGTTCCAGAACGTGATCACCGACTGCGTCTCGCCACCGGTGTACTGGGTCCGCAGCTGGACCTGGTCCATCGGGTTGAGCTCGGCCGTGATCCCGACCCGGGCCAGGTCCGACTGGATCTTCTGGGCCAGCAGCTGATAGCTCGTGCCGACGATGGCGGCGTTGGCGTAGGAGAGCTGGAAGGTGAAGCCGTCGGGATTGCCGGCCTGGGCCAGGAGCTCGCGGGCCTTGTCGAGATCCTCCTTGTAGCCGATCTGCTCCAGCAGCTCCTCGGTGGAGCCGCCCACGCCGATCGGCAGGAAGTTGACGGGCCGCACCGCGTTGCCGCCCATCAGATGCTCGATGATGCCGTCGTAGTCGATCGCATGGGCGACCGCGAGCCGGTTCTCGGTCTTGGCCAGCGCCTCGTTGAGCTCGGCCCCGCTGGTCAGGGTCATGTAGACGTAGTCGAGGCTGAGGCCGCGGGCGATGTCGATGTCGGCGCTGTCCTCGAGCGTCGCGAGCTGCTCGGTGGTCAGGTTGAAGGCCGCGTCGATGTCGCCGTTCTCGAGCGCCAGAAGCTGGGCGGCGCTGTCACCGATATGCCGGATCACCACCCGCTCGAACGGCACCTCGCCGCCCCAGTAGTTGGGGTTCTTCTGCAGCATGATCTGCGCGTTCCGCTCCCACTGGACCATGTGATAGGGGCCCGTGCCGGCGGAGTTCTGGTTCAGCCACTGGGTGGCGCTGTCCTCCTGCTCGGCACCCGGGGTGCTGACGCCACCCTGCGCCTCCGTCATCGCCTTCGAGTAGATCGCGAAGGCCGGAGCCGCGAGGTTGATCATGATCGGCTCGCTGGGGTTCTTGATGTAGAGATCGACGGTGTGCGCGTCGACGACCTCCGTCTTCTCGAGGTTCGAGGCATAGACGGCCGGCTGGTCCTTCACGTTCAGCAGCCGGTCGAGGGAGAACTTGACGTCCTCGGCGGTCAGGGGCGAGCCGTCCCAGAACATCACGTCGTCCCGCAGCGTGAAGCGGAGCCGCTTGCCGTCGTCCAGCCGCTCCCACGCGGTCGCGAGCGATGGCACGACCGTCTCGTACTCGCCGGGCTTCTGGGTCACCAGCGAGTCGTAGACCGCCCCGTTGGTGATCGGCGACGAGTAGTCGGCCATCCGGGCCGGATCGAAGTTGCGCGCGTCGCTGATGTCGACACCGAGCACGAGGACCTGCTTCTCCTGGGCCTGGGCCGGTGCCATGGCGGCGAATGCCGCGACGACGAGACCGCCAACCAGCATCCGCAAGGCCGATCTTCCACTCTTCTCCCGGGCAAAATTCCTCAAGCCTGGCATGTTGCCTCCTCCCGTGGGCTGCTTTGGTGGATCATGTGATCGACCGCTGGCCGACCGTTGCTCGTCCCGACTACCTTACCAGACAGTAAGCGTCCGGCAATTGCTTTCGGGCCGTCCGAAAGTGCTGCACCGCCTGCCGATTCCGCCCCGATACCCCTCATCCGATCAGGCCCCGCAGGCGCTCCAGCGCGGTCCGGACCGACCTGACCGAGGGTGCGAGGTGGGGCTCGACGGCGATGTAGCCTCCATAGCCGTCGCGCTTCAGGGCGGCGATCTGGCCGGCCCAGTCGACCTCGCCATCGGCCACGAACTCGCCGCCGGCGGGGGTCGCCCTGGCGTCCTTGAAGTGCACGTTGCGAACGAGGCCGGCAAGCGCCTCGTAGCCATCGGGATACGGGCGGTCGCCGCCGCAGAGCGAGTTGGCGGGATCCCAGTTGATGCCGAGCCCGACATCGCCGGCAGCACGGACGAGCGCTGCGGAGTTGGCACCGGTGTCGGCCCAGAAGCCCTCCTCGGTCTCGAGCAGGAGCTCCAGCCCGCTCTCCCGCGTGCGATCGGCGGCGGCGGCGAGGGCGTCGACGACGCCGGCCGGCGCCGGGCCGGCCGGTGCGGCGCCCCGGTGGAACGAGAAGGCGATGATGAAGCGGGCGCCGCACGCGCCGGCAAAGTCGATCGTGGCCGGGAGCAGCTCGTTGAAATGCTCGTCGACGGCGGCCTGGGCTGTCGCCCAGCCGCGATGGAACTGCGCCTCCATCCAGCCGAGATTGGAGCGCTCCGGGCTCTCGGCCGGAAACGGCATCTTGAAGAGGCCGGGCGAGACGGCGGTGACGGTGATGCCGAAATCGCGGATGGCGTTGCGCAGCCGCCGCTCATAGGCGGGCTCGAGCCGCGGCACCCTGCCGATGCCGACGCCGCGCAGCTCGAACGCGTCGACACCCCACTCCCGGCCGAGCTCGAAAGCCGTGGCCGGGTCGTCGGAAAGCTCGTCGGCAACGATGCTCAGCTTCATGGCCGTTTTCCCGAGCTGAAGCTCGGCTCCCGTTTTTCGATGAAGGCCCGCTGGCCCTCGATGGCATCATCCGAGAGACCGACGGTGACCAGATGCTCGAGCTCCAGCGCCATGCCGCTGGCCCAGCCGTCGCGGAGGCCGGCATTGACGCAGGCCTTGGACGCGGCGACGGCGAGCGCCGGCATGGCGGCGATCCCGGCGGCGAGATCGAGTGCGGTGTCGAGCAGCGCCGCGTCCGCCGCGACCTCGTCGACCAGCCCGATCGCAACGGCCTCCCTTGCCTCGATGATCCGCCCGGTGAGCAGCAGGCGGAGCGCCCGGCCCCGGCCGATCAGCCGCGGCAGGCGCTGCGTGCCACCACCGGAGGCGAAGGCGCCGACCTTCACCTCGGGCACGCCGAGCCTGGCACTTTCGGCGGCAATGCGCAGGTCGCAGGCCAGCGCCAGGACGAGACCGCCGCCGAGCGCGTGGCCGTTGATCGCGGCGATGACCGGCAGGCGTGAGGCCTCGATGCGGTCGTTGAGCTCGTTCTCGACGGCCTCGGCCCGCTTCAGCCAGCCGGCGTCGTGCTCGAACTCGCGCACATCGGAGCCGACGGAGAACGCCCGGCCTTCGCCGGTCAGCACGAGTGCCCTGACCTCTGGGTCTCGCTCGGCCGCGTCCAGCACCTCGAGCATGGCGCGCTTGACGGCGATGCGCAGCACGCCGAGCGGCCGGGCGGCGAGGCGCAGCAAGGCGACGTGCGGCCGCGGCCGGCTGACCGACACGGCCTCGCGCTCGATCGCGTCGGGTGTCGGGGTGCTCATGACGCGGCCGTCAGCTCGGCGAGGCGGGGTGATCCGGCCCTGGCGGGGCGCCGCTGCAGGTCGCCGCCAAGGCCCATGGGCTCGGCCATGAAGAGCCGTGCTTCCATTGTCTTCAGATCGTCGGCGATGCGTGGCCGAAAGCCCATGTGGGCGATCACGTCATTCTCGAGGTCGATGCCCGGCGCCAGCTCGATCAGCTCGAGGCCCTCGAGCCCGCGCCTGAAGACGGCACGCTCGGTGACATAGAGGACCTCCTGGCCATTCTCGCGGCCGAAGCCTGCCGAGTAAGAGATCTGATTGACGCGCTCGACCAGCTTGGGATTGCGCCCTTCGCTGACGATGACCGGCCGGCCGTCGGCGAAGTCCATCTTCAGGCCGCCGGCAGTGAACGTGCCCGAGAAGATGACCTTGCGCGCGCCCTGGCTGATGTTGATGAAGCCGCCGAAGCCGATGACGCGGTCGGCGAAACGGCTGACATTGACGTCGCCCAGAGCGTCGATCTCGGCGAAGGAGAGGAAGGCGAGATCGAGGCCGCCGCCATCGTAGAAATCGAACTGGTAGGGCTGGTCGATCATCGCCGCGTAGTTGGTCGCGGCACCGGCATCGACGCCCATGGCGGGAGCACCGCCGATCAGCCCCTGCTCGTTGGTGAGCACCACGTCGTCGAGCACCCCCTCCTCCGCCGCGACCATGGCGATGCCGGTCGAGATCCCGGAGCCGAGATTGCAGACGGCCTTCGGGAAGAGCTCGAGGGCGGCGCGGCGGGCGATCACCTTGCGGGGGCTCAAGGGTAGCGGGCGCATGGCCGAGAGCGGCACGCGCACCTCGCCCGCATAACCCGGGCTGTATTGCGTCACGTAGGTTTGCCACTGCGTCTCGTCGACGACGACGAGATCGACCAGGATGCCCGGGATCTTCACCTGCTTGGCGGGCAGGGTCTGCCGGCGGGCGAGGCGCTTGACCTGGACCACCACGAGGCCGCCGCAGCGCCGCGTCGCCTGGGCCATCGAGAGCATCTCGCCGAAGACCGCCTCCTGCTCCATCGTCACATTGCCGTCCTCGTCGGCGGTGGTGCCGCGCAGGAAGCAGACGTCGATGTGGAAGGGCCGGTAGAACATCCATTCCCGGCCGGCGAGCTCGATGATCTCGACCAGCTGCTCCGTGGCCGTCGTGGATTGCCGGCCGCCGCCGATGCGGGGATCGGCGAAGGTGTGCAGGCCGGCGCGGGTGACGAGGCCGGGGCGGCCGGCGGCCATCTCGCGCATCAGCTGCGAGAGGGCACCTTGCGGCAGCGTGTAGGCCTCGATCGAGCCGTCCATCGCCAGCGCCTCGAGCTTCGGCGAATCGACCAGCGTGCCGGTGACGATGCGCTTCAGCATGCCGGGATGGGCGAAGCGCGAGACGCCCTGGGTCGCCTCGTCGCCGACGCCGACGGGGTGGAACGAGGTGATGCCCCGGGGCGCGCCCTGGCTGAGGAAACGCTGCTCGAGCGCCACGATGAGGGACTCGGCGATGGCATGGCCGCCGCCCGAGCCGCCGATGACGAGCGTGTCGCCGTCATGGACGAGGCTGGCAGCTTCGGCGGCGGTGACGACGCGCATGTCGGTCCTTCGGGCTCAGAAGAAATAGGTCTGCGCGCCGTCGACGCAGAGCGCCTGGCCGGAGACGAAGCGCCCGCCATCCGAGGCGAGGAACACGCACATCGCCGCCTGGTCGGCAGGCTCGGCGACGCGCCCGAGCGGAATCCCGGTCCGCCACTGCGCGATGCTCCCCTTGACGATGCCATCGAGCCTCGACGGGTCACCTTTCGCCTGGACGTCGACCAGCATGGTCGTGGCGGTCGAGCCGGGGCAGAGCGCGTTGACGGTGATGCCGTGCTGGCCGAGCTCGAGCGCCATGCAGCGCACGAGCTGGATGACCGCCGCCTTCGACGAGGAATAGGCCGCGTTGTTGAGGCGCGGGATGCGCGCCGCGTTCGAGGCGATCAGGACGATCCGGCCACCCTGCCCTCCTGCCACCATGTGCCGGGCGACCGCCTGGGCGACGTGGAAGGCGCCATCGGTGTTGACCGCGAAGCTCTTCTTCCAGTCGGCGAAATCGGTCTCGAGGAAGGCGTCGGTCCGCAGGATGGCCGCGGCGTTCACCAGGGCGTGGATGGCGCCGTGCGCTTCGCTGGCCGCGGCGACGAGGCGATCGACCGACGCGCGGTCGGTGACGTCGACGGCGTGGGCGGTATGCCCTTCGCCCGGCAGCCCGGCCACGATCGACATGACCTCGGTCGATGCCATGTCGGCGATCGCCACCCGGGCACCGGCCGCCGCCATGGCCGTGGCGGTGGCGAAGCCGATGCCCCCCGTGCTGCCGGCGCCGACGACGAGTGCCGTCCGTCCCTGGAGGTCGCCTGTGGTCAGTGCGGTCATGCGTTGCCCCCTAGAGCACTTTCTGGATGTGGTTGGCCACGACCACCAGCTCGCCCCGCTGGTTGGTGACGGTGACCTCGGCGATGGTCCGGCTCTTCTCGATGTCGACCGACGCCACCTTGTATGTCACGGTGATCGTGTCGCCGATGAGCACCGGCTTGACGATGCGGATGCGGTCGTAGCCGAGCGACACGAGCGGCCGACCGAAGCCCTGGTGGATGAGCGTGGAGGCGGTCGACATGTAGCCGAGGATCAGGGCGCCATGGGCGATCCGGCCGCCGAACTCGGTCTGGCTGGCATAGGCCTCGTCGACATGGATCGGGTCGAAATCGCCGGTGATGCCGGCAAAGAGGTAGACGTCGGATTCGGACACGGTCTTGGAGAACGTCACGACCTTGCCGACGGGGAAAGTCCTGATCGAGTCCGCCATGGCCGTCACCACCAGTTGCTGCCGGCGGTCCAGCCGCCGTCGACGCCGATCGTCTGGCCCGTCATGAAGCGGGCACCGGGCGACGCCAGGAAGAGGACGACGTCGGCCACGTCCTCGGGCGTGCCGACGCGGCCGAGCGGCGTGTGCTGTGCCGCGGCCGCGGCACGTTCGGGAAACTGGGCCATGTAGGCCTCGGTGAGCGGTGTGGCGATGATGCCGGGGGCCACGGCGTTGACGTTGACCCCCATGGGCCCCCACTCCATCGCGGCGCTGCGGATGAAGCCCGTAAGGCCGGCCTTGGTGGCGGTGTAGACGCCGCGCAGCACCATGCCGTGCACCGCCGCGGCCGAGGAGGTGGCCACCACCCTGGCGTCGGGGCGGCCCGCGATCATCGGCACGAACACCTGCATGGTGGTGATCGCACCGGTGAGGTTGGTGCGGATGAGCGCCTCGGTCTCTTCGGTGGAGAGCTCGAGGATGGGCCGGCGGATGTTCGTCCCGGCATTGGGAACAACGATGTCCAGCGCCGCCCCTTCGGCTTCGAGCGCCGCCCGCACCCGCTCGAGCGAGGCGCGCTCGCGCACGTCGCCGACATGGCCGCGGGCCGCGCCGGGACCCTCGATCGCCGCGGCGATCGCCGCGACCTCGGGGTTGATGTCGACGATCTCGACGCCGGCACCGGCGGCCACGAAGGCCGTGGCGATGGCGTGGCCGATGCCGCTCGCCCCGCCAGTCAGCAGCACGCGCCTGCCGCCGAAGTCGAAGGCGCAGCGCTTGCGGCCCGCCGCTATTCTCTCAGCCTGCACGCAAGGCCCCCTTCCTGTCCGCCGTGGAAATCCAGCTGGTCGTGCCGCGCGGGATCACGCGGCAGGGCAACGTCACCCGGGAGTCCCGCGCGCAGGGCTCGTCGCCGATCACCCACTTCGCCGCCATGGCACCCAGATCGTAGGTGGGCAGGCGCATGGTGGTCAGGTTGAAGAGCTGCGCATGCCGGTTGTCGTCGATGCCGGCGACGCTCACCTGGCGGGGAATCTCGACGCCGCCCTGCTGCAGCGTGGTGAGAACGCCGAATGCCGCCTCGTCGGAGGCCGCGATCACCGCATCGGGCAGCTCGTTGCGGAGCATCAGCGCTGCCGCCGCCCGGCCGGGCTCGATGCCGAAGCCGCCCGGGTAGCGGAGCGAGGGGTCGAGCCCCGCCTCGGTCATGGCCTGCGCGAACCCCTCGCCGCGCCTGAGGCTCGTGGAGAGGCCGGTCAGGCCCTCGACATAGGCGATCCGCCGGTGGCCGAGCCCGATCAGGTAGCGGGTCAGGTCCATGGTGACCATCCGGTCGTCGACGCAGATGGCCGGTGCCTCGACGTCGCGATCGGTCAGCACGACGAGGCGCGTCGCCGAGCGGCTCGCCTCCTTCGCCAGCTCGCGGAACGCCTCGTTCTCGGGTGCCTGCGGGAAGGCGCCACCGGCGATGATGATGCCGGCGGCGTGGTGGTCGAGGAGAAGCCGGAAATAGGCGTTCTCCACGGCCGGGCTGCGGTCGGTGTTGCAGATGATGGTCAAAAAGTCCCGCCGGTAGGCCTGGTCCTCGACGCCCCGGGCGATCTCCGCGAAGTAGCTGTCGGTGATGTCGCCGATGACCACGCCGATCGTGTTGGTCATCCGGCGGACGAGGGCCCGGGCGATCAGGTTCGGTGCATAGGAGAGGTCGGTCGCGGCCTGCAGGACACGCTCACGCGTCGCCGTCGCCACCGGGTAGGCGGCACCACTCATCACGCGCGAGGCGGTCGCCAGCGACACGTCGGCGCGCTCGGCCACATCGGCCAGCGAGACCTTGCCGCGCGATCCGCCATGTCTGGCTCTGGGCATGCTCTCCCGGTTTCCCTTGCCCGGCATCTCAGGCCAGCAGCTGACGGGCGATGATGACCCGCTGAATCTGGTTCGTGCCCTCGAAGATCTGGGTGATCCGGGCGTCGCGATAGAGCCGCTCGACCTCGAAGCCGCGGATGTAGCCGCTGCCGCCGAAGATCTGCAGGGCGTCGGAGGTCCGCGCCACCGCCGCATCGCTGGCGAAGCATTTGGCGATGGAGCAGCGCAGCGTCGTGCCCTCCCCCGTTTCGAGGGCGTCGGCGGCCTCGTAGGTGAGCGCCCGGGCCGCGTGCAGATCCTTGGCGATGTCGGCGAGCAGGAACTGGACGGCCTGGAAATCGGCGATCGGCTGGCCGAACTGGCGCCGCATCTTCGCCTGCCCGACCGCGGCGTCGAGCGCCGCCTGGAGAATGCCGACGCACATGCCGGCGATGCCGACGCGACCCCTGTCGAGGCAGCTCATCATCATGTGAAAGCCGCGGCTCTCCTCGCCCAGCAGGGCTTCGGCGGGCAGCTCCACATCCTTGAACGAGACCGGCCCCACCTGCGAGGAGCGCTGGCCCATCTTGTGCTCGCGCCGGCCGCGCGAGATCCCCGGGAGATCGCCGTCGACGAGGAAGATGCTCATGCCACGCCGGCCGGCCGCCTTGTCGGTGACCGCGAGGACGACCGCGAAGTCGAAGTTCGGGCCGTTGTGGATCCAGATCTTCTCGCCGTTGAGCCGCCAGCCGGTGCTGTGGCGCTCGGCCGTGGTGCGGATGCCGGAAACGTCCGAGCCCGCCTCGGCCTCGGTGATGGCGAAGGCGCTGACCGCTTCGCCGGCGAGGAGCGCAGAAAGATATTTCTGCTTCTGTCTGGCTGTGCCGGCCCTGGCCAGGAGTGTCCCGATCATCTCCACATTGCCGAGCTCGTCGGCGAGCCCGGCATAGCCCCGCGCCACCTCCTCCATGGTGATCGCGTAGCTCCGCGCGTCGGCGCCGGTGCCGCCATCCGCCTCGGGGAGCGTGGCACCGAAGAGCCCCACCTCGGCCATTCGCCGGTAGAGGGCTGCCGGGAACGCCTCCTCGGCATCGAGCGCTGCCGCAGCCGGACGGATCTCGCCATCGGCGAAGCAGCGCGCCGTCCTGCGGATCATGGCATGAAGCTCGCTGTCCAAGGTCCGCGACCTAGAAGGGCGTCGGATCTACGAAGCGGCGGAGCACGTTGGTCGTGATCGTCGCGACGTTGTTGCGATAGCCGTTGTACGGCAGCGAGCCGACATAGGTGATCGAGCCGACCGAGAAGACGGCGCCGCCATTGGGCGTCTCGAAGAAGACGAGGTCGGCGCGGAGGATTTCCGAATCCGGCCGGTCGGGAAACTGGCGCAGCATCTCCTCGTTCACCAGCCGGAACATCGGCCCGTGCCCCTCCGAGGAGGCCAGCACGAGGGCATGCGGGGGCGTGCCGAGCTTGATGTCGGCGCGGTCGACCTCGAAGCCGGCAGCGCCGCCGCCGAAGAAGCCGAAATCGCCGATCAGCTCGTCGGCGCCGACGCCATCGAAGACGAAGGCGGCACGCGGATCGAAGCTGCCGGGCTGCCGGCGGTAGTAGCTGCCCTCGTAATTGCCCTGGGACGAGAAGCCGACGCCGACCAGCCGGTTCGGCGGCCGCGCGTTGCGCCGCCAGAGCCCGCCATAGCTGCCGTCGAAGGCGTGGTAGTACTCGCCCGGCTCGGCCGCCCAGAGGCGGATCCCGCCCTCGGCCCGGCGCAGCTCGATGACGCCCGGCAGGTCGGGATGGACGGCGACCTTCCAGTAGAAGCCGTTGCCGCCGAGATACATCAGCCGGCCACCGCCGCCGATGAAGGCCTGGAGTGCGTCGAGCGTCTCGGGCGTGTGGTACTCCGGGTGCCCGCCGGTAACGACGCAGCTGTAGTGGCGCAGCAGCTCGATCCCGTCGTTGTGCACGTCCTCGTCGGTGATCACGTCGTAGGGCTCGCCGCAATGCTCGAGCCAGGAGGTGACGTAGGTGTCCGCGGCGGCATGGCGCAGGCCGGACCCCTTGGGGTCCGTGGCGGCGATGAAGCGCGGGCGCATGTTGAGGTTCGGCCTGAGGCGCGAGCTGAAGCAGATGCCGCTGCCGTCATTGTGGTGATTGTAGGTCGACCGGCCGTATTCCGGATGGTCCTCCATGAAGTACGGGCAGGCGCCCCACTCGGCGATCCGCTGGCGCGTTCGCGCCTCGAGGCCGGGCGAATCGAAGTTGCAATAGGCCATCTGGGTGAAGGTCGAGACGAGGAAGGCCACCCTGGCCGTCGGCTTGCCCTTGGGCGGGCAGACAGCGAAGGGAATGTGGTCCTCGTGGTCACCGCAGCGCAGCCGCATGGCGTAGTTGCCCGAGGGGAAGCCCTCCGGCGGCACCCACGCGAAGTCCGTCGCCCAACCGCAGTCGTAGATGTCGTCGTCGTGGAAATGGATCGCGGCGAACTGCCCCGGCGCCTCCGTCCAGCGCATGATCCGCCCGGCCCAACCCGCACCGGTCATCGCCCTCGCGGGCAGGTTGACGAGCTCGCCGTGCAGCGCATCCGGGCCCACATCCTCGATCTGCTGGGTGGTCATGCCGCGGGCGAAGTCCCACTCGGCGAAGGTCGACTCCTCGCCGCCGGCGCCAATCCGCGTGACCACGGGTGCCTCGAGCTTGCCATTGTAGTGCTCGCCCACCGCGGCCGGCCCGTCGCCCGGGCGCACCTCGGCGGCGGCGATGAGGACGGGCCGCTCCGGCGCATCCCAGCGGCCGGGCGTGGCGTCGACGCTGGCCGAGCCCTCGGCGGGATCGAAGAGCGATGGCCGAAGTGCCTTGAAGGCTACCCAGACACGCTTCTTCGCCGCGTCCCAGCCGCCGCTGACCTCGTACCAGCAGCGGGCGCGGAGCGGCGCCTCGCAGGCCGCGGTGAACGTGCGGCTGCCATCGCCCAGCGAGAACGAGACGGCACCACGCTCGTCGATCGCCAGCGAAGCCCCCGGCCCGGGGCAACGTCGCGCCGCGTGATCAGCGCCTGCCGGCCCCGCCCCGGGAGGGTCGGCCAGATCAGGGCGCGAAAGCGGATACCGCCATCGCCAATGCCGGGGGCACCGTCGATGCGCGCATAGGAGCCGAGATGCACCGGCTGAAACCGCGACGGATAGGTGCCATCAACTGTGGCGCCGATCTCGACCTCGCTGAAGCCCGGGCCGTGCGGATTGGCGTCGCCGCAGAGGACACGAACCAGCCGAGCCTCGTACGGCCGCTCGCTCGTCGAGCTGACCTTGAAGCAGATTTCCTCGCCGCTTCTGGACACTTGCGCGATTGGCATAGCCGACCAGCGGAATCATGAACGCCCTCTTCTCCGCGTGGCAGCATTCGCCACCGCCCTGCAGTAACCGTTTACTCATGACCGCCAACGCCCGTCAACGTTCCGGTCAGCCCGTTCCGGCCGATTGACACAGGCAAGCTCGCTGGTCAGAAGGTCGATAGAGTGGCGTCGGACCCGATCTGTGGGGAAGAAAATGGCTACCGTCCGCAGAAAAAATTTTCTTCTCAGGAGGAAGCCATCCGGTGGCAGAATCGGGCTGCGAAATGCCCGAATCGGTCGAAGCTGCTGAAGTCAGCAGGCATGGGCGAGGCTTGAGGTTGCGATGGCTAACTCCTCCGATCCCTCCATGGTGGTGCTGACCGAGGCGGACGTCGAGGCGGGCCTTCGGCTTTCCGGCGAGATGGGCTGGAACCAGCTGCCGGCGGACTGGCTGCTCTATCTGCGGCATGGCCACACGGTGGGCTTTCGCCGGCCCGATGGCGTGGTCGTCGGCACTGGTGCCGCCATGCCGTACGAGTGTGGCTACGGCTATCTGGCGCTCGTGCTGGTGACGGCCGACTGGCGTCGGCGCGGCCTCGGCACCCGGCTGGTCGAGCACAGCATCGACTGGCTCGAGGGCCAGGGCATGGTGCCGCTTCTCGATGCCACCGAGGCGGCGGCGGAGGGCTATCGGCGGCAGGCATTCGCCCCCGTGATCGAGCTGGATCGCTGGGAGGCCGACCTGCCTGCGGCCGAGGGAGCGGCAGCCGGCGCCGGCCCTCATGAGATCGAGCTGGCGATGCTGGTCGGGCTCGACGCCCAGGCGTTCGGCGCAACGCGACCGCATCTGCTCGACGACATACGCCGTCGGCCGGGTGTCCGTGGCGTGGTCGGTGCCGAAGGCCGGGGCGTGGCCATGATCCGCCCCGGGCGCCGCGCAGCTCAGATCGGCCCGCTGGTGGCACCGGACGATCGAACGGCCGCGGCACTCCTGGACGAGGTGCTGCGGGGTGCCGCTGGTGCCGTCATCATCGACGTCCCGAAGGCACGGACGGCCTTCGGCGAAGCCCTCGAGGCCAAGGGCTTCAGCCGGCGGCGGAGCTTCCTGCGCATGGCCCGTGGCCGGCCGCCGGAGCCGGCGGGCCCGGGTCTTCTCTATGCCTCGACCGGTGCGGAGTACGGCTGATGACGCTGCAGGATCCACTCGCGATCATCCGCGAGGGTGCCGCCATCCCCGCCCATCCGCTGGCCCTCGACGCGGCCCGACGGCTCGCCCAGCGGCGCCAGCGCGCGCTGACCCGGTACTACATCGATGCCGGGGCCGGCGGGCTGGCGGTGGGTGTCCACACGACGCAGTTCGCCATCCGCGAGGCGGGGCTCTACGAGCCGGTGCTGTCGCTCGCCGCCGAGACGGCTGCCGACTGGACGGACCGGCCGCTCGCCATGATTGCCGGTGTCGCCGGCCGGACCGGCCAGGCGGTGGCCGAGGCGCGCCTCGCCCGCTCGCTCGGCTACCATGCCGTCCTCTTCAGCCTCGCCGCCTTCAAGGGGGCGAGCGAGGACGAGCTGATCGACGCCTGCGCCGCGGTCGCCGCCGAGCTGCCGCTCGTCGGCTTCTACCTCCAGCCGGCAGTCGGCGGGGTGGAGCTCGGTACCGGGTTCTGGAAGCGCTTCGCCGGAATCGACAACGTCGTCGCGATCAAGGTCGCACCCTTCCACCGCTACCGCACGCTCGATGTCATCCGGGGAATCGCCGCGGCCGGTGCCGAGGAGCGCATCACCCTCTACACCGGTAATGACGATCACATCCTGCTGGACCTGCTCACCCCGTTCACGGTGATGCGCGACGTTGAGCCCGTGACGCTTCGCTTCAAGGGCGGGCTGCTCGGCCAATGGTCGGTCTGGACCCGGACGGCGGTGGCACTCTTCCACCGCTGCCGGGAGGCCGCACGGCAAGAGGCCGTGCCGGCCGAGCTGCTCGCCCTCGACAGCCGGATGACCGACTGCAACAGCGCCTTCTTCGACGTCGCCAACAACTTCCACGGCTGCATCGCCGGCTGCCACGAGGTGCTGCGCCGGCAAGGGCTCCTCGAAGGCACCTGGTGCCTCGACCCGGCCGAAGGGCTGAGCCCCGGCCAGGCGGAAGAGATCGACCGGGTCTACGCCGCCCATGGCGACCTCGCCGACGACGCCTTCGTCCGGGAGAACCGCGACCGCTGGCTGGCCGGCTAACGACCGCCGGGAGCGATGACAGCGGGCAAGGTCGACGCCTTGCTCCGTGCAACAATGCCGCCTAGCATACATGGCTTCCGTGGACAGAGCGTCTTTGTTCGCCCGTTTGCGAGGAACCCTGCCATGCGCTTGATGATGACCATCAAGATTCCGGTCGAGCACGGAAACAAGGCCTTCGCCGACGGCTCCATGCAGCGGGTGTTGCAGGAGCTGATCGAACGGCTGAAGCCGGAAGCCTGCTATTTCATGATGCAGGACGGACTGCGGACGGCTTCCAGCAGGCGGTTCACGGTAGCCCACACGGAACGGCTCGTCGCACCGCGACCGCTTGCACCAGCCTCGCGCGCGCCGACAGCCTGCAGGATGTCGAGATCGTCGTCACCGGCTGGGGCACGCCACGTCTGGATGAGGCGACAGTCGCCGCCCTGCCGGCCCTCTTCGCCTGATCGCGCATGTCGGCGGCACCGTGAAGCCGTTGGTCGATCCTGGCGTTCTGGGCAGCAGCGTCCGGATCACGTCCGCCGTGGCGGCCAATGCGCGGCCGGTCGCCGAATTCGCCCTGGCATTCATCCTCCTGGAGAACAAGAATGTCGCCGAATGGGTGCGGCAGTACCGCGCTTCCGGCGCAGCCGCCTCGTTTTGGGTCCGCATAGCGCATCCGGAACGATGGGCAATGCCGGCAAGACCGTGGGGTGGTCGGTGCCTCCCGGGGTCGGCCGTTGCCTCCTGCATCTGTTGCGGGCGTTCGACCTGCGGCCACTGGTGCACGACCCTACCTGTCGGCCGGGGACGCATCGGCCCTGGGAGCGGAACCCTGTTCGCTCCATGACCTGCTGCGGCGAAGCGATGTCGTGACCCTGCACGCGCCTTCCCTGCCCGCCACCCGACACATGATCGGTGCCTCGGAGCTGGCCATGATGCGTGACGGGAGCCTGCTGATCAACACCGCGCGCGGCGAGATCCTCGACCACGACGCCCTCGTCGCCGAGCTCCGCGATGGTCGCCTGCGGGCGATCCTCGACGTCACCGATCCCGAGCCGCTGCCGGACAGCAGCCCGTTTTTCGATCTGCCCAACGTGATCCTGACGCCGCACGTCGCCGGCTCGCTCGGGGTCGAGATTCATCGCATGACGGAGCTGATCCTGACCGAGATCGAGCGCTTCATCGGCACGGGCACACTGGCCCACGAGATCAGGCGAGAGGACTGGGCAACCATGGCATGAGCATCGAGCCTGCCTTCCTGCCCGGCCTCTGCTCCGTCACCTTCAGGAGCATCGACGCCGAGCAGGTCATCGCGCTGGCCGTCGAAGCCGGGGCCCGGGGCATCGAGTGGTGCAGCACCGTGCACGTGCCACCGGGCCACCTTGCGACCGCGATGCGGATCGCCGCGCAGTGTCGCGACGCCGGCCTCGATCTGCCCTCCTATGGCACCTACCTGCCGGCGCGGACGACGAGCAGCAGGACACTGGGTGCTGCCCTCGATACCGCCGCGGCGCTCGGTGCCCCGAATGTTCGAGTCTGGGCAGGAAGGCAGGGTTCGGGAGTTGCCGGGGAGGCCGACCGGGCGCGGGTCGCCGATGCCATCCGTGCCTATGCCGCGCTGGCGGCAGCCAGCGGCATCACTCTTTCCATCGAATATCACCGCGCCACCCTGACCGACACCCTCACCTCGACCCTGGATCTGCTCAGACGGATCGATCACCCGAACTGCTATGCCTACTGGCAACCGGAGCCCGGGACGCCGCTCGAGAGCGCCGCCGCGGAGCTTCGCGCTCGGGTCGGACCTGTCGCACCTCCATGTCTTCCACTGGCAGGCCGGGGGTGCTCGCCGTCCACTGGAGGAGGCCGAGGCCTATTGGCGACGGCTGGTGCGAGTGCCCGGCAGGGACAGCAGATTTGCGCTCCCACGTTATGCGTTCTCCGAGTTCGTCAGAAACGACGATCCGGACCAGTTTCGTCGTGACTTCAAGGTGCTGGTGCGACTGCTCGACCCTCGGATAGCGGAGCGTGGCGATGACTGATCGCCGTCGCCGCCGTGACTTTTCCGCAGCCGGGGAATAGCGTAGAGGCAGTTGGCGCGTGACTGACCGTGGCTAGGCCATCTCAATGAAGACAATGACATCACCTCTCGGCGCTCCTGCATGACGGCCAGGACCGTCCTGCTCGGCGCGCTGCTGGTCCTTGGCCCGGCCGTCGCCGGGTCCGAGCCTTCAAGGAGGCGCCGGAGCTGGCGGCCCTGGTCGCCGAGGGCAAGCTGCCGCCGGTCGACGAACGGCTGCCGACCCAGCCTCTCGTCGTCAGCCCGCTCAGCGAGATCGGCACGTATGGCGGCACCTGGCGCTCGGCGCTCAAGGGCGCCTCGACACCGGCTGGCTGCGTCGCACCGTCGCCTATGATCCCTGGTCGCGTACAGCTTCGACTGGGACGACGTGGTGCCCAATGTCGCCCTGTCGGTCGATGTGAACGACGACGCGTCCGAGTTCGTCTTCCACCTTCGCGGGGCCACAAGTGGTCGGACGGCACGCCTTTCACCGCCCACGACCTCGAGTTCGCGATCACCGACGCCATTCAGATTCCCGAGTATTTCGGTGCCAGCCGCAACACCCACCTGCTGGGCGCCAAGGCGACCGCGGTCGACGACCTGACCTTGAAGATCGAGCTGCCGGAGCCGAACGGGCTGTTTTTGAAGCAGATGGCGTCGGTGAGCGGCATGTGGCCACTGATGTACCAGGAGGAATACTGCTCGCAGTTCCACATCAAGTACAATCCCGACGCCGACGCAGAAGCCAAGTCGGCCGGCCTGACCGGGTGGCCCGAGGCCCTGTATCTGGCTTGTGACCTCGACAACTGGCGCGACACCGAGCGGCCGACCCTGCTGGCCTGGAAGCTGACTTCGCCATATGATGGCCTGTCGCAGCAGGTCACCTTCGAGCGCAACCCGTACTATTTCAAGGTCGACAGCGCCAGCAATCAGCTACCCTACCTGGACAGCCTGCAGATGCGGCAGAGCAGCAGCGTCGACGACATGGTCCTCCAGGCGCTGAACGGCGACATCGACTTCATGGACCGGCACATTGCCACAACCGCCAACAAGCCGCTGTTCATCGACGGCCAGGCGAAGGGCGACTACCGCCTCTTCCCGACTGTCCAGGCCAACATGAACACCTCGATCATCCAGCTCAACCAGAACTCCGAGAACCCGGCCCTGAACGCGCTGTTCAACGAGCACGACTTCCGGGTCGCGCTGTCGCTCGCGATCGACCGCCAGGAGATCATCGACGTGCTGTTTGTCGGCCAGGGCGAGCCCTGGCAGGCGTCCCCGCGGCCGGAATCGAGGTGGCACAACGAGCGGCTGGCCAAGCAGCACACCGAGTTCGATCCCGACCGGGCCAATGCGCTGCTCGACGGCCTCGGGCTCACCGGGCGCGACGCCGAGGGCTTCCGGCTCGGTCCCGACGGCAAGCGGATCGCGTTTCGCCTCGACGTCACCAGCGACGTCCAGCCGACCTTCCCGGACGTGGCGGAGATGCTGGCGATCTACTGGCGGGCCCTCGGCATCCAGCTCGACGTGCGCAAGAGCGAGCGCAGCTTCGTCTACGAGACCATGCGCGCCAACCGGCACGACGCACACATCTGGCAGGGTGACGGCGGGCTCGGCGACGCGATCCTCGACCCGCGCTACTATTTTCCGGCTAATGTCGAATCGGTCTACGCCCTGCTGTGGGCGAAGTCCCTCTATGATCCTGGCGCCGCCGACGCGCTGGAGCCACCGCCGGCGGTCAGGCGACAGCAGGACCTCTATCGCGAGCTCCAGCGCTCGGCCGATCCGGTGCTGCAGGACCAGCTCTTCGCCGAGATCCTCGAGATCGCCGCCGACGAGTTCCGCGTGATCGGGATCAGCCTGCCGCCGAACGGCTACGGCATCGCCAGGAACGACATGGGCAACGTCCCCGAGCTGCAGCCCCATTCCTGGATCTACCCGACACCGGGGCCGATGGGCGTGGCCCAGCTCTTCCACAAGCGGGGCTGACGCGTGTTCCGGGCCAGGCGGCGCTTGCGGCTCGGCCGACACGGGGCCGGATACCGCCGGGCCGGATCGTAGCCGGCCGATGCCCATGGCTCGCTACCTGGCGCGGCGGCTGCTGCTGATGGCGGCGACAATGGCGGCGCTGTCGATCGTCTGCTTCGCGATCATCCAGTTGCCGCCGGGCGACTTCCTGAGCGCCCGGCTCGCCGAGATGGCGGGCACCGGCGATACGGTCGATGTCGCCAATGTGGCGTGGCTGCGCGCCCAGTACGGCCTCGATGAGCCCTTCATCGTGCAATACTGGCTCTGGATCAGCGGCGTCGTCGGCGGCGATCTCGGCTTCAGCTTCGAGCTGCGCATGCCGGTCGCCGAGGTGATCGGCGAGCGGCTGGGCATCTCGCTGACCGTCGAGATCCTGGCCATCATCGTGCTTTGGGCCATCGCCGTGCCGGTGGGGGTCTACTCGGCCGTCCGCCAGTATTCCATCGGCGACATGGCGGCGACGCTGTTCGGCTTCATCGGCCTCGCGATCCCAATTTCCTTCTGGCCCTGCTCCTGATGTATCTGAGCTGCATCGCCTTCGGGGTCACGATCGGCGGCCTGTTCTCGCCCGAATACGTCGACGCGCTGGTCGGCCGGCCGGCTGCTCGATTTCCTCGGGCATGTCTGGGCGCCCGTTCTGGTCATCGCGACCGGTGGTGCGGCCCAGATCATCCGCATCCTGCGCGCCAACCTCCTGGACGAAGCTGAGCCGGCCCTATGTCGACACCCGCCCGCGCCAAGGGCGCTGGCCGAGTGGCGGCTGATCCTGCGCTACCCGGTGCGGGTCGCCATGGGCCCGCTGGTCAGCACGGTCGGCTGGCTGCTGCCGACCATCATCTCGAGCTCGATCGTGGCCAGGATCGTCCTCAACCTGCCGACGCTCTCACCGATCCTGCTGCGTTCGCTGCTGGCGCAGGACATGCACCTGGCCGGTGGCCTGATCCTGCTGATCGGCGTGCTGACCCTGCTCGGGACACTGCTCTCCGATATCCTGCTGGCGTGGCTGAATCACGGATCCTCGGCTGACCTCGATGCTCACCCGTTCCGGCGATGCAGCGCCGCGAGGCCCACGCCGCCCGACCGGCACCGAGTCGCCAAGTGGGCGCTGGTCTGGGGCCGGTTTCGCCACCATCGTCTCGCCCTGGTCAGCGGCGTGATCCTGGCGCTCCTCTATCTCTCGGCGATCTTCGCCAGTTCCTGGCGCCGGGCGACCCGCAAACCTGCAACGCCCGCTACACCTTCGCGCCGCCGCAATCAATCCATCTGCTCGACCGCGACGAGGACGGGAGCCTGGTCTTCCGCCCCTACGTCCACGGCTATGCGGTGACCGTCGACCCGGAGGCGATGCGGCGGACCTTCGCGATCGATCCGGACAAAAAGCACCCGCTGCGGCTGCTCGGGGAGGTCCGAGCCGTATCTGCTGATGGGCTTCATCCCGATGCAGCGAAAGCTCCCTCACGATCGAGGGCCAGGGCACCCCGCTCCTCCTGCTCGGCGCCGATCGGCTCGGGCGCGACGTGCTCAGCCGGCTGATCATCGGCACCCGCGTCTCGCTCTCGGTCGGCCTGGTCGGCGTTGTCCTCAGCCTCGCCATCGGCCTCGTCGTGGGCGGCCTGTCCGGCTTCTACGGCGGCCTGCTCGATCTGCTCGTGCAGCGGGTCATCGAGTTCCTGCGCTCGGTGCCGACGATACCCTTGTGGATGGGGCTCGCCGCAGCACTGCCGCGCGACTGGCCACCGCTGACCATCTATTTCGCGATCACCGTCATCCTCTCGCTGGTCGGCTGGACCGAGCTCCGCGCGGGTGGTCCGCGGCCGGTTCCTGGCGCGCTCAAGACGGAGGACTACGTGACCGCGGCGCGGCTCGATGGCGCCAGCGACCTCTCCCTGGTCTTCCGGCACATGATGCCCGGCCTTCTCGAGCCACATCATCACCGCCGCAGGCCTCGCCATACCGGCGATGATCCTGGCCGAGACCAGCCTCCCAGCTTTCTCCCGGCCTCGGGCTGCAGGCCCCGATCATCAGCTGGGGGTGCTGCTGCGAGGCGCAAGATCTCCGCTCGGTGGCGACGGCACGCCTGGCTGCTCTGGCCGGCCGCGGCGATGATCGTTGCGGTCCTGGCCATGAACTTCCTCGGCGACGGCCTGCGCGACGCCGACCCGTACGCCACATGACAGCACCGCCCGAGCCCGTCCCGGCCGCCGAGGTCCTGGCGGCATTGTCGACCTCGAGACTCACTTCCGCTGAACCGGGGCACGCTCAGGGCGGTCGAAGGGTCTCCCTGTCGTTGCAGGCCGGCGAGACCCTCTGCGTCGTCGGCGAGAGCGGCAGCGGCAAAGAGTGTCACCGCGCGCTCGATCCTGAACATCGTGAAGCCGGGCAGGATCGTCGGCGGCCGCATCTGGTTCAAGCCCGGCGCCGTGGAGGAGAACGGGAACCGGGGCCGCGATCGATCTCTACCCTCGACCCCTACGGCCCCCGGCTGCAGGCGATCCGTGGTGCGGATCGCGATGATCTTCCAGGAGCCGATGAGCGCAGGCCCGATGCACGATCGGCCAGCAGATCGTCGAGGCGATCCGCCTGCATCCGCGAAATCGGCCGGCAGGAGGCACGCGCGAGGGCCATCGAGCTGCTCCGCGAGTCCAGATCCGCGAGCCCGAGATCACCGTCGACCGCTACCCCTTCCAGCTCAGCGGCGGCATGCGCCAGCGGGCGCTGATCGCGATGGCGCTGTCCTGCCAGCCGCAGGTACTCATCGCCGACGAGCCGACCACCGCCCTCGACGTCACCACCCAGGCCAGATCCTGCGGCTGCTCGAGGTCCCGCTACCAGCAACGCTATGGCAACGGTGCTGCTGGTCACGCGACATGGGCGTGGTCGCCGAGATGGCGGACCGGGTCGCGGTGATGCAGGGCGGCCGGGTGATCGAGCACGGCCCGGTCGACGCGGTCTTCCGGGCGCCGCGAGAAGGCGCACACGCGGCGCCTGATCGAGGCGGCCCGGCTGCTCGACGGCGCAGTGACCGCGCTGCCGGCACGCCTGCCGGCGGCCCGGGGCAAGCGCCGATCCTGTCCGTGCGCGGTCTTTGCACGGCATTCCGCGGGACCACCGGCTTCTGCGCCGCCGGGCGACCGCCGTCCATGCGCTGCGCGACGTGTCGTTCGACGTGGCACCGGGCGAGGCGCTCGGCATCGTCGGCGAGAGCGGCTCCGGCAAGACGACACTGGCGCGCGCCCTGCTCGGCATCCACCCGGTGGATGCGGGCCAGGCGCGGTTTCGTCGGGCCGACGGCTCGCTGGTCGATCTCTGCGCCCGGCAGGGCGCCGACCGGTCGCTCTATGCCGAGATCCGCATGATCTTCCAGGACCCGTTCGCGGCACTCAACCCGCGCCAGACGGTCCACAGGCCAGATCATCGCCGAGCCGCTGCGCATCCATCGGCTCTGCCAGCGCAGCGGGATCGGCGACCGGGTCGCGGCGCTGCTGCGCGACGTCGATCTTTCGGCCGACGTCATGGACCGCTACCCGCACGCCTTCAGCGGCGGCCAGCGGCAACGGATCGGCATCGCCCGGGCCATGGCCACGAACCCGCGCCTGGTCGTGGCCGACGAGCCGACCTCGGCACTCGGCAGCTCGCTCAGGGCGCAGATCCTCGACCTGCTGCTCGAGCTCCGCAATCGGCTCCGGCCTCAGCATCATCCTGATCAGCCACGACATCGGCGTGGTGCGGTATTTCTGCGAGCGCATGGCGGTGATGCGCCAGGGCGAGCTCGTCGAGATCGGTGCGTCGGACCAGATCTGCGACGCGCCGCGACATCCCTACACCGCCGAGCTCCTGGCCGCCGTGCCGCGCACGCCGACCCCGCCACGCCAGGCTGCGCGATCGGGACGCGGCCGGCCCCGACTGAACTAAAGGAATGATAACCTATTTCTGTGCTGCGTGCAAGCGTGGCGCGGGCCGGCCCGGGTTGGTTCGGCAATTCGTGACTTCTCGGGCTCGACGCCGGCGCATCGGCCGTCGAAAACGGTCAAGACATGTTATGGAACAATAGGTTAAAGGCGCCTGGGTTCGTTGGTCCTGGCGTGGGTTCGTTCGTCGAAAACCCGGGTTCGCTCGTCCGAATCCCAGGTTCGATCGTCGAATCCGCGGGTTCGTTCGCGGCGGCGTGTTGCAGAATCCGCGACAATTCCGGGCGAATGTCGCACCAGACGCGCCATCACGAATCGTTATGTCGCGGAATCTGCAACATTCCGGCGGGATGTGTCGCGAAATACGCGACAACCCGAGCCGGAATGTTGCATCGGATGCACCAACCCGAGCAGCTCCGGGGGACGGAGGGCGTCGGAAGTCGCGCACGGCCCGGTTTCCGAAGCCGAGGTATAAGCATTCGTGATGCCGCCGAGGTCGGGGACTTCCCTGTCGCCTATCCCGGTGCCATGGCCGGGTCGCTGACCGGCAGGCCGGCGAGGAGTGCCCGAGCCTCGTCGGCCCGGCCGATGCGCGTGTAGAGCTCGGCCAGGGAGGTCGCCGCGCGCCGCTCCCAGGCCAGCGCCCCCTGTCCCCGGGCGATCTCCAGGGCGCGCCGCAGATCGGCCTCGGCGGCGGCGACGCTCGCCGGGTCGCGTCGGCCGAGGACCACGCCGCGCACGCGATGGATCTCGGCGTTGCACCAGGCCTGCCCGCTGACCTCGCTTTCGGCGAGCGCCGCATCGATTCGCGCCAGCGCCTCGCCGCTCCGCCCGGCTCTCGCGAGCGTTCCGGCCTCGAGGGTCAAAAGATAGGGGAGCATCGGCCGATTGCCGAGCTTCTCGAGCTGCGCCAGGGCGCCCGCCATCTCGTCCGCCCCCGTTTCCCGATCGCCGGCGGCCGCCAGCGCCCAGCCCCTGAGGGCCTTCGCCTGCGCCTGGAAATGGGGGATCCGCTGGCCCTCGCACAGCTCGATCGCGCTTTCCGCGAACCGCCTGGTCGCGTCGACATCGTCCAGGAGCTGGTGCAGGACCGCCGCGTGGACCGCCGTCCAGGCGCGGCTGTGCGCCGGGACCGTCGGCCCGGCGAGCGCCAGGGCCTCGGCCATGGTGGCCTGGGCCGGCGCCGTCTCGCCCGCCAGCCATTCCGCCCAGGACAGGAAGAGGCGGGTCGTCACGCCGGGGCTCGCCGCATAGCGCGCCGCGAGGTCGTGCTGGAAGGCGGTATCCGCGCCGCCGCGCGGGCGAGTGCAGCCTCGCATCCGCCAATCGCCCGAGCCAGAACGAGACCACGCCGACGGCCCAGTCGCTGATCAGGCGGGTCTCGGCCGAGCGGTCCTGCTCGGCTGCGGCCTGCAGCTCGCGCGCCAGCCGATCGGCAGCCGCGTACTCGCCCCGCACCAGATGGAAGCGCCACAGGCCGAAGCGCGCGACCAGGCCCTTCTGGCGCTCGCCCAGCTCCTCGCAGAGCGCCAGGGCGCGCCAGTAGCACTCGCCGACGGCCTCGGCACCGAAGCCGCGCAGGGCCAGCAGCACGAAGCCCAGCTTGAGCTGCAGGTCCACCTCCTCGCGAGGGCGCTCCGCCTCGGGCAGCTCGGGCAGCAGTCGCAAGGCGCTCGCCAGATGGTCGACCGCCTCGGCATTGGCGGCGCGCGCCGCGGCCCGCTCGCCCGCGATGCGCCAGTAGGCGATGGCCGGCACGGGCAGCCGGGCCTCGCCGAAATGGTGGGCGAGAAGCTCGGGCGCCATCTCGGCGAGCTCCGGGAAGCGCTCGACCAGGACCCGGGCGACGCGGCCATGGAGCTGCTGGCGCCGGGACTTGAGCAGGGACTGATAGGCCACATCCTGGACGAGGGCGTGCTTGAAGCTGTAGCTCCGGGCCAGCGGCGAGCCGTGCTGGAAGACCAGCTCGGAGGCGGTCAGCCGGTCGAGGGCGGCGGCGATCTCCGGCTCGGGGCGGCCGAGCGCCGCCGCCACGAGCTCGAGGCTGAACTCCCGCCCGATCACGGCGCCGACCTGGGCGATCTCCTTGACCGAGGCGAGCCGGTCGAGCCGCGCCATGAGCGAATCGCGCAACGTCGCCGGCACGGCCAGCGATGGCGACCCGGCCAGCCCGAAGCGGTCGTCGGCAGCGTCCGGCAGGCTCGATTCGAGCACCGTCTTGGTCAGCTCCTCGAGGAACAGCGGCACCCCGTCGGTGCGCCCGACGATCTCCTCGAGCAGCCTCGCGGAAATGGTGCCGCCCGGGGCCAGGCCCTCGACCATCGCCGCGCTGTGCCGCAGGCTCAGGCGTTGCAGCGGCAGCCGGGTGACATGGGGCTGCCCGCCCCAGGGCGACTCGATGTCGTCGCGCAGCGTGACGACCAGCAGCACCGGCAGCGTCACGAGGCGCTCGACCAGCAGGTCGAGCAGCTCCCTCGTCGTCGGGTCGATCCAGTGCATGTCCTCGAGCACGATCAGGACGGGCCGCCGTGCGGCGAGCCCGTCGAGCTGCTCGCCGAGGA
Organism: Geminicoccaceae bacterium; assembly: GCA_041397945.1. Lineage (GTDB taxonomy): Bacteria > Pseudomonadota > Alphaproteobacteria > Geminicoccales > Geminicoccaceae > SLRI01. The sequence goes on from JAWKVR010000042.1 coordinate 30,297, forward strand.
CCTCGAAGGTCTGCTCCTTGCGCCGCTGCGGCGACGGGTCCAGGGGCGGGTAGCGCCCGCCGGTCGGCAGGGTCAGGGCCTGGGCCATGAGCGCCGCAGCCTCGGCCGGCCGCGCTGTCGCCCGGCCGAGCAGAGCCTCGAGCTTGTCCAGCCGCACGCTGTCGCTGTCGTCGCGCTCGAAGCCGGCGGCGCGCACCTGCTCGAGAACCGGATGGAGCGCGCTGCTGACATGGAATGGCGAGCAGAAGTAGCGAAGGCAGACATGGCTCTCGGCGTCGAGCTGCTGCCGCAACTTTCGCGATGCGCGACTTGCCGATCCGGGCTCGCCCGAGAGCAGCACCACCTGACCCCGGCCCTGCTTCGCGTCCCGCCAGCGGGCGAGCAGGAGGTCGAGCTCGTCCTCGCGGCCGACCAGCGGCGTCAGGCGGCCCCCCTGCAACGCCTCGAAGCGCCCCACCGTCGGGCTCTCGTCCAGGACACGCCAGGCTGGAACGGGTGCGATGAAGCCCTTGAGGTCGTGCACGCCCAGATCGGCGAGCTCGAACCGGCCACCGACGAGCCGCCGCGTGCTGCGCGAGATGACGATGGTGTTCGGCCCGGCGAGAGACTGCAGGCGAGCCGCCAGGTTCAGCGCCTCGCCGACGACCGAATCCTCCCGCACGGCGCCTGCGCCGATCGGCCTGCCCACCATGACGAGCCCGGTGGCGATGCCGATCCGGACGGCGAGCGGCTCGCCGTCGGCGAGGATGGGTGCAAACGCCGTCCGCATCTCGAGGCCGCACCGGATCGCCCGCTCGGCGTCATCCTCGCGCCTCTGGATAGCCGAAATAGAGCAGGATGCCATCGCCCAGATACTGGCCGACATGCCCGCCCCAGCGCCCCACCAGCTCGGTGCATCGATGCCGGTAGGCGCCGATCACCTCGCTCGTGTCCTCGGGATCGAGTCGTGCCGAAAGCCGGGTCGAGCCGACGACATCGCAGAACATCACGGTGAGCTGGCGGCGTTCGGCCTCCGGCGGCATCGCCCGGTGCGCGGCTTCGGCGCGAAGGCCGGCAGCCGCCTCGCCACCGGCGGCGAGGGCGGCGATCGCCTTGAGCAGCTTCTTGCGTGGGCCCAGCGGGATGCCGAGCCCGGCGAGGTCGCCATCGGTCAGCTCGGGCAAAATCTCGGGCTCGATCTCGCCTGCCCGGAACGCCTCGGCGTAGCGCTCCAGCCCGAGTTCACGCAGCCAGCCGGCAATCTCCAAGTCACCCCCCGATGGCACCCCGGATGCAGAGAAAGCCGCCCGCGCAACCTTCTCGGCCCATCCTCCGGCAGCCTCGGCAGCCCGGCCCGAGGCCGGCCATCAGCAGTCGACGAGGTCCGGCTCGGGCTGTTGCATCGTCTTTCCTTGCGCCCGATAATGGTGCCCGGCACCTCGGCAGGCAACACCTCGTCGAAGGTTGTCGATCGGGCGGTCGATTTGTCCAGGCCCGTCCCTGTCGGGGGTCGCGATTTGCGGCCGGCGGGCTGCCCGAACCGCAACCGCCATTCCCGGCGGCTCGGAGCTGCCGAAAGGACCTCGGATGCCGGCCCGACTTCATCCCTACCTGTTCCTGACCCCTGGGCGCCTCGACCGTATCCGCCAGGGGCTGGATGCCTCGGGCAGCGGCCCATGACCCGACGGTCCAGAAGTGGGTCGACAAGATGCGTCGACGGGCCCGCGAGATCATCCTGCCGAAGCCGATCCTGACACCGGACTGGATAGCGGCGGGCGAAGGTGCGACGGCGCCCGTCATGCTCTACACGGCGCGCGCCGCCGTCTCGCGGATCACGATCCTCGGCCTGCTCTGGCATATCGACAAGGACGGTGGCAGAAGCCGACCGCAACGGCTCGGGGCTGGAGGCCCAGGAATGGCTGGCCCGGGCGTGCCGGGAGCTCTTGGCCATCGCGTCGTTTCCCGACTGGCAGAAGCCCTCGTTGCCACCCGAGGTGTTTCTCTCGGTGGCCGAGATGTGCGCTGCCGCCGCCATCGGCCTGGACTGGCTCTGGCAGCATCTCAGCGTCGACGAGCGGCGCCGGGTCCGGACGATCGTCAGGAACGCCCTCCAGCCGGCCCTCGAGCAATACACCATCGGGCGCGCCACCAACCGCGGCTGGACGACCGAGCCCTACAACTGGAACATCGTCTGCAACACGGGCATGGTTCTGGGAGCGCTGATGGTGCGCGACCGGGATCCGGCGCTGGCGGAAGAGGTGATGACGACGGCGCTCCGGTCCGTCCAGACCGGGTTCGCGGGCTACTGGAACGATGGCGGCTGGCCCGAAGGCCCGGGCTACTGGTCCTACGCCACGCGCTATGCCGCCAAGCTGCTCGATGCGCTCCGGGGCCTCGACATCGACGACCGGGATCTCTCCTGCCGTGACGGGCTTGAGCGGTCGGGCGAGTTCGTGCTGCACTGCCTGGGCCCGACCGGCATGACCTTCAACTTCGCCGACAGCGAGCCGCGGGTTTCGCTGATGGCGATGTCATGGCTCGGCGAGCGCTTCGGCCGTGACACCGACAGCTGGATCGCCAGCCACAACCCGAACGGCTCGCGCCTGGCGCTGCAGCTGCTCTGGCGCGCCGGCCCGGGAGCGCCGCCCGAATCGGGCAGGACGCCGCGCGACGCCGCCTTCGCCTCGATCCACGGCGCCTTCTTCCGCAGCGCCTGGAACGACCCGGACGCGCTCTGGGTCGGCTTCAAGGGCGGCGACGCCCGCTGGCATCACCCGCAGCTCGACGCCGGGACCTTCGTCCTCGATGCGCATGGCCTGCGCTGGGCGGTCGATCTCGGCCCTTCGCTCTATGCCAACCCCGGCTATTTCATCCGCGAGACGCGATCGCGCTACTATCGCGCCAGCACCCAGGGACACAACACGCTGCGGATCGGCCCGCATCAGCAGAACGACGAGGCGGTGGCACCCCTGCTGGCCTCCTGGTGCAAGGATCATGACGACCTGGCCGGTGCGATCGTCGATTTGTCGACGGCCTACAACCTGCCGGCCGGCGAGCTGCTGCGCGGCGTGTTCCTGCTCGAGCGCCGGCAGGTGCTGATCCAGGACGATTTCCGCAACCCGCCCGGCGCCGAGGTCGTCTGGTCGATGCATACGCCGGCGACGGTGACGATCGACCCGGAGCGGCCGGGCGTGGCCGTGCTGAGCCAGGAGAGGACGAACGAGGCGGCGCCGGACGGCACCCCAGAGACCTGCTATCTGAGCCTGCGCATCCTGGCGCCCCAAGGCGCCGGCTTCAGCCAGAAGTCGGCCTCCTACGCGGGGGGCACCGAGTATCCCGAGGCCAGCATCAACCAGGGCATCACCAAGCTCCAGATCGTGCTGCCGTTCGACCGCGACGCCCCGCTCGAGCGCATCGCTGTCCTGATCACGCCGGAGATGGCTCCAGGGAAGGCGCCGAGCCTCCGACCGCTCGACGACTGGCAGGGCGACTGGCAGGCCGAGCCGCAGCCGCAGCGCCATTGGCAGGACGACGTGGCGCTCCACGTCCTCGAAGGCGTCGAGCGCCGGAGGAACGGGCGGGGCCTCTGACGCCCTGATGACCCGGCCCG
>JAWKVR010000043.1:0-33835 GCA_041397945.1 Geminicoccaceae bacterium
GTCCGGGCGGTGGCCCATCCCGAGCAGGCGACCATCTGGGCGCTCATCGACGGTGTGCCGGCGCATGATGCGCAGGTGCGCCGGCTGGCTGCGGCCCTCGGCGGTGCGGCGATCGAGCAGAAGCTCGACCGGCCCGCCACCGCCTTCGCCGCCCCTTGGCCCGATCTGGTGATCGCCGCCGGGGCGAAGGCCGCTTCCGTCGCCCGGCGGATCAAGGGGGAGAGCCAGGGTGCGACGCGCATCGTCCAGCTCGGCATGCCCGGCGCCGCCTTCGAGCTCTTCGACCTCGTCATCGCCACGCCGCAGCTTCGCCTGCCGGTCCGCGACAACGTGCTGCAGATCACCGCACCCCTGCTGCCGCCAACGGGCGAGGCGGCCGGCAGCAGCGGCGGCACCACGGCGCTCATCGGCCGGGGCCAGAAGCCCTTCCGGCTGACCGCGGCAGCGGCGGCCCGCATCGGCCAGGCACTCCGCGACGCCGGCCCCGGCCCGAAGGCGCTGCGCTTCGAGCCGGACACGCCGGACGAAGCCCGCGACGCCGTGCTCGCCGCCGCGGGAGAGGTCGAGGTGATCGACCCCGAGAAGCCACTCGCCGAGGTCATGGCCAAGGCCGACCGCCTCCTGGTCACCGGCGACGATCCCTTCACGCTCACCGCCGCCTGCCTCACCGGGAAGCCCGTGACCCTGGTCGAGCTGCCCTACTGGTATGACGGCCTGCCGGGCAGCAAGCCGATCAAGACGGCGCTCACCCTGCTGATCGGCGGCGGCACCTCCTATCGCGGCACGCCGCACCAGCAGCACGTGCTGGGCCGGCTGGTCGACCGGCTGATCGCCAAGGGCTGGCTCAGCCTGCCGCGCGATCCCGCCCGCCTGCACCGCGCCCTGATCGCCCGCGGCCTCCTGGTCCGCGCCGACGACCCGACGCCGATGGCCGCACCCAGGCCGATCGACGACCTCGAGCGCGTGATCGAGCGCATCCGTCGCATGCTGACCAGGGCACCGCAGCCGGGTTGAACTGGCGGAATGAAAATCCGACCGGCCGGTGTCATCTCGGCGCCACCCTGCCGTGGCAAAGCGCGGCACCACCCTTGCCCCTCGGGCGAGCTGGCATTAACTCGGGAATGAGCCGGAAATCACATCCAAATTACGGTAGACTGGCATGCTGACGTCCTGGGGTCCCTGGAGCGACAAGGTCTATTTTCTCGACAAGATGAGCCTGGGCGACCTGGTCCGCGCCTTCTTCACCTACTACGCGATCCAGGCCTATATCGTGATCGCGCTCGTCGCTTGGGCGCTCGCCTTCGCCGTCATGGACAGCCTGTGGCAGCCTTTGGTCGCCGCCGTCGTGACTGCCGCCATCTATCCGCTCGTCGAGTACCTGGTCCACCGCTTCCTCCTGCATTCGACCGGGCTCTTCAAGCACAAGTCGACGGCCAGGGTCTGGAAGCGGATCCACTACGACCACCACCAGAATCCGCATGATCTGGCGGTGCTGTTCGGCGCCCTCTACACGACCCTGCCGACCATCGCGCTCATCGCCCTGCCCGTCGGCTGGCTGGTGGCCGGCCCGGCCGGCGCTCTTTCCGCCTTCGCCACGGCCTGCATCGTCTTCTGCGCCTACGAGTTCGTGCACTGCGTCCAGCATCTGCCGTTCACGCCGCGCAAGGCCTGGCTGCGCGACCTGAAGAAGCGCCACCTCGCCCACCATTTCCACAGCGAGCAGGGCAATTTCGGCATCACCAGCAATCTCTGGGACCACGTCTTCGGCACGTTCTACGCCCAGCCCAAGGACATGCCGCGCAGCGCCACGGTGCACAACCTGGGCTATACCGGTGAGGCGCGGCGGCAGTGGCCCTGGGTCGCCGAGCTGTCCCTGGACGACGAGACCTATGCCATCCGCCGCCGGCGTCGCGCCGCCTGACGCGGCGGCCGTGACGGACTGCAGCTGTTGTCCTCCCGCCATGCAACGGTCGCCATCCAGACGGTCCACGATCGCGCCGACCTGAAGGCCTTCTTCGACGTCACCCGCCACGTCTACCGGGACGATCCCAACTGGGTGCAGCCCCTGACCCTGGAGCGGCTCGACCACCTCAATCCGAAGAAGAACCCGTTCCTCGACGGCATCGAGGCCGCCTACTGGATCGTCCATCTCGACGGCAAGCCGGCCGGTCGCATCTCGGCCCAGGTCAACCGCGCCCATCTCGAGCGACACCATGACGCCACCGGGCATTTCGGCTTTCTCGAGGCGGTCGACGACGAGGAGGCGTTCGGCCTGCTCATCGAGACTGCCGAGACCTGGCTCCGGATGCGGCACATGGAGCGGATGCAGGGGCCGTTCAGCCTCTCGATCAACGACGAGACCGGCACCCTGGTCGAGGGGTTCGACACACCCCCCTCGATGATGATGCCGCATGGTCGGCCCTACTACGATGCGCGGCTGGCCGAGCAGGGCCTCGCCAAGGCCAAGGACCTGATCGCTTTCCGCTTCGACAACTCGGTGCCGATGCCGCCCGCGGCGCGGCGGCTGATCGAGCGCACCGCCAGGACGGGCAGCCTCGTCGTCCGCCAGCTCGACATGCACCGCTATGTCGAGGAGATCCGCCTGATCTGTGACATCTTCAACGATGGATGGGCCGAGAACTGGGGCTTCATTCCCTTCGGCGATGCCGAGGCGCAGTACATGGCGAAATCCATCCGGCCCCTGGTCGATGCCGGCTTCTTCGCCATCGCCGAGCTCGACGGCGAGCCCGCTGCCATGACCGTGACCCTGCCCAACCTCAACGAGGCGATCGAGGGCCTCGACGGCCGGCTCCTGCCGTTCGGCTGGGCGAAGCTGCTCTGGCGGCTGAAGGTGAGCGGCGTGAAGACGGGGCGCATGCCGCTCATGGGGCTGCGGCGGAAGTGGCACGGCACGCTCAAGGGCACCGCCGCTGCCCTCGGCGTCATCGATGCGGTGAAGCAGTACCACGCGGCCCGCGGCGTGCGCGAAGGCGAGCTTTCCTGGGTGCTGGAGGACAATGTCGCCGTCCAGCGGATTATCGATGCCGTGGGGGCGGTGCCCTACAAGCGCTACCGTGTCTACGAGAAGGCGCTCTGAGATGGCGGGCGACATCGCGGCCCTGGTGCTGGCCGGCCAGCGCCCCGAGGGCGACCCGATGGCGGCCGCCGCCGGCATCGCGCTCAAGGCCTTCCTGCCGGTGGCCGGCCGGCCCATGCTGGAGCGGGTCCTCGACGCCCTGAAGGGTGTGCCGGCGATCGGCCGGATCGCCGTCTCGATCCCGGATCCGGGGGCCCTCGCCGGCCGGAACGTCGAGGCCCTGGCGACGGCTGCCTCGCCGAGCCTCTCCGTGCTGGCCGCCCTTGGCCACCTGCCCCCGCCCGTCCTCGTCACCACCGCCGACCATGCCCTGTTGACGCCGGCGATCATCGAGACGTTCCTCGCCGGCGCCGATCGAAGCGAGGCCGACCTCGTCGTCGGGGTGGTCGAGCGCCGGCAGATCGAGGCCCTGGTGCCCGAAACACGGCGGACCTACTGGCGCTTTCGCGACGGCGCCTATTCCGGGGCCAACCTCTTTCACCTGCGCAACGAGCAGGCGCTCGCCGCAATCGCCTTCTGGCGGCGGGTCGAGAGCGAGCGCAAGCGGCCCTGGCGGATCGTCCGCGCCTTCGGCCCGGGCCTGCTGCTGGGCTACCTCCTGCGCCGGCACAGCCTGGCCGAGGCGCTACGCCGGGCGTCGGCCGTGGTCGGCTGCCGGGTCGCGGCGCTGGCGCTGCCCTTCGGCGAGGCCGCGATCGACGTCGACAAGCCGGCCGACCTCGTCCTCGTCGAGCGCCTGCTGCGGGCACGCGCCGCATGACCGTCGTCGACCTCGCCCATTTCACCGACGTCCATCTCGGACCCCTGCCGCAGGCGCGACTCGGCGAGCTCATGGGCAAGCGGGCGCTCGGCTTCCTCTCCTGGCACCATCGCCGCCACCGGCTGCACACCCGCGGCGTGCTGGATTGCCTCGTCGACGACCTTTTGACCGACCCGCCGGACCACGTCGCCATCACCGGCGACCTCGTCAACATTGCCCTGCCGGGCGAGTTCGAGCTGGCGGCACGCTGGCTCGAGTCGCTCGGCCCGGCGGAATGGGTGAGCCTGGTCCCGGGCAATCACGACGCCTATGCCGGACGGCACTTGCAGCGGAGCTGGTCGCGCTGGCACGCCTGGATGTGCGGCGACGAGCCGGGCAGCGCCGGCCGCTTCCCGTTCGTCCGCCGCCTCCACGACCGGCTGGCGCTCATCGGCCTGTCGAGCGCCGTGCCGAGCCCGGTCGGCCAGGCCACCGGCACGCTCGGGCCGGCCCAGCTCGAGGCGTTGGACGGGGTCCTCGACGAGCTGGGCCAGGCAGGCGTCTGTCGCGTCCTCCTGCTGCACCACCCCCCGCTCGGCTCGTTGATCCGCCGGCGACGGGCGCTGCGCGACGAGGCCGGCCTGCGAACGGTGATCGCCCGCCGGGGTGCCGAGCTGGTGCTCTCCGGCCACGAGCATTTCTTCCTCTTCGGCGGCATGCCGGGCAAGGACGCCCCGGTGCCTGTCTTCGTCGGCCCGTCGGCCTCGCTGGCGCACGGGCCGCTGCGCACCGGCGGCTATCTCCGCCATGCCATCGACCTCTCGGGCAACGCGCCGCGCTTCACGGTCCAGTTGCGCCACTGCGACCCTGGAACCAGCGCCATCACCGTGGCGCAGACAGCCCGGGTCGAATGCACCGGCAATGGCCTCGAGCTCGCGCCGGCCGACTGGCCGAAAGGCTCGGGCTCGGCTACTGAGAGCGTCCCGAGACGCAGTCACTGACCCAACCGATGCTCGGAACGCTCGACCGCTATCTGCTCGGTCAGGTGCTGCGGCCGATGCTGGCCGCCATCCTGATCACGCTCCTCGCCCTGCTCGCCGAGCGCGCGCTGCGCGTTGTCGACCTCGTCATCGGCTGGCGCGGCTCGCTGGCCATCGTCTTCGAGATGCTGAGCTACCTCGTGCCGCACTACATGGTGGTCGCCCTGCCCGCCGCCTTCTTCCTCGGCATCATGCTGGCCATCGGCCGGCTGTCGCGCGAGGGCGAGCTCGACGCCATGCGCGCCGCCGGCATCGGCCTCGCCCGGATCGCCCGGCCGCTGCTGCTCCTCGCCATCGGCGTGACCGCCCTGCACTTCATTCTGGTCAGCCACCTCCAGCCGTTCAGCCGCTACGCCTACCGGGCCGCCGCCTTCGCCGTGACCAACGCGTCGTTCCAGACCCTCCTCAGGCCGAAGCAGTTCATCACGCTCGGCCGGAACACCTACCGGGTCGAGGCGCTGGAGGCGGAGGGTGAGCGGTTCGAGGGCATCTTCCTCTATTCGGAGGAGAACGAGGCGGGCACGGTCACCGTCACGGCCGCCTCGGGCGAGATCGAGAGCCGCGGTGCCCTCGTGCCTCTCGTCCTGCATCTGCAGAACGGCGTGCAGCAGTTCGTGCCCCGCGCTACGGGGGCGGCGGACGGGACGGAAAGGAACGGCACGCCGCCGCCGCCTCTCACGCTCCGCTTCGGCAACTTCACCAGCGATCTCTCCGGCACTGAGCCACAGCCGTTCCGGCCACGCGGCGAGAACGAGCGCGAGCTGACGATCCCCGAGCTCTTCGGCTTCCTCTCGGCTCCCCCGGAAGCGCTGCCGGAGGAGATCGACCCCTGGGAGATCGACTCCGAGCTCTCGGCCCGCCTCGTGCGCAATCTCACGATCCTCGTCCTGCCGTTCTTCGCCCTGCCATTGGCGCTCTCGCCGCGCCGCGCCAAGCGGTCCTACGGGCTGCTCGTCGGCATCGTGCTCCTCGTCGGCTACAACCAGCTGGTCAATACGGGCGAGGCGCTCGCCGACGATAACAAGCTCTCCGTCTGGCTCTCCCTGTGGCTGCCCTTCCTGTGCTTCGTGGCACTCTCGGTCGGCTATTTCGTCCGCACCGCGCGGCGCGTCCCCGATCCCGGCCGCAGCTCGCTCCTGGGTGCTACGATCGACGGCCTGGTCAGCGCCTTCCTCCGCCGCCTGCCGTGGCGTGCCGCATGAGCGTGCTCACCGCCTACCTGAACCGGATGGTGCTGCTCCGCGTGACGGCGGCGGTGATCGCCATCAGCCTCTTCGCGCTGGTCTTCGACCTGCTCGACGCGTCGGACGACATCATCCGCACCGACGGCAACGTCGCCCTCGCCTTCGCTCGCTACTTCGCCCTGCGCCTGCCGAGCCTCGTCGCCGAGGTCCTGCCGTTCGCGGCACTGCTTGGCGCCCTCTTCGCCGCCGCCGAGCTCCTGCGCAACAGCGAGTTCGTCGTGCTCTGGGCATCCGGCGTCTCGCCGCTCGGGATCGTCCGGCGCCTCCTGCCGATCGGGCTCGCCATCTGCGCCGTCGAGCTCGCCGTTGACGAGCTCCTCGTGCCGCCGACGATCCAGGAGCTCCGGGCCTGGGAGGTCGGCTCGTTCAAGAGCACGCTCGACGGGTTCGTCGGCGACGACATCTGGATGCAGCACCAGGGCGACTTCATCCGCCTGCCGCGGCTCGCCCCGGGCGCCACCACCGCCAGCAACGTCATCATTCTCGAGCGCGACGCGGTGGGCAACCTGGTGGAGCGGCTCACGGCAGCCAGAGCCGAGCTGCTGCCCGGCGCCTGGCGCCTCCTCGACGTGCAGCGTGCCCGGGTCGGTGCCGGCAGCTTCACCATCGAGCCCGAGCTCATCTGGGAGAACGACATCGACCTCGATCGCTTGCGCGTGGTCGCACGCCCGCCACAGGAGATCGGCTTCCTCGACCTCATCGACATCATCAGGAACGACGGCTACGGCGTGGTCGCGACGCAAGGCCATGAGAGCGCCCTCTTCCACCGGCTGTTCAGCGCCACCCTGCCTACTCTGCTGGTCATGTTGACCTTCGCGCTGGCGCGCCGTTCCACCCGCCAGGGTGCGATCGCCACCCTTTTCATGAAAGCCATCGGCGCGGGTTTCGTCTTCGTTATCCTGAACGGCCTGGCGCTGGCATTGGCCGAGGCCGGCTTCCTGCCGCCGCTCGCCGCCACCTCCGGGCCGATGCTGCTGCTGCTCGCCCTCGTCATCTGCCTGCCGCTCAGGGACGAGCTGCTGCTGCGCCGCCGGGTCGCCTGATGCGCATCGGCCTTTTGAGCAATCCCGGCAGCACCCGCAACCGCGCCGGGATGGCGGCGATCGAGGCCCTGGCCGAGCGCACGCCCGAAATCCTGCACCGACGGTTCGAACCCGCCCTGGGCTTCGGACCGCCGCTGCAGGCCTTCGCCGCAAGGGGCTGCGAGGTCGTGGTCGTCAGCGGCGGCGACGGCACGGTGCAGGGTGTCCTGACCGAGCTTTTGGCGCACCGCCCGTTCGCCCAGCCGCCAGCGCTCGCCATCCTGCCGCGCGGCATGGCCAACATGACCGCCACCGATTGCGGGCTCGGCGGGCACGACGCGGCCACGCTGGAGAAGCTGGTCGCCACCTGCCGCAGCGGCCGGCTCGGGGATTCGCTCGTCACCCGCCACATCCTCAAGGCCAATCATGCCGACGGGGTCACGGCACCGCGCGGCCTGTTCATGGGTGCCGCCGGCATCATCGACATCATCCAGTTCGTCACGGGTCGGCTGCACAGCCGCGGCATCAAGGGCGAGTGGTCGCACGCGGTGACGATCCTCGGCCTGCTCGGCCTTTGTCTCTTTCGTGGCTTTCGGGCGCTGGGCCTGCGCGCCCACCGGGTCGGGCTCGCCATCGACGGTGCCGCCCGCCGGGACGAGGAGCTCGCGATCCTGATCGCCACCACGCTCGACCGGCTGGTGCTCCACTCCCGGCCCTATTGGGGTGCCGGCGACCTGCCGCTCCGCCACACGCGCTTCGCCCATCCGCCCAAGGGCCTCGTGCGGCATGCCTGGCGGCTGCTCTATGGCGGCGCCGACCGCCAGCTGCCCGGCGACTCGTACCGCAGCGGCGGTGCCCGGCGGCTCGAGCTCTGGCTCGACGGCCCCTTCACCATCGACGGCGAGTTCTTCACGCCGGCCCCCGGCCGGCCGGTCACCGTGACCGCCGACGAAACCATCCGCTTCGCGCGGGTCTGACGATGGCGGCCGCAAGAGGCGATCTCGAGGCGGTGCTCCGGGCGGAGCTCGCGACCCCGGCACCGGAGGCGGTGCAGGCCATCGCCAGGGCGGCCTGCGAGCGCCATGCGCCGGGCATCGCCGCCGTGCTCTTCTACGGCAGCTGCTTTCGGGATGGCGTGGTCATGGACCGCCTCGTCGACCTCTATCTGCTCGCCGACGACTACGCCAGGACAGGCCAGGGCCGCCTCGCCGCCCGCGCCAACAGGCTGGTCCCGCCCAACGTCTTCTATCTCGAGATCGAGCACGCCGGCGAAACCGTGCGCGCCAAGTACGCCATCGTCACCCTCGACCAGCTCGAGGCGAAAGTCTCGCCCGAGACCGACAACCCCTATTTCTGGGCCCGCTTCGCCCAGCCGACCGGCCTCGTCTGGTGCCGCAACGACGCGACGCGGCGGCGGGTCACGAACATCCTGGCCGAGGCCGTGCGCACCACCTTCGCCGCCGCCCGCGCCCTGACCCGCGACCGCGCGGCCTCGGAAGCGCTCTGGACCGTGGTCTTCCTCGAGACCTACCGCACCGAGCTTCGGGCCGAGAAGCCCGACCGCGCCGCCGAGATCTACCAGAGCTTCGCCGCCCGCTACGACCGGCTCACCCGCGCGCTGATCGGCGAGAACGTCAGGCCCCGCCACCGCTCCTGGGCGCGCACGAGGCGGGTCGGCAAGGCGCTCTCCATCCTCCGCCTCATGAAGGCCGCCTTCACCTTCAGCGGCGGTGCGGACTACCTCGCCTGGAAGATCGAGCGCCACTCCGGCCAGCCCGTCCCGCTGACCGACTGGCAACGCCGCCACCCCATCCTCGCCGCCCCCCCCATCCTCTGGCGCCTCTGGCGCAGCAAGGCGGTGCGGTAGGGTTCGATGACTACGCCGCGTCCTGCTTGCTCAGCCGGTCCAGCTCGCTCGCCAGCTCGGCGAAGCAGCCGAGCACCGTGGCGATCTGGGCGGGCTCGTGGGCGGCGGAGACGCTGCAGCGGAGCAGGGCCACGCAGGGCACCTTACCTCCTTGTTTGTTTTTCCACTTCAACGTTGCGAAGCCTGCTGGAGTATAAACGCGCGCTTCCAGCGTGCAGAAGGTTCTAAGACCGGTCGATCAATCTGAGCTCATGCTACCCGCGGCGCTGGCCCCAGAACGAACCGGGCGCGTTCGCGACGGAGCATCTCATAGGGGCTGATGCACGTAAGGCCCAACCCGATGCAGGCGTTGGGGATCTTGATCTTGCGGGTCGAGTCCGACGGTACCTCGTGGGTTACGACAACAAAGTCGTGTGCCAGAGCGTGAGCAACCAGCCAGTAATCCGCCACCTGAAAAAAAGTTGCGATCGCCGCCGCCTCGTAGTTCCGGCTGGTCGCCCAGGCGCTCACTCGGCCAAGGGCAGGCAGGACGGGGTCATCAGGCGGCAAGAAGAAAGCGCGCCCGCGTGCAGTGGCCCAGTCGGAAAGATCGTCGCCGCCCGCCTGCAGTTCATCGCCAACCTTGTCGATGCTAGCGACGCAACCGGCGACGTTCCGTTCGATCAGCCATTCCCAGAACGCCGGGCAGAAATCGAAGCCGTAATGGAGGTTCTTCGCCTGAATGAAGATGTTCGTGTCGAGCAGGTGGCGGGTCATCCCAAGACCCCCACTTCGCGGCCGAGATTGTTGAACGTCTCCGTCTTCTTGACGCCCAGCATCCGGAAGGCGTCGCGGTACAGCGTCTGTCCTTCCAGCGTACTCTCGACGAGCGCACGCGCAAAGCGGCGGCTGACGCGCGAAAGCGTCGTCCGGTAGAAGTCGCCACCGCCGCCGGCGGATCGGGCAAGTTCACGCAGGCGTGTGCGTTCTTCTGCCCAGGCGCGGTCGAAGGCCGGCCGGTCGAGCGCGCCCGCGTCCAGCAGCCGACGCAGGATGACAAGCGTGCTGACCTTGAACTGCCGCGCCAGCCGCTGCATCGCTCGATCGAGGGGCTCGTCCCGCTCGATCGCGGGGCGAAGCACCGCAAGGGGCACGAGAAGCTCGGCAGCGACCGCATTGCACCAGACCTCCTCGCGGCGGTAGCCGTAGAGCGGTGCGGCGCTGGCATCCGAGATCGCGGAGGACCCTAGCCAAAGATGCGCCAGCTCGTGCGCCAGCGTGAACATCTGGCCAGATTTCGTGTCCGCTCCGTTAATGAATACCAGTGGCGCGCGCTTGTCGGCCAAAGCGAAGCCACGGAACTCCTCTGGGTCGAGGACGCGGCGGTTGTTGGAAAGCACAACGCCGCTCACCATCACCAGCACGCCGGCAGCATCCGCTTGGGAAATGAAGAGCCGCAGCGCCTCTTCCCAGGTACGGCAGGCGGCCCTTGCGGCCACATCGAAGCCGAGCGTCTCAGCCATGCGCGCCGCCACGTCTCGTGGCCTTTCACCGAGGTCTGCGCTGCCGACGAAGGCTGCCTCGGACATGCGAACCGTCAGCGCAAAGTCACGGTACCAGCCCTGCCGTTCCTGGCAGGCGTAGAGCATGTCGAGCAAATCCGGGCTGGCGCGCCGCACTTCACGCCCGTCATGGGTACGGAAATCCGGGATCGGCAACCGCTCTACGGGTGGCTCCGACAGGAACAGATAACCAATGGGAACATGAAGCGTCTGCGCGAACGCCTCCAGTTGCTTGAGCGTGGGCTGTGCTTCACCGGCTTCCCATTCACCGAGCTTCGGGAAACGACCCGTAAGGTCACCTGCGTCATTAATGCCGGCTCGCTCCCGCGCCCATCGCAACAGTTCAGGTTGAATGGCCGCGCGTGTCATCTGGCGTTCTCCAACGCGCTTCTTGATGCGGTCCGCGGGCGTCCCCTGACGGATTCCGCTCCCCTACGCTGCGTTCTGCTTGCTCAACCGGTCGAGCTCGCTCGCCAGCTCGGCGAAGCAGCCGAGCACCGTGGCGATCTGGGCCGGCTCGTGGGCGGCGGAGACGCTGCAACGGAGCAGGCAGACGCCATTTGGCGTGCCGCCGGGCAGCGCCAGGTTGACGTAGACGCCGGACTCGATGAGGCGGTTCCAGGCCATGACCGCCGTGGCCTCGTCCGGCATGCGGATGGCGATCACCGGGCTGAGCGGCGCCATCAGCGTGAAGCCGAGGTCCCGGAGCCCCGTATGCAGCTGCTCGGCATTGGCCCAGATGCGCTTGCGCAGCTCGGGCCGCGTCTCGATCTGGTGCAGCGCCTCGGTGACCGTCGCCATGGTGGCCGGGCTCGGCGAGGCCGTGAACATGTAGGGCCGGCTGGCGATCCGCAGCAGATCGAACTTCGGGTGGTCGGAGACGGCGAAGCCGCCGCTGCCGCCGAGGCTCTTGGAGAAGGTGCCGACGACGAAGTCGACATCCGCCTCGACCCCCTCCGCCTCGGCGACACCGCGCCCGTGCTCGCCGAAGACGCCGAAGGAATGGGCCTCGTCGACCAGGAGGAAGGCGCCGTGCTTCTTCTTGACCTCGACGAACTCCTTCAGGGGTGCCGTGTCGCCGAGCATCGAGTAGAGCCCCTCGACGACCACCAGCTTGCACTGGCCCTTGTCGGCGAGGCGGGTCAGGCGCTTGTCGAGGTGGTCCGGGTCGTTGTGGCGGAAGATCACGGTCTCGGCGGGCGAGAGCTTGCAGCCGTCCCAGATGCTCGCATGACTGTCGGCATCGGCGAGGATCACGTCGTCGGGCCCGGCGAGGCCGCAGATGGTGGCGAGGTTGGCCTGGTAGCCGGTCGTGAAGACGATGGCCTTGCGCCGGGCGAAGAAGCGGGCGAAGGCGGCCTCGAGATCGGTGTGGCGGCCATAGGTGCCGTTCGCCACCCTGGAGCCCGTGGTGCCGGTGCCGTCGGACTTGAGCACCTTGCAGCCGGCCTCGATGCAGGCGGGATCGAAGGTCAGGCCGAGATAGTTGTTGGTGCCGACGAGGATGGTGCGGCGGCCGCCGATCAGCGCCTCGGTCGCCGAGAGGATGCGGTCGACCCGGACGGCGAAGGGGTCACCACCGATCGAGAGAAGGGCGCGGTGGCGCTGCTCGATGCCGGCATACTTGTCGAAGATGTCCATGTGCTCGGGCACCTTTGGAGCTGGTTTGGGAGGTGGGGGTCAACCCTGCTGCAGCTGGCCTTCCGCCAAGGCCACGAGATCGCCGATGGTCTTGAGCTCGGCCACCTGGTTCATCGGGATGTCGATGTCGAACTTGTCCTCGATTTCCATGATCAGGTCCATGGCCGCCACCGAATCGATGTTCAGGTCGGCGCCGAGCTCGGTGCCGGCGTCGAGCGGCTTGCCGTCGGGGTTGTAGCGCTGCATCAGCGCCATGATCTCGTTCAGGACGTTCTCGGTCATGCCTTGCTTCCATCTGCCGTTCGGGTCGCCACGGCCGGCAGCCAGCCGGCCGCACGATACCAGTCGACCGTTGCGGCGAAACCCTCGTCGAATGTGATGCGCGATACGGCCCGGGGCAATGCCGGGCCCGCGGCGACCCAGTCGGCATGCGCCAGCTCGCCGAGCTTGTCGGCGGAGAGCGGCAGGTCGGCGCCGGTGGCCCGGGCGATCAGGTCGGCGAGCCTGGCCGGCCCGGCGAGGAGCCCGGTCGGCAGCCGCAGGAAGCGCACCCGGCGGCCGGTCAGCCGTGTCGCGATCCGGGCGAGATCCGGCCAGCCATAGCCGCCGGGCGTGCCGTCATCCGGCTCGTCGAACGGCGCCAGCGCCAGCCGGCCCAGGACATGGTCGACCAGGATCTTCGCCAGATCCTCGACATGCAGGAGCGAGAACCGGGCGCCCTCCGGCGCCGGCATCACCAGCCAGCCGGCGAGGAGCTGGCGAAAGACGACCAGGGTCGCCCGGTCGCCCGGCCCCCAGATGGCGGGCGGGCGAAGCACGGCGAGGTCACCATCGGGCATGACGGCGCTGGCCGCGTCCTCGGCCGCCCGCTTGCTCGCCGCATAGGCCGAGACCCCGGGATGACGGGCGGCGAGCGACGAGACGAGGGTGAGCTTCACCCCGGCCCGCGCCGTGGCCTCGGCGACGCGCCGGGTGCCCTCGACATTGACGGCAGCGAACTCGGCCGGTCGCGGGGTCTTGAGCAGGCCCGCCAGATGAAGGACTCGCTCGGCGCCCCGGACCAGCTCGCCCAGGGCCGCCGGGTCGGCGAGGTCGCCGGCAATGGTGACCGCCCCCTCGACCGGCCCGCGGCGCGACAGGGCGCGCACGCCGACACCTGCCTCGCCCAGTCGGGCCACCAGATGCCGGCCGACGAAGCCGGTAGCACCGGTGAGCGCCACGGTGCGCGTCATCGCTCCCTCTGCAGTCGCAACAAGAGATGGTGCAGCCGCCCCCGGGGCCGGGGCTGCGGCGATCGTCAGCTCGCCTCGGCGAGCACCGCCACCGCCGGCTCCGCGGGCTCGACCGCGGCATCGAACGCTTCGTCGGCGGCCGCGGCGTCGAGGTCGCGCAGCACGCCGCGCTGGTAGTGATCGCGCGCGGCGGCCCGGCTCAGCTTGCCCGAGGTGGTGAAGGTCAGCGAGCGCGGCGCCGCGAGCACCACCTCGCACTCGATCCCGGCGAGGCGGTTGACCACCGCGGCCACCTGCTGGCGCAGCTCGGCCTGCTCGGCCGGCCGCGTCTGCCGGCACTCGACGACCACCACGACCCGCTCGCGATCGAGGCTGTCGGTCACCGCGAAGGCGGCGACATCGCCGGCCCGCACGGCGTCGAGCTTCTCGACCGCCCACTCGATGTCCTGCGGCCAGATGTTGCGGCCGCCGACGATGATCAGGTCCTTGGTCCGGCCGGAGACGACGAGCTCGCCGCCGACCAGGTAGCCCATGTCGCCGGTGTCGAGCCAGCCATCGCCCTTGAGCACGGCAGCGGTCGCCTCGGGATTGCGGAAATAGCCCTCCATCAGGCTCGGGCCCTGGATGCAGATGCGCCCGACATGCCGCTCGGGCAGCACCCGGCCGGCATCGTCGCGGATCTCGACGGCATAGCCCGGCATCGGGGCACCGCAGACGACGAAGCTGCGGCTCTGCGACGGCGGCACGGCCTCGCCGGCCGGCAGCGCCAGGCGCTCGCGCTCGAGCGTCTCGCCGCGCGCCACCCGGTCGATCCGCACGCCACGGGCGAGCGGGCTGAAGGTGACGGCGAGCGTCGCCTCGGCCATGCCGTAGCTCGGCACGAAGGCCCGGGCGTCGAAGCCGCAGTCGCCGAAGGTCTCGGCGAAGGCGGTGAGCGCCCGCGAGCGGATCATCTCGCCACCGATGCCGGCGACCCGCCAGCGGCTCAGGTCCAGGTCGCGCGCGGCGCCATTGGCGGCCCGTCGGGCGCAGAGCTCGTAGCCGAAGGTCGGCGCGAACGAGATCGTGCCGCCATACCGGGCGAGGAGCTGCAGCCAGACCAGCGGCCGCCGCGCGAAGGCCGTTGTCGCCAGGTAGTCGACCGAGATCTGGCTCATGACCGGCGTCAGGCAGCAGCCGACGAGCCCCATGTCGTGATAGAGCGGCAGCCAGGAGGTGCAGCGGTCGGTCGGCCCGAGGGCCAGGCCATGCGTGGCGATCGCCCGGGCATTGGCGGCGAGAGCCCGCTGCGTCACCAGAACCCCGCGCGGGAAGCTGGTGCTGCCCGAGCTGTACTGGATGTAGCAGGCGTCATCTGCGCCGAGCGCCTCCAGGGGCTGGTCCGAGACCGGCAGCGCCATGAGCTCGTCGGCGGTCGCGGTGAAGCGGACGATGGTCGCCTCGGTGGCGGCGGCCAGCACCTGGACGAGCTCGGGACCGGCCACGGCGGCGCGCGCCCCGGCAGCGGCGAGCATGCCGCGCAGCCGCTCGACATAGGCCTCGCGGCCGCCGAAATTGATGCTGAGCGGCAGCGGCACCGGCACGAACCCGGCATACTGGCAGGCAAAGAAGACGGCGAGAAAATCGGGCGAGGTCTCGGCGATGATGCCGATCCGGTCGCCACGCCTGAGACCCGTGCCGACCAGCCGCCGGGCGAGGGCGATCGCCCGCTCACGCAGCTCGCGATAGGGCAGCGCCGTCTCCAGCGAGCCACGGGTCGAGAAGAAGTTGACGCCGGTCTCGCCACGGGCCGCGTAGTCCAGCCCCTCGGCGAGCGTCACGAAATCGCCCGCCCGGAAGGGCAGTCGCTCATTGGCGGTGGGCGTGACGTCGTTCATACCTCAACTCCGACTAGGCTGGTCCTGTGCCGGCAGCAGCAAATGGGCTGCGCCTGCACCTGGCAGCGTGCTTCGCCGGGTCCCCCGCCCGATCGTGGCGATCCTGCGATCACCTCGGACCATGCGGCTCCAGAACGGACCCAACTCTCGACCGGTTCCGCCACTGCCCTGGCATCGATGACCGGCCTGTTTCGATGCTGGACCGTAGAGCAACGAATGTTCACCCACGAATCACGTTGCGTTGCAGATTGTTACAGGGGGTTGCTCATGCCTCTGCTCAACCTCCCCGGGAACGTCGCATGGGTTAACGCGAACAGCCGGCCCGCGTCACTGCTATAGTTGGTCTATTGTGCAGTGCAGCAAAGCACCTGCGACGTTTTCACCGCCCCCTGTGTCCCGCGGGTGACAAGCCTGGCCCCCGGTTGACCGCGACTGCCGAACCGGGCGACACCACGGGCAAACAGAGAGGAAACCCGATGCCCCGTCCGATACCCCTGCTTGTCGCCCTCGGCCTGCTCGCCGCCGGCGCCATGCCCGCCGCGCCGACCGCCCTGGCGCAGGCGACCGCGCCGGCCGTCGCCAGCCAGACGGCGCCGTCGATGACCGCCGACGAGCGCGAGCTCTTCGCGCTCAATCTCTATCACGAGGCCCGCTCGGAGGGCCGCGACGGCATGATCGCCGTCGGCTGGGTCGTGCTCAACCGCGTGGCCGATCCCGGCTACCCGGACAGCATCACGGGCGTCATCAACCAGCGCCGCGGCCGCAATTGCGAATGGGGCTGGACCTGCGACGGTCGCTCGGACCGACCGACCGAAGCGGATATGTGGGCGCTGGCCCAGGAGATCACCGCGCTGATGGCCGGGCCTGACCGCCCGGCCGACCCGACGATGGGTGCACTGTGGTTCCACGAGACCTTCCGCGCCCAGCCGGGCTGGATGGGCAGCCAGGTGCGGCGCACCACCACCCTCGGCAACCACCACTTCTACGCGCGGAGCTGAACCCCCGCCGCCGGGCGGCCGATCGACGCAACGCTCAGAGCCTGTTCGAGAAGTTGACGAGGTATTTCATGAGCTTGGCAGCGAGCAGATGCGAGGAGTTGATCGGTCGTCGATGCGGCGCCCTCGTGGGGTTGCGGGGACCCCACGCCCCGCAAGGGTCGGCCGATCAAGGACGAAGCAGGTGCTCCCTTGTGGGGTTGCGGGGACCCCACAGCCCCGCAAGCTGCCAAGCTCACCTCCGGGGGACGTTAGATAGGCTCCGGCTTTGTCGCCGAGCTTGCCCGATGCCCCGGCATGGCCGCGCTCGGCTTCGCGCCGGCGGTCGATCGCAAGTCGATGAAATGCCTCGTAAACTTCTCGAACAGGCTCTCAGCGTTGCGCTTCGGGCAGGCCGCGCGCGGCGCACTGGATCCGCTCGACGCCGACATAGCTCGTGTTGATCAGCCGGCAGCCGACCAGGGTGCCCTCGTCCCGGTCGACGAACCAGACGCGGTTGCCGGCGGCCACCACATCGGCACCGTCCTCCGCGGCCTCGCTCGCCGCGGCGCGCGGCGGCAGCGGTGGCGCCGAGCTGCCGCGCAGGATCTCCGGTGCCGCCTGCTGGGCCAGCGCACCACCCGCCTGGGCGAGGAGCAGGCAGGCGAAGCCGACGACCATGGCCCGACGCAGGCCCCCCTGCCGTCCGACGATCTCGTTCATGGGCTCGGTCATGCGTCATCCTCCGTTACGCCGGGCGTTAACGCCCAGGCCCACCACCAGCCGTCGGCCGGGGCTTGCCTTCCCCATGATTTCAAGCATGCTCGGCAGCATGGACGAAGGGTACATGCGCCTTGCGGCCTATCGGGGTAGGTGTGTCGCCTTAACCAAGGTGCCGCGGCACCGCGCTGCGGGCGGCAAGACAGCGTGACCCGCCGCACGCTGCTGCTCTTCGCTCCCTCGGCTGTCCTGATCCTGGTCGGCCTCCTCGGCATGGCCTGGTTCCTGGTCTTCCCGCC
Organism: Geminicoccaceae bacterium; assembly: GCA_041397945.1. GTDB lineage: Bacteria > Pseudomonadota > Alphaproteobacteria > Geminicoccales > Geminicoccaceae > SLRI01. Next base: position 17,294 of record JAWKVR010000043.1, read on the forward strand.
GCCCAAGCCGCCGGGCCCGCTCGACCGGATCATCTTCAGCGCCGACCGGGCGCTGCTCATGGCGGCCGAGCGGGGCGGCGACGACACCCGCTTCCTCACCGTGCTGATCCCCTACGACCACAGCCGCTTCTTCATCCAGAACGGCGAGCCACGCGGATTCGAGTACGAGCTGGTGCGCGCCTTCGAGCGCGAGCAGAACGCCAAGCGCAAGCGCGGCGAGCCCGAGCTGCAGGCGATCTTCGTCCCCACCCGCCTCGGCGACCTCGTGCCGCGCCTCGCCGCCGGCATCGGCGACATCGCCGCCGGCGGCCTCACCATCACCCCCGAGCGCGCCGCCCTCGTCGACTTCAGCCGGCCCTATTTCGAGAACGTGGCCGAGCTGGTCGTGGCCCACAAGGGAAGCCCGAAGCTCGAGCGCGTCGAGGATCTCGCCGGCAAGCGCGTCGTGGTGCTCAGCGGCAGCTCCTATGTCGGCAGCCTGGAGGCCCTCAACCACCGCTTCGCCGCCCTGGGCCTGGCCCCGGTCGAGATCGTCGAGGCGGCGCCGGAGCTCAACACCGAGGACCTGATCGAGATGACCCATGCCGGGATCATCGCCTACACCATCGCCGACCAGCACATCGCCGAGCTCTGGCAGGGCGTGCTCGACGGCATCCGGGTCGACCCCGAGATCGCCATCGCCGGCGGCGGCCAGATCGCCTGGGCGATCCGCCGGGATGCCCCGGAAAGCCTGAAGAAGGCGGTGAACGCCTTTCTCGAGACCGTCCGCCGCGGCACGTTGACCGGCAACATCCTCTTTCGCCGCTACTTCGAGAACCGCCACTACGTCGAGAACCCGCTGAACCAGACCCCGCTCGACGACCTCGTCCGCTATCGCGACATCTTCGAGGCCGAAGCCGCCGAATACGGCTTCGACTGGCGGCTGATCGCTGCCGTCGCCTTCCAGGAAAGCCGCCTGAATCCGGAAGCCAGGAGCCCGCGGGGGGCGGTCGGCCTGATGCAGGTCCTGCCCTCGACCGCCGCCTCGGTCGGCATCGACGACCCGGCCCCCGTCGACAACAACATCGCCGCCGGGGTCCGCTACCTCGCCCACCTGCGCGACGACGTCTTCGACGACCCGGCGCTCGACGATCAGGTCCGCGAGCAGTTCATGCTCGCCGCCTACAATGCCGGCCCCACGCGCGTGCGCCAGCTCCGCGCCATGACCGCGGAAGAGTTCGGCCTCGACCCCAATCGCTGGTTCTTCAACGTCGAGCGCGCCGCCCAGGCCAGGATCGGCAACGAGACCGTCCGCTACGTCACCAACGTCAACAAATACTGGCTCGCCTACCAGCTCGGCGAAGCCATACTCCAGGAGCGTGAAGCACAGCGCGGTGCGGTGAATTGACGGGCGGCGAGAACGGGCCGGAGCACGCACGCGCGCACGATCACGGTTCGTCCGGCCACAGCAACGCCGCCGGCAACGAGCGGGCCGTCGGCATTGCCGCGGTGCTCACCGGCACGTTCATGCTCGTCGAGTTCTTCGGCGGCATCGCTTCCGGCTCGCTGACACTCATCGCCGATGCCGGCCACATGCTGACCGACTTCGTGTCGCTGCTCCTCGCCTGGTTCGCCTTCCGCCTGGCGCGGCGCCCGGCGGACTGGCGACGCACCTATGGCTATGACCGATTCTCCGTGCTCGCGGCCTTCGTCAACGGCCTTTCGCTCTTCGTCATCGCTATCTGGATCTGCGTCGAGGCGTGGGAACGCCTTAGCCAGCCGGTCCATATCCTGGGCGGGCTGATGCTCTGGGTGGCCCTCGCCGGTCTGGCCGTGAATATCCTGTCCTTCTGGGTGCTCTCCCGTCAGGGTGGTGAGAACCTCAACATCCGCGCCGCCCTGCTCCATGTCGCCGGCGACCTCCTGGGCTCGGCAGGCGCCCTGGTCGCGGCCGTGGTCATCATCCTCACCGGCTGGACGCCAATCGACCCCCTGCTCTCGGTGCTCGTTTCGCTGCTCATCCTTCGCGCTGCCTGGAACGTGGTCAGCGAAAGTGGCCACATCCTGCTGGAAGGCGTGCCCAGGGGCTTCGACCGTGACAAGGTCGCGAGCGTGATCGTCGAGCAGGTCCCGGGCGTCGCCGCCGTCAGCCACATCCATGCTTGGTCGATCACCCAGGAACGGCCGATGGTGACCATGGAGGTCGCGATCGAGCCGGGCGCCAGCGCCGCGGCGGCGAAGCAGGCGGTCAAGACGCTCCTGCGGGAGACCTTCGACGTCGTGCATGCCACGATCGAGATCGAAAGGTTGCCCGCAGACCGGGCACCGGAAGCCATCCCGAAGCCGCGCATCCCGGAGGTGCCGCATGCTGCAGATTGACTGGCCGCTGGAAGCCCTGATGGCAGCCCGCGTCCTCTACGCCACCTTCCTCGGAGCACTGGTCGGGCTGGAGCGCCAGTTCCACGGCGGGTTTGCCGGGATGCGCACCTACGGTGCGGTGGCGCTCGGTGCCTGCGCCTTCGGCCTGGTCTCGCAGCATGTGCCGAACATCCCCGATCCGAGCCGCATCGCAGCCCAGGTGGTTTCGGGCATCGGCTTCATCGGCGCCGGGCTGATCCTGCGCGATCGTGGGGGCATCACCGGCCTGACCACAGCGGCGACGATCTGGGCCGTGGCCGCCGTCGGGCTGGCCACGGCCTTCGGCATGTACGTCCTGGCGACCCTGACGGCCATCCTCATCCTCGCGCTGCTCGCCGCCCACCACCTCCCCGGCTGGAGCCGCCTCGGCATCCACCACCAGGAGGAAAGACACCCCGACCCGCCCGCGTCCGAAAAATGATGTAGCGCCGAGGGCGACCTCGAGCTCACTCCAGAGCAAATGGGTCTGGACTCATTGCCCGCCGCGAGGCCTCGCCGGCTCCCGATACGCGAAGAACCGGGCTCGACGTCGTTCTTCTTCCCGCCGCTCCCGACAAACCGCGGCGGCCACCACCCGGCCGTCAGGCCTCGGCGTTGCCGGTGCGCTTGCCGCGCGCGCCCCGCAGGCCGAGGCGCGGCCGGCGCCGGCGGCGCGCCTCGAGCAGCGCCTCGATGCGGCCGCCGAGATAGATGCCGAGCGGCAGGCCGATGATCATGAAGGGCAGGCTGCCGAGCAGGATCGGCACGAGGATGTGGGTGCCCAGGCTGGTGATGCTGTCGAGCGAGGCGAAGAATTCCTCACGCAACCTCAAGTGGCAATCGACGACCTGGCAACCAATCTTGTAGTAGAGCAGATAGGTCGGCGCCATGGTGAACGGGTTGACCACGAAGCTGCCGACCAGCATCGCCGGCAGGTTCATCTTGGCGCTGTGGAAGCGGTTCCAGACGAGGGTCACGGCGACGCAGATGAGAGCCTGCAGCCCGACCGTCGGCGAGAAGCCGATCACCAGCCCGATCCCCAGCGACCAGCCGAGCATGCCGGGCCGATAGGCCTTGGAGCGCCAGGTGCGCAGCATGGGGCGCAGGATCTTGAACTTCATCCGCCCATTCCGGTCGTGGCCGGGGCCGTCCCTGCTTGCCCCGTGCCATGTTCGTGCAGCATGCCCGAATTGCCACGGCAATGCGACATGCACGTTCGGCAAATCCTAACGTTTCCGGGTTGCCACTTGGTTAACGAACGCGGCGCGCCGGGCGCCAGCGGCACCAGCCGGGCTCGGCCCCCGCCCATCAACCCCGATTGGCGACCATGTGGCGCAGGTCGACGGTTCGCAGGAAGCCCAGCGTGTAGTCGATGCCGGACCAGGCGGTGACCACCGTGGCGAGCAGCAGGAGCGAGAACACCAGCGTCGCGTAGGTGCCGGCCAGCACGCCGCCGCTCGCCAGCACCAGCGCCACGGTCCCGATCTGCACGACCCCCTGGAACACGGCCTTGATCTTGCCGCTCTGCCGGGCCCCCATGGTGACGCCGCTCTGCTCGGAGAAGATGCGCAAGTACGAAACGAGGATGTCGCGGCTGATGATCACCGCCACCATCCACATCGGCATCCAGCCCGCATCGAGAAAGGTCAGGAAGACCAGCGCCCGGTAGAGGCTGTCGGCGAGCGGGTCGACGATCTTGCCGAAGGCCGAGGCGGCGCCGAGCTTGCGCGCCAGATGGCCGTCGACCAGGTCCGAGATCTCGGCCACCAGCATCACCAGGATCGTCGCCAGCAGGGCCGGCGTCCCGCCCTGCGCGATCAGCAGCATGACCAGCGGGCCGCAGATGATCCGGCCGAGACTCAAGAGATTAGGCAGCATGCGCACTGCAACAGGTCCATGCTCAATGGCGTGCGGCGAGCAGCCGGTCCGCCAGCTCACGGAAGCCGAGGCCGCCCTTGTGGCGTGTGATCCAGCGCGGAAGCGCGTCGATGACGTCGAAATAGCGTTCTAGGTTGGCCACGCCAATGGAGCAAGGGAAACTCCCGAACATCGGTGCATCATTGGGCGAGTCGCCGACGAAGGCCGCCCGCATCCCGAGCGCCGCCGAAGTGGTGCCGAGCTCCTCGGCGATGAAGCGGTCGCACATCGAGCGCTTGTCATAAGCGCCGAACCAGCCATTGACGTGGATCGAGCTGACCTTGGCCACCGCCCCCGCCGCCTCGAAGAGCTCGACGATCCGCCGGATCGATTCCGGCGGCAAGGGGCCCGTGTCCTCGGCGAAGTCGATGGCGAGGTCGCAGTCCCGCCCCGCCTGGTCGGCGGCGATGGCCGCCCCCGGCACCGCCGCCAGCACGGCCTCGGCGATCGTGTCCAGCCGCCGCCGGTTGGCCGCCCGGGTCGCCGCTTCGTGCACATAGACCCGCCGCATCCGCCGCGCTTCCCGGTCGTAGCGGTAGTAGAAGGCGCCGTTCTCGCCGACCACGGCGCGTACCGGCCAGAGCCGCGCTATCAGGTCGCACCAGCCGGCCGGCCGGCCGGTCACCGGCACGACGGCGATCCCGGCCGCGTCCAGCTCCTCGAGCGCCGCATAGGCCATCGCCGGCAGCCGCCCGTCCAGGGTCAGCGTGTCGTCGATGTCGGTGAACAGCAGCTCGACCCCGGCCGCCACCGCATCGGGCATGGTCTCCAGAGGTTCCGGCGAGGCAGGCATGGCGCTCCAATCGGGGGAATCGGGCTGGCGAGCCCTTCGCCGCACGCCGGAGCACCCGGCGACGGCTCGCATGTTTGTCTCGATCACCCTATATAGCCCGCTGTCGGCGCGATTGGCGCCCCTTCCGGACCCCGAATCCTCATGAATCTGCGCAACATCGCGATCATCGCGCACGTCGACCACGGCAAGACGACGCTCGTCGACCGCCTGCTCCAGCAGTCGGGCACCTTCCGCGACAACCAGCGGGTGGCCGAGCGCGCCATGGACAGCAACGACCTCGAGCGCGAGCGCGGCATCACCATCCTCGCCAAATGCACCTCCGTGCTCTGGCACGAGACCCGCATCAACATCGTCGACACGCCGGGCCACGCCGACTTCGGCGGCGAGGTCGAGCGCATCCTCTCCATGGTCGATTCCTGCCTGCTCCTGGTCGATGCCGCCGAGGGGCCGATGCCGCAGACCAAGTTCGTCCTCGGCAAGGCCCTGAAGATCGGCCTCCGGCCCATCGTCGTCATCAACAAGGTCGACAAGCCCGAGCAGCGTGCGGAGGAGGTGCTGAACGAGATCTTCGACCTCTTCGCCGCCCTCGACGCCGACGAGCACCAGCTCGACTTCCCGCACATCTACGCCTCGGCCAAGAACGGCTGGGCGGTCGCCGAGCTGGGCGACGAGCCGCACGACATGGCCCCCCTCTTCGACCTCATCGTCAGCCACGTCAGCGCCCCCGTCGCCGACCCCGGCGGCCCCTTCCGCATGCTGGCCACCACGCTCGAGAACAACCCCTATCTCGGCCGCCTGCTCACCGGCCGGATCGAGAGCGGCGTGGTCCGCGCCAACCAGGCCATCAAGGCGCTGAGCCGCACCGGCGAGACCGTCGAGCAGGGCCGCGTCTCCAAGATCCTGGCGTTCCGCGGCCTCGAGCGCCTGCCGGTCGACGAGGCCGAGGCCGGCGACATCATCGCCATCGCCGGGCTGACCAAGGCCACCGTCGCCGACACGCTCGCCGACCCCGCCGTCGAGGCGCCGATCGCCGCCCAGCCGATCGACCCGTCCACCATCGCCATGACCTTCTCGGTCAACGACAGCCCCTATGCCGGCCAGGACGGCACCAAGGTCACCTCGCGCCAGATCTGGGACCGCCTCGAGCGCGAGGCCGAGGGCAACGTCGCCATCCGCATCAGCCGCTCGCCCGAGAACGACGCCTTCGAGGTGGCGGGCCGCGGCGAGCTGCAGCTCGGCGTGCTCATCGAGACCATGCGCCGCGAGGGCTTCGAGCTCTCGCTCAGCCGCCAGCGCGTCCTCTTCAGGAACGACCCCGAGACCGGCCAGCGCCTCGAGCCGATCGAGGAGGTCGTCATCGACGTCGACGAGGAGTTCGCCGGGGCCGTCGTCGAGAAGCTGACCCGCCGCAAGGCCGACCTCACCGAGATGCGCCCCGCCGGCGCCGGCAAGCAGCGCCTCGTCTTCCACTGCCCGTCCCGCTCGCTCATCGGCTATCATGGCGAGTTTTTGACCGACACCCGCGGCACCGGCGTCATGAACCGCCTCTTCTTCGCCTGGGAGCCCTACCGGGGCCCCATCGCCCAGCGCCACACCGGGGTCATCGTCAGCGGCGAGCAGGGCGACGCCGTGGCCTACGCCCTCTTCAACCTCGAGGACCGGGGCGCGCTCTTCGTCGAGCACGGCACCAAGGTCTATTCCGGCATGATCATCGGCGAGCACAACCGCGGCAACGACCTCGAGGTCAACCCGCTCAAGGGCAAGAAGCTGAGCAACGTCCGCGCCGCCGGCAAGGACGACGCCATCCTCCTGACCCCGCCCGTCCGCATGACCCTCGAGCGCGCCATCGCCTACATCGCCGACGACGAGCTGGTCGAGGTCACGCCAAAGCACATCCGGCTCAGAAAGCGCCTCCTCGACCCGAACGAGCGCAAGAAAGCCGCCCGCCGCCAGGAGGTCGCCTGACCGGCCGGCCGGAGACCCCGCGTCCGGCCTTGATCACAAAGAGGATTGTTCTTCTTTTTTGATACCGCCATAACCTCCTCGACTTATCGCCTAGACCGAGACAGGAATACGGCCTGTCTCACGACGAAGCGTCGGACACCCCCTGTGCCTAATCGCCCACCCTTTTTCCCGAGGTCAAGGTGGTGCGGGAGAGGGTGATGGCGAAGAATTGTGAAGGTCGGGTGGAAGTCGTGCACGACGGCCGTCAAGCGCACCGCTACCGCCCAAATAATGACTAGCCCCGCTCCAGGTCGCTTCTGCCACTACTCCAGAAGACAGGCAATAGACACTACATGTCATCTCGCTCGACCAACCATGTCCCAGATCATCGCTATATTTATAATATTGCCTCAAGTAATCAATGGCTGCCTGCCGACTTGTACACCACTCCAAGCTTGTCCAAACCATTACGACTTATGAGCCCATTAAGCCACCTCCATAAATTAGAGTTTCGCCCCGCTCATTGTTGTTGGGTATCGGGAGAAAAAAGATTGCTTTTGAATCAAGAAAAATAATACTTCTTGAAAAATATTCACCACTTCCAAAGTCCCAATCTGATCTTCGATTTAATTTCATAGCGTCCATTGGACTCGAATCAGATTTGAGACTGAACTAACCGTTGACATCTTAGAAAATTACGATCAACTCAAATCCGCTAACTTCGGTGTCAATAAGATCTTGGCTTATCCGCCAAATTCCGAGGTTATCACCGCGATTGTCTTCAAGTATATCCAAATACATCAAGATATTCATCCCTCAATACATTTTCAGAGATCAAGGAGTGCTCGTGGCAACTATATGAGCCACGAGCACAACAAGTCTATAAGAAATCGCCGCCCCCAAGGCCACGACCAAAGTCGCAATCGGTTCCCCCAGTTGGTTGAGAATATTGATGGTCTTATGAGCCCAAACGCCACCCTACCACAACAGCGACCATCACGAGGGTTGTCAATGAGATATAGCGATCTTCCCATCCACCCCACCTGTCTAAAGCAGGTCTTCGTATACTACCGAACGTTCAAGTGACAGGAATTTTGAGTCACCGGCTGTATATTGCCGCGTACCAGTTGTCCAATAGATGCTTATACACGCAAAGAGCAAGTGATCCTATTCGCCAAATCCGTTGACAAAAGGCTTGTCTCGTAGATAATTAAATATTGTTCCAAATGGCTTGCATCTTGATCAACAGAGAATGTTGACGCAGACCATCAAGCGAGCCCTTTGGCACCCCCGTGGTAGTTTCAATCAAATCGATAAATCTGTTCGCAGGCTGATACTTCATGACGAGATCTGAGAGAAGAAAGAGCGCCAGAAAGCACTCGGGAGCTTCCAGCAGCAGTAGTTCTTAAGAACGCTCCCCAGCCACTGTCGCGGGATTGGGATAACTTCTTTACAATGATGATGGGTAATTCCATAAGCCTCAAGACATCTACCAAGAAGAAGAGCCTGGGCCCCATTTCCGACCCGCGCAAGATCCGGAAAACCTGACTCTGCCTGTCATGGCATCTGACTCGTGTTGCAAACGATGTAAGAAAGCCAGCAAAAGGCCGGTAGCAATGGCACTTGCGGTGGTTCAGCAATAAGCCTCGAAAATAGCGCACTACGGAAAATCTGATTCTTCCAGTTAGCCGCCGCCGCGAAGTCCAAGTTTGAGAGGAACTGAGTAGTCTCGACTTTCAGTAATTCTTCGGAAGTTGCCGACTCCCAAACGAGGCCACACTCTGCAGAATCTCTCCACAATTTCTTCAATATCAATCTGATGAATATTTGATGCGAGCAATCTCCTTATATGTTAAAGCCATCACATAAGTGCAGAACGTCAAAGAACTCCGCAGGGGTCAGCCCAGATAGATCAACCGAGAAGCCGGTTCAAACTCGATAAACAGATTATTGTGAACGTCCGAAGGCAACTATGGCCTTCGCCGAGGGACTGCATCACCTACTTCTTACAGGGTAGAGCCGTGAGACCTCAACTTCGCCGACTTCCACCTCGGTTATCACCACGGATGCGCGCTTAATCTTGCTTCGCGCAGGGGAGTAAGCGACGGCGTGTTGCTGAACTGGAGAATCGGTGGAACGGGATGCTTGAGCGAGTTTCATTCATACCTGAATAACCCAGCTTCGAACTCGACTTCACCCTAGAAGGTGGCGGCAGACAAGTCATCGGTCAAGGACTAATCACCGTCAGGAGGAACGATCATTAAGGGTTCGATGAACGGAGACATGCCTGGGAACCTCGTCAAATGCACCCTGAGACTGAATTTTGGCTGGTACCGGGTGCTACATGCTTCGGTGGAAAGTCGGATCCTCGAGACTCTTCCAACCATTGGAACGCCAAACCCCGGTGAGGATATTGTTGGCGCGCAAACAGCGCAGTCCCCCCCTAAACCACCCCTCCCGCGCCACCCCCCGACAATCCATCTCGAAATCCAGCCCCACCACCGGCGGCCGCTCGTAGAACCACGTCAGCCCGTGCGCCGCCGCCCCCGCCGGCACGATCTCCTCGGCAAAGACCGGAAAGAAATCGAAGACCGTGTAGGCCTGGCTTGCCGTGGTGTCGGTCCAGGCGAAGCCGAGGGCCGCCATGCGGCGCTCCATCTCCGCGAGGACGAAGCGGGCCTTCTCGGCCATGCCTTCGGGGCTGGTGTCGCCCGGGCGGATGACGTGGTCCTTGTAGTTGCCCTTGCCCTCCGGCACCTCGCCGCTGCCGGAGATCACGAAGCTGGGTTCCGCTTCCACTTCAGTCGTGAAGGAGAAGGCGTGGAACGAGGGCTCCGCCGGCGGGTCGATCTCGGGGCAGAGATTGCTCCGCGCCACCGGGTTGACCCCGTCCCGGGCGATGCCCCAGTCCTCGAGCCGCGCCACATAGGCCGCGTTGAACTGGCGGAACCCCTCCTCGGTGAAGGGGCGGCGACCGTAGCTCGCAGGCGCAAAACGCCGTCAGCGGCCGGCCGGCGGCCTCGATGATCTCCCGGGCCCGGGCGAACCCCTCCCGAGCGGCAGCCGGCGGCGAAAGCGCAGGCGCACGATCTCGTGGCCGGCCATGGCCGCCACGCCGCCCGAATACTGGCTCACCCCCGGCAGGTAGCGATAGCCGCCGGCCGCGAATTCCTTTGCAGACACGATCTCTTGCCCTTTCCTCATGGCTTCGTCGCCCCATCGACCACCGGTTGCGCCACCGGGGCATCTGCCCCGGTGATGGCCCTGAAAAAGCCCATGCGGCGGCCGAGCAGGGCTGCACCTTCGTGCGACAGGTGGCTGCCCTTGCCGAAGACGAAGACGTCGCCCATCGAGCTCCGACAGGTCCCGCCCGCGCAGATGGCCGCATCGAGCCAGACCACCTCATACTCGTCGTCGAGCGCGCGGAGCTGCTCGATGGCTCGGCGGTGTGCGTCGAGCACGCTGTCGGGGGCGAAATCGCAGACCGCCGGTCGTCGCCGAAGAGCGTGGCATAGACCAGGCAGCGGCCGTTGCTGACGCCGTTATTGGGCGGCGGGGCGAAGACGACCGGCCGGATGCCCATCGTCGCCAGCCGGGCGAGGGTCGCGCGCAAGGCCAGGGCGTGAGCGCTGCCCGTCGACGCCGGTGACCCGGCCATCGACCAGATAGGCGTTGGCCGGATCGAGATATTGCGCGAAGGGCGAGGCCAGGACCACGTAGCGGACCGAGGGATGCCGGCCGAGCCAGTCGATGACACTCTCGTTGAAGGCGAGGCAGTCCGCGGACCAGTGCCCCCGATACGCGTCCACGATCGGCGCGAGGCCGAGGATCGGCCCGCAGACCGCCATGGTCATCTGGGCGATGGCGGCGTCCGGGGCATCGGCCAGGATGCCGTTCGTCAGATGCATGGCGAAGCTGTCCCCCCAAACGAGGATCTCCGGCGCCTCGCTGGTCCGGCATTCGGCCTCGAGCGGCAGGGTCTGGCCGCAATCGTGGCCAAGGCCGTCATTGGAGCGCACCCGAGCCTGCAACTCGGCGAGCGTCTGGCCATCGGCCAGTTGCCGCCCGGGAAAGCCTTTGGCCAGCTCGATCGTGGCGCCCACGGCCAGCAGCAGAACGCTCACCGTGGCGGCCCCGACGAATATGCGCCGCGCGGAAACACGGCCGCGCTGGCGAAACGGCCGCTCGACCAGCAGCCAGCTCGCCCAGGCCAGGACCAGCGTCAGGACGACGAGCCACAGATACTGCCACGGTTCCAGCTCGCTGATATGGCGGATGCGGGCGAAGACGAAGAGCGGCTGATGCCAGAGATAGGCGCTGTAGCTGATCAGCCCGATGCCGACCAGGGGTGGCAGGGCGAGCAGCCGCCCGACCGGGTTCCCCGGCCCCGCCCCGGCCAGCAGCAGGCCCGTGCCGAGCACCGGCACCAGCGTCCAGAAGCTCGGGAAGGGCACCATCGGGTCGAAGGCGAAGACCGCGTAGAGCACGAGCCCCAACCCGAGAATCGAGGCGACCTGCCCGGCCCGCGCATCGCCCAGCCGGCCATTGCCCGGTGCTATGGCTATGATCGCGCCCACACCCAGCTCCCAGGCCCGCGTCGGCAACAGATAGAAGTTCGCGACTGGAAAGGTGCCGGATGCCCATTGGGCGAGGCCGAGGCTGAGGGCGGAGAGCAGCAGCAGCACGGCCACCAGAGCCGGCTCGCGAAAGCGGCGGAGCAGGAGGAGCAGCAGCGGGAACACCACATAGAACTGCTCCTCGACGGCGAGGCTCCAGGTATGCAGCAAAGGCTTCAGCGCGGCGTCGGGGGCGAAATAGTCGATCTCGAGCCAGAAGAGGATGTTCGACGCGAAGAGGTTGACCGCGACCAGGCTCTGCCCGAAATCGCGGAGCTCGTCCGGCATCAGCCAGGCCGAGGCGAAAGGCACGCAGGCCATGCTGACCAGGAAGAGCGCCGGCAGGATCCGCCTGATCCGCCGCTCGTAGAAGCCCACGAGCGAGAACGTGCCGCCCGCGATCTCCCGATGGATGATGCCCGTGATCAGGTAGCCGCTGATCACGAAGAAGACGTCGACCCCGACATAGCCGCCGCTGAAGAGATCGAACCCGGCATGGTGGAAAATGACCGGCAGCACGGCAAGTGCGCGCAGCCCATCGATCTCCGGTCGATACGGGATGGCTCGGTCACCGGCCTGGCGGCGGCCCAAGGTGCGCGTCAATCCACCGAAAGGGCCAGGATCTGCGAGAGCTGGCAGAGCGGCCGGCCGGTCTCCTCCTGCCAGCGGTTGAAGACCGCCTGCACGGCGGCGATCTCCGCCTTGCCCTTGGGCGGGCCGTCGGCGACCCCCCAGTAGCCGAGGCCGCGCACCACGGCATCGGTCAGCACGAACGTGTCCTTGCCGACCATGCGCAGGAAATAGGGTGCCGACTGGCCGCCGAGGTGCTCCATGCGCTTGGTGAGGCTGGCCCAGAGCCCGGTGATCTCGCCCACGGGCCAGGCGGCGAGCCAGTGCGCGAAGCTGCCATGCTCCCCGGCGATCGCCAGGAACTCGCCCGCATTCGCCCGGACCGCCCGGAGCTTGCCCATGTGGCGGATCAGCCGCTTGTCCTGCAGCAGCGCCTCCAGCGCCTCGTCCGAAAGCCCCGCCACCCGCGCCGGGTCGAAGCCCTCGAACACTTCCTCGAAGGCGGGCCACTTCTTGTCGACCAGCTCGTGCTTCAGCCCGGCCCTGAAGAGCCTAAGCGACATGGCCGAGAGGTAGCGGTCGTCGCCCGTGGCCTCGAGCTCGGCCGCACTTTTCGGCACGGCCAGCCGCGCCTGGAGCGCCGCCGAGCCCAGGCGCATGAGGGCGGTTTCCTCGACGGCCTGGAAGGAGACCGGGTTCATGCGTCCCAGACCGGCGCGAAGGCGCCGTTCACCAGCCGGCCCGTCGGCGAGCCCAAGGCACTGATCCGGCGCATCTCCTCGTCCGAGAGGGCGAAGTCGAAAACCTGCAGGTTCTCGGTGATCCGCGCCTCGTTCGAGCTTCTGGGAATGGCGACGACACCCGTCTGCTGGACCAGCCAGCGCAGCGTCACCTGGGTCGCCGAGCGGCCATGCGCCTCGGCCACGGCACCGATCACCGGGTCGCCCAGCACCTTGCCGCGCGCGATCGGGCAATAGGCGGTGAGCGCCATGCCGTGCCTCTGGAGCGCCGCCATGACCTTCGCCTGGCTGAGGAACGGGTGATACTCGACCTGGTTGGTGACCAGCGGTGCTGCGCTCAGCCGCACCGCCTCGTCGATCATCGCCACGGTGAAGTTGCTGATGCCGATATGCCGCGCCTTGCCGGCGTCGCGGACCTCGTTCAGCGCACCGATGGTCTCGGCGAGCGGCACGTCCCTGGCCGGCCAGTGCAGCAGGAGCAGGTCGACGGCATCGACGCCGAGCAGCTTCAGCCGCTCGTCGGCGGCGCGCTTCAGCTCGTCGGCCCGGAACTGGTCCGGCCAGATCTTGGTGGTGAGGAAGATGTCGTCGCGCCTGACTCCTGAGGCCTTGATGCCGGCGCCCACCTCCTTCTCGTTGCCATAGGCCTTGGCGGTGTCGACATGCCGGTAGCCCGTCGCGATCGCGTGCTCGACCAGCGCCTGCACCCGCTCCTGGGGCAGGGCCCAGGTGCCGAAGCCGATGGCCGGAATCCTCGCCCCGTTCGCCTCGACGATGATCATGCGCATCCCTCCGATTTTTTCGCCCCGCTCTCGTCGCGGCGTCCGACCCGTCCTATAACCCGCGCCATCCTGCACCCCAAGCCCGGACCGAACGATGCCCGAGATCGACCCCGACCTGCGGCTCGCCGCCGCCGAAGCCGTCGCCCGCGAGGCCGGCAGCCTCGCCCGGCGCTACTACCAGGCCCGCGACACGCTCGAGATCGAGAGCAAGGGTGCGCAGGACCTGGTGAGCAAGGCCGACCGCGAGGTCGAGACCCTGATCCGCGACCGCCTGGCCAGGCTCTTCCCCGAGGACGGCTTCGTCGGCGAGGAGCACGCGCACGAGCTCAAGGGCGATGGCGGCGGGCACTGGGTCATCGACCCGATCGACGGCACCTGGTGCTTCCTCAACGGCATTGGCTCCTGGTGCGTCAGCCTCGCCTACGAGCGCGCCGGGCAGATCCAGGCGGGCGTCGTCTACGACCCCGTGGCGGGCGAGCTCTTCTCCGCCCGGCGCGGCGGCGGTGCTACGCTGAATGGCCTGCCGATCCGGGTCGCCGACGCCACCTCGCTCGCCGACGGCACGGTCAGCCTCGGCTATTCGCTGCGCGTGCCGGTGGCCTCCATGCTGCCGCTCTTCGCCAAGCTCCTGAACGCCCGCGGCATGTACCAGCGCCACGGCTCCGGCGCCCTCGGCCTCGCCTGGACCGCCGCGGGCCGGCTGATCGGCTATCTCGAGCCGCACATGAACAGCTGGGACTGCCTCGCCGGGCTGCTGCTGGTCGAGGAGGCGGGCGGCTTCACCAACGACTTCCTCGCCGATAACGGCTCCTGCTCGACGGCAATCCCGTGATCGCCGGGCCGAAGCCGCTCGAGGCCGAGTTCGCGCGGCTGACCGACCACTGGTAGGCCGGGGCAACACCGCCGGCGCCCCTCAGATGCCGAAGACGGCGCCGGCGAGCAGGTACATCGCACCGAAGGTCACGGCGATCGCCAGGACGTTCAGCCAGAAGCCAGCGATCACCATGTCCCGGAGCTGCATCCGCTCGTAGGCGAAGACGATGGCGTTGGGCGGTGTCGCCACCGGCATCATGAACGCCATCGAGGCGCCGACCGCGACCGGCACCGCCAGCATGCGCGGGTCGAGCTGGAGGCCCACGGCAACCGCCCCCAGGATCGGCAGGAAGGTGGCGGTCGAGGCCGTGTTGGAGGTGATCTCGGTGAGGTAGACGATGGCCGTCACCACGATCAGCACCAGCACCCAGGTGCCGACATCGAAGCCGGTGACCGCGTTGCCGATCCACTCGGCGAGGCCGGTCTCCTTGAACCCGGTGGCCAGCGCCAGCCCGCCGCCGAAGAGCAGCAGCACGCCCCAGGGCACGCTCCGGGCAGCGCTCCAGTCGAGCACGAACGTGCCCTCGGCCCGGGACACGGGCCAGGCGAAGAGGGCAAGCGCGGCGATCAGCGCCACCGAGGTGTCGTTGATGGGCAGGCCGGTCAGCCCGACGATGGGCGAGCGGAAGATCCAGGCGAGCGCTGCGGCGAGGAAGACGCCGCCCACCACCTTCTCGGCATAGCCCATCTCGCCGAGGGCGGCGAGCTCGGCCCGGACGACGCCGCTCGCATCGCCCACCTGGAGCTTGCGCGCCGGGAAGATCAGCCGGGTGAGCAGCAGCCAGGCCAAAGGCAGCATGACGAGGACCACCGGCATGCCGAACAGCATCCAGGTGAAGAAGGTGACCTGGATGTCGTAGGTGCTGTCGAGGAAGCTCGCGAGCAGCGCGTTGGGCGGCGTGCCGATCAGCGTGCCGACGCCGCCGATCGAGGCGCTGTAGGCGATGCCCAGCATGAGGGCCACGCCGAAATTGTGCAGCATGCGCTCGTCGGTGGTCTGGCGGCCGATGAAGTCGATGACCGAGAGCCCGACCGCGAACATCATCACCGTGGTCGCGGTGTTGGAGATCCAGAGCGAGAGAAAGGCGGTCGCCAGCATGAAGCCGCCGATGATGCCGCCCGGGCTGGTGCCGACCGCCGCCACGATACGCAGCGCAATGCGCCGATGCAGGCCCCAGCGCTGCATGGCGGCGGCGAGCAGGAAGCCGCCGAGAAAGAGGAAGATGAGGCTGTCCGCATAGCTGGCCGCGACCGGCCCCATGGCCGAGATGCCGTAGAGCGGCATGAGCGGGATCGGCAGGAGCGCTGTCGCCGGGATCGGCACCGCCTCGCCGAGCCACCAGATCACCATCCAGGCCGTCATCGAGACGAGCTTCCAGGCCAGATCCGGCATGCCCTCGGGCGCCGGCAGGAGAAGGATCAGGAGGGCCGCGAGCGGGCCGAGCACCAGAGCACCGAGCCGAACCGCCGAAAGCCGCTCGCCGCGCTCCGGCCCTTCGCCCTCGCCCAATGGGCGTTGCCGGCCGGCAGGTGTCGCCGCACCCGCCGCATGCGCCAGCGCTTCAGGACGCGCTTCGGTCATTTGCCTCCCCCGACCTGTTCCGGCCCGCAACGGAAGATTGTCCTCGGTCGGCAGCGTTGGCAAGGCTGCCGCGCGCTGCCACGCGACGACCTTTCCCCACACCGCAATGCGGGCCGGCAGCGACCCCGATCAGGAACGAATCTCAGCCGGCCGGATTAGCCGCCCCCTTCGCGGCCTCGGCCGCGAGGATCAGCTTGTAGGCGTAGTAGTACTTGGCGATGTTCGCGACGTAGCTGGTCGTCTCGCGGCCGATCACCTTCGCCGCCGCCACCTCCGACTCACCGAACCAGACGTTCGGATCGAGCCCCATCCGCTCGGCCTCGGCCCGGATCCTGGCGAGATTGCGCGG
>JAWKVR010000044.1:0-33342 GCA_041397945.1 Geminicoccaceae bacterium
AGAGCCCGACCCAGCGATTCCGGGCATCCGGCGACCCTTTCGCCGACGAAGGAACCCGAAAAACCGCGATTTGCCGAAGGAACCCGCGCCCCTTGACGCGGCGCCCGATTCAGGCTATTATTCCTATGTCGTTCAGAAGCTCTCGAACCAGGTCGCCTCGACCAGCTCGTAGGCGTTGGCGCCGGCGCGGACCACGCGCGGCAGGATGAAATCCATCTGCGGCTCGTAGCCGAGCACGGCGCGCTGGTGCTGCTGCAGGGTGCCGCCGGCCATGTTCAGGTGGAAGACGCGAATGAGGGCGTTGTCGGAGGTCCTGAAGATGCGCAGCAGCAGCTCGCCGTCGGGCTGGGTCGCGAGGTCGGCGAGGGTGACGACCTCGGCGTTCGGCGTCTCCTTCTCGCCATGCGGGTGGAAGAGCTCGAAGGTCGTGCGGGTGAAGCGGCCGGACGGGATGTGGCCCGTGGTGCGCTTGCTGTGGGCGATCACCTCGCCGTCCCGGACGAGCGAGGCGACATAGCCGTCGCCGGAAGCGCCTTCGGGCAGGTCCACCCCGCCGGTCCAGAAGGTGAAGCGCGGCGCCGGGCCGGCGCTCGAGTTCTGCTCGGTCATGTAGCCGAGCTGCCGCCAGAAGCCGTCGACCGTCCAGGTCTTCTCGGGGTCGAACGGGTCGCTGCCGTCGCTCGCCTGCTTCAGGACGAAGGGCAGGCGGGTCGCGATCTCGCCGTCGACGAGGAAGAAGATGTTGTAGATGCCGGGAGTGTCGAGCTGCACGTCGGCCGGCCCGACCACGCCGATCCGGGCGAAGACCTTGTCCTGGAAGCGGTAGCTGTCGTGGAAGGGAAAGCGGCCGAGCACGTTGCCCGCCTCGTCGGCCAGCACCACCTCGGCCGCGAGCCCGTCCGGCGGCACGAAGGCCGCGTCGTACTCGCCGAAGCTGACGATGCCGTCCTCGCCGAAGAAGGTCTCCATCGCCGTCTGCATGCCGAAGGTGACGGGATAGCTCTGCGCCGCCGCCGCCAGCGGTGCCAGCGCCGCGGAGAGGATCGTCGCCGTCCAGAGGCCTGGTCGCATAGCGGTTCTCCCTGCCAGTCGTCGACCGGCATCCTATCGGGCGCCGATCCTGAACCGGTAGGCCCCTTGATCCAGCGCAAGGCGGCCACGGCGAATATCCGGTTACATCATGACGACCCGTCTGCCGCCTCGGCGGCGCCAGCGACAGGAGGAACTCCATGGCCGACAAGATGAAAGCGGCGATCTTCATCGAGCCCGGACGCATCGTCCTGGGCGAGAAGCCGATGCCCCAGATCGGCCCGAACGACGCCCGATCCGCATCACGACGACCACCATCTGCGGCACGGACATCCACATCCTCAAGGGCGAGTACCCGGTCGAGAAGGGCCTGACCATCGGCCACGAGCCGGTGGGCGTGATCGAGAAGCTCGGCCGCAACGTCGTCGGCTACACCGAGGGCCAGCGGGTGATCGCCGGTGCGATCTGCCCGTCGGGCACAGCAACGCCTGCCTCGACGGGCTGCATTCGCAGGACGGGCCGGGCACAGCGCACGGGCTCAAGCCCTGGGCGGCTGGCGCTTCGGCAACACCATCGACGGTGCGCAGGCCGAATACCTCCTGGTGCCGGACGCCATGGCCAACCTCGCCGCCGTGCCGGACGGCCTGACCGACACGCAGGTGCTGATGCGCCCGGACATCATGTCGACCGGCTTCGCCGGTGCCGAGGTGCCGCCAATATCAGGATCGGTGACACCGTGGCCGTCTTCGCGCAGGGCCCGATCGGCCTCTGCGCCACGGCCGGGGCCAGGCTCCGGGGCGCCACGACCATCATCGCCGTCGATTCGGTGCCGGAACGCCTCGCCATGGCGAAGCGGCTCGGTGCCGACGCCGTCGTCGACTTCAAGGAGGTCGACGCGGTGGAGGCGATCATGGAGCTGACGAACGGCCGGGGCGTCGACGCGGCGATCGAGGCGCTCGGCCTGCAGCAGACCTTCGCGAGCTGCCTCGAGGTGCTCAAGCCCGGCGGCACGCTCTCCAGCCTCGGCGTCTACAGCAGCGATCTCACCATCCCGCTCGCCGCCTTCCATGCCGGCCTCGGCGACAATAGGATCGTCACCTCGCTCTGCCCCGGCGGCAAGGAGCGCATGCGCCGGCTGATGAACGTCATCGCCGCCGAGCGCCTCGACCTCGGCCCCCTGGTCACGCATCACTACAAGCTCGACCGGATCGAGGAGGCCTACGAGCTCTTCGCCCACCAGCGCGACGGCGTGCTCAAGGTGGCGATCACCACCTGAGCGCTCCAGCCCTCAGCCGTGCTTGGCAACCGCCGTCGCCAGGTCGTCCTCGATGACCAGCATGCGGTCGAAGCCGGAGACCTTGAAGACCTCGCGGACGATCGGGTTCATGCCGGCGAGGATCAGGCGATGGTCGCCCCTCTTCGCGGTCTTGGCGGCGATCAGCACGGCCCGCAGGCCGGCGCTGCTGACATAGGCACAGTCGGCGAAGTCGACGAAGAGCACGGGCTCGGGGCTGTCGAGCTTGGCCAGGAGCTCGGCCTCGAAGGCCTTCGAGGCGACCACGTCGAGCTTGCCCGTGACCCGCACGAGATTGGCTGCCGCCACTCCGGCATCCGCCTTGTCGTCGCTCATGGTTCCTCCTCGGGCGCCCCGGCCGGGGTGGCCAGGCGCTTGGTCAGGATGAGTCGGTTGTACGGCTCGTCGCGAACATAGTGCAGCTCGTCCATGAGTTCACGGACGAGATGGATGCCGAGCCCGCCGATTTCCCGCTCCTCGATGTCGTCGTCGAGCCCGGTCGGCTCCCCGGCCAGGGGATCGAAGGCGATGCCGTCGTCGCTGAAGGTCACCCGCACGAGATCGCCCGCCAGCTCGGCCCTGACCTCGATCACGTGCTGGCCCGCGTCCTGCCAGGCATAGCGGCAGATATTGGTCATCACCTCGTCGAAGGCGATCTCGAACGGCACGAGCCGGGCCTCGTCGATACCGTGCCGGCCGAGGAAGTCGACGAAGGCGGCAGCCAGCCGGCGATGCTCCGCCGGGTCGTTGGCCAGCGTCATTGCCAGCCGCGTGCCGTCGATGCGGGCTTCGGCCATCGGCCCCTCCGCGCGCCAGGTCGCCACCTCGTACACCGCCTGGGAACCGTAGCGCTTGGCGAGCTCGACGACACCCCGATAGGTGCAGCGGTAGCGCGGCCGATAGACGCCG
The DNA here is from genome assembly GCA_041397945.1 of Geminicoccaceae bacterium. Taxonomy (GTDB): domain Bacteria; phylum Pseudomonadota; class Alphaproteobacteria; order Geminicoccales; family Geminicoccaceae; genus SLRI01. The sequence goes on from JAWKVR010000044.1 coordinate 3,233, forward strand.
CCGGCGAGCCGGGTCTCGGCCTCGGCGGCACTTTCCTCGGCATTGAGCCAGGCGACGAACTGGGCCGAGGCATAGACCTGCCCGGGCACAGTGATCGGCTCGATGCGCGCTGCCCGGTTGACATTGCCACCGTAGAGCATGGCCTCGCCGGTCATCGGGTGCCGCCCGGCGAAGACCGGCCCGGCATGGAGCGCTATGCGGATCGCCATCGCCTGCGGCAGGCCGAACTGCCGCGCATCCACCGCGGCGAAGGCGCCCGCGAGCGCCATGGCGTAGTCGGCGGTCGCCAGCGCGTCGGCGGCGGTGATGAAGAGCGCGTCGCCCCAGCTCCGCTGGCTCGACGGCTGGCCGGCCGCGTCCCGCATGTGGCCGGCGACGGCCGCCATGAACCGCCAGAACTGCGGCAAGAGCGCGTCGTCGAGCCGGGCAAAGCCGACGATGTCGGCGAAGAGGAGGCCGACGATCCGCTGCTCGACGCCGGCCACCATGGTGTCCGGTGCCAGGCCGGGGACGGTCGGGATGCCGAGCTCGTCGAGGTCGACCAGCCTGAGCCGGGTCGGATCGCCCCAATGGTCGATGAAGTCGGCCGGCCCGCCGGGGCCGGAATCGGCCAGGGGATCGCAGGCGGCGATGAGGAAGGGTCGCGCCCCGAGCTGCTCGGCCCTGAGCCGGGCCGTGCCGTCGATCACCCGGTTGCCGAAGCCGAGGACCACATCGTCGACCCGGTCGCGGTCTTCGGCGACGCTGACCACCGAGGCGGCTGCCGCGCGTCACCCGGTCGAAGAGCTCGATCCAGGGATCGCCGGCCGGCGCCACCAGCCTTTGCCGGCAGGCGGCGACGCCGCAGGGCAGGACGAGATTGACCTCCGCCCCCCGGTCCAGCGCCGCTTCGGCGAACAGCAGGTCGGCGCCGGCCGATGCCGGAGCCATAAACGATCTCGGCCTCGACAGCGGCGAGGGCATCGCGGATCGCGGCGGCGACGGCGGGCTCACCGGCCAGGGCCGGATCGCGGGCACCGCAGTAGATGACGAGGCGGGGCGGCGGGAAGGCCTGGATCGCCGCCTCCGGCACCGCCACCCGATAGGCGTCGAGGCCGAGCAGCGCATGGCGCACGGCGGCGCGCCGAGCGGTCGTCGCTCGAAGCAACCCGGCCAGGGCCGCGAGCGGTGCCGCGGCTGCCTCGGGTGCCGCCTGGAGGAAGGCCTGATCCGGTCGAGCAGGCCGGCGGGGTCCGCCGGATCGACCACCGCCGCGCGAGGGCTGCCGCAGCGAGCGCCCGGCGAGCGCGTCCTGGCCCTTCGCCTTGGCAAGCAGGGCGGCCGCCGTTCTCCGCGGCACCCCGGCCCGCGCCCGGGCGGAGCCGCACACCGAGCGCCCGGTCGAGATCGGCGCTGCGGCCGGTCGCCTGCCAGAGCTCCTCCAGGAGACGTGCCCGAAGGGCGCCGGCTTGGCCGCTCACTGGCTGCCTGCCAGCAGCCTCCAGCTCGGCGGGACCATGGCCTCGGCGGCGGCGACGGCACCCACTAGCAGCAGCGCCGTCGCTGCCAGCCAGCTCACCGCCCGCTCCGGCCGGCCACCCCCGGTGACGCGTCGCCCGGTCGTGAGGCGCAGGCGAGGTCCACGGCCTCGAAGGTCCGCCCGGCCGGCGAGCGCCGCCTCGATGCGCGCCACGTCAGGCGGCACGGGACTCGTCCCGGTCCGGCCGGCGATGACGATTACCGTGATGTCGTCCGACTGGTGGCGCGCCCGCGGTGAACCGCTCGAGGCTGTCGAGGATGGTGGCGAGCCTGTCCGGGGCCGTGTCGTTGGCGTCGCTTCGAGCAGGGCGGCGAGCCGGGCGTCGCCGAACATCTCACCCTGGTCGTCGAACGCCTCGGTCACCCCGTCGGTGTAGAGGACGAGGGTGTCGCCGGTGCCGAGCATCACCTCCCGCTCGGCGAAGCCCACCTGCTCGAAGACCGCGAGCGCCATGCCGCCGGTCGAGGGCAGGGCCGCAACCGCGGCATCGCCCGAGGCCAGGAAGGGATTGTGCCCGCCATTGGCGCATAGACGAAACGACCGCTGCGGCTGTCGAGCTCGCCATAGAAGAGGGTGACGAACATCGTCTCCTCGTTGTCACCGCAGAGAAAGTCGTTGAGGCGGGCGAGCGTGCGACCGGGCCCGGCACCTTCGAGGGCGATCGCCTTGAGCAGGGTGCGGGCGATCAGCATGAAGAAGGCGGCCGGGATGCCCTTGCCCGAGACGTCGGCAACGGCGATGCCGACGCGGTGCGCGTCGATCTGGAAAATGTCGTAGAAGTCGCCGCCCACCTCGCGCGCCGGCTCCATCACGGCAGCGATCTCGAAGCCCGGGCGTGTCGGGGAAGCGGCGCGGCAGCACGTTCTGCTGCATCTGCCGGGCAATATCGAGCTCCTGCTCGAGGCTGATCAGCCGGGTCTTCATCTCGAGCGCTTCGCGCAGCTCGTCGATCAGCTCGGAGAGCGCCTGTTGCTGGCTCCTGACCCGGGCGGTCATGCGCTCGAGCGCCACGCCGATCAGGCCGAGCTCGTCGCTGAACCGGGTGCCGTCCTGCGCCAGGGGCGAGCCGTCCGCGACGGCGGTCTCGATATGCCTGAGATCCTCGATGGCGGATGCCTGCGCCTCCTCGTCGAGCGTCTCCGAGAGCGTCATCATCTGGCGGCGGATGAAGCGGGCCTGCCGGCGACGGCGGCGCGCCTCGAGATCGGCATTGCGCTCGAGCGCCAGCGTGTTCTGGCGGAAGACTTCGATGGCGCGGCCGATATCGCCGATCTCGTCCGTGCCGGTGCCGAGCTCCGCGTAGGTGGTCGGTGCGCCCGGCACAACTGGCGCACCGCCTCGACCGCCTCATCGAGGGGCTCGAAGGCGCGGCGCAGATAGAACCAGAGGAGGACGAGGGGGCCGAGCCCGATCAGCAGCGCGCCGAGCAGCCAGGCGAGGTCGATGAACCGCTGCCGCTCGGCGAGCCGCGTGATGTCGCGGACCACGACGAGGGTGGCACCCTGCCACCGCCGACGTCCACCGCCAGCGTCGAGGCGAGCCGAGCTTGCGATCACCATCGGTGACCTCGGCCAGGGACGGCCGATCGATGGGGAAGCCCCGCAGCAGGGCGGTCGAGAGGTCGCCACCGGTCGTGACGACCAGCCGGCCGGAACGGTCGAGAACCGCGATCTCGGCACCCAGGTTGCGTGCCATGGCCTCGATCGAAGGCGCCAGATCGAGAACGATCGCGGCTGTGCCGACCCGCTGCCGGCGAAGTCGAGCGGGATCACGGAGAGCCCCAGCAGCGTGCCCTCGCCCACCTGGGCGCCGACCAGGCGCTGGTCGGTCGCGAGCGGCAGGGTCTCGCCCTCGCCCAAGAGATGCAGGGCGAAATAGCGGGTGTCGGTCGAGAACAGCAGATTGCCGTCGAGGGCATGAAGAGATCGGTGCGCAGCAGCTGCTCGCTTTCCGGGCCGCGGCCGAAGAGGAGCCGCCGAGGCCGGCCAGGAGCGTGCTGTTGCGCTCCGCCACGGCCTCGATCGCCGCCGACGCCTCGAGCCTGGCCATGATCACGGCGGTCGCATGTTCGATGGAGCTGGTGCCGCGGAGTGCCCAGGTCTGCGCCAGTGAGTCGAGGTGAAGCTGGTCGCGTTCCGCCCGGGCACCCTGGTCGCGCAGCCAGGCGCCGTAGACGAGAAGGCCGATGACCAGAAGGACGATGCCCGTGGCGATTACCAGGATGCGCGTGCGCAGCATCAGCGCGGCGACCCGTCAACGGCGCCGGCGAAGAGATGGCGGCGGACGACGGGCTCCCGATTGCTCGCGAGCACGGCGAGCAGCAGGGCCGCGTAGTGCACCCAGGGCAGGATCGCGAGCCGGTCCTCGAGAATCAACGTGACCGCCAGCGAGCAGGCCGACCGCGGCACCGACGATGCCGCGCAGCGTCAGCCAGCCAACCAGCCACCAGCCCGCGTGGTGGGAGCGCAGATAGAGCCAACCGGCGGCGCGCGGCAACGGCGCAGGCGGTCAGCAGCGTGGCGGGCGGGACCGGGATGGCCGGCTCGAGAAGCGGCACGATGGCGAGCGTGAGCCCGACCGCCACCAGGAGCCAGCCCGCCCGCGGCACCAGCAGCGCCAAAGCGAGGCCGGCGACGAAGCCGATCAGCGGCGGCAGCCAGCCCTCGGTAGCGACCGGCCAGTAGAGCGGCACGAGGCCGAGGACGGCGGCCGCCACGAAAAGGACGATGGCCGAGCTGCAGGTCGCTCGGCCGCAGATCGGGCCGGCGTTCCGGCCGGCCGGTCAGGGCGGCGAGCGGCAGCTGGCCGAGCTCGTCGATCCGCTCGCGGATCGATCGGGCGACGACCGGGTCGAAGACGGCACGCTCGGCCTCCGTGGCGCGCAGCGTCAGCCGCTCGGCACGATCGCGCAGGCGATAGAGGATGCCATTGAAGAGACGGGTGGCGTGACCGATCTCGCTGCGGTCGTGACGCTCCGACCAGAGCAGGCGCTGCCCGCGCTCGAAGCGGGCCATTAGCCGGCGCAGCCGCCGCCAGGGCTCCTCGACCGCACTCGCCGAGACCCAGAGAATGAGCTCGATCAGCAGCAGCAGGAAGGCGAGTGCCGCCGGCACGAGGCCGAGGCTGCGCTCGATCAGCGCCTCCTGGATCTGCTTGCCCTGCACCGCCACGATCACGAAGCCCCGGTGCTCGCCATTGACGAAGAGCGGTGCCGGGGTGATCGAGAAGCCCTCGACCTGGACCGCCCGCAGCGGCTGGTCGGGATGGCTCGCCACGGCCATGGCGACGGCCCGGACCGGCTCGGTGTCGAGCAGCGGGTCGAGGCGGCGGCGGCCGATGCCGCCATAGTGCAGGCGATGCATCTCCTCGTCCGCGATGGCGATGAAGCGCACGTCCGGATCGGCCTCGGCGCTGCCTTCGAGATATTCGTAAGTGCCCGGGATCTCGGCGAGCGGAATGCCGAGCTCGAGGGCCAGCTCGACATCGTCGCGGACGATCCTCGCCTGGGCCGCGGCCTTGCCTTCGAGCGCCTCGAGCAGACCCTGCTCGACCTCGCCGAGCGCCAGCCAGAGGACGCCGAACGCGGTCGCGAGGGCCAGGGTCAGGCTCACGAGCAGCAATGCCAGCCTCGTGCGAAAGACCATGCTCAGGCCGCCTCGTCGAGCGCGTCGATCGCCGCCGCACCCTGTGCCAGGGTCCGGTCGCGCGCCGCCACGGCCGCCGCGAAGCGACTCGTGGCATCCCCGGGGGCCGGGGGCAGCTCGGCCGGCGCCGGCGTGTCCGCCGCATCCTTGCCGATCCCCTCGTAGAGCGTCGCCATGGTGGCGCCCAGCGCCCGCGCCGCCCGTTGCGCCCGCCAGGGGAGGAAGATGGCGGCGGCCGCGGCGGCCAGCAGCCCGAGCGCCGTCACCAGAGCGGTCGTCAGGCTGATCTTGGCGATCAGGGCGCGCCGCGGCGGCTCGAGCACGGCGGCCGGCAGGCGGGCCACGACCAGGCCGGCGGGCGCGCCGAAGAGACTCTGCACCGGCCGGGTGATCACCAGCTGCTCGTCCGTCGTCGGCGGCAGCGCCGCCACCGCCCCCGCGCCATCCCCGGCAACCAGCCAGCGGGCGGGGGCATCCTCGCCGATCTCGGCGGGATTGCTGCTGGCGACGACGCGCCCGTCCGCGTCGACGATCGCGATGACCTCGCCGGCGGTGAGGTTCACCCGGACGAGGCCCATGGCGCGCTCGAGCAGCTGCGGCCGGTCGAGCTCGAGACCTGCGGCGATGCCGGCATCGAGCACCCGTGTCGCCTCGACCACGAGCAGGCGCAGCCGGGCCTCGAAGGCACGCTCCAGCTCGCGGTCGAAGACGTGCCAGGCGACCAGGGTCGAGAGCACGGCCGCACCGACCAGGCCGAGGCCCAGAGCCGCGAAGAACTGGAGCCGCAACCCGCCCATCACGTCATACGAACTCGGCGATCGAAAGCATCGAAAGCGGCGGGTAGAAGTGCAGGCTGTGGGCCGTCGCCATGTTGACGATGAGCGAGAAGCGATCGAGGTTGCGGATCGGCAACTCGCCGGGCAGGCGACCGTCGATCAGGATCTGCTCCGCCAGATAGCCGACATACTGCCCGACATTGTAGTAGCGGCTGACCAGCCCGACGAGCCCGTGCGCCGCCCGGATGAAGTTCTCTGCACCCGCGAAGCTGGGCAGCCCCACGTCCCGGGCGGCTGCGGTGAGCAGCTCGCGATTGACGTTGAGAAAGCTGTCCGGCGGGATATAGAGCCAGTCGGCCCCTTCCGCCTTCAGCCGCGCCACCTCGCCGGCGAGGGCCGTGACGTCCGGCGTCCCGTCGGCGCCGAGCGGCACCGGGAAGGCGAGCGTGGCGAAGCCCTGCAGCAGGCCCTGCGCTTCGACCTCGGCCACGGTCAGCCGCGAATTGGCCTCGAGGGCGTTGTAGACCATGCCGACCCTGGTGACCGGGGCGTAGCTGCTCATCGTGCGGAGCTGCGTCTCGACGGGCACGAGATAGAGGGCACCGGTGAGGTAGGCGCGGGGCCGGTCCAGCGCCTCGACGAGGCCGCCGTCGACGGGCGTGCTGACGATGTTGAAAACGCTCGGAATGTCGGTGATGTGCCGCTCCGGATCGACCTCCCCGAGCCGGCCGAAGACATTGAGCGCCGTGGTCGTCCCCCAGGTGTAGACGAGGTCGGGGCCGAGGCTCTTGGCCTCCGCGACGAAATCGGGGATGGCCGCAGCGCTCTGCTCGCAATCGCGGATCACGAAGTCGATCGGCAGGTTGCGTCGCTCCAGGTAGTCGCGGAACCCCTGGCTCGCATCCTCCCAACCGCGCCAGGTGATCATGTAGACCGTGTAGCGTCGCTCGCTGGCCTGGGCCCGGGCCTGCCTGGCCATCGGCAGCGTGCCGGCGGCAGCCATTCCGGCCACGACATCGCGACGTGTGAGGCGGGTCATGCGCGTCTCTCCATAAGCCGCTTGCCCAGGCCGCTGCCGCCGCCGCTGGTCGAGCCCAGCAGCAGGACGACGAAGGCGAGCGCGGTGACGGCGGAAAAGAGGCCGATCAGGGCGATTGCATCACCATAGCCGAAGCGGAGCGCCAGGGCCGCGGCGATCAGCGGCCCGAGCACGCTGCCGACCCGCTCTGCGAGCCGCAGCAGGGCGGCGAGCCCGGTTGCGCCATAGCGCTGGCTCTCGGCCGGGCAGAGCTCGGGCAGGACCGCCAGCATCGGCGCCGCGGCCAGCCCCTGGGCCAGCCCGAAGCCGGCAATGGCGAGCGCCATGCCGAGCGCCGGGCCGAAGAGCTGCGGCAGCGACAGGGCCACACCGGTCAGGATTCCGCCGAGCGCAATCAGGGCGATGCCGCCGCCCACCCGGTCGTGCAACCTGGCGCCGAGCTGCGTGCCGACGAGCATCAGCAGGCCATAGAGCATGACCATCCGGCCGATCGCCGGCTGCGAGACATCGAGCGAGGCGAGGAAGACCGGCGTCGTGTAGAAGAGAAACCCGGTGAGTGCCACCTTGGCCGGAATGGCCGCGAGCACGATCAGGAAGAGGAAGCGCGGGTTGGCGAAGGCGCGGAACTGGCCATGCACCGATGCCGTTCGGCGCGGCCGATCGGTCGCCGGGCTCTCCAGGTAGCGCGAGGCCAGCAGCCCGGCGAGCAGCACGAAACCGGCCGAGATCAGGAAGGTGACGCGGTAGCCGAGCCGGTCGGCGAAGACGGCGCCGATGGCCGAGCCGCAGATGACGGCCGTGGTGACGGCGGCGACGAAGACCGCCATGTTGCGCGCCCGACCGCCGGCCCCTGCCCCGCCGCTGCCGGCCGTCAGATCGGCGAGATAGCCCTGGCAGGCGATGGTCACGAGCGCATAGCCGACCGCCGAGAACGAGCGCCAGATCAGCATGTCGAAGACGGAGTAGGCGAGCGCCGTGCCGACATAGCCGGCCACCGCCGGCACCACGCCGACGAGGAAGATCGTGCGGCTGCCGTAGCGCGCCACGAGGCTGCCCCCGAACGGGGTGGCGATCGCCATGGCCGCCATGAAGACGATGATCGGCAGGCCGATGATGACCTGGGGTGTCAGCAGCACCGTGAGGCCCAGGGCCTCGAGCAGGCGGCCGATCGGGCCCAGCTCCTCGACCGGCACGAGGATGCTCTTCGCGTAGAGGGGCAGGAAGGAGCGTGACAGCTCCTCGGCGAAAACGAAGAGGAAGAGCGTGAAGCGGGCATTGGCGCGACTCTCGACCGGGCGGTCGCCGTCCGCATCGACGCTCGGCCGGACCCGGCGGCGCAGTGCCTCGACCTCGCGCATCAGGTCCTCGGGCACGCGACGCAGGCTCGCGAGCTTGGCCTCCAGGTCCGCCAGGCGGCCCTGGAGGCGCCGGCCGGTCGCGTCCATGGCGCCGAGCAGGTGCCCGACCTCGTCGGCGGCACGGCGGCGGCCGCCACCCATCGACCATTCGCCCGCCATGGCCCGCGCCATGGCCCGGTCGATCAGCCTGAGCGGCGTCGTCATGGTGCGGTCGATGACGAACACCAGAAGCTCGAAGGTGACCAGGAGCGAGACGACGAGAACGACGACGATGTCCCAGCGGATGTCGGCGATCTGCGCCTCGGCGAACTGCCGGTCCATGCCGACATGGACGTGGGCGTAGGCTGCCTCCGCAGGCCCGACCCGGACCGTCGTTCGCCGGGCGGTGGCATCGGTCGTGGTCTCGAGCGCCCGACCGGCCGTTGGCTGCAGGCTGGCCGCCGGCAAGGCGCGAAGCTCATCCGCGGCCGGGCCGACGACGGCGATCAGCCGGCCGTCGGCGTCGCCGATGGCGAGATAGACGAGGGCCGGATGCTCGCCGAGATAGGTTTCGAGGAAGGCGTCGGCGTCGCGCAGGTCGGTGGCGACGATGCCGAGGCGCGAGGCCCGGTCGAGATCGCTGGCGAGACGGGCGGCGATCAGCTCGGCATCCCGGTCGAACTCGGGCAGCAGCAGCTCATCGAAGGCATTGAGCGCGCGCTGCGACACCCAGAGCGCCGAGGCGACGAGGATCAGGAGGACGAGCACGAGGAGACCGCCGATCACCCGCCGCCCGGTGTCGCCGGCCAGCAGTGTCGGCGGCGCGTCGACGAGCCCGGTGGCCTCCAGGCGGCTGCTCATGACGGGCGTTCGGCTACCAGGAGCCGGTCGACCTCGGCCTCGAGCGCTGCGATCTCGGCCAGGGTCCGGGTGGCGGCGGTGGCGAGTGCCGTCTCGCGCGCCGCCTCCGGTGCTGCGCCGCCGAGCGCCCGACCGAGTGATTCGGCGGCACCCAGCAGGCGTTGGCGCAGATCGCGGAGGAGGTGGGTGGCGCCGAAGACCACGATCAGCATGCCCGCGACCAGGGCGCCGGCGACCGCCACCGCCAGGGTGTGCAGAATGGCACGGTCGCGCTGCTCGCCGAGGAGAGTCGAGCGATAGACCGCGACACCGCCGGCCGTGAGGCCGAAATCGTTGACGATCGGCCGGCTGGTGACGATCTCCACGGGCGCCGGGCCGGCGCTGCCGGGCAAAGCGAGCTGGGCGGCGACCCAGCTCCGGTCGAGCCGCCCGGCCGCGTAGAGGATGTTCGCCTCGGGCGTGAAGACCTCGATCCTGGCGATGGCGGAGTCCAGGGCCAGTTGCCGATCGAGGATCGCCCGGGCATTCTCGATCTGATCGAGCGGCAGGCCGAGATTGAGGTTCTGCTCGAAGACGTTCTTCAGGTCACGGGTGACGAACCGGTAGCGCGAGTCCTCGAGGCCCTGCATGACCTGGTTGAACTTGAGGAAATTGAGGGCCGCGGTGACCAGGACCGAGAGCAGCAGAACCAGCGAAACCGCGAGACTCAGGCGGTAGGCAACCGGCAGCACAGCTCCTCCCCCGTGTCGCCGGTGGCCCGCGACGGCGCGTCCGACGCACGCTTCGCCGCCGGCCGGTAGCCGGCGAGCAACCCCTCGTAGTCAGCGTAGTCGACCAGCTTCCAGCCGGCCAGACGAAACCGTTCAAAAGCATTGCGATCGGGCAACCGATGGTAGTGACGACGCGCCACGTCCTGAATCTCGCCGGCGGGCCGGCGACCACGCTCGAGATCGGCGCAGACCTCGAGCACGGCGTCGACCCCCGGCAGGTAGACGTGGCAGACATGCCAGATGAGCGAGCGGGCCGGCTGGACCGGCAGGAAGCGCCTGGTCACGACGGGGCCGGTGTCGATGCCGGCATCGACCCAGTGCAGGGTGCAGCCGAGCCGGTCGCGGCCGTCGAGGAGCTGGTGGAACGGCGCGAAGAGCCCGGCATAGAGCGGCAGGTCGCCCGGGTGCAGATTGAGCACCCCGAAATGCGGCACGGCAATCATCGATGCCGGAAAGATGTGGCTGAAGCGGATCGAGACGATCAGGTCCGGGGCGAGCTCCTCGAGCCGGGAATGCCAATGCGGGCGACGCCAGTCGTCGATGATCTCCAGTGACGCCCTGTGGCGCCGCGCCAGGGCGGGAACCCCAGGCGTTCGCCCGGGCCGCGGGTCCGCCTGCTCGACGAGCGGCAGCAGCCATTCGTTCGGGAGGCGCCGCTCGAAGAAGCGAAGCGTCGCGAGATCGGGGTCGAGAAGCTCGGCCGGCCGTCGATGTTCGAGAGCCACAGCGCCATCTGCGCATCGCCCAGACCGGCGAGCAGGCGATTGACGGCCAGGTTCGCCGCCAGATCGTTCTTCGCGCAGATCAATATCCGCATGCCGGCCTCATCCGCTCCACCGGGCGGGGATAACCCATCCAACAGCGAAGAACCACCTCTGACAGGGCCGGCGGCGGTTCAATCTGCGATCGTTCGGGCCACCTCGCTCTCTTCTATGCCCGGTTTGGGCAGCGCCGCCGGCCCGAACAGGCTTCGATCAGGCTTGAGGTCGAGCAGCGGTGTGCCGTCCAGGCAGTCGAGGCCGCGCACCTCGAGGACCGGCCCTTCGACGGCGACCAGGCGGACAATCGAGGTGCCGATCGGGTTGGGAGCCGGACGGGCGAGCGGAGCGAGAAGACGCCCCGGGTCCGGTGGTCGCTCGCCGGGCTCTGCAGAATGATGTCGCGGCGCGAACGGTCGAGCCAGTAGAGCACCTCGAGACGCTCGTACCGCCCGATTTCCGCCAGCCCCGGCGCCCAGGGCTCGAAGAGCTCGATGCGACAGAGCGGGCCATCCGGCTTGCCCTGGCGCGGGCAGCTCGCACGCGTCGCCCAGGTGTGCGAATGCGGCCGATGAAGACCAGCCCGGCATCGGTGGCGGCAGGCGGCTCGACCGCGATTTCGCCCGGGCGGATGCTGTCCTCGGCGGTCATGGTGCTTCGCCGCCCCCGCCTCACCGGTAGACCAGGGTCGGCACGAACATGGAGATGGAGGGAATGAAGGTGACGAGACCCAGCACGACGATCAGCGGCACGAGGAACGGCAGGGTCGCCCGCATGCAGACGTCGAACGGGATGTTCGTCACCTTGGCGAGCACATAGAGAACGAGGCCGATAGGTGGCGTGAGCAGGCCGATCATCAGGTTGAGAACCATGATGACCCCGAAATGGACGGGATCGACGCCGATGTTGACGGCGACGGGCAACAGCACGGGCACCAGGATGGTGATGGCGGCGATGGTCTCGAGGAAACAGCCGGCCACCAGGAGGATGACGTTCAGGAGGATGAGGATGATGATCGGGTTGTCGGAGATCATCAGCACGAGCGCCGCGAAGTGCTCGGTCACCCGGTTCGAGGTCAGGATCCAGGCGAAGATCGAGGCGCCGGCGACGATCAGCATGATCGAGGCGGTGGTCTCGATGGTCTCCATGCTGACCCGCACGAGCCGTGCCGGCGTCAGCGTGCGATAGACGAAGATGCCGAGGATCAGGGCCCAGAACACGGCAGCGATCGCGGCCTCGGTCGGCATCACCATGCCGGAGAGGATGCCGCCCACGATGATCACCGGGGTCATCAGCGAGAGGAAGGCATTCTGCGTGGCCCGCCAGAGGACGCAGAGGTCGAAGGCGGCGTCGCGCGGGTAGTTCCGCACCCGCGCATACCAGGCGATCATCACCATGAGCGAGACGGCCATCAGCAGGCCGGGGATGAAGCCGGCGGCGAAGAGCTGGCCGATCGAGGCGTTGGCCATGACCCCGTAGATGACCATGGGCAGGGATGGCGGGATGATCGGGCCGATGGTGGAGCTCGCGGCGGTGACACCCACCGAGAAGCCGCGATCGTAGCCGGCGTCGCGCATCGCCTTGACCTCGATCGTGCCGAGCCCGCCGGCATCCGCGACGGCAGCACCCGACATGCCGGCGAAGACCACCGAGGCGCCGACATTGACGTGGCCGAGCCCGCCCCGCATCCAGCCCACCAGAGCGCGCGCGAAGCCGAAGATGCGGTTGGTGATGCCGGCCGAGTTCATCAGGTTGCCGGCGAGGATGAAGAACGGCACCGCGAGCAGCGGGAAGCTGTCGATCCCGTTGACCATGCGGTGCAGGACGACGACGTCGGGGACAGCACCCGAAACGAGCACATAGATCAGCGACGCGCCGGCGAGCGCGAAGGCGACGGGCACGCCGATGCCGAGCAGGCCGAAGAAGGCGAGGAAGAGGATGGCGATGTACAAGCTGTCGGCCCTCAGATGTCGCCTGGATAGGGGCTGTCACCCTGAAGGCGATGCAGCAGCGACTGGGCGGTGCGCAGGATCATGATGACGATGCCGATCAAGACGACCCAGTAGAGCCAGGACATCGAGAGGTCGATCACCGCCATCTTCTGCGGCGCCATCATGCCGATCATGCGCCAGCCGACCCAGCCGAGATAAGCGAGGAAGGCGATCGTGATGACGTCGACCACTATCATCAGCCGGCGCGAGCCGGCGCGGCTGAGCCGGGTGTGCAGGTACTCGACGGCGATATGCGCACGGCGCCGGCAGACCATGCCGCCGCCGATGAACGTGGTGCCGATGAGGAAGTAGCGGGCCGCCTCCTCGGTCCAGCCGAAGCTGTCGTTCAGCACGTAGCGGGTGAAGAACTGCAAAAAGACGATGACGGTGAGGCCCCAGAAGACGAGGAAGGCCGGCCAGTCCTCGAGGCCGAACTCGCGCCACTCGAACGGCGGGTCGGGCTTCTCCTCGAGATGAAAGCCGAACTCGTCGTTCCTCGGGGCCTCACCCTGCATCATAACGCTCCGCGATGCCGGCTTACTTGATCGCCTGCAGGCGGTCGAACTGCTCCTGCGACCAGGGCACGTCATCGCCGACCAGATGCGGCTCGACGACGGCCTTGAAGAGCGAGCGGTCGACCTCGTTGACGGTCGCACCCAGCTCGGCGAACCCGGTCACGAGCTCGGCCTCGGATGCGTAGATCTCCTCGTTCGAGCGAATGGCCGCCTCCTGGAAGACCTCGTCGAAGATCACCTTGTCCTCGTCCGAGAGCGAGTTCCAGAGATTGCCCGAGATGATGGTGATCAGGCTCTCGGTGATGTGGCCGGTGAGGTTGATGATGGGCGTCGGCTCGTAGAACTTCTTCGCCAGGATGGTCGGCAGCGGGTTCTCCTGGGCGTCGACGGTGCCCTGCTGCAGCGCCAGGTAGACCTCGGCGAAGGCGATCGGCGTCGGGTTCGCGCCGACGGCATTCGGGAAGAGCACGTAGAGCGGCGCATCCGGCACGCGGATCTTCAGGCCCTTCATGTCCTCGGGCGTGTTGATCGGCTTCTTCGAGGTGACGTGGCGCTCGCCATAGTAGAGGACGGCCGATACGTGGTGGCCGGTGGCGTCCTCGTAGCCGCCCTTCATCTCGTCCCAGAGATCGCTCTTCGTGTAGGCGATCCAGTGATCGACATCACGGAACATGTAGGGCGCCGAGGCGATGGTCAGCGGCTCGAACGAGCGCCCGGCGAAGTTCATGCCGGTGTAGATGATGCTCGACGGTGCCCAGGGTCAGGCCCTGGTTGATGTCCGTCTCCTTGCCCAGCGACGAGGCCGGGAAGACCTCCATGGTGTAGCGGCCATCGGTGCGCTCGGCGATTTGCTCGGCGGCCCACAGGGCAGCGGTGTGGTAGGCTTCGCTGGTCTCGTAGACATGCGCGAACTTGAGCGCCTGCTGCGCCGAGGCGCCGCCGCCGATGAGCGCAATAGTGGCCGCGGCAGCCAGGCCTGCGGCACGACGAGTGAACTTCCGCATCTTGTATAGCCTCCATGGATATGGCTGGACGGGGGTCGCTTCGCCCCCTCTGACGCGGCTTCCTAGACGATTCGCGATACGATCGACAGATCAAATCGCGAAGCGCTCGCACGCCGCTACTTCGGACGCGGAAAGTTCGGGCGATCGGGACCGTAATGCGTGCTCAGATAGTCGAGAACCGTGGTGCGGTCGGGTTCCGGGATTTCCTGCATCCCCTGCTCTTCGACCATCCAGACCATGAGCTTGTCCCAGCGCTCGCGACTCAGGCCCTGTTGGGCAACCAGCATGCCGGAGTGGCAGGCGGTGCAATAGATGAAGGTGTCCTCGGCGCCGGGTCGATCGACGAGCGCCCCGTAAGGCTCGTCGGCTTGCGCCATGGCCGATGGCGCCGTGCCCAGCAGCGCGAGCACGAGGAGGCGGAGACTACGCGGCATGCGTTCCTCTTTGGCGTGAATGGTGACCGGGCGGACGCGGGCCCGCCCGGCGATCAATGAACCCGGCGCCGATCAGCCGACGCGCAGGGCGATCCGGTGCATGGCGTTGTTCAGATAGCCCTTCGGGTTCCAGGCGACGGCGAAAGGCTGGCCCTCGCCGGCACTGTCGGTGGCCCGCGCCCAGACCTCGTAGTAGCCGGCCGTGGGGAAGGACACCGTGGTCCGCCAGTTCTGCCAGGCACCCTCGTTGACCGGCGGATCGAGCTCCGCCGTCTGCCAGGTGGCGCCGAAATCGATCGAGACGTCGACCCGCTCGATCGTGCGATCGCCCGACCAGGCGTGACCACGCACCTCGGCGGATTCACCGGTGAGATCGGTTTCGGTGGCGGGGTTGGTGATCAGCGACTTGACCGGCATCCGCTCGATAATGACGTAGTCCTCCTCGGCCACGTCCTCACCCGGCGCCACGGGACGGTTGGGCACCCGGTAGGAGGTGCCCGTCATCTTCTCGCCGTCGTGGACGACATCGCGCAGCCAGATCCGCGTCAGCCATTTCTGCGAGCAGGAGCCCGGCCAACCGGGCACGACCAGCCGCAGCGGTGCCCCGTTCATCGGATGGAGGGCCGCACCGTTCATCTCGAAGGCGATCAGCACATCATCGGTCAAGGCCTTGCCGATCGGCATGCCGCGCGAGATCGGCGACTTGTCCGGATCGCCCGAGAGGTGCATGTCGGCCCCCTCGTGCGCGGTGTAGACGACGCCGTCCTTGACGCCCGCGGCCTCCAAGACATCCTTGAGGCGGACACCGGTCCACTCGGCGCAGCCGACGGCACCATAGGTCCACTGATTGCCGCTGGCCGGCGGGTCGAAGAAGGCGCGGCCGTTGCCGCCACATTCCAGCGTCAGCGCCATCGAGACCACCTCGAAACGGTCGCGGAGATCGGCGATGCTCAGCACCATGGGGTTGTCCACCAGACCGTCGACGGTCAGCTGCCAGCCCGCGGGATCGAGATCGTCGGGCACGACGCCATTGTTGCGGATGAAATGCCGGTTGGTCGGTGTGATCGGGTCGTCCAGCAGATGCGCCGGGGTTTCGGCATTGACCGGCCGGTCGGCCAGCAGGACGAGACCGTCCTTGCCCTCGAGCACGTCGGCCTGCGCCAGGGCCACCGGGATGAAGCCGGCGGGCATGTTGCGGTGGAACGGAATGGCGGCACCCAGCATCGCCCCCATCGTCGCCAGTCCCGCGCCACGGAAGAAGCCGCGCCGGTCGGGATGGGCGATCCGACCGAAGACATCGAGATCGGCTCTCTCGGGGTCGGCGTCGAAATAGCTGAAAAGTCCGGTCGGGCGATCCTTCGGGTCCGTTCGTCTCGGCATCGTGAGCTCCCCTGTTCTGGCGTCAGGCGGTTCTGTCCGATGTATCGGGTTGCGCAACGACCGGCCCGTTTATATCGGCGTGCCTGAACATCATGATCTTAGCATGTGTTCGAAGGAGCCGGCTAGCCGCGAAGGCTCGATGCCGGCGAGCGCGTGCGCGCCTTCACCCGGGACGACGCCCACATCTTCTGCACCGGGGATCAGATCACCGCCGATAGCGTCGCCTGCCGCGAGCTCCTGCAGCAGGTCCATGCCGATTTCGGCTTCACCTAATATCAGCGTGAAGTTCTCCGATCGCCCCGCCGTGCAGGTCACGTGCGGCACGGCTACTCGACGATGAGGCCCCGTTGCGTCGCGATCTGGCGGCTTTCGCCGGAAAAGTACCGCAGCTCATAGGTGCCGGCGTCGGCGGGCGCGACAATTGTCGCCGGGTTGCCGGCAGCCGTGCGCACCGCGGTCCGCCATTTGGTCGGCGCACTGCCGGGCTCGGCCAGGGTGATCCGGTCGCCCTCGCCTCCCGGGCCGGACCAGCCGACGGCGATGCTGCTGCCTGCGGCCACACGATCCGGCGCTTCCAGCGCCGCAGCAAGGGCCGCCACCTCGACCAGCCGCCGACCGATCACAGGCCCGCCACTGTGCAGCAGGTAACGGAGCTCGTAGAGGCCGCCTTCGGCGGGTGCCACGAATTGCAGCGTCGAGCCGCGGGCGATCCGCTGGGCCTGGTCGCGGGCACGTGCCGGCGCGTCGGCAGGCACCAGCACGACCTCGTCGCGCGCCAGGAGCGGCCCATCGACCTCGACGGCGAAGCCCTGCCCCGGTGCCACGCTGTCGGGTGCGACGAGCGTGGCGGTGGCGGCCACGACCTCGATCTCGCGCGTGTGGAGCACGCGCGGCCCCTCGCGCAGGACATAGCGCAGCTCGTAGAGCCCGGGCTCCAGCGGCGCCTCGACCGAGAGCGGGCTGCCCTCGTTGACATAGGTGTAGGTGAGGTATTGCCCGGGACGCTGGCCGGGCTCGGCGATGGCGATGTAGTCGCGATCGTAGCCCGGCCCGCTCCAGGTGACCTCGAGCGGATGACCGATGGCGACACTGTCGCCGGCGTCGAGCGTCGCCGCCAGCGGCGTCACCTCGAGCTCGCGCCGGGCGATCACGCGAGGCCCTTCGCGCAGCACGTAACGGATTTCGTAGAGCCCGGGATCGGCCGGCGCGGTCACGGTAAGCGGGCTGCCTTCACTGACATAGGTGTAGTTCACATAGGCGCCGGGGTTCTGGTCCACCGCCGCGATGCTGACGAAGTCGCGGTCATGTCCCGGACCGGTCCAGGCGATGGCGACCTCGCTGCCGGCCGGTGCCTCGAGCGGCGCGTCGAGCGTGGCGGCGGCGGCCGCGACCTCGATTGCCCGCCGGGCGAGCACGCGGGGCCCCTCGCGCAGCACGTAGCGGACCTCGTAGAGCCCGGGATCGGCCGGAGCCGTCACGACGAGCGGGCTGCCTTCATTGACATAGGTGTAGTTGACGTAGGCACCCGGGTTCTGGTCCGCCGCCGCGATGCTGACATAGTCGCGATCGTAGGCGGGGCCGGTCCAGCCGACGCTGACCGGACTGCCGGCCTGAACGATCTCGGGTGCGGCCAGCGATGCCGCGACGTCGACGACCTCGATCTCGAGGCGGGCCAGCACGGCATTGCTGCCCCGCTCCACATAGCGCAGCTCGTAGAGGCCGGGCTCGGCCGGGGCGGTAACGGCGAGCGGGCTGCCGGCCTCGGCGTAGGTGTAGTTGATGTACTGGTTGTCGCGCTGCTCGAGGCCGGCGATCGCAACATAGTCGCGCGCCGCCCCCGGACCGGTCCAGGCGACCTCGATCGCGGCTGCCACATCGACGGTCGGCGCTGCCGCCAGCGTCGCCTCGGGCAACGCCTCGGGCTCTGGCTGGGCTTCCGGCTCCGGCACCGGCTGGGGCTCGACAGGTGTGGCGACGGCGGCCTCCGCAACCTGGGCCAGCGCATCACGCAGCTCGCCGCTGTCCGCGGCCGTCCGGAAGATGCCGCCCGTATTGTCGGCGATGCAGCGGAGCTGTGCCTGCTCGTCCACCCCGGCGACGTCGAATCCGACGACATGCGCGGTGAAGGCAACGCCGGCGGCCTCCAGCTCGGCGGCGACGGCACAGGGATCGGCGTCACAGGTCTCGATGCCGTCCGAGAGCAGCACGACCGTCGCCGGCACATCCCGGTAGCGCAGGAGCTCGGCCGCCTGACGGACGGCATCCGTGAGGGGGGTCTTGCCGCGCGGCACGAGACCCTCGACCTTCGCCACGAAGGCGGCCGGATCGAGCGGCCCGGGCTGCACGACGACCTCGATGTCGCTGCAGTCGCCCTCGCGACGATGGCCATAGGCGATGAGGCCGAGCGGCTCGGCGGGGTCCCAGTCGGCAACCAGCTCGCCCATGACCTCGCGCGCGATCTCGATCTTGTGGCGGCCCTCGACCTGGCCCCACATGCTGTTCGACGCATCGTAGACGATGATGACCTCGGCGCGCGCGGTCGCCGTTGCGAGACACGCCAGCGCCAGCCCGATCAACCATACCCGCATCGTCAATTCCCCCTGTTCGCGTCTTGCGGGAACCTAGTCGGGCGGCCGAGCGATTGACAAGCGTAGACGGCCTTGGGCATGGTGCGCCGCCGCATTGCGGAAACACCACAAATCACACCAGCGGAACTGATCGGTACCATGGCATCGGTAGTTGAGCACGCCCCGGACGTCGCGCCGGGCGGCATCGTCATCACCCTTCCCGACGGCAGCGAACGTCGGTTCGGGGCGACGACGACCGGCGCCGAGATCGCGGCCTCGATCGCAAAGAGCCTGGCCAAGCAGGCGCTCGCCGTCGAGGTCGACGGGGTGTTGCGCGATCTCGACTGGCCGATCGGGGCCGATGCCCGCGTGCGCATCGTTACCGGCCGGGATCCCGAGTCGCTGGCGCTGATCCGCCACGACTGCGCGCATGTCATGGCCGAGGCGGTGCAGGACCTGTTCCCCGGCACGCAGGTGACGATCGGCCCGCCGATCGAGAACGGCTTCTATTACGACTTCGCGCGGAACGAGCCCTTCCACCCCGAGGATCTCGAGCGGATCGAGGCGCGGATGGCCGAGATCGTGAAGGCCGACAAGCCGTTCCGGCGCGAGGAGGTGAGCCGGGCCGAGGCGCATCGTCGGTTCGCGGCGATGGGCGAGCGCTACAAGCTCGAGCTGCTCGACGCCATTCCCGAGGGCGAGCCGGTGACGCTCTATCATCAGGGTGAGTGGTTCGATCTCTGTCGCGGCCCCCACGCACCATCGACCGGCCGCATCGGCGCCTTCAAGCTGATGAAGATCGCCGGCGCCTACTGGCGTGGCGACGCGAGGAACGCGCAGCTCCAGCGGATCTACGGCACCGCCTTCGCCAGCCAGAAGGAGCTCGACGCCCATCTGCACCAGCTCGCCGAGGCGGAGCGCCGGGACCACCGGCGCATCGGGCGCGAGATGGGCCTCTTCCATATCCAGGAGGAGGCGACGGGCGCCGTCTTCTGGCATCCCAAGGGCTGGCGCGTCTGGCAGCAGGTCGAAGGCTACCTGAGGCGTCGGCTGGATGCCGCCGGCTACCAGGAAGTGAAGACCCCGCAGCTCGTCGATCGGGTCTTGTGGGAACGCTCCGGGCACTGGGAGAAGTTCCGCGAGCACATGTTCACGCTCGACGCCGACGAACGCGTGCTGGCGCTCAAGCCGATGAACTGCCCGTGCCACGTGCAGATCTTCAATCAGGCGCTGAAGAGCTATCGCGAGCTGCCGCTGCGCATGTCCGAGTTCGGCTCCTGCCACCGCAACGAGCCGTCGGGCGCGCTCCACGGCATCATGCGCGTGCGCGCCTTCACGCAGGACGACGCCCACATCTTCTGCACCGAGGATCAGATCACCGCCGAGAGCGTCGCCTTCTGCGAGCTCCTGCAGCAGGTCTATGCCGATTTCGGCTTCACCGACATCAGCGTGAAGTTTTCCGACCGACCCGCCGTCCGGGCAGGCGAGGACGCCACCTGGGACCGGGCCGAGCAGGCGCTCCGCGACGCAACCGACGCGGCCGGGCTCGAGACCGCGCTCAACCCGGGTGAAGGCGCCTTCTATGGCCCGAAGCTCGAGTTCGTGCTGCGCGACGCCATCGGCCGCGACTGGCAGTGCGGCACGCTGCAGGTCGACTTCGTCCTGCCCGAGCGGCTGGACGCGACCTATGTCGGCGCCGACGGCGCCCGCCACCGGCCGGTCATGCTGCACCGCGCCATCCTGGGCTCGATGGAGCGCTTCCTCGGCATCCTGATCGAGCACTATGCGGGGCGCCTGCCGCTTTGGCTCGCACCGGTCCAGGTCGTGGTGGCGACCGTCACCAACGATGCCGACACCTATGCCCTGGAGGTCGCGGCGGCGCTGGAGAGCGCCGGCCTGCGCGTCGACTGCGACATCCGCAGCGACAAGATCTCTTACAAGGTGCGCGAGCATTCGCTGGCCAAGGTGCCGCTGATCATGGCGGTGGGCGGACGCGAGGCGGCGGAGCGTTCGGTCAGCCTGCGGCGGCTGGGCAGCCAGGCCCAGGAGGCGCTTTCGCTTGACGCCGCGATTGCCATGTGTCAGCGAGAATCCGCTGCTCCCGACCGGCAAACCTGACAAGGCGCCGGTGAGCGGCGGATGGCCGAAGGCCGGACGACGGAAGGTTGTCCGGTCGTTTCGGCATACATAAATGAGCGAGGGTGAAACATTGGAGGTCGATCACGGCTGATGGCAGCAAATCCCAAAGGCGACGAACACCGCATCAACGACCGCATCGAGGCACGCGAGGTCCGGCTGGTCGATCAAGACGGTGGAATGGTCGGGGTCGTGGCGATACGTGATGCTCTCATCCGCGCCGAGGACGTGGGGCTCGATCTGGTCGAGATCTCGCCCAATGCCACGCCTCCCGTCTGCAAGATCCTCGATTACGGCAAGTTCAAGTACGAGGCGCAGAAGAAGGCCAATGCTGCCCGCAAGAAGCAGCGCGTCATCGAGGTCAAAGAGATCAAGATGCGCCCATCGATCGACGACAACGACTACTCGATCAAGATGAAGAAGGTGCGCGAGTTCCTGGACGAGGGTGACAAGGTCAAGGTGACCATGCGCTTTCGCGGGCGCGAGATGGCGCACCAGCATCTGGCGATGAACATCCTCGAGAAGGTGCGCGAGGACATGGCCGACCTCGCCAAGATCGAGCAGTTTCCGAAGCTCGAGGGCCGCCAGATGATCATGGTGATGGCCCCGCTCAAGTGACGGCGCCACACGCTGACCGGCTCGGGGCCCTGCGCGAGGCGCTCGCCGGTGTCGGTGTCGACGGCTTCATCCTGCAACGCACGGACCAGCACGGCAGCGAGTACCTGCCGGCGGCGGAGCAGCGCCTCGCCTGGCTCACGGGCTTCTCCGGCTCGGCAGGACAGGCGATCGTCCTGCCCGAGGCCGCGGCCGTCTTCACCGACGGTCGCTACACCGTGCAGATCGGCATCGAGGTCGACGCCGGCCTCTTCGAGCGCTGCAATTCGGGCGAGGTGCCGCCGACGCGTTGGCTCGAGGAGCGGCTGCAGCCCGGCATGCGGCTCGGCTACGATGCGAAGCTGATCCGCAAGGCGGAGCGCGAGAAGCTGCTCCGGCTCTGCCGGGGCCGCGGGGCCGAGCTCGTCGCCCTGGCCACGAACCCGATCGACCAGATCTGGACGGACCGCCCGCCACCGCCGCTCGCCCCGGTAACCGCGCACGACGAGAGCCGGGCCGGCGAATCGAGCATCGCCAAACGCCAGCGAATGGGTGAGGCCGTGGCCAGGCGAGGTGCCGACTGGCTGCTGGTCACCGCCGCCGACAGCATTGCCTGGCTCTTGAACGTCCGCGGCGGCGACGTGCCCTACAACCCGCTCTGCCTCAGCCACTTGCTGCTCGGGGCCGACGGCACGGCGAGATGGTTCGTCGATCCCGCCAAGCTGGAGGGCGGCCCCAGGCTGGACAACGCCGTTGCCACCGAGGCCTACGAGGCCCTGGATGGGGCGCTCGCGGATCTCGGGCGGTCCGGAGCCAGGGTGCTGGTCGATCCCGCGATGAATGCCGCCGGCTTCGCCGATATCCTGACCAAGGCCGGCGGTCGGGTCGTCGAAGGCCAGGACCCGATCCCGCTCGCCAAGGCACGCAAGAATCCGGTCGAGATCGAAGGCGCCCTCGAAGCCCAGCGCCGCGACGGTGCGGCGGTCGTGCGCTTCCTGGCCTGGCTGGACGGCCTGGATCGCGACCACGCCATCGACGAGATGGCGGCCGCGCAACGGCTCGAGGCGGAACGTGCCAGGGACCCGCTCTACCGAGGCCCCAGCTTCGAGACCATCTCGGCGCATGGCCCCAACGCCGCCCTGCCGCATTACCGCGTCACACCGGGCACCAATCGGCGACTGACAGCCGGCACCGTCTATCTCGTCGATTCCGGCGGCCAGTATCTCGATGGCACGACCGACATCACCCGCACCGTCGCCCTCGGTCAGCCGACGGCCGAAGTGCAGGAGCGCTTCACCCTCGTGCTGAAGGGCCACATCGCTCTGGCGGAAGCGGTCTTTCCCGCGGGCACCAGCGGCGGCCAGCTCGACACGCTGGCGCGGCTGGCCCTCTGGCGCCGCGGCCTCGATTTCGACCACGGCACGGGCCACGGCATCGGCAGCTATCTCTGCGTCCACGAGGGCCCGCAGCGGATCGCCAAGCGGGGTGGCGACGTGCCGCTCGAGACCGGCATGATCGTCTCGAACGAGCCGGGATATTACGAGCCTGGCGAGTACGGTATCCGCACGGAGAACCTCATCCTGGTCGAGGAGGCACCAGCCGCCGAAGGTGGCGACCGCCCGCTCCGGCATTTTCGCACCCTCACCCTCGCACCGATCGACCGCCGGCTGATCGACCCGCATCAGCTCACCGAGCCCGAGCGACGCTGGCTCGACACCTATCATGCCCGGGTCCGCGAAGAGCTGCGCCCCCTGCTCGACAACGCCGATCGCGCCTGGCTGGAGCGGGCCACCGCACCGCTTTGAGCGGCCGCTGATTTACGACGTGTCCGTTGAGGCATATCAATGCACGGCTGCGGCCGCCCTGCAGGATCGCCGCATTGCAAGATCGGTGATGCATCCATCAGCCCGGCAGGAGCTCGATGAACGAGGCAGTTTCCGTCGAGGACGTCCAGTCCCGACAAGAGCAGCGGAGTTCGCCGCTCTACAAGGGTCGGGTCGAGGTCTACGCCAAGGCCGTCAGGGGCCGGTTTCGAACCATCAAGTGGGCCGGGCTCGCCGCCTTGCTCGCCATTTATTATCTCGCCCCCTGGATCCGCTTCGACCGCGGCCCCGACGCCCCGGATCAGGCCATACTCGTCGACATGGCCGGCCGCCGCCTCTACTTCTTCTGGATCGAGATCTGGCCGCAGGAAGTCTATTTCCTCACCGGCATCCTGGTGCTGGCCGCCTTCGGCCTCTTCTTCGCCACGGCACTCTTCGGCCGCATCTGGTGCGGCTTCGCCTGCCCGCAAACCGTCTGGACCGACCTCTTCATGGCGGTCGAGCGCTTCATCGAAGGCGACCGCAACGAACGGATGCGCTTCGACAGGCAGCCCTGGACCGCCGCCAAATGGCGCAAGCGGGTGACCAAGCACGCAGTCTGGCTGCTGATCGCGTTTCTGACCGGCGGGGCCTGGATCCTCTATTTCAACGACGCGCCGACCATGCTCGGCGAGTTCTTCGCCGGCCGGGCCGGAGCGGCCGTCTATTTCTTCACCTTCCTGTTCACGGCGACGACCTACCTGCTCGCCGGCCTCGCCCGCGAGCAGGTCTGCACCTACATGTGCCCGTGGCCACGCATCCAGGGTGCGTTGGTCGATCAGGACACCATGGCGGTCACCTACGAGGCCTGGCGTGGCGAGCCGCGCGGCAAGCACAAGAAGGGCCAGAGCTGGGACGACCGGGGCGATTGCGTCGACTGCAAGCAGTGCGTCGCCGTCTGCCCGATGGGCATCGACATCCGCGACGGATTCCAGCTCGAATGCATCGGCTGCGGCCTCTGCATCGATGCCTGCAACGAGGTCATGGCCAAGGTCGACCGGCCGCTCAACCTGATCGCCTATGACAGCGAGCGCAACCAGGAGCTCAGGGCCGCGGGCCAGCCGGAGCGCTACCGGGTCGTCCGGCCGCGCACCATCCTCTACACGGCGATCATCGCCGCCGTGGCGCTGGTCATGCTGGGCGCCCTCGCCCTGCGCTCGTCCACGGATGTCAACGTCATCCCCGAACGCAACCCGCTCTTCGTGACGATGGCCGACGGCAGCATCCGCAACGGCTACCAGATCAAGATCCTGAACAAGGAGCGGGCGGACCGCACCTACACCCTGGCGTTGGCCGACCCGATGCCGGACGCGGTCTTCAGCACACCGAGCGGGGCGAGCGGCCCGTCCCTCGAGCTCGCCGCCGGCTCGGACGAGGTCGCGACCCATCGTGTTTTCCTGGGATTGCCACGCGCGGCACTGACCGAAGCCTCGACGCCCATCACGCTCGTCCTGACCGACGACGTCACGGGTGAGGAACGTCGCTTCTCGACGGTTTTCCGAGGGCCAGCGAGATGAGCGTCGGCTTGAGCGGCCCGGCCAGGCGGCATCGCCCGGGCTGGTACATCCCCTGGATCCTGGTCGCCGGCTTCGGCGTCGTGCTCGCCGTCAACCTGGCCATGATCTGGATCGCCATGAGCACCTGGACCGGCATCTCGACCAATCGCGCCTACGACAAGGGCATCACCTACAATCGAAATCTCGACGCTGCAGAGCGTCAGGCGGCCCTGGGCTGGCAGGCCAGCATCGAGACGATACAGGCGGCCGGCCTCGCCGGCACGATCTCGGTCCGCCTGGTCGACGCACAAGACCTGCCGCTCGAGCGTGTCGATGTCCGGGCCGACTTCGAGCGGCCGACGCATCAGGGCTACGATTTCGGCCTGACCCTGGAGCGTACCGGCCCCGGAACCTACACGGCATCGTTCACGGCCCCCTTGGCCGGTATCTGGGACGTCAGGGTAATCGCTACGCGCGACCACGACCGGCTGGTCGCCACCGAGCGCGTGATGCTGCACTGAAGCCATGGTCGCGCATACGGCGCATTCCGGTCGATCGGGTGCCGCGGACGACGGTGCGGCGGGGCCGACCGACGTCACCGGCTTCATCAAGATCGATTCGGAGAGCGACACCGCCACCCTGCAGCTCATGGTGGAGGCGTGCATTGCGGCGCCTGCGTGCGGCGGATCGAGCGAGCGCTCGAGGCCGAGCCCGACGTCCGCACGGGCCGGTTGAACCTGACCACGAGACGGCTGACCCTCGCATGGGAAGGGCCGCCGTCGCGCGGCAACGAGCTGGTCGCGAAGATCGAAGGTCTCGGCTATCCGGTCGTCCCGTTCGACCCGGACAGTCTGGCGGTCACCGACAACCGGACAGAGCGCGATCTGCTCCGCTGCATGGCCGTCGCCGGTTTCGCCGCCGGCAATGTCATGCTGCTCGCGGTCTCCGTCTGGGCCGGCCATTTCTCCGGCATGGGCGATGCGACGCGCGACTTCCTCCACTGGATGCAGGCGCTGATCGTCCTGCCGTCGCTCGCCTATGCCGGCCGGCCGTTCTTCCGCTCGGCGCTCACGGCACTCCGTGCCGGCCATGCCAACATGGACGTGCCGATCTCGCTGGCCCTCGTCCTCGCGCCGGCGATGAGCCTGCTCGAGACCATACAGGGCGGCGAGCACGCCTATTTCGACAGCGCCATCATGCTGCTCTTCTTCCTCCTGATCGGCCGCTATCTCGACAGCCGGGCGCGTGGCGTGGCCCGCTCCGCCGTCGAGCGGCTGATGACGCTCCGCGCCACCGCCGTCACCCTGCTCCTGCCGGACGGCCAGACGCGGAGCTGCCGGCCGGAGCAGCTCGAGGCCGGCCAGACCGTCCTCGTCGCCGCGGGCGAGCGCATCGGTATCGATGGCACTGTCCGCGCCGGACGAAGCGAGATCGACACGAGCGCCATCACTGGCGAGACGCTGCCGGCCGTCGCCACCCCGGCACGCGCGTCTTCGCCGGCACGATCAATCTCGCCGCCCCGATGGAGGTCACGGTTCGCTCGGTCGGCGAAGGCACGCTGCTCGCCGAGATCGTCAAGCTGATGGAGCTCGCCGAGCAGAAGCGCGGCCGCTTCGTCGCCCTGGCCGACCGCATTGCCCGTGCCTACTCGCCGGTCGTGCACCTGCTCGCCGCCCTCACCTTCCTCGGCTGGTGGCTGGCCATGGGTGCCGCATGGCAGGTGGCGCTGCTCAACGCCGTCGCCGTCCTGATCATCACCTGCCCCTGCGCGCTCGGCCTCGCCGTGCCGGCGGTGCAGGTGCTGGCCAGCGGCCGGCTGATGCGGCGCGGCGTGCTGCTCAAGTCGGCGACCGCGCTCGAGCGCCTCGCCGAGGTCGACACCGTGGTGTTCGACAAGACCGGCACCCTGACGGAGGGCGACCTCGTCCTCGTCGGGGGGATCGGCGAGCCGGACCTCCTGGCGCAGGCCGCTTCCATGGCCAAGAGCTCGCGTCATCCGCTGGCCCGCGCTCTCGTTCGCGCCTGCCCCGGGGCGCGCGCCGCCGCTGGGGTCGAAGAGCTGCCGGGGCTCGGCCTCAGGCTCGCCACGGAGGCCGGCGAGCTTCGTCTAGGTCGACGCAGCTGGGCAGCACCCGGGATTGCCGACGATGCGGACGCCGGCACCGAGCTATGGCTCGCTTTGCCGGATCGGCCACCGCATCGCTTCACCTTCCGGGACAACCCGCGGGCCGATGCCGGGGCGACCATCCAGGCCCTCCAGGCACGCGGGCTGGAGGTGCAGCTGCTCTCGGGTGATCGGTCGGGACCGGTCGCCGCGCTGGCCGAAGAGCTCGGTATCCCGACCTGGCGTGCCAGCTGCCGGCCGGACGAGAAGGTCGCGCACCTGGCCGGCCTCGCTGCGGCTGGGCGCAAGGTGATGATGGTGGGCGATGGGCTGAACGATGCACCGGCGCTCGCTGCGGCACACGTCTCGCTGTCGCCGTCGACGGCCGTCGATATCAGCCAGACCGCCGCCGACGCCGTCTTCCAGGGGCGGTTCCTGGCACCGGTCGTGCTCGTCCTCGAGGTCGCCGGACAGAGCCGCCGGCTCGTCAAGCAGAACCTCGGCCTCGCCTTCGGCTACAACGTCCTGGCCGTGCCGCTCGCCGTGCTCGGTTTCGTGACGCCGCTCGTCGCGGCGATCTGCATGTCGGCGAGCTCGCTCGTCGTCGTCGGCAACTCGCTCCGCCTGAATCGAAAATAAAAAATAGCAAAGCGGGCGAGAGAGCGCCGCCCGGCTCAGGCCTCGTGACTGCGGCGCAGGACCCGCTCGGGTGTGGTCGCCTGATGGACGAAGACGACGATGATGGCGACCCCGAAGAGGAAGATCATGAGACCGAAGAAGCCGAACATCGGGTCAGCCGCCCGACTCATGATGAGCAGGCCGAGCAGGGCGAGCGCGCCCATGGCAATGCCCCCGAGCCAACGCCCCAAATCGTTCATTTCGCTATCCTCACAAGTCTGGTCCCGGGCCTCAGGCGTCGTCGAACTCGACGATGTCGCGATAGGCATGCCAGGTCGCATGGCCGATCAGCGGCAGCGTCACGATCAGCCCGAGATAGAGCGTGACCAGCCCGGCCATCATGAAGACCACGATCAGCCCGCCCCAGAAGAGCAGCGGCATCGGGTTGGCCTGCACCGCCCGCACGCTCGTCGCAATCGCCTCGACGACGTTGGAGGCGGGCCGGTCGAGAAGCAGCGGGATCGAGACGACGCTGATCGAGAAGGCGACGAGCGCCAGCACGCCGCCTACCGCCGAGCCGATGATCAAAAAGGGCCAGCTGTCGGTCGACAGGAACGTCGCAACGAAGAGATTGTGGAAGTCCGGCGGCTCCATGCCGAAATAGAGGAAGAAGAGCAGAGCCGCGGTTCGCGCCCAGAAGAACATGAGGAGCAGCAGCGCCATGCCCATGAGCCCCATCTGGCTCGGGTTGCGCTTGAAGGCGCCGAGCGCCTCCGCCAAGGAGGTCGTCAGCCCCTGCTCGCTCCGGCGGCTGGCCTCGTAGAGACCGACCGCCAGGATCGGGCCGACGATCAGGAAGCCGGCCATGATCGGCAGCACCAGATAGGGCATGTCGAAGGCGAACAGCCCCCAGGTGATCAGGTAGCCCGTCACCGCCGCGAGCACGCCATAGGTGAAGCTCACGCCGGGCGTCCTCAGGCAATCCTGCCAGCCCTTGCGCAGCCATGCCCACGGCTGGTCCATCTCCAGCTTGCGGACCCGGACCGTCGGCTGCGCGAACACCGGAACGGCGTCGGCCATCGTCGTCACTCCCAGATCATTCCCGCCACCGGGCCGGCCCGGATCGAAAGCAACCTGCCCTGCTACCCACTCTACACAAGGGCAAGGCGACCGGCCACCACCGCCGACGTGCCACATGACTGTCGTACTGCGCAATCGGGGTTGCGCAATCAGGAGCTTCGTAGTGCAAAGGTGATCGTCGGCTCTTGACTTGGATCAATGTCAGGTCACTGCTGTGCGGGCAATCCCTGCAGCGCAGCACGGGCCGCATTCTCCACCAACGGCAGGCGGGACGCGGCAAGCGGGAGAACGAGATGGCAGCGGTGATGACGGCCCCGGTTGGCCGTGCCCTGAGCGCCTACGACGAGGACGTGGTCCGCCTGTTCACGCTGGCGACGGTCTTCTGGGGCGTCGTCGGCTTCCTCGTAGGCGTCGTCATCGCGTTCCAGCTCGCGTTTCCCGTCCTCAACCTCGATCTCGAGTGGACGAGCTTCGGGCGGTTGCGGCCACTCCACACCTCGGCCGTGATCTTCGCCTTCGGCGGCAACGCGCTGCTCGGCACATCGCTCTACGTGGTCCAGCGCACCTGTCGAACCAGCCTGTTCGGCGGACCGCTGCTCGCCAATTTCCTGTTCTGGGGCTACCAGCTCTTCATCGTGCTCGCTGCCACCGGCTATGTCATGGGCGTCACCCAGAGCCGCGAGTACGCCGAGCCCGAATGGTATGTCGATCTCTGGCTGACACTGGTCTGGGTCGTCTACCTCGTCATCTTCATGGGCACGCTGCTCAAGCGCAAAGAGCCGCACATCTACGTCGCCAACTGGTTCTACCTCGCCTTCATCATCACCATCGCGATGTTGCACATCGTCAACAACCTGGCGGTGCCGGTCACGTTCTTCGGGATCAAGAGCTACTCGCTGTTCTCCGGCGTTCAGGATGCGCTGACCCAGTGGTGGTACGGCCACAATGCCGTGGGCTTCTTCCTCACCGCCGGGTTCCTCGGCATGATGTATTATTTCGTGCCGAAGCAGGCGAACCGGCCGGTCTATTCCTACCGCCTCTCGATCATCCACTTCTGGGCGCTGATCTTCCTCTATATCTGGGCCGGCCCGCACCATCTGCACTACACGGCATTGCCCGACTGGGCGCAGGTGCTCGGCATGACGTTCTCGATCATGCTCTGGATGCCGTCCTGGGGTGGCATGATCAATGGCCTGATGACGCTCTCCGGCGCCTGGGACAAGCTGCGCACCGACCCGGTCCTGCGCTTCCTCGTGGTCTCGGTCGCCTTCTACGGCATGAGCACCTTCGAGGGGCCGCTGATGTCGATCCGCCAGGTCAACGCGCTCTCGCACTACACCGACTGGACCATCGGCCACGTCCATTCCGGCGCGCTCGGCTGGGTCGCTTTCGTCAGCTTCGGCGCCGTCTACTATCTGGTGCCGAGACTGTGGCAAGCGCAGCGTCTCTACTCGCTCCGCCTCGTCGAATGGCACTTCTGGATCGCGACCCTCGGCATCGTCCTCTACATCACGGCGATGTGGGTCTCGGGCATCATGCAGGGCCTGATGTGGCGGTCCTATGACAGCCTCGGCTTCCTCCAGTACTCGTTCGTCGAGACGGTGGCGGCCATGCATCCCTACTAT
>JAWKVR010000045.1:0-32629 GCA_041397945.1 Geminicoccaceae bacterium
GCCGGGCGCGGCGGCCGGCTGGCGCCAGGCGCCGCTGCCGCCCCCGAATCCGCCGCCGGGGTTGCCGGGCGTGAACCTGCCGAGGGCGGCGGTTCCGGTGGTGGTGCTGCTGCGGTGGCCATGCTCGGCCAGCGCCCGCTTGAGGGCGCCGACGATGAGCCCGCGCACCTCGCCGCTGTCCTGAAAACGCACCTCGGCCTTGGTGGGGTGGACGTTCACGTCGACCGCTGTGGTCGGCAGCTCGAGGAAGAGGGCGGCGATCGGCTGGCGGTTGGCGGGCAGGAGGTCGGCATAGGCGGCGCGCAGCGCACCCTTGAGCAGCCGGTCCTGGACCGGTCGGCCATTGACCACGAGATGCTGGTCCTGGCCGTGATTGCGGCTGAGCGTCGGCAGGGCGGCGAGGCCGAAAAGGCGCATGGCGTCGCGCTCGGCCGCGATCAGAATCGCGTTCTCGACCACCGGCCGGCCGAGGAGGGCCGCGAGCCGCGCGTTCCGGTCGGCCGGCGCCAGGTCGATGAGGCGCCGCCCGTCGGCCTCGAGCCGAAAGCCGATCCCGGGATGCGCCAGGGCCAGGCGCTCGACGATCTCGCGGGCCAGCTCCAGCTCGCGCCGCTCGGACTTGAGGAATTTGAGCCGGGCCGGGGTGTTGAAGAAGAGGTCCAGGACATCGACGCGCGTGCCGGCCGGCGCCGCTGCCGGCTCGGCCGCGCCCAGCCGGCCGCCGGCCCCGGCCAGCCGCCAGCCATGTTGCTCGCCGGCGGTGCGGCTGGTCAGCGCGAAGCGGCTGACCGAGGCGATCGACGGCAGGGCCTCGCCGCGAAAGCCGAGGGTCCGGATGTCGACGAGCTGCTCGTCCAGGAGCTTCGAGGTGGCATGCCGCTCGACCGCCAGCTCCAGCTCGGCCCGGGTCATGCCCGAGCCGTCGTCCTCGACCGTGATGGCCCGCCTGCCGGCTTCCTCGAGGGTCACCCGGACGCGGCTGGCGCCGGCATCGATGGCGTTCTCGACCAGCTCCTTGACCGCCGAGGCCGGGCGCTCGACCACCTCGCCCGCGGCGATGCGGTCGATCAGGCCCGGGGGCAGGCGGCGGATGCGCGGCGCCGGCCCCGGGGCTGTGGGGGCACCGCCCTCAGCCCTTGCCGCCATGGCCGTTGGCCGCGACCACCGGGTCCAGGCGGGTCGCCCCGTCGAGGCCGGTGGGATCGCCGACGACGGAGAAGAGCGGCTCGGCGCTGAACAGGCGCCGGCTGGCGCGGGCGACGTCGGCGAGGCCGACCGCCTCGATCAGGGCATTGCGCCGCTCGAGGTAGTCGATGCCGAGATCGGCCACCTGCATGCCGACGAGCATACGCGCCACGCTCTCGTTGCTGGTGAAGCGGAGCGGGAACGAGCCGGTGAGGTAGGTCCGGGCATTGGCGAGGTCGGTCTCGCCGATATCGCCCTCGGCCATCCGCTTGAGCTCGGCGCGGATCACCTCGATCGACTGGGCGACCTGGTCGTTCCTGGTCGCCACGCCGCCCATCCAGAGCGGGGCGAGCTCGGCGTCGGCGAGCTGGGAGTAGACCGAGTAGGCGAGCCCCCGCTTCTCGCGCACCTCCTCGATGAGCCGGGAGGCGAAGCCGCCGCCGCCGATGATGTAGTTGGCGACATAGGCGGCGTAGTAGTCGGGGTCGTCGCGCGCGATGCCGGGCAGGCCGAAGGTCACGACACTCTGCGGGATGGTCATGGGCGTGACCAGCGTGGCGCCGGTCGCCGGCGTCGCCGGCAGGAGCGGCGGCAGGTCGGCCAGGGCCGGGAGGTGGGCGAAGGCCCGGTCCAGCAGCGGCGCCAGCTCCGCCGCGGTGATGTCGCCGGCGACGCCGATGACGAGGTTGTCGCGGGCGAGGCGCTTTTCGACATAGGCCCGAAGCTCGGCCGGCTGGACCCGGCGGATGGCCTCGATCGTGCCCTGCGTCGGCCGGCCATAGGCGTGGCCCGCGAAGGCATGGGCGAACCAGACGCGGCCCGAGACCGTGTTGGGGTCGGTGCGCCGGCGCTGCAGGTCGCTCGTGATCTGCTGGCGGATGCGCTCGATGGGCTCGGCATCGAAGCGCGGCTCGGCGAGCGCCAGTCGCAGCAGCTCGAAAGCCCGCTCGCGGTTCCCGTTGAGCGTCATCAGGCGGCCGGCCAGCGCGTCCCGCTCGGCGGTGAGCTGGAGCCGGATCGCCAGATCCTCGAGCTCGGTGCGAAAGGCGAGGCTGTCGAGCTCGCCGGCGCCCTCGTCGAGCAGCCCGGCGACCATGCGGGACAGGCCCTCGCTGCCGGCCGGGTCGGCGGCGGCCCCGCCCCGAAAGCTGAAGGCGACCGCCAGCAGCGGCACGCTCGGCGCGTTGACCAGCCACGCCTCGAGGCCGCCCGGGGTCAGGACCCGCTCGACGTCGGTGCCGAAAGCAGTCGTGGTGGCGGGCATGGTATGCGGCAAGACCTGCTATCCCGTGGCTGCGGCGGCGGTGGCTGCGTCTGCAGTGGCGGCGTCGCCGGCCGGGCGCTTGCCGTTGCCATTCCGGGCCGGCGTGAGGCGGCCGGTGACCGAGCGGCCGCGGTCGAAGAGCTCGCGGGCGGCTGCCTCCACCGCCGGGCGGGTCACGGCCGCGATGCTGGCCGGCCAGCTCTCGACGTCCTCGATCGTCGAGCCGGTGGTCAAGGCGCTGCCGAAGACGCGGACCGCGGTGGTCAGGCTGTCCCGGGCGTAGACCGATTCGGCGATCAGCCGCGCCTTGACGCGCTCGACCTCGGCCTCGGTGACGCCGTCCTCGACCAGCCTTTCGATCTCGGCGTCGAGGGCCTTCTCGAGCCGGTCGAGATCGACCTCGCCGCGCGGGCTGCCGTAGATGCGAAAGGCCGTCTGGTCGAGGCTGGTGCCCCGATAATAGGCGCCGATGCCCGAGGCGAGGGCCTGGTCGACGACGATGGCGCGGTAGAGCCGGCTGGTGCCGCCGCCGCCGAAGAGCTCGGCCAGGACCTCGAGCGCGTGCGCCCGGCCGTCGGCCGCGGTGGCGTGGCTCGGCGCCAGGTAGGAGCGCACGAGGCTCGGCTGCTCGACCCGCTCGTGCGCCAGCTCGATGCGCCGCTCGGCGAGCTGCGGCGGCTCGACGAGGCGATGCCGCTCCGGCGTCGGGCGGGGTGCCACCCGGCCATAGGTCCGCTCCGCCAGAGGCCGCAGCTCGTCCATGGTGATGTCGCCGGCGACCACCAGGATGGCGTTGTTGGGGGCGTACCAGAGGTCATAGAAGGCGAGCGCGTCCTCGCGCGTGTAGCTCGCGATCTCGTGGTGCCAGCCGATGATCGGCAGCCGGTAGGGATGGTTCAGGAACTGGGCGGCGTCGAGCTGCTCGTGGAGCATGGCCCCAGGCTGGTTGTCGACGCGCGAGCTGCGCTCCTCGAGGATGACGTCGCGCTCGGCCAGGACATGGGCCGCATCCAGGCGGAGATTGGCCATGCGGTCGGCTTCCATCTCCATCACCATGGCCAGCCGGTCCCTGGCGATGTTCTGGAAATAGGCGGTGAAGTCGCTCGATGTCATGGCGTTGTCGTTGCCGCCGTGGCGGGCCACGATCTTCGAGAACTCGCCCGGGGCATGGCCTCCGTCCCCTTGAACATCAGATGCTCGAGGAAGTGCGGCAGGCCCGACTTGCCGGGCGGGCTGTCGGCCGTGCCGACCCGGTACCAGACCCAGTGCGAGACGACGGGTGCCCGGTGGTTCTCGATGACCACCACCTGCATGCCGTTGTCGAGTGTGAAGGTCTGCGGATGGAACATGCCCATGGGCGCCCCTGCCTCGGCCGCGAGTTGAGACCCGTCGCCATGGCCCGGCTTCCGGCATCGCTGTCGGGCCCCTCACGAGCCGGGCGCCGCGGGCTCGACCACTGTCGTGCCGACCCGCTGGGTGACGACGCGGGCACTCTGGCCCTCCGCCTGGAGGCGGGCCGCCTCGGCGGTCGGGTCGAGCGGCTGGTAGACGCCGGAATTGTCGACCATCCGCCGCCGCTGGAAATCGAGGATGAAGAGGAAGCGGCTCTCGTCGAGCTGGGTCATCTCGGTGTTCTCCTCGAGGATGACTTCGCGGATGTTGGGCTCGACGGTGCCGGGCACCTCGGCGAGCAGCGCCACCTCGGCCGGGCTCGGCGTGCCCTCGCGGACCGGCTGGCCGAACAGCAGCTCCTGGGTCTGCAGGGACGCCGTGCCCTGCTGCTGCGCCGGGCTCGGCGTGCCCGGCTTCGGCAGGGTGTAGCTGGTGGCAGCACCAGAGGCTGGCGGCACCACCTGGAACTCGTCGGGTGCCCGCCGGCCCATGCGAGCCGCTCCTGCAGCGTGCCGCTGCCGCAGCCGGTCAGCGCCACGAGGACGAGCGCCATGCAGCCGAAGGCGATCCGACTTCCCTGGCCCGCTCGCTTCACTTTTGTCTCCCTGCGACAGGTAGCGCTTCCCGGCCGCCGAGCAGGCTGTCGCCCACCAGGAGAGCCGCGCCGACGACGATGGCGCTGTCGGCCACGTTGAACGCCGGCCAATGGTAGCCGAAAGCATGAAAATCGAGGAAGTCGACCACGGCGCCATAGCGTACCCGGTCGACGACATTGCCGACGCCCCGGCGAGGATCAGCCAGATGGCGAGGCGCGGCAGCGGCCGCCGCTCGCGCCTGAGCCAGAAGACGAGCACGATCGAGACCACGAGGGCCATGCCGACGAGCAGCCAGCGGCCCTGCTCGCTGCCGGCCTGGAACATGCCGAAGCTGACGCCGCGGTTCCAGACGAGGACGAGGTTGAAGAAGCCGGTGACCTGGACGACGCCCTGGTCGGTGAGTGCGGCGAGCGCCCACTGCTTGGTCAGGAAATCCAGGACCAGGACGAGAAGGAAGACGCCTGGGCCGAGCCAGCGCCGGGCCAGGTCGCTCCTCAAGCGGCCATGGCGCCGACCGCCCCGGTGCAGCGGTGGCAGAGCCCGCCGGCCTCGTCGACCTCCTCGAGCACCTGCCAGCAGCGGCCGCATTTCTCGCCCGCCGCCAGCGCCGGCACGACCCCCACGCCCGGCACCTCGGCGAGCGTGAAGGCGCCCGCGGGCGGGTCCCGACCACGACCCGCAGGTCGCTCGTGATGCAGAGCTCGGCCATGTCGAGCCCCTCGATGGCGGCGGCATGGGCCTCGGTCACATGGACGACGGGGGCCGCCTGCAGGCTCGAGCCGATCCGCTTCTCGCGACGCTCGATCTCGAGCGCCCCGGTGACCACGCGGCGCACCGCCCTGACCTTCTCCCAGCGGGCGGCGAGCGCGGGGTCGCGCCAGTCGCCCGGCAGCGTCTCGAAGAGCTCGAGATGGATGCTGCCCGTCTCGCCCTGGCCGCGGGCGAGCCAGGCTTCCTCGGCGGTGAAGACGAGGACCGGGGCGAGCCAGCGCACGAGGCAGTTGAAAACCCGGTCGAGCACGGTGCGGGCGGCGCGGCGCCGCACGCTGTCGGCCGCGTCGCAGTAGAGGCTGTCCTTGCGCACGTCGAAATAGAAGGCCGAGAGGTCGATGGCGCAGAAATGATGGATGGCGCCATAGAGCCTGGGAAAGTCATAGCTGGCGTTGCAGGAGCGGACGAGGTCGTCGAGCTCGCCAGCCGGTGCAGGACCCAGCGCTCGAGCTCCGGCATCGGTCGCGCGGCAGGCGCTCGACCTCGCGGAAGCCGGCGAGGTTGCCGAGCGCGTAGCGCAGCGTGTTGCGCAGGCGGCGATAGTTGTCGCCGATGCCGTCCAGGATCTCCTTGCCGATGCGGATGTCCTCGGCATAGTCGGCGGAGACCGTCCACAGGCGCAGGATGTCGGCGCCATGGGTCTTCATGAGGTCG
Organism: Geminicoccaceae bacterium; assembly: GCA_041397945.1. Lineage (GTDB taxonomy): Bacteria > Pseudomonadota > Alphaproteobacteria > Geminicoccales > Geminicoccaceae > SLRI01. The sequence goes on from JAWKVR010000045.1 coordinate 5,863, forward strand.
ATCGGCGAAAGGACGTTGCCCTTCGACTTCGACATCTTCTCGCCCTTGGCGTCGACGACGAAGCCGTGGGTCAGCACGGCATCGTAGGGTGCCCGGCCGCGGGTGCCGCAGCTCTCGAGCAGCGAGGAGTGGAACCAGCCACGATGCTGGTCCGAGCCCTCGAGATAGAGGTCGGCCGGCCATTTCAGCTCCGGCCGCTGCTCCAGGACGAAGGCGTGGGTCGAGCCCGATTCGAACCAGACATCGAGAATGTCGTCGACCTTCTCGTAGTCTTCCTTGCGATACTCGTTGCCAGGAAGTCCTGGGGGTCCCTGGTCCACCAGGCATCCGCGCCCTCGGCCTCGAAGGCCAGCGCGATGCGCTCGATCACGGCCGGGTCGCGCAAGGCTCGCCCGTCTTTCTGTCGACGAAGACGGCGATCGGCACGCCCCAGGCGCGCTGCCGGCTGATGCACCAGTCGGGCCGGGTCTCGATCATCGAGCGCAGCCGGGTCTGGCCCTTGGCCGGCACGAAGGTGGTGGCGTCGATGGCGTCGAGCGCCTTCCGGCGCAGGTCGAGCTCGCCCTCCATGGGGATGAACCACTGCGCGGTGGCGCGGAAGATCAAGGCGCCTTGGAGCGCCAGGAATGCGGGTAGGAATGGACGAGCCTGCCTGCGCCAGGAGGTTGCCCTCGGCCCTCGAGGGCCTCGACCACCGGCTCCGCCGCCTTGAAGACGTGAATGCCCTCGAAGCCCGGCACGGCCGCCGTGTAGGCGCCGTCCTCGGCGACGGTGTCCGGCACCTCGAGCCCGTGGCGCTGGCCGAGGTCGAAGTCGTCGGCGCCGTGGCCGGGTGCGACGTGGACGAGCCCGGTGCCGTCCGCGTCGCTGACGAAGTCGGCCGGGTGGAGCGGCACCTCGAAGCCGTAGCCGCCGGCATGGCCGGCGAGCGGGTGGGCGGCGATGGAGCCCGCGAGCTCGCTGCCCTTGAAGGTCTCGAGCACCCGCCAGTCGGTGATGCCGGCGGTCGCCATGGTGGGCTCGACCAGCGCCTCGGCCAGGATCAGCCGGCGGCCGCCGGCCTCGACCAGCGCGTAGTCGATGGCGGCACCATAGGCCACGGCCCGGTTGGCCGGGATGGTCCAGGGCGTGGTGGTCCAGATGACCACGGCGGCATCAGCGAAGCGCGGGTCAGCCGGGCGGACGAGCGGGAAGGCCACCCAGATCGTCGTCGAGGTGTGGTCGTGGTACTCGACCTCGGCCTCGGCGAGCGCGGTCTTCTCGACCACCGACCACATCACCGATTTCTTGCCGCGATAGAGCGAGCCGTTGAGCAGGAACTTGCCGACCTCGCGATAGATGTCGGCCTCGGACCGGAGGTCCATGGTCGCGTAGCGCCGCTCCCAGTCGCCGACGACGCCGAGCCGCTCGAACTCGGCGCGCTGGATGTCCATCCACCGGGCCGCGAACTCGCGGCATTCGCGGCGGAAGTCGATGATCGGCACGTCGTCCTTGTTCTTGCCCTTCTTGCGGTATTCCTGCTCGATCTGCCATTCGATCGGCAGGCCGTGGCAGTCCCAGCCGGGGACGTAGGCCGCGTCCCGGCCCAGCATCTGCCGGCTGCGGTTGATGACGTCCTTGAGGATCTTGTTGAGGGCCGTGCCCATGTGCAGGTGGCCGTTGGCGTAGGGCGGGCCGTCATGGAGGATGAAGAGCTCGCGGCCGGCGGCGGCTTCGCGCAGCCGGGCATACTGGCCCTCGGCGGCCCAGCGCTCGAGCTGGGCCGGCTCGCGCGTCGGCAGGTTCGCCTTCATGGCGAAATCCGTGCGCGGCAGGAAAACGGTGTCCTTGAAGTCCTTGGTCATCCGGTCGTCATCCGATCGGGCACGCCCTCGGCCGGGCGCGCCGCGTCACGCATTCATTCTCAGGCGCTCGTGGATGCGCCGCGCCGCCGAGCAATCCTCGACGATCTGGGCCTTCAGGGCCTCGATCCCGGGGAACTTCACCTCGCCGCGCAGGCGCTCCAGGAACGCCACGTCGAGCCGCTGTCCGTAGAGATCGAGCCGAACGTCGAGGAGGTGCACCTCGAGCAGCAGCCGATCGCCGTCGAATGTGGGGCGGCGACCCAGATTCGCGATGCCGGGATACCAGACCTTGCCCGCCGGTGTACAGCGGCCGGCGCGCACCGCGTAGACGCCCGCGGCCGGCAGGGCCCAGCGCTCGGCGGGAGGGGCGATGTTGGCCGTGGGAAAGCCGATGGTGCGACCGCGCTGGTGACCCGCGCGGACGATGCCGGTGAGCTCGAAGGGGTAGCCCAGCAGGCGGTTGGCGAGGGCCAGCTCGCCGGCGGCCAGGGCGGCGCGGATCCGGGTCGAGGAGCAGGGCAGGCCGTCGGCCATGACCGGCGGCACGGCGGCGAAGGCGAAGTCGTGGGCGGCGGCCGCCTCCTGCAGGAGCGCCGCGTCGCCCTGCCGCCGGTGGCCGAAGCGGAAGGCCTCGCCGGCCGCGAGGCCCCTGATGCCGAGCCGGCCGACGAGGATACGCTCGACGAATTCCGGGGCGGGCATCGCCATGAGAGCCCGGTCGAAGCGCAAGAGGAAGAGGTGATCGACGCCGAGGTCGCGCAGGAGCGCTATCTTCCGCCGCAGCGGCGCGAGGCGCAGAGGTGCCGTCGCCGGGCTCAGCACCTCGCGGGGATGCGGCTCGAAGGTGACGACGCCGAGGCCGCCGGCGCGCGTCGCCTGGCCGCGCGCCGCCTCGATGACGGCGCGATGCCCCTGGTGCACGCCGTCGAACTTGCCGATGGCGACCGCACAGCCGACCGCCTCGGGCGGCAAAGCTGCGAAACCCCGATGGACCCTCATGCGCCGCCTTCTTCCACGGGCCGCGAAGCCTGTAAAGCTCGGCCCGTGGTCGGTTTCCGGCGCGGCCCGGCGGACCCGCCGCCTAGCGGCAGAGGCCGGCGATCGCCTGCTCGAGCCCGGACCGGCTGGTCACCCGCTGCCGGTAGCCGACCTCGCCGGTGCCGACGACGGTCGGCGGCGTTGCCTTGCTGCCGTCATTGATCCGGCCGACGACGAACGGGTCGCCCGACAGGTTTGCGCCAGGTGAGCGTGCTGCCGGTGACCTGCGGCGCGTAGGCGCCGCCACCCGGGTGGATGTGATCGGTGACGGGCCGGCTGCCGGCCGGGACGACCCAGACGCCACGGCCGCTCGTGTTGAAGTGGTAGGTGATGTAGTCGCCGGCGGCCACCTCGTCGGAGCTGCGGGCGAGGAAGAAGGCCTTGGCCTTCGGCTCGCTGCCGATCGCGGCATTGGTCACGGCGCGGGCCACATAGTCCCAGTACTGCGCGGTGCCGCGGCCGTCCGGGCCGCGATAGGGCTTCTTGTCGCTGGCATAGGACGGCAGCACGTACTCGCCCTGGTAACCCCAGGTCGCGTCGATCCGGGCGGCATAGGAGTGGCGCACGCCGCCGGTCTCGAACTTGGTGAAGTCGCTGTGCGAGACGTACTGGCTGAACGAGCCGCCCTTGTAGTCGCGCCAGCCGAAGAGCGGCTCGGCGATGATCCGGCAGCGCCAGACATCCGGGTAGGCCTGCCACTTGCCGACCGTCGTGTTGCCGCCGAGCTGGGCGAAGTCGCCGAAGTCGAGCTTCGACGTCTTCAGGTGCATCCGGCCCATGACGATGAACGGCCGCACCGCATCCTTGTGGGTGCGGATGCGGATGAGCGTGCCGACGCCTTCGGTGCGCTTGCCGTTGGGCGAGGTCAGCCAGCCGGCGGGCAGCGTGTCGAACGAGGCGCCGATCCAGTAGACGCCGCGAAACCCGTCGACGTCGATCTGGAACTTGCCGTCGATCGACCGGTCGGGGCTGACCAGCAGGAGATCCTGGTCGGCCCGGCCGGTCACCTTCTGGAAGCCGGAAGGCTGGACATAGTGGATGACCAGATTGGCGCCCGGCGAGGGGATGGCCGGGACGTCGGTCGGGCTGCTCGATCCGGAGCCGCCGGAGGCCGGGCTGCCGGCCGTGGAGCCGCCGGAAGTGGCACCGCCGGCGGTCGGGTTTCCGGCAGTGGCGCCTCCGGCGGTGGAGCCGCCGGAAGTGGAGCCGCCGGAAGTGGAGCCGCCGGAAGTGGTGCCGCCGGAAGTGGCGATGCCGGAACCCGGCAAGGTGAGCGCCGGGAAGCCCGGCAGCAGCCGTTGCTGGCCGAGCTTCAGCTTTGGGATCGCATCCCCGGCGGTTGCCTGGCGGCCCGGGAGGCCGAGCTGGAACGAGTTGCGGAAGCTGAAGGGCTCGGCCGCCAGGGCAAGAGGTGCCAGCGTCGGCTGCAGCACGGCGGCGGCCGCGACGATCGTGCCGAGCGCCAGGATGCGAAGGAATGGCGGCACGACGTGTCGAGGCACCCGGCACCCCGTCGCAACGTCGCGGGCGGCCTGGTTCCGGCTGGTGGCAGCCGGCGTGGCTCCCTTGGTGGGTCCGCGGCTGCGGTCCGGGGTCATCGCATCTTCTCCTTGATTGTCCGCGCTGGCTGGCATGCCTGCCGATCCCGGTCGCCCGCTGGGTCGCTCGCGGGCAGGTGGACGAGCTCCGATGGCGGCATTCGACCCGTTCGTTGTAACCCGGGTAGCAAAACCGAAGAGCAGTATCTAGAACTCAATCGAGAAAACTTTTTGGTTAAGAAAAATTCCGTATTCGTGATCAAATCAGTATCATGATACTGTCCATGCGGCATGGTTTCGGCTCGCGGTTGTTTATCAACCAGAGCGTGCATAATCGTCGAATTCTCGCTTGTTTGGTGTTTCGTGGACGCCGAGGTTGTGACGCGGCCATCACCCTTGTAAGAGCGGGTGATGCGCCGCGGGCACGGCGATCATCACAATTATCCGGGAAGGGGCGTCCGATGAGACCTCCCGCTATGGCGCGGCGTCTGGCCGCCATAGGCATTTTGTTGTCGGCACTGGGGCTCACCGCCTGTGAGACGCCGGTGGAGGGATACGGGGCAGTCGGCAACAGCCTCAGGAGCGTCGACTTCAACCCGCCGCCGGGCGGCGAGACGGCGACCGGCACGCCGCGGCCGACCACCACCGGTGGCACGGTGACGGGCGATCGCCCCCAGTCCCAGCTCTTCTTCGGCAAGAACCCGGTGCCCGGGGCGGAGGCCGGTGCGGCTGCGGACGGCACGGGCGGGGTCCGGCTGAACTTCGATGGCGCCAGCCTGCGCGAGGTGGTGGACGTGGTGCTCGGCGAGATCCTCGGCGCCAGCTACACCATCGACCCCTCGGTGACCGGCGAGGTGATCCTGTCGTCGACGGCGCCGCTGTCGCGGGCCGACATGCTGACCGTGCTCGAGACCATCCTGCAGATGCACGGCGCCACGCTGGTCGATCTCGGCGGCACCTACGCGGTGATGGCGGGCGCGCCCTCGGTCGGCGCCGCGCAGTTCACCACCGTCGGCGGCGAGCAGGCGCCACCCCTGATCGTCGGCACCGGCGTCACCGTCGTGCCGCTGCGCTACGTGAGCGCCGCCGCGGCGTCGCAGTTCATCCAGCCCCTGCTGTCGCTGCCCGAGCAGATCCGCATCGACGACGCCCGCAACCTTCTGCTCTTCGTCGGCAATGCGGCGGAGCGGCAGAACGTGGTCCGCACGCTGGGCGAGATCGACGTGGACTGGATGGCCGGCCGCTCGGTCGGGATCTTCCCCTTGAGCACGGCGACGCCGGAGTCGGTGATCACCGAGCTGGATGGCCTGTTCTCGCCCTTCGGCGGCTTCGATGCCAACGTCTCGGGCGTGCGCTTCCTGCCGATGGACCGGCTGAACGCGGTGCTCGCCATCACCAACCAGCCCGAGCAGCTCGTCGACATCGAGCGCTGGGTGCAGCGTCTCGACCGGGGCAGCGGGTCGAGCGTGCAGTTCTTCGTCTACCAGCTCCAGAACACGCCGGCCTTGCCGATGGCGGAGCTTCTGAACGCCACCTTCGCCGACGCGGCGGCCGCCGATCTGGTGCCGGCCTCGGCCGGGCTCGCCGGCGAGTTCGGGGCGGTGCCGTCGCAGGCCGGGCTCGAGACCGGCGACTTTCTCGGCGACACGGCGCCCCTGCCCTTCGACGCGCCATTCGGCGACCTGCCGCCCAGTCAGCGTCGCGACGTGCTGTCCTCGGTCAAGGTGGTGCCCAACGAGCTCAACAACTCGCTCGTCGTGCGCGCCACGCCGCAGGCCTACGCGCTGATCGAGCAGACCATCCGGCGGCTCGACACGGCACCCCTGCAGGTGCTGATCGAGGCGACCATCGCCGAGGTCGTGCTCAACGACCAGCTGCGCTACGGCGTGCAGTACTTCTTCCAGGCCGGCAGCTTCAGGGCCGGCTTCAACACGACGACCGACGGTGGCGCCAGTGGCGCAGTCAATCCCAATCTGCTCGACCCGCTGGCTCTCGTGCCGGGCTTCAACTTCGTCTATTCCGGCGCCAGCTCGAACATCACCATCGACGCGCTGTCCCGCATCACCGACGTGCAGGTCCTCTCCTCGCCCTCGCTGGTGGTCCAGGACAACAGCGAGGCGGTGCTGACCGTCGGCGACGAGGTGCCGCTCGTCACCCGCACCTCGCAGGGCGTGGAAAACCCGGACTCGCCCATCGTCGCCAACATCGAGTATCGCGAGACCGGCGTCATCCTCGAGGTGAAGCCGCGCATCAACTTCAACAACATCGTCTCGCTGCAGATCTCGCAGGAGGTCAGCCGGGTGCAGCCGGTCGGCGAGGACCAGTTCGGCAACCCGACCATCGCCCAGCGGCGGATCACCAGCAGCGTCAACGTCACCAGCGGCCAGACCGTGGTCCTGGGCGGGCTGATCCAGGACGACACGATCCGCAACAACAGCAGCGTGCCGGGGCTCGGCGACATCCCGGTGCTGGGCAATCTCTTCGGCAGCACCAACGATGTGTCGCAGCGCACCGAGCTCATCGTCTTCATCACGCCCCGGGTGATCCGCAACGCCGACGACGCGCGGGCCGTCAGCGAGGAGCTGCGCGACCGGATGCGGGCCGCCCAGCCGCCCGCCGACTCCGCGGGCGAGCCGCTGACGCCGGCCGGCGCACCCCCGCCCGTGCCGACGACGACCCCGCCGGCGGTGCCCGAGCCGGCCCCGCCGCCGGCGCCGCCCGCGACGACGATCACGCCGCGGCCCCTGACGACCAGCGAGCTGCCCGAGCCGGCGCTGCCTGACCCCGAGCCGGCCGGAGCACCGGCGGAGGCGCCCGGCGAGGAGCCAGTACCCGGCATCGTGCCGGTCGCCTGGGTCGAGCCGACGGCCGTCGTGCCGCCGGTCGCCCTGCCGGTCGTCGAGCCGCCCTCCGTCGGGCCGCCGGATGGCGAGCCGCCGCGCCGCCGGCCGTCGGTCGACCCGGCCGCGGCCGATGCACCGCCCGCCAACCTGCCGCTGGCCCGGCCGATCCCGGGGGACGTGGTCGTCCCGGCGCCGCGCCCGGGCGAGGTGGGCATCGCCCTCTAGCGGCCTGCCGGGCGCCGCCGCCCTGGCCGCCACCCCTGTCGCCTGGGCCCTGGCCGCGGCCCTCGTCGGCCTCGCGGTCGGCAGCTTTCTTTGTGCCCTGGCGTCGCGCTGGCCGGCACTCGACCGGCGCTTCCTCCTCGGCCGGTCGCGCTGCGCCGCCTGCGGGGCGGGGCTCGGCTGGCGGGAGACCGTGCCGCTCTGGAGCTGGCTCGCGCAACACGGGCGCTGCCGGCATTGCGGCGCCGCCATCGGCTGGCAGCCGCTGGCGGCCGAGCTCGCGGGTGCCGCCATTGCCGGAACGGCTTTCGCGGCGCTGGCCCCGGCAGCGGCCCTGCTGCTCACGGGCGTCGGCTGGTGCCTGCTGCTGCTGGCGCTGATCGACGCTGCGCATGGCCGTCTGCCGGACATCCTGACGCTGCCGCTCGCTCTGGCGGGACCGCTGGTCGCCGCCCTGGCACCGATGCCGGGGCTGGTGCCGCCGCTCGAGGGGCTCCTGGGCGCCGGGCTGGGCTTCGCCCTCTTCTGGGCCATCGGCCGGCTCTACGCGGCCTGGCGCGGGCAGGAGGGGCTCGGGCTCGGCGACGCCAAGCTGCTCGCCGCTGCCGGCGCCTGGCTCGGGCCGCCGGGCCTGGCGCCCACCATCCTCGTGGCGGCGATCACGGGCCTCGTGGCCGCCTGGCTCGGCGGGCGCCGGCGGGGTGGCGACGCCATCGCCTTCGGCCCGTTCCTGGCGCTGGCCTGCTGGCTGCTGCTGCTCCGGCAGCTCGCCGGATCCCAGGGGGGGAGCTAGGCGCCCGCCTTCTTGTGGATCTCCTTCAGCAGCGGGCGGATGGCGCCGAGGTCGTAGCCGGCGGTGGCGGCGGCGGCGATCAGCGCGTCCGGGTCCTCGTCCCGCGCCTCGACCAGCGCCCAGAGATGGCAGGAGCGGGTGCCGGAGCGGCAGTAGGCGACGAAGGGCCCCTGGTGCCCGTCGATCGCCGCCCGCATCGCCGCCAGATGGTCGGGCAAGATGCCGCCCGAAACGACCGGCACGTGGACATAGGCGAGGCCCTGGGCCGCCGCCAGCGCCCGCGCCTCGGCATCGGCGAGCTGGTCGGGCGCCTCGCCGTCCGGGCGGTTGTTGATCACCGTCCTGATGCCGAGCTCGGCCGCCGCGGCGAAATCCGCCGGCTCGAGCTGCGGGGCGACGTAGAAATCGGATGCCACTTTGCGGAAGGTCGTCATGGGCGGCAGGCGGTCATGCGGGCTGCTCCTCGATGCTGGGATGATCATCCGACCAAATTCCGGGTCGGCTGACAAGCGCCGACGGCATCGCCCGGCCGCCCGGCTTGCCGGGCTCGCCCGCGGCGGCATGGCGCCCGTGGCGTCGGCGGCGCCGTGCGCATCGGGCCCGGCGACGCAGCAGGCCGTCACCTCGCCGTCGGTGCCCGGGGGGCGTTTTTCGTCCGGCCGTTCAGACCTTCTTAAAGGTTCACCGGTAGTCTCTCCTCTCGTGGGGCGCGGCCCATTGATCCCCTGGATCGACGGCTCGCGGCTCACTGTCCTCCCTGACGTTGTGATGCCTCCCTACAGACTGGGCCACCGCTTCGGCGGTGGCCCGCTTTTCCGGAGGCGACGCATGACGGCGGGGCGGACCCGTGTGCATTCGGGCGGCGGCTCTCGCTGCCAATACTAGGGATATTATCCTAATCCGGCCCGCCCGTCAAGCCGGCGCCCGGTTCATTCGGCATTTCCTGGCCTTCCGCACCCGGAGCACGCGCGGAAGCTGGCGAGAGCCCTGAAAATACGTTTTATTTCAATTGTTCAACGGCGATCGGGTTCGTTGGTCGACGCCTCGGTTCGTTCGTCGTAGAGGCGGATTCATTCGTCGGAAAGGCGGGTTCGTTCGTTGAAATCCCGGGTTCGATCGTCGCCGCCTGTCGCGGAATCCGCGACAGTTTCGGGCGATTGTCGCAGAATCTGCGGCATAAGGAATCGTGATGTCGCAGAATCCGCGGCAGTCGGACGGTCGCTGTCGCGAAATACGCGACAACCCTGGCCCTGCTGTCGCGGATTCTGCGACAGTCCGGGCGGTGCAGGGTGGAAGGGCGCGGAGCGACGCTTCTGGGGGCTTTCCGCGGACTAGGTATAAGCGTTCGTGATGGCGGCGAGGCGGTCGAGGTCGCCGCCGCCGGGAGCGTTGCGTCGCGGCTGTTCGGCCACGGGTTCCTCGGCGCGGGCCAGCAGCCGGCGGCGGCTGCCGAAAACACCTTCGAGCAGGGCCGGCAGATGGAGATCGGCGTCCAGCCTGGGGAAATGCAGGCCGAGCCCGGATCGGCTGATCTGGATCGGCTCGAGGTCGGCCGGCCGCGCCCGCTCGAGCCCCTCGGTGTCACGGGCCGCGAGGCGATCGGCCCCGCCGCCATGAGTCCGGCGGCGCGCGCCTCGGCCGCCTCGAACGCCTCACGACGCACCACGGATCGTCTCCCAGGCGCGGCAGGGCGCCGCCAGTGCCGCGTTCGAGATTACGAGGCGCTCTTGTCGGCTCAAGGGTCTTGTGGTGGCTAAAATCGTCCTCGTATCTTCTCAACTGGGCGGAATACGGTGACTGTCTGGACGAGATGGCCGTGGCTCGGCAGCTGCCGGGCCAAGGCCGGCGGACGGGACGCCGGATAGTCCCTGGTCGCGTGAGACGTGGCCGATCAGGCAGCCACCCAGCCGCTCCTCGACCAGCGCCGCGTGCGCCCGCTCCGGCAGGCAGCTCGCCGCGAACGCGGCAAACGCCCGGCTGAAGGTCGCCTCGCTCGGCACCTGGGAGGCCCGCTCCCAGCCGCAAATCCGCCGCAGAGCCTTGTCCACGAGCAGGCGCTCGCGCAGCATCACGGTCATCGGCAGATCGAGCACCGCCTTGGCCAGGAACGCCCGCGCCAGCGCCGCCCGGCAGGCCGGCGGCCGGCCCAGCCAGTGGCCGAGAGCTGGCAGAAAGCTCTCGATCCGGGCAAGCTCCAGAGCCGTGACGAACAGCCGATGGCGCGGACCGAGCGGCCCGACATGCTCCTCCAGCCAGGGGAAAAGCTCACCTTGGACACGCCGCCAATGCTCGGATAGGCTCCCGTCCAGTGGCATCGTCCATCCCTTCCGGTTGGTTTCTGTCTTGACAACATCAACCTATCGGATGGAGCTGGGCGATGCCACGCTTCACCGCTCAATACCGAGCAATTCCGCCCCTTCAGGGCGTTTTGCAACTGCCTCACGAACCGACTTTTTCCGATTGTTAAAGTCGGTTCGTGTCCCGACTTTTTCGTGTCCCGACTTTTTCCAACGCCATGCTCAGGGACGGAACGCCATGGCGGGCAGCGTAAGCAGCTTGACAGACCAAGACAGTCGCTGACCTCTTTTTTGCACACCGACCCCCTGTGGGAAGCCGGCATCATGCCTTGGCGCCGCCGATGATCAGCGCACCAGATACGGCGCCAGCTTGTCCCAGTCGAAGGTGACGCCGGTGCCGTGCTCCTCGGGGGCGACGGCGCGGTGGTGGAGGGTGGCGAGGGGGTGCTTGGTGTAGCGGTCGATGGGGAAGGAGTGGACCTCGATCCAGCCGCCGTTGGGGTGGCCGGCGACGAGGCTGACGTGGAGCTCCTGCATGCCGTGGCTGCAGGCGGGGATGCCGTGGTCCTCGGCCATGTCGGCGACGGCGAGCCAGCCGGTGATGCCGCCGCAATTGGAGGCGTCGGGCTGGATGTAGGCGAGCTTCGCCCCGGCGATGGCCGCCTCGAACTCGTGAAGCGTGTGCAGGTTCTCGCCCTGGGCGAGCGGCATGCCGGTCGCCTCGGCGATGCGGGCGTAGCCGTCGAAATCCTCGGGGATGATCGGCTCCTCGAACCAGAGGAGGTCGAAGGGGGCGAAGGCCTCGGCCGCACGAATCGCCTGGTCGACGCTCATCGAGTAGTTGGCGTCGACCATGAAGGCGATCTTCGGGCCGATCAGCTCGCGCACGGCGGCGACGCGCTCGACGTCCTCTGCCAGGGTCGGCTGGCCGACCTTGATCTTGACGCCGTCGAAGCCGCGATCGAGGTAGCCCTGCACGCTCTCGAGCAGCTTCGGCAGGGGGAAGCCCAGGTCGATGCCGCCGCAATAGGCGCGGGCCCGGCGGCTGTGGCCGCCGGCCATCTGCCAGAGGGCCTGGCCCCGGTTCTTGCCGCGCAGGTCCCAAAGGGCGATGTCGAGGGCGGAGATGGCGAAGGATGCGATGCCGCCCCGGCCGACATAGTGGATGTGCCACTGCATGGCGTCGTGCAGGTCCTCGACCGGGCCGGCGTCGTGGCCGATGAGGAAGGGTGCCAGGTCGTGCTCGATCATGGCGAGGACGGCGCGGCCGCCCTTGCCCCCGGTGTAGCTGTAGCCGGTGCCCTCGCTGCCGTCGTCGAGGCGGATGGTGGCGGTGATCAGCTCGAAATGGGTGTGGTCGCCGTGCTTCGCGTCGGCCAGCACCTCGTCGAGGGGAACGCGGAAGAGGCGGGCCTCGATGGTCTCGATCAGCGGCATGTCATCGGTCCTCTGCGGCTCTGGCGCTGCTCACCCGGTTCTGCAGCAGGATGACGATGAAGAGAAAGCCGCCGCGCACCACGAGCTGCCAGTAGGCGCTGAGCGAGATGGTGCCGCGGCCGGTCTCGAAGTTCAGGATGTTGAAGACGAGGCCGAGCAAAAGGGCACCGGCGACGGTGGCGGGGACCGAGCCGAGCCCGCCCGTCAGGAGCGTGCCGCCGACGACGACGGACGCGATGGCCGAGAGCTCCCAGCCCACCCCTTCGAGCGGCTGGCCTGCCCCGAAGCCGGAGGCCAAAAAACGCCGGCGATGCCGGCGCAGGCGCCGCTCAGCATGTAGACGAAGGCCTTGGTGCGGTCGACCTCGAGGCCCATCAGGACGGAGGCGTCCTCGCCGCCGCCGATGGCGAGCACGGTGCGGCCGAGCGAGGTGCGCTCGAGGACGAACCAGGCGGCGAGGGCGACGATGGCGACCAGCACGATGGTCCAGGGCACGACGCCGAAGGCCTTCTCCATGCCGAGCTTCGTGAAGTTGCTGCCCCAGTCGACCGAGATGGTCTGGGCCCCGCTGAGCACGAGCGCCCCGCCCTTGGCGGCGAGCATGGTGGCGAGCGTGGCGATGAAGGGCGGCACGCGCATGAGGATGATGACGAAGGCGTTGACGGCGCCGAAGGCGATGCCGGCGAGGATGCCGCCGGGGAGCGCCACCTCTATGCCCCAGGGGCTGAGATAGGCCGCGACCACCGAGGTGAAGGCTGCGACCGAGCCGACCGAGAGGTCGATGCCGCCGGTCATGATGACGAAGCACATGCCGATGGAGATGACGATGAACATCGAGTTGTAGTTGAGGAAGGAGACGATGTTGTAGGCGCCGCCGAAATTGTCGTAGCGCAGGAGGCCGAAGGCGATGAGTGCCATGAGCGCCAGCCAGACGGCGTTGCTCTGGGCCTGGCCCCGGACGTAGCGGCGAAGGTCGAAGGTGGTGGCGTCGCCCATGGCTACTCCCGCCGCCCGGCCTGCAGGTAGACGGCGACGACGATGATGAAGGCCTTGGCGATCAGCGCCACCTCGTCCTCCACGCCGTTGGCGAGCAGCGTGTACTTGACGAGCTGGATGATCACGGCACCCAGCACGGCGCCGAAGATGGGAGCACGGCCGCCCTGCAGGAGCGCACCGCCGACCACCGCGGCGGCGATGGCGTCGAGCTCCATGAGGTTGCCGTTGCGGCCGGCGTCCGAGGCCGAGTTGATGGCGACGACGATCAGCCCGGCGATGCCGGCGAGCCCGGCGCAGATGACGTAGGCGCCGAACTTGACGCGGCGCACCGGCACGCCGGAGAGCCGGGCGGCCCGCTCGTTGCCGCCGATGGCGAGGAGATAGCGGCCGAAGAGGGTGCGGGTGACGAGCCAGTAGACGAGCCCGGCGAGCGCCAGCGCCAGCCAGCCCTGGAAGGGCAGGCCGAGGATCCTGCCGGTGCCGAGATAGCTGAAGGAGGGATTGCTGAAGGTCTGCAGGTTGCCGTTGGTCAGCACCTGGGCGATGCCGCGGCCGGAGATGAAGAGGATGAGGGTGGCGATGATCGGCTGGACCCGGAGCACGCTCACCATGAAGCCGTTGAAGAGGCCGCAGGCCATGGCCGCCAGCAGCGGCAGCGTGAAGGCGGCGACGAGGCCGAGGGCAGGGTACGCGACGCCGAAGGGCGAGAGGAAGATCAAGGGGGCGAGCGCGCCCGCGAGCGCCATGACGGCGCCGACCGAGAGGTCGATGCCGCCGGTCGCGATCACCAGGGTCATGCCGATGGCGACGATGGCGATGGTCGCGACCTGGCTGATGTTGACGAAGAGCGTCTGCAGCTGGAGGAAGTTGGGCGTGATGGCGATGTTGACGAGGACGAGAACCAGAAGGGCGACCAGCCCGCCATGGCGGCGGAGCTGGCGAAGGGCCCGGGCGGTCGCGGGCGACGCCGTGGCCGGGCTTGCGGATTCGAGGCGCGTGCTCATGCCGGGGCCTGGCCCCGGTGATGGTGGGCGATCGCCTTGACCAGGGCGTTCTCGGTGATGCCGGGGTTCTGGAGCTCGGTGACCGAGTAGCCGTCCTGCATGACGGTGATGCGGTCGGCACCCTCGACCAGCTCCTCGAATTCCGAGGAGATGAGGAGCACGCCGAAGCCACGGGCGACGTAGTCGCGGATGATAGCCTGGATCTCGAGCTTGGCGCCGACATCGACGCCCCGGGTCGGCTCGTCGAGGATCAAAAGCTCTGGCTCGGTCGCGAGCCAGCGGGCGAGCAGCGCCTTCTGCTGGTTGCCGCCCGAGAGCTCGCGGATCGGCTGGTCCATATTGGCGGTCTTGATGCCGAGCGACTTGATGAAGGCCTCGACGAGGGCGCGTTCCGGCCGCGCTCGATCCGCCCGCCCCGGCTGAGCTTCGGCAGCACCGCCAGCGTCACGTTCTCGCGCACCGACATCTCGGGCACGATGCCCTCGGCCTTGCGGTCCTCGGTGAGGTAGCCGATGCCGGCGGCGATGGCGGAAGCCGGGTCCGAGGGGCCTGGCCTTTGAAGCTGACGCTGCCCTTCTGCAGCCGGTCGAGGCCAAAGACGGCGCGGGCCGCCTCGGTGCGGCCGGAGCCCAAGAGCCCGGCGAGGCCCACGATCTCGCCCCGGTGGACGATGAGGTCGAGCCGGTGGAGGCGCCGGTCGGTGGCGGCCGCCTTCGCCTCGGCAGCACCTCGCCGCTCCGGTCCCGTTGGCCGCCGCCGAGCTCTGTCATGCCGTCGGCGCGGATCTCGTCGATGTCGCGGCCGAGCATGTCGGCGATGAGCTCGAGCTTGGTGGTCTCGGCGATGGCCTTCCTCGCCACCGTGCGGCCGTCGCGCATGACGGTCACCAGATCGCAGATGCGGAAGAGCTCGTCGAGGAAGTGCGAGACGTAGAGCACCGAGACGCCGCTCGCCTTGAGGCCGCGGACCACGCCGAAGAGCACCTCGACCTCGCGGTCGTCGAGCGAGGAGGTGGGCTCGTCCATGATGACGAGCCGGGCGTCGAGCGAGACGGCGCGGGCGATGGCGACGAGCTGCTGGATGGCGGTCGAGTAGCTGCCGAGCGGTGCCCTGACGTCGATCTCGATGCCGAAGCGGGCGAGGATCTCGCGGGTGCGGGCGTGCGCCCTCGGCCAGTCGATGATGCCGCCCCAGATGCGCGGCTCGTAGCCGAGCGTCACGTTCTCGGTGACGCTGCGCAAGGGCACCAGGGTCAGCTCCTGGTAGATGGTGGAGATGCCGCTGTCCTGCGCCTCGCGCGGGCTCGAGATGGTCGAGGGCTTGCCGGCGAACATGATCAGGCCGGCATCCCGGCGGTAGACGCCGGTCAGGATCTTGATCAGCGTCGACTTGCCGGCGCCGTTCTGGCCGATCACCGCGTGGATCTCGCCGGGCTCGATGGTGAGCGAGGCCGAGGTGAGCGCAGCGACGCCGGCGAACGCCTTGTCGATGCCGGTCATCTGGAGCAGGGGCGTGGTCATCGGGGTCTGGCGGCAGGGGGGCCGCCCGGAAGCGGCCCCCGCTGATCCCTGGCTCAGTAGGCCTCGTCGATGTGGTCGGCCGCGTTCTCCTTGGTGAAGATGCGGTCGGAGACCTGGACCCAGGGCTCGATCGTCTCGCCGGCGGCGTAGCGCTTCATGGTCTCGCAGGCGAGCGGGCCGAAGAAGGGGGAGGATTCGACAGTGACCCCCATCTTGCCGTCGATGATCGCCTGGAGCGCGTCGCGCGTGCCGTCGATGGAGACGACGAGGATGTCCTCGCCCGGCTTGCGGCCGGCGAGCTCGAGCGCCTGGATGGCGCCGATCGCCATCTCGTCGTTGTGGGCGTAGACGATGTTCACGTCGGGATGGGCCTGGAGCAGGGTCTCCATGACCTGGCGGCCGAGGTCGCGGGCGAAGTCGCCGGACTGGGAGGCCACGATCTCCATGTTGTCGTGCTGGGCCATGACGTCGTCGAAGCCCTTCTTGCGGTCGTTGGCGGGCGACGAGCCGGTGGTGCCCTCGAGCTCGACGATGATGCCCTTCTCGCCGTCGAAGTTCTCGAGCGTCCATTCGGCGACGCGGCGGCCCTGGTCGACGAAGTCGGAGCCGAGGAAGGCCACATAGTCGCGGCCGGCCTGGGCGACGTTGGGGTCGACCGAGCGGTCGACGAGGAAGGTCGGGATGCCCGCGGCCTTGGCCTTCATGACGGCCGGGATGAGCGGCTTCTCCTCGCGCGGTGGCAGGAAGAGCACGTCGATGCCCTGGGCGATCATCGAATCGACGTCGGCCACCTGCTTGGCGGCGGAGCCGGCGGCATCGGTGGCGATCAGGTCCCAGCCGCATTCCTCGGCGGTGTCGTGGAAGGACTTGGTCTCGGCGATGCGCCAGGGGTTGTTGCTCTCCATCTGCGCGAAGCCGACCTTGTAGCGGTCCTTCTGCGCGAGCGGCGGCAGGTCCTGGGCCGCCAGGGGAACGGCGATGGCGGCGACACCGAGGCCCGCGAGGGCGGCGGTGGCCATCAGGAAACGTCGGTTCATGGGATTCCTCCTTGCTGATCCGGTAGGCGGTGACTCTCGTGCGCGGCGCCCGGTCACCCGGGCCGGAGATTGCGCAGATCGTGCGTCTCTTGGCAATCGCTTGTCGCGTCAAACGCTCATTTTCGTATGACGAAACGACAACAGATTGACGGCCGGACTACCTTGCGTCAACATGATTTTCGTCGGCATTATTGCTGCATCTGAAATGCCGGATGGGGGCGTGGGTATTTTGATCATACCAAAAATGGCCGGAGGATAACGTTGGACGCCCGGATCTCGAGCGGCCGGCGGGCGGCCGATGCGATTGTCGAGCGGCTCGAGCTGCGCATCGTCTCGGGCGAGCTGCCGGACCGCACGGCGCTGCCGCCGGAGCGCGTGCTGATGGCGGAGTTCGGCGCCAGCCGCACGGTCATCCGCGAAGCGATCACGGCCCTCTCCAGCCGCGGCCTCATCGAGAACCGGCCGCGCTATCGCCCCATCGTGCGCAAGCCGGGCTTCGATGCGGCTCTCGGTGCCTTGGGCGGCATCGTCGGCCACCTGCTCGGCGAGGCGGAGGGGTGAAGGCGCTCTTCGACAGCCGCATCTTCCTCGAGCGGGCGCTGGTGCGCGAGGCGGCGATGCATGCGCGGCGTGCCGACATCCAGGCGCTGCGCGAGGCGCTGGCCGCCAACGAGGCGGCGATTCCCGATTCCGCCAGGTTCTACGCGACGGACGTCGCCTTCCACGCGGTGCTCTACGAGATTCCGCGCAACCCCATCATGCCGGCCATCCATCGCGCCTATGTCGCCTGGCTGGCGGTGCACTGGCACCGGATGCTGCGCTCGCCGGAGCGCAACCGGGTGAACTACCAGAGCCACCGGACGATCCTCGAGGCGATCCTCGAGCGCGACCCGGATGCGGCCGAGGCGGCGCTGGCCAGTCATTTGAACGCGGCCTGGGAGTATGTGCGGGTGACGTTCGAGCCGGCGCCCGAGCGGACGGAGGCGGGGCAGCCATGAGCGAGCGCTTCGATCACATCGTCGTCGGCGGCGGGGCCTCGGGCTGCACCGTGGCCGGGCGGCTGGCCCGGGCCGGGGCCAGGGTGCTGCTGCTGGAGGCGGGGCTCTCGAACCGCCATCCGCTGCTCGACATGCCGCCCGGCATCTTCAAGATGATCAACGGCTCGAAGTTCATGCGCTACCACCAGACCGTGCCGCAGGCGCATCTGGGCGGCCGTGTGCACGACATCCCGCAAGGCAGGGTGCTGGGCGGCGGCTCGTCGGTGAACGCGCAGGTCTACATGCGCGGCCGGCCCTCGGACTACGACGCCTGGCACGAGATCCTGCGGGCAACAACGATGCCGTGGGCTGGAGCTGGCAGGACGTGCTGCCGCATTTTCGGGCGATGGAGGGCAACAATCGGCTGAACGACGAGCGGCACGGCACATCGGGGCCGCTCCTGGTCTCCGATCCCGGGCACATCAACGAGGTCTCGCGCTGGTTCGTCCAGGCGGTGCAGGGGCTGGGCGAGCCCTTCAACCCGGACTTCAACGGGCCGAGCCAGCGCGGCGTCGGCTTCTACCAGTTCACCAACAGGAACGGCCGGCGGAGCTCCGCGGCCTATGCCTTCCTCACGCCGGAGGAGCAGAACCCGGCGCTCACCGTCCGGCTCGAGGCGGAGGTGCGGAAGGTCGAGATCGAGGGGGGCCGGGCGGTCGGCGTCACCTGGCGTGACAAGGCCGGGGCGATGGTCACCGCCCATGCGGATGGCGAGGTGATCCTCGCCGCCGGGGCGCTGGCGACGCCGCAGCTCATGATGCTCTCGGGGCTCGGCCCCGCGGATCACCTGGTGGAGCACGGCATCGAGTGTATCGCGGACCTGCCCGGGGTCGGGCAGAACCTGATCGACCACCCCGAGGTGCCGATGGTCGCCAATGCCAACGGGCCCTACGGCTACTACCGCCAGGGCGTGGGGTGGCGGATGCTCTGGAACGGGCTGCAGCTCAAGCTCTTCGGGTCGGGGCCGGTCACCTCGGCCGGGGTCGAGGCCGGGGCCTTCGTCAACCCGACCGACCACGAGGCGCCGCCGACCATCCAGGCTTTCTGCGTGCCCATCGTCTATCTCGACCGGGACACGCTGGGCCTGGTCGAGGACGGCTACGGGCTGACCATCACGACGGTCGTGGTCAAGCCGCGCTCGCGCGGCGAATTGCGCCTCAGGAGCGCTGATCCGGCGGCCATGCCGCTGGTCTCGCCCAACCTCCTGAAGGACGAGGCCGACATGGCGGCCATGGTCGCGGGCCAGCGCTTCTTCCTGCGCGCCTTCGCCGAAAGCCCGCTTCGGGAGCGGATCGCCAGGGTCGCCATCCCCGATCCGGCCGATGCCAGCGACGCGGCGTTGGCGGCGCACTGCCGGCGCTTCGTCAAGACCAACTACCACCCGGCCGGCACGGCGCGGATGGGGGCGGATGGCGACCGCATGGCGGTGCTCGATGCGCGGCTTCGGGTGCGCGGCGTCGACGGGCTTCGGGTCTGCGACATGTCGGCCGTGCCGGACATCAATGCGGGCAACACCAATGCGCCGGCGATGATGCTCGGTCATCGCTGCGCCGAATTGGTCCTGGGCGGCTGAACCGGGGGCCTGCTAGGTCAGGGCCGCGATCACGATCATGGCCATCAGCGCTGCCGCCGCTGTCCAGCCGGGAAGATCCTCGATCCGCATCAGTGCTCCTCAGCCGGCGCTGCGGGCCGGCCACCGATTTCGGAACAATGATCATCATAGCCTGAAGTTGATTCCGCGCCAATCGGGTAAAAGCATTGATCAGGATGAGACCAGGGGTTTCACGAGCGATCATGGATTCTCTGCACCTGCTCGCGGAAGATATGCGCTGCTCGCGTTTCCGGCACGGTGTCCGGGTATCGGCGCTCGTTCGTCTCGCGTCATCCGCACCAAGCTTGCCGCTTTCTTCAACCGGGGCGGGCGGGCACGTCGTATCGCTCACCTTGCCGGCCTGGCGGCCCTGAGCGAGTCCGTCAGCTCGCAGAGGCCGCCGATGGCGGCGACGACGATCTGATAGGCCAGCACGCAGAGGGCGATGGCGAGCGCGTCGCTCTCGGGCACGGCGAAGGGCGTCAGAAGGACGACGAAGCCGACCTCGCGCACGCCCAGTCCCGCCGGCGAGACGGGACGAGCATGGCGACGTTCAGCGCCATGCGCACCCAGAGGCTCGCGACGAAGCCGAGGTCCAGGCCGAAGGCGGCGGCGAAGGCCGCGAGGGCGGCAGCGCTGCAGAGATGGCGCAGGACGACCAGCGCCACCGGGACCAGGTGCAGAGGGAGGCTGGTCGTGCCGCCGGCCCCGCCGAGTCGGCGGAGCGTGCGGCGGATCCGGCGCCGGCGCTGCGGCGCCAAGGGCAGGAGCGGGACGAACCGGCCGGCGACCAAGAGGCGGATGCGCCGGTGATGGGCGGCGAGCGGGGCGGCGAGCGCCAGTCCGGCGATGCCGGACAGCAGCAGGAGCCAGACCGGCCAGGTGGCGCCGATGGCGGGCCGGACCGCGACGAGGGCGAGGCAGGCGAGGGCGGCGGCGGCCCAGATGTTGACCAGGCGATTGGTGAGGATGGCGCCGATCAGCGAGGCCATTGGCCGGCCGGGCCCCTGGAGCCTGAGGACGCGGGCGGCGCCGCCGGCGACCACGCCGAAGGGGGCGGTGAAGGTGTAGAAATGGCCGGCGATGTCGGTGCGGACGACTTCCGCGAGCGGCGGGGCGATGCCGCGCAGGCGGAGCGTGGCGTAGAAGGCAGCGCTGCTGGCCACGGCGGCGGCCGCCATCCAGGCCATGCCGAGGGCGAGGAGGCCCGGCCGGGCATCGCGCCAGGCGTCGAGCACCGTCGCGGGCGGGATCGCGAGGAAGAGGGCGCCCAAGGCCAGGGCCGCGACCGCGATCCGGAGCCTCGCCCAGGGATTTTGTCAGGCATCGGCAGGCTTCGCCCGTTCGGCCAGGACCGGCGATAGAGCCGCTCGTGCGTCGCCGCCACCGTCGTCCAGGTGAAGGCGCGCTCGAAATGCCGGCGCGCCCGGGCGCCGAGCCGGGCGCGGAGCGCCGGGTCGCCGATCAGCCGGTCGAGGGCGGCGCCGAGCGCCGGCACGTCGCCGCTCGGCACCAGGAGCGCCGCGTCGCCCACCACCTCGGCACAGCCGGTATCGGCGGTGGTGACGATCGCCATGCCGGCGGCCATCGCCTCGAGCAGCGAGACCGGAAGTTCTCGGCGCTCGAGGGCAAGACGAAGATGGCGGTCTTCTCGAGCAGGTCGCGGAGCTTTTGGTCGTCGTTGTCGAGCCAGCCGTGGAAGGTCACGGGCAGGCCGAGGCGGGCGGCCTGCGCCTCGAGGGCGGCCCTTTGCGGCCCCGCGCCGACGATGTCGATCGGCACCGGCCGCCGGAGCCCCGCTGCGGCGTCGAGGAGGTGATGCAGGCCCTTGCGCTCGAAGAGGCGGGTGACGCTGAGCAGGGCCAAGCGCCTCGGCTGGTCGGGGCTGAAGCGGGCCTCGTCCAGCCCGTTGGGGATGACGACCGGGGCGGCTTCGGGTGCGGCCCGCACGATCGAGTCCCTGAGGCCCATGGAGGCGCAGACGACGCGGTCGGCGGAAGCGACGATGCGGCGCCAGAGCGGGGCGAGCAGGCGGTGGGCGAGCCTGAAGCGATGCGGGTTGTAGCCCGGCACGTCGGAGCCGTGCGCGGTGGCGATGAAGCGCAGGCCGGTCAGCCGGCGCATGAGCCAGGCGACGAGCCCGTCGGGCAGGAGGAAATGGACATGGGCGAGATCGGCAGCACGGTCGGGGCGGTCGCGCAGGACGGCCACGAGCATGGCGGCGGCGTAGACGAGGAGCCCGGCGCGTTGCTCCGGTCGGCCCGGCGCCGCCGGTCCGGACCCGGCGCACCCGCACGGCGCCGTCGAACGCCTCCGCCGGCAGGCCGGGCATGCGGCTGGTGTAGATCGTCACGGCGTGGCCGGCCTCGGCGAGGGCGCGGGCGAGGCCGGCGACCACCCGCGGCTCGCCGCCGCCGAGCGGCGGGTATTCGTAGCAGAGGATGAGGATGTTCAAGCCGGCCTCGCCCCGGGCGACGGGCGCCAGCGCCGTGGCGGCTTCGTTGCGAGAAGCCGCTCGTAGAGCGACAGATGAAGGTCGACGACGTGGTCGAGCTCGAAGCTGGCGGCGACGTGCGCGCGGCCGGCGGCGCCCTTGGCGCGCCAGGCATCGCCACTCAGCAGCCGCTCGAGGCCGGCCCTGAAGTCGCCGTCCGCGACCGCCTCGCCGAAGCGGCTGGTGATGCCGCCGGGGTCGACCTCGGCGAGAAGGGCGCAGCCGTGGGCGAGGGCTTCGAGGAAGGCGGTCGGCAGGCCCTCGCGCCCGGCGGTGTTGACGAGCACCCAGGCCGCCGCGAGCCGGCGCTCGAGGGCGTCGCTGGCGAACTGGTCGATGAAGCCGGCGAGCTCGAGATTGGCGATGCCGGCGGCGCGGGCGCGCAGCTCTGCTTCGTAGGCCGGGTCGCGCGAGCGGCCGATGGCGACGAAGCGGATGGCGGGCATGGCCCGGGCGAGCTCGATGAAGCGCTCCGGGCCGCTTGCGGCGATCCCAGCGGCCGACCGAGATCACGGTCGGTGTGGCAGCCTTGACCGGCTCGGGCGGCAGCCGCACGGGTGTCGGCAGGAGGCCGATCCGGTCCGCGTCGAGACCGTACTTGCGCGCGATTTCCGCCACGAGGTGCGGCGAGGCGGCGAAGATGCCGTTCATGCGGCGGACGGCGGCGGCGACGCCGGGGCCGTCCTCGAAGAGCCAGTTGGCCAGGACCTGGGCGCGGCCGAGCGACGGCCGGGCGAGCTCGATCCGCCAGTCGCGCAGCGACTTGGGGTCGCGGCAGGTGACGACGTGCCGGCTGGCCGGCCGGGCGGCGAGGGCGATGGCGGTGGCGAGCGAGGGGTGCTGGCTGTGGTGGATGTCGGCATCGATCGTGCGCGCGATGCCGGCGATCCGGTCGGGGCGGTGCGGCGGGTAGCCGTGCACCGTCATCCCGTCGAGACGCTCCACGGGGCGCTGGCCACCGCGCAGCGGCACGATGGCGTGCACCTCGACGCCGCGCCGGGCGAGGGCGGCGCCGGTGATCCGTGTCGCCCGGCCGAACCCGCCATATTTGCCGAAGGCGAAGATCTCGACGCAGAGCAGGCAGAGGCGGAGCGGCCGCTTGGCGGGCATCTCAAGCGGCGTGCCGGACCGGGCCCTGGAGCCCATCGGTCTGGCGGCGGACCGCCTCGATGCATTGCCGGTCGCTGTCGCTCAGGGGCGGCACCTCGATGCTGCCGACGTTCTCGCGCAGCTGGTCGACGGTGACGGCGCGCGGCACGACGATGTCGACGCCCGGCATGTCGAGCACGAAGCGGATGGCGGCCTGGGCGAGGGTGCGGTCCTCGCGGATGAGCGCCCGGAGCTGACGTGCGGCCCGCATGCGCTCGGCCTGGTCGTGCCGATAGGCGGAGCTGTCGCCCATCAGGTCGTCGTGATCGTTGGTCAAGAGGCCGATCGCCTTGGGATGGCGGGCGAGGACCGCGACGCCTCGGGCCTGCGCCGCGTCGATCAGCTCCGGCACGCCCTTCTGCTCGAGGCAGTTGATGGCGAGCTGGACGGTGGCGTTGCCGTCATGCTCGAGCGCCGCCATCGCGTCCTCGATATGCAGGCAGGCGACGCCGTAATGGCGGATTTTCCCCTGTCGCTTGAGCCTTTCCGCCGCATCGTAGAGCCGGCCGTCCCGCAGCGCCTCCGCGGGGGGCTTGTAGAACTGGAAGAGATCGAGCCGGTCCGTGCGCAGGCGCTCGAGGCTGCGCTCGACCGAGCGGACGATGTAGTCGGGATCGAAGCTGAAGCGGCCCTGGGCGAGGCGCAGCTTGTGCAGCGACCTCCTGGCCGGCTTCAGCGCGGCGCTGATCGGCCGGACGAGATCGCGCAGCCGCAGCGCCGTGCGGGTCAGCGGCGCGTAGTCGTAGCCGGCCTTGGAGGTGATGATGACCTTGTCGCGCACCGGTCCGAGGCAGCGGCCCAGGAGCCGTTCGGCGGCGCCGAGCGAATGGTGGTCCGACACGTCGAAGAAGGTGACGCCTCGCTCGACCGCTTCGGCGAGCACGCGCTCGGACTGGCTGTCGTCGCGGTGAAAAAGCCCGCCGCCGAGCGACTGGCAGCCGAGGCCGATGGCGGAAACGCGAAGATCGGTGCGGCCGAGGGTGCGATAGATCATGTCCAGGCGGTCTTTCTGCTCGCGGAGCTGCCCTGGCGGATCGGCCCCGCGAGCGGGGCGGTCATGGCCTGGGCGCGGGCGATGAGCTCTTGGTCCTCGGGCGTCAGCGGCGGGACATCGAGGCTGGCGAGGTTGGCATCGAGCTCGGCTCTCGTGACCGCGCGCGGCAGGACGCTGGCGACGCCGGGGAGCTCGACGGCATGGCGGATGGCGGCCTGGGCCAGGGTCCGGTCGGGCCGGATGAGGCCGCGCAGCGAGCGGGCGGCGGCGAGGCGGGTGGCGTGGTGCGGGCCGTAGGCCGAGGCGTCGCCCATCGTCTCCTCGTGGGCATCGGTGAGCAGGCCGATGGCGCGTGGGTTGCGGCCGATGACGGCGACACCCCGGGCCGCGGCCGCGTCGGTCAGCCGGTCCAGCCCGGTGGGCTCGAGGCAGTTGATGGCGATCTGCACCGTGGCGACGCCCGGCTGCTCCACCGCGACCAGCGCGTCGTCGAGATCGACGCAGGCGACGCCGTAGTGCCGGACCTTGCCCTCGGCCTGCAGCCGTGCGGCGGTTTCGAAGAGCATGCCCGCGCGCATCGTCGCGGCGTCGGGCTTGTGGAACTGCAGGAGGTCGATGGCCTCGACCCGCAGGCGGCCGAGGCTCGCCTCGACCGATCGTCGGATGGCGTCGGCCGAGAAATCCGAGCGGCCCTGCCGGAAGCGGTAGCGCTGCAAGAGCTTCCTGAGCGGCCGAAGCGCCGTGCCCACGGGCCGGACGAGGTCGCGCATGGCCAGCGCGGCGCGGGTGCCGGCGGGAAAGCTGGTGCCGATCTTGGTGGCGATGACGACCCGGTCACCCAGGCCGGCGAGGGCCCGGCCCAGCACCGTCTCCGAGCGGCCTTGCGAGTAGTGGTCCGCCGTGTCGAAGAAGGTGACGCCGAGCTCGACCGCGCGGCGGACCAGCCGCAGCGCTTCGGCGTCGTCGCGATGATAGAGGCCGCCGCCGAGCGACTGGCAGCCGAGGCCGATGGCGGAGACCATGAGGCCGGTCCGGCCGAGGGGGCGGTGGATCATGCGGCGGGCACGGTGGCGGCGGTGAAGAGCTCCTGCATCACCCGGCCTTCCAGCTCGGCCGGCACGTCCTGCCCCAGCGCGTGCAGCCAGGTGGGGGCGAGGTCGATCAGCCGGGCGGTCATGATGGTCCGGCCCTCGGCGACGCCCGGGCCTTTGGCGATGAGCACCGCATCGACGCGATGGCTGCCGCTGGTCGGCCAGTTCATGTACTCGCGCCAGCGCTCGACGAAGACCTGGTCGCGGTTGCGGTCGTCCTCGCTCGGCATGTAGGCGGTGTCCTTCCACAGGACGACCATGTCGGGCGCGTGCTCGAGCATCGGGCCTTGGAAGAGCTCCTCGCGGCGATAGACGCGCTCGACGGCGGGCTCGCCGGTGGAAGGGTCGCGCAGGGCCATGAAGGTTTCGCTGAGCCGGTCGCGGACGGCCTCGTAGTCGGCGCCGGGCTCGACGATGCCGTGCGGGTCGCGGCCCTTCAGGTTGACGAAGAGGTCGCCTTCCTTGCCACGGCTGAAGACCTGCGTGCGTGGCCAGTCGAGGTCGCTCTGGGCGAGGTAGGACTGCACCTTCGTCTTGAGCCCGCCGAGGCGGTGATTGACCTGGTAGTAGAGACGGTCCGGCAGATGGCGCTGCAGCAGCGCCTGCGCCTGCTTGCGAGCACCGGCGACGAGCCTGCGGCCGGCCTTCGGCTTCGCCGCCTTGCGGGCGAGGAAGCCGTGCTGCTCGAGGATGGTGTTGATCTGCACGCCCGATCTCAGCGGCCCGGCGCCGCAGTCGGAGATCACGAAGACGGTGGTGTCGGGGCCGACCGCCTCCAGCAGCCGGCCGAGGGCGCGGTCGACGGCGCGATAGGCGGTGAGGACCACGTCGGCGAAGGGGTCGCCGGGCGTGGCTTCTGCCATGTCGCGCCAGAAGTAGTGCTGGGCGATGGCGGTGGCGCTGAAGAACGCCATGCCGAACCGCCAGGGGCGGGTGCGGAAGAGGTGCTCGAAGACCTCCGTCTGGGCGGCCACGTCCTCGTCGATCAGGGTCAGGTAGTCGGTCTTCTGGCGGCCGCCCGGGAAGATGTCCTTCAGGCGGTAGCGGCCGAACTTCTCGGTGATCTCGTCGTAGAGCTCGGGCGGATGGGCGATCGAGCGGTGGGCGCCGGGCGCGTCCTCGCCGGCGATGACGAAGCCGTCGATGGCGGCGGGCGGGTAGGTGAAGGGCAGGTTGACGATGCCGCAGGGCACGCCGCGCCGGCTCAGCATCTCCCAGAGCGTCGGGCAGCGCAGGGCCGAGCCGTCGATGGCGTGGAACGCGCCTTTCGGGCTGCGCTGCCAGAAATCGAAGGCGCCGTGATGGCCGGGCGTGCGGCCGGTCACGATCGAGCCCCAGAGCTGCGGGGTCATGAGCGGCACCTGCGAGCGCATCCGCCCGTGCGTGCCGCCCCGCATCAGCGAAGCCAGCACCGGCAGGTGGCCCGCCGCCGCCCAGGGCTCGATCAGGTCGAAGGTCGATTCGCCGAGAGCCACGACGAAGACACGCTTGCGCAAGCCAGTTCCCTCCGGCGTTTTCCGGACGCCGGACTCTATACCCCCGTTTGCTCAACAATTCGCCCCGGATCGGGCCGGTCAGACGACATTGTCCGCCACATAGGCGCCGCGCTCGCCCATCGGCCGCTCGGGGCCGGTGGTCGTGTCCCTGGTGGTGTGCAGCTCCATCTCGGCATTCAGCTCGGCGCCGAGGAGGACGACGAACGAGCTGATGTACATCCACATGAGCAGGATGACGATGGCGCCGAGGGTGCCGTAGGTCTTGTTGTAGCTCGCGAACTCGCTGACGTAGACGGAGAACGCGATCGAGGCGACCAGCCAGATCACCGTGGCGAGGACGGCGCCG
>JAWKVR010000046.1:0-32341 GCA_041397945.1 Geminicoccaceae bacterium
GGCGAGGGAGAAGACGTCGGCCGGGGTGGCGACGAGGTCCCAGGCCATCTTCACGGCGACGGCGAGGACGAGCAGGGCCAGGAGGATGCGCAGCTGCTCGCCCCGGAGGACGGCGCCGGCGCGCGAGCCGAACTGGACGCCGATGACGCCGCCGGCGATCAGCAGGAGGGCCAGGACGATGTCGACGGCCTGGTTGGTGTAGGCGTGGAGGAAGCTGGTGATCGCGGTGACGAAGGCGATCTGGAAGAGCGAGGTGCCGATGACGACGCTGGTCGGCATGCCGATCAGATAGATCATGGCCGGGACCATGATGAAGCCGCCGCCGACACCCATGATGGCGACGAGGACGCCGACGCCGGCGCCGACGGCGAGCGGGGTGAGCACGCTGATATAGAGCCGCGACTGATTGAAGCGCATCTTCATGGGCAGGCCGTGCAGCCAGTGGTGCTGGTGCAGCTTGCGGCGGCGGGTGGCGGGGCTGCTCTTGCGGGTGCGGAAGAGGGCGCGGGCGCTCTCGGCGAACATCAGCGCCCCGATGACGCCGAGGAAGAGGACGTAGGCCAGGGCGATGACGACGTCGATCTGGCCCGTCGCGCGCAGCCAGCGGAAGAGCAGGATGCCGAGGCCGGAGCCGATGGCGCCGCCGACGATGAGCACCCAGCCCATGCGGAAGTCGACGGTGCGCCGGCGGGTGTGGGCGATGGCGCCGGAGGTCGAGGATGCGAGGATCTGCGAGGCGCCCGAGCCGACGGCGACGGCCGGCGGGATGCCGATGAAGATGAGCAGCGGCGTCATGATGAAGCCGCCGCCCACGCCGAAGACGCCCGAGAGGAAGCCGACCATCCCGCCGAGGCCGAGAAGGAGAAAGAGGTTCACCGACATCTCGGCGACGGGGAGATAGATGTCCATCGGGTGCGCGGGGTCCGGTCGGGTTGACGTGTGAGAGACCGTTCCGGGCTGGCCTGTCAAGGGCTTGCGGGTGGTTTTGTGGGAATGTCGGCGAGAACGGCAGCGGCGCCACTGCCCTGGGCCCGAGTGATAACCGGATGGTGCGAAAACCGGGCCGAAGCGTTGCACCGCCAAGCCGCGATCCGGGCCGCGGCGGGCCCGCCTCGACGGTCCCGCGACAGCCGGCCTGCCACTCCGGAAGGTGCCGGTGCCATTCGGCTTGATCGAGGTCCCGGCAAACGGCACAATAAAGAAGGCGAATCCGGACGAGAGATTCCCATCCATGGATTGGGGAGACGACTCATGAGCGAGAAGCCGGTTCTTTATGGATACAGTCTTTCTACTTATGTCAGGACGGTGCGCATGGTTCTGGCCGACAATAACGTCGACTACGACCAGGTATCGCTGAACGTGCTGGGCGGCGAGACGCGGCTGCCGGAGCACCTGGCCCGGCATCCCTTCGGCAAGGTGCCGGTGCTCGACATCGACGGCATGCGCCTGCGCGAGACCGATCCGATCTGCCGCTATGTCGACGAGACGCGCGACGGCCCATCGCTCATACCGGGCAATGCCAAGGAACGCGCCAAGATGGCGGAGGCGATCAGCCTCTATGTCTCCTATGGCTACGCGCGCCCTCCGGCTGGACCGCCTATCATCTTTCCGGATTTCATCGGGGGCAGGAACGACCAGCTGCGTGCCGCGCAATACGAGGACTCGAAGAAGCTACTGGGTCTGTTGATGGAGAATGCCGATCCTGGATCGTCGGCGGCCAGGCGACGCTGGCCGACTATTTCCTGGGGCCGGTCATCTTCTATGTCGCGATGACGCCCGATGCCGATCAGGTGCTTTCCTTGCCCGGGGTCGGCCGCTGGTGGGAGGCGATGCAAGCGCACGCGACGTTCAGGGCGACCGAGCCCGATCTGGGCTGAACGACACCTCGCCGCTCGGACGACGCAAGGGCTTCACATTTCTTTACATGCGGCCGGCATGGCCGACATGGTGGGGTCCAGGTTTCCGGCAACGCGGTCGGTGGGACCGTGCATTTGCGGAGATGGACCGATGACCGACGGCAAGGACACGAACGGGCGGGTCAGGGCGGCAGCGGCCCGCACTCGCGCGGCGCGGGCTGGGGCCGTCGCGTGTGATCGCGGTGCGGTGCTGGTAGTCGCGATCGGGGTCGGGGCCGGCGTCGTCGCCGCGACCGGCAGCGGCTGGCACGGTGGCGGCATGCGCGACTTCGCCGAGCGGCGGCTGACGCGGGCGCTCGATGCGGTGGACGCGACGCCGGAGCAGAAGGAGCAGATCCAGGCGATCGCCGAGGCGGCGCATGACGATCTGGCGCCGCTGCTGGAGGAGCTGCGCGGTGCGCGGGGCGAGCTGGCCGGCCTCCTGGCGGAGCCGGTGATCGACACGGCGGCGGTCGAGCAGCTGCGGACGTCCCGGATGGCGGCCCTCGACACCGTCGGAGCGGTGCCTGGCGGCGCTCCTGGAGGCGGCCGAGGTGCTCGACCCGACGCAGCGCGCGGCGCTGGCGGCGCGGTCGAGGAGCATCGCGGCTGGCGCGGGCACGGCCGGGACTGAAGGGCGGAAGGGCGCCGATGGCCGGCATGGCGGGCGAGGTGCTGATCGTCGACGACGACCCTCAGGCTCGCCGCCATGCTCCGCGACTACCTGACCCAGGCGGGCTATGCGGTTCGCACTGCCGCGACCGGCTCGGCCGGCCTCGTCGAAGCTGGCGCGGCGGGCGCGGATGCGATGGTGCTCGACGTGATGCTGCCCGATCTCGACGGCTTCGAGGTCTGCCGACGGGTGCGGCGGGTCTCCACCGTGCCGGTGCTGATGCTCACGGCACGCGGTGACGAGACCGATCGCATCGTCGGGCTGGAGCTCGGTGCGGACGACTATCTGCCGGAAGCCCTTCAACCCGCGCGAGCTCCTCGCGCCCGGCTCAAGGCGATCCTGCGGCGTGGCCGGGGCGAGGCGGGTCGAGCCTGCGCTTCGGCCGGCTCGAGGTCGATCCGGGCTCGCGCCGGGTGCGGGTCGACGGCGAGAGCGGGCACCAGCTTCCAGCTCGACCTGCTCCTGGCCCTGGCCCGGCATCCGGGCCGGGTGCTCTCGCGCGACCAGCTCATGGAGCTGGTGAAGGGGACCGACGGCGAGGCCTTCGACCGGTCGATCGATGTCCACGTATCGCGCATCCGGGCCGCCATCGAGGACGACCCCAAGCGGCCACGGCGCATCCTGACGGTGCGCGGCGCCGGCCATGTCTTCGCCCGGGTGCAGGACGACGAGGCTTGAGGGCGCTCCTGCAGGCCTTGCGGTCGCGGCTGGCCTTCAGCCTCTTCTGGAAGATCTACCTGACGCTGGTCGCCTGCCTCGCCCTGGTGGCGCTGGCGATCGGCGCCCTCGTGTACCTCGCTGGCGATGACGGCTTCGAGGGCCTGCCGGAGCGGGGCGCGCGCTTCTTCGCGGCCATGCTGCCGCCGGCCAGCGGCGAGGCGGAGGTCGAGCGGCTCGCCGCGGCGCTCGGCGCCGAGCTGGCGCTGCGCGACGCCAATGGCCGGTTGCTGGCGGGCTCGGCGGCGCTTGGCGGCGCCCGGCGGCCGGGCGAGATGGACTTCGTGCTGGCCGATGGCCGGACCGTGCTGGTGCGGCTCGACGGCCCGTGGCGGCGGCGCAATGGCAGGCCCTTCCTCGCCGTCGTCGTCGTGGCCCTGACCCTGGCGCTCGGCGCGTCCGGTGGTGCGCCACCTGGACGCGGCGGCTCGAGCGGCTGCGGCAGGGCGTCGAGGCCTGGGGCGAGGGCGCCCTGGAGACCAGGGCGGCCTCGCCGGCCGGGACGAGGTGGCGGCGGTGGCGAAGCCGACCGGGCGGCCGAGACGGTCGAGCGGCTGATCGGCGCGCACCACCCTGCTCGCCAATGCCAGCCACGAGCTGCGCTCGCCCTTGGCCCGGCTCCGGCTGGCGATCGACATGGGTGGCGAAGGCGCCAATGCGGCGGCGCGGGCGGAGATCGTCCAGAGCCTCGCCGAGCGAGGCGCTGGTCGAGGAGATCCTGCTGACTAGCCGGCTCGATCACGCGGTGCCGCCGGAGCGGACCGAGCCGGTTGATCTCCTGGCGCTGGCGGCCGAGGAGTCGGCCCGGGTCGATGCGGCGGTCGAGGGGCGCCGGTGACTGTTCTCGGCGAGGAGCGGCTGCTGCGCCGGCTGGTGCGCAACCTGCTGCAGAACGCGGCCAGGCACGGGCGCCCGCCGATCGAGGTCACGGTCGAGCCCTTGCCGCGGCACGCCCGCCTGGTCGTGCGCGATCACGGGCCGGCCTGCCGGCGGCGAGGCGGCGCGCGTCTTCGAGCCATTCTACCGGCCTCGCGGCCATGGCGAGGATGCCGGCGGCTGGGGCCTCGGCCTGGCGCTGGTCCGCCAGATCGCCCGCCGGCACGGCCGAGATCAGGCACGATACGCCCGCGGGCGGCGGGGCGATGTTCGTGGTCGAGCTGCCGGACGGGGGTCAGCAGGGTTAAGCATGGTTAACCCTGTGCCGAAACCGGTACCGACGCGCGCCTTCTGACGCTCGCCGTAGCGCGCTCCCCCGATCGGGAAGAGTGCCCCGAGCAGGCGCCGACCAGCGCCCGCTCGATGGAGGGACCGCCCGTTGCTGCAGCGTCTCCTGCCGGCCGTGCCGCTGGCGCTCGTTCTCCTGCCGCCGACGCGACGCCTTTGGCGGCGGCTCGAGCTCGCGGAGCCCTCGACCAGTGTGTCGTCACCTGGGGCTCGTTCTGCCCGGTGGAGACGATCGGCTTTCCCTGCTCGGCTCGCTGGCGCTGACCGGCTTGGGCCTCGCCCTCTGGCTCGCCGTCGCCAGGCTGCGCGACCGCGCCGGGCGATCGGGCCTCGGCGGGGTCGCGGCCCTTCTCGGCCTCGCGGCGCGCTATCCCATCCACACCTTCGCCGTCGTCGTCCTCGGCGTGGCGGCGCTTTTCGGCCTCTGACGGCCTTCGACCCCCTACTCGGCCGCCTCGGCGTAGGCTTCGATCGGCGGGCAGGTGCAGACCAGATGGCGGTCGCCGTAGACGTTGTCGACGCGGGCGACGGGGGGCCAGTACTTGTCGGCGGGATCGCCGCCGAGCGGCGTGAAGGCGGTCTCGCGGCTGTAGGGGCGGGTCCAGTCGGCCATCAGGAGGTCGGCGGTGTGCGGGGCGCGCTTCAGGGGGTTGTCGGCACGGTCGGCCTCGCCGGTCTCGATCTGGCGGATCTCCCCGCGGATCTGGATCATGGCGTCGCAGAAGCGGTCGATCTCGGCCCTGGCCTCGCTTTCGGTCGGCTCGATCATCATCGTCTCGGCCACGGGCCAGGACATGGTGGGCGCGTGGAAGCCGTAGTCGACGAGGCGCTTGGCGACATCCTCGGCGGTGATGCCGGTTTCCTGCTTGATGTCGCGGAAGTCGATGATGCACTCGTGGGCGACGCGGCCGTTGCGGCCGGCATAGACGATGGGGAAGTGGTCCTTGAGCCGGGCCACGATGTAGTTGGCGTTGAGGATCGCGACCTCGGTGGCGTGGCGCAGCCCGGCCGCCCCCCTCATGGCGATGTAGGCCCAGGTGATGGGCAGGATGGAGGGTGAGCCGAAGGCGGCGGCGGAGACCGTGCCGAGGGTTTCCTTGCCGCCCTCGCCGGTCACGGGGTGGCCCGGGAGGTAGGGGGCGAGGTGGGCCTTGACGCCGATCGGCCCCATGCCGGGGCCGCCGCCGCCATGCGGTATGCAGAAGGTCTTGTGCAGGTTCATGTGGCTGACATCGGCGCCGAGCTCGGCCACGCGGACGAGGCCGACGAGCGCGTTCAGGTTGGCGCCGTCGAGATAGACCTGGCCGCCATGGGCGTGGACCGTGGCGCAGACGTCCTTGACCCGCTCCTCGAAGACGCCGTGGGTCGATGGGTAGGTGATCATCAGGGCGGCGAGACGGTCCTCGTGCTTCCCGGCCTTGGCCTCGAGGTCGGCGAGGTCGACATTGCCTTGATCATCACAAGCAACGACCACCACGGTCATGCCGGCCATGACGGCGCTGGCCGGGTTGGTGCCGTGCGCCGAGGAAGGGATCAGGCAGACGTCGCGGTGACCCTGGCCCTGGGCCCGGTGGAAGGCGCGGATGACGAGGAGCCCGGCATACTCGCCCTGGCTGCCGGCATTGGGCTGGAGCGAGACGGCATCGAAGCCGGTGATGGTGGCGAGCCAGGCCTCGAGATCGGCGAAGAGGCTGGCATAGCCCTTCGCCTGGTCGGCGGGCGCGAAGGGGTGGATGTCGGCGAAGCCCGGATAGCTCACCGGGATCATCTCGGCCGCGGCGTTGAGCTTCATCGTGCAGGAGCCCAAGGGGATCATCGAGCGGTCGAGGGCGAGGTCCTTGAGCTGGAGCTTCCTGAGGTAGCGCAGCATCTGGGTCTCGCTGCGATGCGCGCTGAAGACCGGGTGGCCGAGATAGGGGGACTGGCGCGCGAGCGGCTCGGGCAGGCCCGGTTTCGCCGCCTTCGCCGGCTTGCCCCCGAGGATGCCGGCAAGCTCTTCGACCTCGGCAGCGGTGACCGTCTCGTCGAGCGAGAGGGCGAGGTGGTCGGCGTCGATGGGGCGGAGGTTGAAGCCGGCCTTCTCGGCCTCGGCCAGGAGCCTTTCGGCCTTGCCCGGGACCTCGAGCGTCAGGGTGTCGAAGAAGTGGCGGTTCGTGCGTTCGATGCCCGCCGCGTCGAGCCGGGCGGCGAGGTCGGCGGTGCGGTCGTGGACGCGGGTCGCGATCCGCTGCAGGCCTTTTGGCCCGTGCCAGACGGCGTACATTCCGGCCATGACGGCGAGCAGGACCTGGGCCGTGCAGATGTTGCTGGTCGCCTTCTCGCGGCGGATGTGCTGCTCGCGGGTCTGCAGCGCCATGCGGAGCGCCGGCTTGCCGCGCGCGTCCTGGCTGACGCCGATGATCCGGCCGGGGACCGAGCGCTTGAGGGCGTCCTTGGTGGCGAAGAAGGCGGCGTGCGGGCCGCCATAGCCCATCGGCACGCCGAAGCGCTGGGCGGATCCGAGGACGATGTCGGCCCCCCAGTGACCGGGTGCCTCGAGGAGGCAGAGGGCGAGGAGGTCGCTGGCGACGGCGACGATGGCGCCGGCGCCATGCAGCGCCTCGACGGCGGGGCGGAAGTCGCGGATCTCGCCCGACGAGCCCGGATAGGCGAGGAGGGCACCATAGACGCTGCCGGCGTCGAGGTCGGCGAGCGGGTCGCCGACGACGATCTCGATGCCGAGCGGCTCGGCGCGGGTGCGCAGCACCGCCAGGGTCTGGGGATGGCTGTCGGCGTCGACGAAGAAGCGGTCGCCCTTGCCCCGGGTCGAGCGGTGGGCGAGCGTCATGGCCTCGGCGGCGGCGGTCGCCTCGTCGAGCAGCGACGCGTTGGCCAGCTCCATGCCGGTGAGGTCGATGACCGCCTGCTGCCAGTTGAGGAGTGCCTCCAGCCGGCCCTGGCTGACCTCGGCCTGGTACGGCGTGTAGGCGGTGTACCAGCCCGGGTTCTCGAAGAGGTTCCGGAGCAGGACCGGCGGCGTGTGGGTGCCGTAGTAGCCCATGCCGATGAGCGACCGCCTGACCTCGTTGCTGGCGGCGAGGGCGGCGAGGCGGGCCAGGGCGGCGTGCTCGGTCAGCGCCGGTGGCAGGTCGAGCGGGTCGGTCGTGCGGATCTTCCGGGGCACCGTCTCGCCGATCAGCTCGTCGAGCGAGGCGGCGCCCACGGTCTGCAGCATGGTCGCGATCTCGGCGGCGTCGGGGCCGACATGCCGGCGGACGAAGGGTGCGGCCACCGGGTCGACGGCGGCGCTGTTCGGGGTGTCGGCCATGGACGGGTGCTCCGGGCGGTCAGGCGATGGTTTCGAGGAAGGCGGCGTAGGCGTCGGCGTCCATCAGCCCGTCGAGCTCGCCCTTGTCGCTGAGCTCGAGCCTGAAGAACCAGGCGGCACCCTCGGCGTCCTCGTTGACCCCGGCCGGGCTTTCCTCGAGCGCCGCATTGGTCTCGACCACCTTGCCGGAGGCAGGGGCGTAGATGTCGCTCGCCGCCTTGACGCTCTCGACCACGGCCACCTCCGCACCCTTGGCGACGGTGGTGCCGATCTTCGGCAGCTCGACGAAGACGACGTCGCCGAGCTGCTCCTGGGCGTGGTCGGTGATGCCGACCGTGGCGACGTCGCCGGCGACGTCGAGCCACTCGTGCTCCTTCGTGTAGTAGCGGGCCATGCTTGCGGCTCCTTCAGCGGTGGTAGCGGTGGGGGACGAAGGGAAGTGGCTCGACGCGGGCCGGCAGCGCCTTGCCGCGCACCTCGAGCTGCAGGGGCGTGCCGGGCTCGGCGGCAGCGCTGGCGACGTAGCCCATGGCGACGGGCCATCGACGGTCGGGCCGAAGCCGCCGCTGGTGACCTTGCCGACCGGCTGGCCGGACGCGTCGAGGATGGCGGCACCCTCGCGGGCGGGGGCGCGGCCCTCGGGGCGGATGCCGACGAGGCGGCGGGCGGGCCGTCGCGCAGCTCGGCCAGGATGCGCGCCGCACCGGGAAAGCCGCCCTCGGCGCGGCGCCGCTTCTGGACCGTCCAGGCGAGATCGGCCTCGATCGGGCTGGTCGTCCGGTCGATGTCGTGGCCGTAGAGGCAAAGCCCGCCTCGAGGCGGAGCAATCCCGGCCCCCAGGCCGGCCGGCTGGACCTCCTCGGCGGCGAGCAGCGTGCGGGCGAGCTTGACCGCGTGGCCGGCCTCGACCGAGACCTCGAAGCCGTCCTCGCCGGTGTAGCCGAGCCTGGAGACGCGCAGCTCGAGGCCGGCAGCCTTCAGCTCGATGCTGGACATGAAGCGGAGCTCGGCGACCTCGGGGGCGAGCCGGGCGAGCACGGTGACGGCGGCCGGGCCCTGCAGGGCGAGGAGGGCGCGGTCGGCCATGAGCTCGATCTCGCGGCCCGGCAGATGCTCGCGAAGATGGGCGAGGTCCGTGTCCCGGCCCCCGGCATTGACGACGACGAAGAGCCCGTCATCGGTGGCGGTGACGATCAGGTCGTCGATGATCCCGCCGTCCTCGGTGGTGAGCTGGGTGTAGCGGGCACGGCCGGGCTTCAGGGCCTGGATGTCGGCCGGCACGAGGCTCTCGATGGCGGCCGCGGCATCGGCGCCGGGCATGCTGATCTGGCCCATGTGCGAGACATCGAAGAGCGAGGCCCGGGTGCGTGTCCAGACGTGCTCCTTGAGGATGCCGGTCGGGTACTGGACCGGCATCGACCAGCCGGCGAAGTCGACCATGCGGGCGCCGAGCTCGCGATGGAGCGCATCGAGCGGCGTTGTTTGCGGATCGGGCACGGGCTCTGGACCTCGTTCAGGTTTTCGACAGCGGACGCCGAGCAATGGGCGTGATTCGCCCGTCCCGACGCCCCCTCTGTCTTGGACCTGAGAGATTCAGACGGACGGCCAGGGCCTCCCGTCTTCCCCGTCGGTGGGATGCAGATGCATCCGCTCTCCAGAGGGCCAACTCGCTCGCGGTCCTGGGGCCTGAGAGTTTCCGGGGCGGTTGCTCCTTCGGCGCCGGCCCGGCCAATGGCCGGAACGGACTCTCCCACGGGCGATTGCAGCCGGAACGGATGGTAGCGGAGGGCCGTGCGGGGTCAAGCGGCACGGCCATGCGCGCTGCGTCACCGTCGGCCGGGTGTGAAGTGTGCAGCGGCGTGTCCGGCGAGGCGGATTGCCCAATCCATCGCGCCCCGCAGGAGCATCGTCGTTATCGACCTGCCGAGCTCCTCTCCCGTTCGTCACGGAATGGCCCGCTAGCTGGTCACGTCGCAGCGGCGCCAGATCTCGGGGCCCTTGCCGGCGTCGGGCGCATGGTGGTCTCGTCCAGAGGCTCATGTCGACCGCGTGCCGGCGTCGGGCTCGCCCGCGGGCACAATGTAGGCGAAGAAGTGGCGGGCGTAGTCGCCGCTGATGGCGCTGCCGCGTGGAGTCACGATCTGCGGCCCTCGATCGAGAGCAGACGCCCGTCGAGGGCGCGCACCAGTTGCCGTCGATGGCGTCGGCGCCGCACCCGCGCCCGCGACAACGCCAGGGTGGCGAGATACGGAACGGCTCGGCTCTGATGACGCTCCCGGCCACGAGGCTTGGTCCTCCGGCAAGGATCCTACCGCGTCACGAGGGCGCAATGAAGGTCGGTGCGCATCCCCTGGTTCAAGCCGGGCAGTGCTCGAAGATGGTCGGTCGTCGACAGGAATCCGGACCGAAACGGACGGCTGACCCGGTGTGACCGGCGCCGGAGTCCCGGCCGTTGTCAGGAAACTCCGGGAGGCGCATGCTGGCCGAGCCGCTCGAGCCTTCCGTTCGGCGTGCCTCGATGCCGCAAAGGCAAGACGATGACCTCAAGCCGACCGAGCTTGCGATCGGCCGACGCCTGGAACCGCCACGACATGGTCGCCCTGGCAGGGCTGTTCGAGGACGAGGCGCGGTTCGTCAATGTTGTCGGGATGTTCTGGCGAAGCAGGGAAGAAATCCGGCAGGCACATGCCTTCAGTCACGAGAGCATGTTCAAGGACTCGGCGCTGACCGTGAAGGCCGTCGAGGACACGGCGCTGGCACCGGGCGTCGTCGCGGTTCATGTCCACTGGCATCTCGAGGGTCATCTGGGGCCGACAGGCGAGCCGGAGCAGCCGCGCGACGGCGTGCTGCTGCTGGTCGCCCGCGAGACCGAGCAGTGGCGGCTGGCAGATCGCCGTGGCGCAGAATACCGACGCTATTCCCGGTGTCGTGACCATCCCGCAGAGGTGATCGCCGAAGCCTGCCGCTCGCTCAGAACAGGGTGAAGACGGCGAGCCTGAGGAAGTAGACGCGGGTGCCGATCTCCTCCTCGATCTTCAGGGCGATGGCCGGGCGTGGGTTGGGGGCGAGGTCGCGCCAGAGGAGCTGGCGCTCGCCGCCGGCGAACCGCATGACCTCGCCGCGCTGCCAGTTGTGCGGGTACCATTCGCTGCGGGCGAGGCAGGCGTCGAGGTCGCGGGCGATGCGGTTGAAGTCGTCCTCGAGGAGCTTCGCCCGGCCGCCGGTGACGCGGTTGCCGCGGCAGACATACTCGGCGCCGGGATTGGTCGGGCCGTCGATCTCGCAGGTGTAGAAGCTGTCGGGCAGGACGCTGCCCTGCCAGGCGCGTGGCCCGTTGGGCTGGCCGCGCAGGCTCGCGAAGCCGTCGGGCTCGGCCTCGACGATGCGCAGGAGCGGGCGGCAGAGGCGGTCGACCCTTGTGGCGGGATCGACCGGCGGTGGCGGCTCCATGACCGGCGGCGGGGTCGGTGCCGGCGGTGGGGCCGGCGGCGGTGGCGGCGGCTCGGGCGAGGAGC
The DNA here is from genome assembly GCA_041397945.1 of Geminicoccaceae bacterium. Taxonomy (GTDB): domain Bacteria; phylum Pseudomonadota; class Alphaproteobacteria; order Geminicoccales; family Geminicoccaceae; genus SLRI01. Next base: position 11,332 of record JAWKVR010000046.1, read on the forward strand.
AGGCGGCGAGCAGGCCGATGAGGGCGGAAGCGAGCGCCGTGGCGAGTCGATATCGCAAGGGGCTTCTCAGTCGCCCGACGCGGCGCGCAGGCTGGCGAGGTCGGTGATCGTCACCGAATGCTTGTCCGGCAGGATGATCAGCCCGGCCTTGCGCATCAGCGTGAGGGTGCGGCTCACGGTCTCGATGGTGAGGCCGAGGAAATCGGCGATGTCGCCGCGATTCATCGGCAGCGGCATGGGCTCGCCCGTCTTGGTGCCGCGCCGTTCGGCGAGCCCGAGCAGGAAGCTCGCGACGCGCTCGCGTGCCGTCTTGCGGCCGAGCAGCAGCATCTGCGCCTGGGCGGCGGCGAGCTCGTTGCCGGCGCGGCTGAGCAGGCGATGCTCGAGCTCGGGATGGTCCGTCATCAGGGCGAGGAGGTTGCTGCGCCGAAAGCGGCAGGCGACGATATCGGTGACGGCCTCCGCGCTGTAGATGTAGCTGTCGCCATAGGCGAGGCCGACGAGGTCGCCCGGAATCAGGAAGCCGGTGATCTGCCGGCGGCCGTCCGGCATCAGCTTGTAGATCTTGAGCATCCCCTCGGTGAGAGTGAAGATGTCCTCGGCCGGCTCACCTTCCTGGATGAGCTGCGCGCCGGCGTCGACCCGCCTGGAGCCGGCGATGGCCGCCAGCTTGCCGAGGGCGATCGGCGCCAGGGCGCCGCAGATGGCGATCGGCCGGATGCCGCAATTGGCGCAGTCGACACGCGCGCCGCAACAATGGGTTTGCTGTCGATCCATAATTGTGAAGCGATCCTTCCCACGGCCGCCCGTCACGATGCCGTATGACCGCGGAGGGGACCGAGCCTGCCGAGGCTCATTTACGCATTCACGTTGACATGGGTCAATGCGGCGGCTCGACACCGGGGCGACGCTTCGATGATGATCGCGCTTTCGCCCGTCGCATCTTCCTACATGCTGCCGATTGCCGGCCTGCCCTGGTATTGGCGTGATCTCGAGCACGATCGCATCGACGAGGTGCTGCCGCTGGTGCTCGCCGTCGACCCGGACCGCACCGAGGCCCCGCACTGGCGGCGGGACGCCCAGGACCGGATCGGCAACGCGTCGGCCGGCAGCGGCATCGTCATCGCGCAGTGCTTCGCCGGTCTGACCCTGGCCTATTTCTTCCATGTCTGCAGCCGGGCGCCGGACGGCCGGCCGCGGCTCGTGGTCGACCGGCTGCGCTGGATGGAGCTCGGCAGGCCGCACCGCTCGCTGGACGCGCTCCTCGCCATCGTGCTGCAGACGGCGACGCGGTTCGCCTGCGCCGAGGTGCTGCTGGAGGAGCGCGCCTGTGTCGAGCGGCGGGCACGCGCGGCACTGGAGCAGCGGGCGTCCGAGACGGGCTTCACGGCCACGGCCGGGGCCTGGCGACGGGTGGTCCCGTCGTCGCGCTGACCCGGCCCCGGGTGCCGCCCTCGGTTCCTGCAGGGCGGGGGCGCGGCCATTGACAGGCATCCGCGACCCCTCCTAATGGTGGATGAAACAAAGTTCCGGCGCGGAACGGATGTTCCGTGCTTCGAGGGCAAAGGGGAGGACACGGCACCGTCCCGGTCGGCTCTGGCCGGTCGACGCGGTGCTTCTGCCGAACCCTGCCCATAACAGGGAGGCCGCCATGTTCTACACCCCAAAGAATGCGCTCTTCCGGCGGGTCGGCCGCCGCAAGTTCCTCGAGCTGGGCGGTGGTGCCGCCACGGCGCTGGGCGCCGGGTCGATCGCCGTCGGTCTGAACTCGGTCGTCACCCGCCGGCCGGCCTACGCCCAGTCGTCGGAGGAGGCCAAGTGGCGTCAGTTCGAGGGCACCAAGCTCGTCTTCATGAGCGAGAATACGCCGCCTTCCTTCGCCATTCGCGAGAATCTCCAGCCGTTCTACGACCTGACCGGCATCGAGGTGGAGATCCTCACCGATGACCTGCCGGTCGTGCAGCAGAAGGTCGGCATCGACCTGCGTGGGGGCAGCGCCGATTTCCATCTCAATTATGTCCAGGACAAGCCGATCGGGTCGCCGTTCGCCGATTTCTACGTCGATCTGACCAAGTTCATGGCCGACGACACCTTGCCGCAGGATCCGGACGGGTCGGGCGAGGATGCCTGGTTCGAGAACTTCCTCTATGCCTGCGGCGTCTATTACGACGAGGGGCGGATCGTCGCCTTCCCCTATGACTGCGCGGTCGCCTGCACCTTCTACCGGCAGGATCTGTTCGAGCAGCTCAGCAAGGACTTCGAGGCCGAGCACGGCTACCGGATGGAGTTCAACGCCGACACGACCTGGCAGAACGTCCAGGATTTCGCCGCCTTCTTCAAGAAGCTGCGCGAGGGTGGCCGCGAGGACATCCCGTACGGCTATGCCCAGCATCAGGGCAGCTTCGCCTGGACGACGCAGCTCGACATCCAGCGGCTCCTGTTCGCGAACGGCCGCTGGACGGACTTCGAGGGGGTCGACGACAAGCTCGGCAGCCGCGAGCCCGGCCCGACGCGCTGGGGCGACGAGCAGTCGGTCCTGATCATGCAGAAGTTCAAGGACCAGGCGGATGTCAGCCATCCGGACAATCTCGCCAACGCCACGCTCGAGCTGAACACGCTCTACCAGGCGGGGCAGATCGCGATGCAGGTCCAGTATCACGAGTTCGCGGCCTCCATCGAGGACGAGACGACCAGCCGGGCGGCCGGCGGCAAGACCGGCTATGGCGTCTGCCCGCTCGGTGCGGCGGACTGGATCGTGAACGGTGGCGAGGCGGTCAACGGCTGCAATTGCGGCATCGGCGGCATCGGCATCAATGCCGGGGCGTCCGAGGAGCTGCAGCGCGCCGCCTATCTCTTCGCCATCTGGTCGACCTCGAAGAACACGCAGTTCAACGTGCTCAAGGGGGTCGGCGGCACGCCGACGCGCAAGGCCGTGCTCGAGATCCCGGAGGTCCAGGCGGCGCGGCAGCGGCCGACAACGATGCCCAACGCGCTGACCTTCGAGCCGGTCTACGACTACGGCATCCGCGACCCGCACTTCGTGCTCGGGCCGAAGATCCCGGAGGCCAACGAGTACCACAAGATCGTGGCCACGGAGGTGCAGCGCTGCGTCGCCGGCCAGGCCACGGCGGAGGAGGCCTGCGAGGAGATCCGTTGGCAGCTCGACGACCTGCACGGGCACTGATCGAGCGAAGGGACAGCGGCCGGGCCGGCGGGTCGGTTGATCCGCCGGCCCGGTGTCGACAAGGTGGCGGGCAGGGGAGCCAGGTGGGCGGACGGGCATGGCGGTGACGATGGCCGGGGGAGGGGCAGGGGGCGGGCGCAGCATCGGCGGCGGCGCGCCGGTCACTGCCGGCAAGCAGCATCTGCTCGAGATGCGCGAAGGTGCCCGGATCATCAGCCAACCGCCGGGCCGGCTGAACACGCCGCCGTCGCGCGCCTACTACTTCTATCTGATGCTGCCGGCGATCATCGTCCTCGCCTGCATCACCCTCTACCCGTTCTTCTGGCTCGTCTGGATGAGCCTGCACGATGTCGACGTCGGTGCCGCCGCCGACAAGTGGAACGATTTCGCCAACTGGATCCGGCTCACCCGTGACCGCAAGTTCCACGACGGCTGGTGGCTGCTGCTGCAGTACAGCGCCATGTGCATGGTCCTGCAGATCGGCCTCGGCGTGCTGCTCGCGGTGATCCTCAACGGCTCGCGCCTCGAGAAGCTGCTCGTCACCATCTTCCTGATGCCGATGATGATGGCGCCGGTCGTGGCCGGGCTGGTCTGGTACTACCTCTACAACTCGACCTTCGGCTGGTATCACTGGCTGATGCAGAGTGCCGGCATTCTCGGCGAGCGCTCGATCCTGGGCGACCCGTCGACGGCGATGCTCGGCATCGTCATCGTCGACACCTGGCAGTGGACGCCGCTGATCACGCTGATCGTCCTCGCCGGCCTCAAGCGCGTGCCGCGCGACCAGCTCGAGGCCAACATGGTGGACGGGGCCGGCGAGATCCGGAACTTCTTCCAGATCACCCTGCCCAACATCTACCCGTTCCTGCTGATCGCCATCCTTCTGCGGTTCATGGACAATTTCCGCTTCATCGACCACATCCTGGTGCTCACCGGCGGTGGCCCGGCGGACAGCACCAAGATCCTGCCGACCTATCTCTTCGACGTCAGCTTCCAGTTCTTCAAGCTCGGCCGGGGTGCCGCGATCGCGCTCACGCTGCTCGCCGTCACCATCGTGCTCGGCCTGATCCTGGTGCGCGTCTTCCAGAGCCCGACGGCGCAGACCCGGCCGGAGGACAGCTGATGGCCTCCTCCGACGTCGTCCGCTACCGCTCGCCGCTGCGCACCCTCGTCAATGTCCTGGTCGCGATCTTCCTCGTGATCTACGTCATCTGGACGGTGCTGCCGCTGTTCGTGATGTTCGTCTCGTCCTTCAAGGACCTGCTCGAGGCGTTCAAGCTGCCGACGGTCGGGGACTGGTCGGGGATCACGCTGTTCTTCGACTTCACGCCGACCGTCAAGCATTACCGGAGCCTGTTCCTCGACCACAATTTCAGCGTCTACCTCTTCAACTCGATCGTGGCGTCGGCCGGCTCGGCGCTGATCTCGGTGGTGCTCGGCGCCATGTGCGCCTACTCGCTCTCGCGGATCAGCTTTCGCGGCAAGCAGGACCTCTTCTTCTGGATCATCAGCACCCGGATGGCCCCGGTGGTCGCCGTGATGGTGCCGCTCTATGCGATCTTCAGGGGTGCGGGTCTCGTCGGCACGATCCCGGGCCTGATCCTGGCCTACACCACCTTCAACCTGCCGTTCGCCATCTGGATGCTGAAGGGCTTCTTCGACAACGTGCCCTATGCCATCGAGGAGGCGCAGATGTGCGACGGGGCGACGCGCTTTCGCGCGTTCCTGTCGATCCTGCCCTGGTGGCGCCGGGGGTCGGGGCGTTCCTCGTGCTCTGCATCCTGTTTGCCTGGAACGATTTCCTCTTCGCCTCGATCATCGGCTCGGGCGGTGCCAAGACCCTGCCCGTCGCCACCAAGGAGCTGGTGCAGCCGCAGAACATCCAGTGGGGCAGCATCATGGCGGCCGGGGTCGTCACCACCCTGCCGATGATGTTCCTCGGCCTCCTGATCCGCCGCTATCTCGTGGCGGGGCTCACCATGGGCGCTGTGAAAGAGTAGAGCTTCGATGGCCTCTGTAACGATCGACCATGTCTGGAAGTATTACGGCAAGACCGAGGCCGTGAAGGATCTCAACCTGAAGTGCGGCGATGGCGAGTTTCTCCGTGCTCGGGCCTTCGGGCTGCGGCAAGTCGTCGACGCTGCGGATGCTCGCCGGGCTCGAGCACATCTCGGCCGGCGACATCCGCTTCGGCGACCGGCGGATCAACGACCTGCCGCCCAAGGATCGCGACATCGCGATGGTCTTCGAGAACTACGCCCTCTACCCGCACAAGACGGTGCGCGAGAACATCGCCAACTCGCTCGTCCTGCGCGGCACCGATCGGGCGACGATCGAGCGCAAGGTGAGGAAGGCGACCGAGCTCTTGCAGATCGACCATCTCCTGGCCCGCAAGCCGCAGGAGCTCTCGGGTGGGCAGAAGCAGCGGGTGGCGATCGGCCGGGCGATCGTCCGCGAGCCGCAGCTCTTCCTCTTCGACGAGCCGATCGCCCATCTCGACGCGAAGCTGCGGGCGCACATGCGCGGCGAGCTCAAGATCATGCAGCGCGAGCTGGGCACGACCATGATCTACGTCACCCACGACCAGCTCGAGGCGCTCTCGATGGCCGACCGGATCGCGGTGATGCACGAGGCGTCCTGCAGCAGTTCGGCACGCCGCAGGAGATCTACGATCATCCGGTGAACGAGTGGGTCGCGGGCTTCGTCGGCGAGCCGCCGATGAACTTCGTCGACTGCCATCGATATCCGCGGCTCCTGGTGCTACCCGACCTATCTCTGGCCCCGGGTGATGCGGCTGATCGCGTCCGGCCTCCTGCCGGCGAAGAAGATCGTGACCAAAAGGATCGGCCTCGGCGAGGCCGTGCCGGCCGGCTTCGAGGCGCTGCTCGATCCGGGCGGGACCCAGGTGAAGATCCTGATCGACTTGTCGAAATGACGGGGCTGGCCTAGAGGTGCGCGGTAGCGCTGGGAGCTTGGCCGATCGCCGGCCGGACTTGCGTCAGGGACGAAGAACGAGGGGAGGCGACCGTGTCGCACGCGGCCTGCAGGGTTCGTCGCGCACGCCTCCCTCGCGAATTTCAGGGCATGCCAACCGGGAGGACAGACCATGCAGTTAAGTCGTGACGATCTGCTCGAAGCCTATCGCAAGATGCGGATGATCCGCGAGTTCGAGGACGCGGTGCACGAGGAGTTCTCGGCCGGCAACATTCCGGGCTTCGTGCATCTTTATGCCGGGGAGGAGGCCTCGGGCGTGGGGGTGTGCATGCATCTCGACGACCGCGACGCCATCGCCTCGACGCATCGCGGGCACGGCCACTGCATCGCCAAGAACTGCGATGAGCGTGCCATGATGTTCGAGATCTTCGGCCGCAAGGACGGCCTGTGCGGCGGCAAGGGCGGCTCGATGCACATCGCCGACCTCTCGAAGGGCATGATGGGTGCGAACGGCATCGTCGGCGGCGGCCCGCCTTTGATCTGCGGCGCTGCGCTCTCGGCCAAGTATCTCAAGACCGGCGGTGTCGCGATCGCCTTCGTCGGCGACGGCGCCTCGAACCAGGGCACGACCTTCGAGAGCTACAATCTCGCCAAGGTCTGGAACCTGCCGGCGATCTTCGTCGTCGAGGACAACGGCTATGCCGAGTCGACGGCCTCGAAATGGTCGGTGGCGGGCAGCCAGGTCGATCGGGCGAAGGGCTTCGGCATGCCGTCCTACGAGGTCGACGGGCACGATTTCTTCGCCGTCTGGGAGGCCGCGCGCGAGGCCATCGAGCGGGCCCGCAACGGCGGCGGCCCGTCGCTGATCCATTCGCGGCTGAACCGCTATTACGGCCATTTCGAGGGTGATGCGATCAGCTACAAGGGGCCCGGCGAGATCGAGAAGGTCAAGGCCGAGAAGGACGCGCTGATGCTGTTCCGCAACCGCGTCTCCGAGGCCGGCCTGCTCGACGGCCCGGCCATGGACTCGGTCGACAAGAGCTGTCGCGAGCGGATCGCCCAGGTTCTCGCCGAGGCCAAGGCCGGCGCCATGCCGACCGAGGCCGACCTGCTCACCGACGTCTACACCTCGGCCTATTGAGGAGCGCCTGTCATGCCGAAGAAGACCTATCGTCAAGCGATCAACGAGGCGCTCCGTCAGGAGATGGAGCGCGACAACCGCGTCATCCTGATGGGCGAGGACATCTCGGGCGGCCTGGGCGCGCCCGGCGAGCAGGATGCCTGGGGCGGGCCGCTGGGTGTCACCAAGGGGATCATGCCGGTCTTCACCCGTGACCGGGTGCTGGACACGCCGATCACCGAGAGCGCCTTCATCGGTGCCGCGGCCGGTGCCGCGGCCACCGGGCTCCGGCCGGTGGCGGAGCTGATGTTCGTGGACTTCATGGGCGTCTGCTTCGACCAGATCTTCAACCAGGCGGCCAAGTTCAAGTACATGTTCGGCGGCAAGGCGGTCACACCCCTGACCATCCGCACCATGTACGGCGCCGGGTTCCGGGCGGCGTCGCAGCACAGCCAGTGCCTCTACCCGCTCTTCACCCACATCCCGGGTCTGAAGGTGGCGCTGCCCTCCAACGCCTACGAGGCGAAGGGCCTGCTGGCGACGGCGATCCGCGACGACGACCCGGTGATGTTCTTCGAGCACAAGGCCATGTACGACGACGAGGCCGAGGTGCCGGACGAGGCCTACACCATCCCGTTCGGCGAGGCCAACGTCACCCGCGAGGGTGACGACGTGACCATCATCGCCTTCGGCCGGATGGTGAACTTCGCCAACGAGGCGGCCGACAACCTCGAGAAGTCGGGGATCTCGTGCACGGTGGTCGACCCGCGCACGACGTCGCCGCTCGACCGGGACACCATCCTCGAGACCTGCGAGGAGACCGGCCGGGTCGTGGTGGTCGACGAGGCGCATCCGCGCTGCAACATGGCGACCGACATCGCCGCCCTCTGCGCGCAGGAGATCTTCGGTGCGCTGAAGGCGCCCGTGAAGATGGTCACCGGCTACCATTGCCCGGTGCCTTTCTCGCCGGCGCTCGAGGACATCTATGTGCCGGGCGTCGCCAAGATCGAGGCGGCGGTGCGCGAGGTCGCCGGCAAGGGCCACTGAGCCTTTCCGGCAAGGCACGCCCGGGCGCGGAACCCGTGCCCGGGCGTTGCTGTATTCAGATGTGAACCAAGAACGAGGAGGGGGTGCCGTGTCGGACGCCATTCAGATGATCGTGATGCCGAAATGGGGCCTCGCCATGCAGGAAGGCATGGTGGCCCAGTGGCATGTCGCCGAGGGTGCGAAGATCACCAAGGGGCAGGAGATCGTCGACATCGAGACGTCGAAGATCGCCAACGTGTTCGAGAGCCCGGTCAGCGGCACGCTGCGCCGGCTGGTGGTCAAGGACGGCGAGACCGTGCCGGTCGCCTACCTGATCGGCGTGGTCGCCGAGGAAGCCGTGACGGATGCCGAGGTCGACGCCTTCGTCGAGGACTTCAAGGCGAATTTCGTCTTCGACGCCGCCGGTGCCGGCGGCCCGGAGCCCGAGGACGCGACCACCGCGGCGGGGCGCATCCGCTATCTCGAGATGGGCGACGGCGAGGGTGCGCCCATCGTCTTCATCCACGGCTATGGCGGCGACCTCAACAACTGGATGTTCAACCAGGAGGAGCTGTCGGCCGGGCACAAGACCTATGCCGTCGACCTGCCCGGGCATGGCGGGTCGACCAAGGACGTGGGCGACATGGGCCTGCGCGGCCTCGCCGCCGCCGTGGTCGCGTTCATGGACACCAAGGACATCGCGAAGGCGCACCTGGTCGGCCATTCGATGGGCGGGGCCACAGCGCTCCTGCTGGCGCTCGAGCAGCCGGATCGGGTGGCGAGCGCCACGCTGGTGGCACCCGCAGCGCTCGGCGACGAGATCAACATGGACTACATCAACGGCTTCATCGAGGAGAAGCGGGCGAAGAAGCTCCGGCCCGTGCTGGAGATGCTGGTCGGCGACCCGTCCCTGATCTCCAAGGACATGGTCGAGGACGTGCTGAAGTTCAAAAGGCTGGACGGTGTCGACGCGGCCCTGAAGGCCCTGCGCGACGGGCTGATGCCGGGCGGCAAGCAGGCCGGCACGCTGCGCGACGCCTTGGCCGGGCTGAAGGTGCCGGTGCAGGTGGTCTGGGGCGAGGTCGACCAGATCCTGCCGATCGGGCACAGCGAGGGCCTGCCCGCGTCGATCAAGGTGACCCGCTTCGCCGGTGTCGGCCACATGCCGCACATGGAGAAGGCGGCCGAGACCAACGAGCTCATCCGTGCGCTCGCCGGCTAGCCTGCTCGGCCTGGCGCTGGCGGCCCTGGCCGCCAGCCCGGCCGCGGCCGACATCCGCAGCGAGTGCTGGGAAGGGTCGGCGGCCGAGTTCAGCGCCTGCCTCGAGGCGGCCGAGAGCGAGGCGGACGCGGCCCTTGCTGCCGTCGTCGCGGTGTTCCGGGAAGAGCAGGCGGCGGCCAGTGTCGGCCAGCGTGCCGAATGGGCCTTCAGGCGGGCGCAGCAGGCCTTCGAGCTGTTCCGCGACCTCGACTGCGAGGTCGTCGGGCTGCAGTCGCAGGGGCTCGAAGCCATCGATGCCCGCCGGGCCTGCTGGGTCGATCACACCCGCGAGCGGATCCAGGTATTGGAGACCCTGATGACGGAGATGCCCACCGGCCCCATGGCGCACCGCTACGAGGACCGGATCGAGGGCGGGCCCTGGCTCGTCGAGGACATCCAGGCCCGTGGCGTGATGGACTATCTGCAGACCACGCTACAGGTTTCCAGCGGTGGCGGGGTCAGCGGCTTCGGTGGCTGCAACCGCTATTTCGGCGAGGCCGAGATCGACGGCGACAAGATCCGCTTCGGTGCGCTGGGCTCGACCCGGATGGCCTGCCCCGAGGCGATCATGGACCAGGAGAGCCGGTTCTTCGCGGCGCTCGAGCTGGTTCGCTTCTGGCGGGTCGAGCCGACCGGCCTCCTGCACCTGCTCGACAAGGACGGCACCACGATCATCCGGTTGAGCCGATAGTCGTAACGCCGCCGCTGCGTGATCTTGCGCGGAGGTAGATGTTCCGTCATATAGTTCAATCTTCGGACGAATTTCCGGGGATTGGCGATGCTGGCGGCGGGGCGTTTGCCGGATGGCCTGGCCGGCCGGGCGGCGGGCCTGGCACGGCGGCTGCTCGATCTCCTGCTGCCGCCGCGCTGTCTCGCCTGCGGCGAGCTGGTCGACGAGCAGGGGCGGCTCTGCGCCGGCTGCTGGTCCGCGGTCGGCTTCCTGCTCGGTCGCGGCTGCCGGGTCTGCGGGCTGCCGCTGCCGCCGATGGCGGTCGAGGCGGCGATCTGCGGGCACTGCCAGGCCGCATCGCCCGTCTATGCGCGGGCGCGGGCGGCGCTGCGCTATGGCGGCGTGGCGCGCCAGCTCATCCTGCGCTTCAAGCATGGCGACCGAACCGACGGGGCCGCCACCTTCGCCCGCTGGATGGCGCGCGCCGGCGCCGAGTTGCTCGGCGATTGCGATCTCATCGTGCCGGTGCCCTGCATCGCTGGCGGCTGCTGCAGCGGGGCTACAATCAGTCGGCGGTGCTGGCGCAGGCGCTGGCGCGGCGCAGCGGCAAGCCGGTCCTGGTCGATGCCCTGGTCAAGCTGCGGGCGACCGCGTCCCAGCAGCAGCTCGGGGCCGAGGCGCGGCGGGCCAATATCCGCCCCGAGCACTTCGCCCTCGGCCGGCGCGGCCGGGCGGCGGTGGACGGCCGGCGGGTGCTGCTGGTCGACGATGTGCTCACCACCGGCAGCACCACCGACGCCTGCGCCAGCTGTCTGATCGCCGGCGGTGCCACGGCGGTCGACGTGCTGACGCTCGCCAGGGTAGCGCAGGACCCGAGCGAGCCTATATGACGGGGGTGCCCGGCCCGAGCCGGCCCAGCGCGCAATGGACTGGCTCCCAGATGCCGACCGTCGAGATCTACACCACGCCCTTCTGCCCCTACTGCATTCGTGCCAAGCGCCTGCTGCAGCAGAAGGGTGTCGCTTTCGACGAGATCGACGTCTCGATGGCGCGCGGCCGCCGGCAGGAGATGGTGGAGCGTGCCGCGGGGCGGAGCACGGTTCCGCAGATCTTCATCGACGGCCGGGGCATCGGCGGCTGCGACGACCTCTTCGCTCTCGACCATGCGGGCGGGCTCGACCCGCTGCTCGCCGGCGGGGTGGCCGGGTGATCCGCTACGCGCTTCGCTGCGGCGCCGGTCACGAGTTCGAGGGCTGGTTCAAGAGCAGCGCCGCGTTCGGCGAGGAGGCGGCCGCGCTCACCTGCCCGATCTGCGGCGACGGCTCGGTCCAGAAGGCGATCATGGCCCCGGCGGTGATGCAGCGCGGCACCTCGCCGGCCGAGGCCGAGGCCCAGAGCGCGCCCGCTGCGGGCCCGGCGGCGGGTGGGGCGGCCGCACCCGCGGGCGAATTCGCGGCACCGGCCGTGCCGACTGCGGCACTGACGCCGCGCCAGGTCGAGCTGGCCAAGGCGCTCATGGCGATGCGGCGTCTGCGGGCGCATGTCGAGGCGAGCTTCGAGAATGTCGGCAAGCGTTTCGCCGAGGAGGCGCGCAAGATCCATTACGAGGAAGCCGAGGCGCGCGACATCTTCGGCCAGGCGACGCTGGACGAGGCCAAGGAGCTGCTCGAGGAGGGCATCGAGGTGCTGCCGCTGCCCGACCTGCCCAAGCTGGACGGCTGAGCCACCCGGGCGCTGCCGGCGCCCCTCAGTCCTTGACCGCGCTGATCATGTAGTTGACGGCGAGATCGCGGCTGGTGACGAAATCGTCGCGATGCGGGCGGTAGACGACGCCCTGGGTGCCGATGACCCGAAGGCCGCGGCGGCGGAGCAGGCGGGCGAGGGTGGCGGGCGGGACGAAGCGCTGCCACTGGTGCGTGCCGCGGGGCAGCCAGCCGAGGACGTATTCGGCGGCGACGATGCCGAGGAGCCAGGAGCGGGCGGTGCGGTTGAGGGTGGAGAGCACCACGAGCCCGCCCGGGCGGGTGATGTCGGCGAGCTCGCAGATGAAGAGGTCGGGGTCGGTGGTGTGCTCGATCACCTCCATGGCGAGGACCACATCGAAGAGCGTGCCGGCCTCGGCCAGGGCCTCGACGCTCGTCGCCCGGTAGTCGATGGCGAGCCCGGTGGCGGCGGCGTGGGCCCTGGCGATCTCGATCGAGCGGGGCGACGGGTCGACCCCGGTCACCTCGGCGCCGAGCCGCGCCATGGGCTCGCTGAGCAGCCCGGCCCCGCAGCCGATATCGGCGAGCCGCAGGCCGGCGAGCGGCCGCAGCCCGCCCGCACCAGCCGGGGCGAGGAGCCGCATCGCGTGGTCGCGGACATAGGCGATACGCAGGGGGTTGAGCTTGTGCAGGGGCCGCATCGGCCCCGCGGGGTCCCAGAACTCCTCGGCCAGCGCCTCGAACTTCGCCACCTCGTCCCGGTCGAGGGCGGAAGCACCCTGTGGCTGCGGGGTCGCGGCCCGAGCGCTGCCGGTCAGTTGCTTGCCCATTGGACTCCCGCTGGCTAGAAGGTGGCGCATCCGGCGAGCTGCCCCGGCCACGGCCCCTGACGTTTCCCCGGCCGCTCGGGCGCCATCCGAAGCGAGTAACATCCTTGACGCTGGTCGTGCAGAAATATGGCGGCACCTCGGTCGCCGATCTAGAGCGCATTCGCCATGTCGCGGCCCGCGTGGCCCGCGATGTCCGGGCGGGCGAGCGTGTTTGCGTGGTGCTCTCGGCCATGGCCGGCGAGACCAACAAGCTCGTCGGCTGGGTCGACGGGCTCGATCCCGCCGGCTACGACCCGGCCGAGTACGACGTCGTCGTCTCCTCCGGCGAGCAGGTGACGGTCGGGCTCCTGGCGATCGCCCTGCAGTCGATCGGCGTGCCGGCCCGCTCGTTCACCGGCTGGCAGGCCGGGGTGGCGACCGACGCGGCGCACGGCAAGGCGCGGATCACGCGGATCGACAAGGCCCCCATCCTGGCGGCCATCGAGGCCGGCAAGGTCGCCGTCGTCGCCGGCTTCCAGGGCCTGGCCCCGGGCGACCGGCTGGCCACGCTCGGCCGCGGCGGCTCCGACACCTCGGCCGTGGCGCTGGCGGCGGCGATCGGTGCCGATCGCTGCGACATCTTCACCGACGTGGACGGCGTCTACACGAGCGATCCCAGGATCGTGACGAAGGCGCGGAAGCTCGACCGCATCACCTACGAGGAGATGCTCGAGCTCGCGTCGCAGGGTGCCAAGGTGCTGCAGACCCGCTCGGTCGCCCTCGCCATGGCGCACAAGGTGAAGGTGCAGGTACTCTCCAGCTTCAGCGACGAGCCCGGCACGCTCGTCGTCGACGAGGATGACATCGTGGAACAGCAAGTCGTCAGCGGCATCGCCTACAGTCGTGACGAGGCCCGGCTCACCGTGCTCGGCGTGCGCGACCGGCCGGGCATCGCGGCGGCCGTGTTCGGGCCGCTCGCCGCGGCCGGCATCAATGTCGACATGATCGTCCAGTCGGTGAGCCGCGACGGCGTCAACGCCAACATGACCTTCACCGTGACGCGCAGCGACCTCAAGCGGGCGCAGGCCGTGCTGGCCGAGCACAAGTCGAGCATCGGCTTCGGCGAGATCCTCGCCGACGACGATGTCAGCAAGGTCTCGGTGATCGGCGTCGGCATGCGCAGCCATGCCGGCATCGCCCACACCATGTTCCAGACCCTGGCCGACAAGGGCATCAACATCCAGGCGATCTCGACCTCGGAGATCAAGGTGAGCGTCCTGATCGACGAGGCCTACACCGAGCTCGCCCTGCGTGCGCTGCACACCGCCTACGGGCTCGACGGGAGCTGACGGTTGACGGTTCTGCCGCCCCATCCGCGGCTGCGGGCGCTCTGGCGCCGCGGCGCCGAGCTGCTCGGCACCGAGACGGCCATCATGGCCGGGGCCATGACCTGGGTCTCGGAGCGCCACCTCGTGGCGGCGATCGGCGAGGCCGGCGGCTTCGGCGTGCTCGCCTGCGGCTCGATGACGCCCGATCTCCTGGCCCAGGAGATCATGGCGACCCGCGCGCTCACCGACCGGCCCTTCGGCGTCAACCTGATCGTCATGCACCCGGCGCTCGACCGGCTGGTCGAGGTCTGCATGGACCTGCGGGTCGGCCATGTGGTGCTGGCCGGCGGGCTGCCGCCGGGTGCCGCCATCGCCAGGATCAAGGGCGGCGGCAGCCGGCTCCTGTGCTTCGCGCCGTCGCTGGCGCTCGGCCGGCGGCTGGCGCGCTCGGGCGCCGACGGGCTGATCATCGAGGGCATGGAGGCGGGCGGGCATATCGGCGCCATCTCGACCGCGGTCCTGGCCCAGGAGATCCTGCCGTTCTTGACCGAGGTGCCGGTCTTCATCGCCGGCGGCATCGGCCATGGCGAGGCGATCGCCGCCTTCCTGCGCATGGGCGCCTCGGGCGTGCAGATGGGCACGCGCTTCGCCTGTGCTGCCGAGTCGATCGCCCACCCGAACTTCAAGAAGGCCTTCATCAAGGCGGCCGCCCGTGATGCCCAGCCCTCGGTGCAGGTCGACCCGGAGTTCAAGGTCATTCCGGTGCGGGCGCTGGCCAACAACGGCACACGCCGTTTCGCCCAGACCCAGATCGACGTGATCGGCCGCTATCGGCGGGGCGAGCTGAGCCTCGAGGAGGCATCGCTTGCCATCGAGCATTTCTGGGCCGGGGCGCTGCGGCGGGCGGTGGTCGAAGGCGATGTCGAGGAAGGCTCGCTGATGGCCGGCCAGTCGGTCGGGTTCGTCAAGGCCGAGCAGCCCGTGGCCGAGATCATGGCCGAGCTGGTCAGTCAGGCAGAGGCCGCTCTCGGGCGCGCCGACACCGGGCCGCTCGCGGCCGTCGGCGCCTGACCATGGCGGCCCCCCGGCGCAGCGGGGAGGCCCCGGCGGAGCGGCGCAGCGCCGAGCTGACCGGGGCGCGGCAGCTCCTGCGGCGGCTCGTCGAGGTCGTGGCCCTGCCAATCGACCCGCAGGCCCGCCTCGATCGCATCGTCTCGCTGATCGCCGCCAACCTGGTGGCCGAGGTCTGCTCGATCTACGCGCTGCGCGCCGGCGAGGTGCTCGAGCTCTTCGCCACCGAGGGCCTCGCCCGCGAGGCCGTGCACCGCACCCGCATGGCGGTGGGCCAGGGGCTGGTGGGCACGATCGCCGCGGCCGGCACCCTGATCAACACGGACGACGCGCAGCACCACGCCAATTTCCGCTTCTTCCCGGAGACCGGCGAGGACGTCTACAACTCCTTCCTCGGCGTGCCGGTGGTGCGCACCGGTCGGGTGGTCGGCGTGCTCGTCGTGCAGAACACGGCGCGCAAGAAATACGCCGAGGACGAGGTCGAGGCGCTGCAGATCATCGCCAGCGTGCTGGCGGAGATGCTGGCCTCGGGCGAGCTGGTCGATGCGGACCACTACACCGACCTGCCCGGCCTCGGCAGCGAGCAGCGCCGGCTGGAAGGGCGGCGGCTGGTCGAGGGGCTGGCCATCGGCCCGGCCTGGCTGCATGCGCCGAAGATCGAGATCACGCGGCTGATCGCCGACGACCCCGTGTCCGAGGCGGCGCGGCTCGAGGCTGCGGTGGAGAGCCTCAGGGAGTCGCTCGACGCGATGCTTGAGCGCACCGATCTCGGTGCCGGCGAGCATCGCGAGGTGCTCGAGACCTATCGCATGTTCGCGCATGACGGCGGCTGGCGGCGGCGGATGCGCGAGGCGATCGAGACCGGCCTGACCGCCGAGGCCGCGGTCAAGCGGGTCCAGGAGGACACCAAGCTGCGCATCGGCCATGCCAGCGACGCCTATCTGCGCGAGCGGCTGCTCGATCTCGAGGATCTGGCCGAGCGGCTGCTGCGCCTGCTCGCCGGCCGCGACAGCCGGCACGAGGCCGGGATGATGCCGCCCGGCTCGATCATCGTCGCCCGCAACCTCTCGGCTGCCGATCTCGTGGATTACGATCAGAGCAAGATCGGCGGCATCGTGCTCGAGGAGGGCTCGGCGACCGCGCACGTGACGATCGTCGCCCGGGCCTTCGACGTGCCGATGCTCGGTCGCGTCAGCCGTGCGATGGCGCAGATCGAGGGTGGCGATCTGCTGGCGCTCGATGCGGAGCACGGGCAGGTCTTTTTGCGGCCGTCCGAGGAGGTGGTCGAGGCGTTCAAGGACGCGACGCGCGCGCGCCAGGAGCGCCGGCGCTTGTTCGGCAGCCTCAAGGACGCGCCGTCGGTCACGGCCGACGGCATCCCCGTGCAGCTCTCGATCAATGCCGGCTTCCTCATCGATCTCGGCGAGCTCGATACCACCGGTGCCGAAGGTGTCGGGCTTTACCGCACCGAGCTCACCTTCATGTCGCGCCCCGATTTTCACGACCCGCGCGTGCAGGCCGAATATTACGCGACCGTGCTCGACCGGGCCGGCGGGCGGCCGGTCTGCTTTCGCACGCTCGATATCGGCAGCGACAAGCAGCTGCCCTACTGGCGCATGCCGGAGGAGGAGAACCCGGCGATGGGCTGGCGGGCGCTGCGCCTGACGCTCGACCGCCCGGTCATTCTCCGCCGCCAGCTCCGCGCCCTGCTCGAGGCGGCCGCCGGCCGGCCGCTCCTGCGGGTGATGTTCCCGATGGTCGCCGAGGTCGCCGAGCTGCGCGCCGCGCGGCATCTGCTCGAGATCGAGCGGGGCCGGGCCGTGGCACGGGGCCAGGTGCTGCCCGAGCGGATCGAGGTGGGGGCGATGATGGAGGTGCCCTCGCTCTACTGGCAGCTGCCGGTGCTCCTGCGCGAGGTGGATTTCCTCTCGGTCGGCAGCAATGACCTCCTGCAGTTCCTGTTCGCCTGCGACCGTGGCTCGCAGCTGCTCGGCGACCGCTACGACGTGCTGTCACCGCCGGCGCTCGGCTTCCTGCGTGGTCTGGTCGAGCACTGCCGGGAAGCCGGCGTGCCGCTGGCGGTCTGCGGCGAGATGGCCAGCCGGCCGATCGAGGCCATGGCGCTGGTGGGCCTGGGCGTGCGCCGCCTGTCGCTGTCGCCGGCCCAGATCGGCCCGGTCAAGGTGATGCTGCGCTCCCTTGATGCGGGCCGGTTGAGCGACTACCTCAAGAGCTTGCTCGGTCTGCCGGACCACAGCCTGAGGCGCCGCCTGCTCGCCTATGCGCACGATCATGCGGTGGCATTGCCCGACCACACGTATCGCGCGATTTGAGCACCGGCCGGACGGACCTCGGGAATCGATCGGGGTTTGGCTGTGGCGGGCTGGTTTGCTATGGAGGAGTCGGCTCGGGTGGTAACCCAGCGCTGAGCTTGCTCCGCAGTGTGCAACCCTGGGTTCGAGGCTTCCTCTCGGCCCGCCTGTTCAGGACGTTTGCCCAACCGTGTCCCGTCGTGCGCCCTCTCCCGAGCCGGCCCTCGATACTTCCGCCCAGCGGCTCATCGCCGTCGGCCGCTACCTGCGCGAGGCTCGCCAGCAGCGGGGCGAGGATCTCTACGACGTCGCCGACTATCTGAGGATCAAGCCCTCCTATCTCTTCGCGCTCGAGGAGGGCGATCTCTCGGCCATGCCCGGCCGCGCCTATGCCATGGGCTTCCTGCGCAGCTATGCCGATCACCTGGGCTTCGACGGCACCGAGGTGGTGCACGGCCTCAGGGTCGGGCTGGCGGCGGATGCCGAGCAGGAGTTGAACGTCCGCCAGCCGGCCGCCGAGAACCGCCTGCCGAGCCTTTCGCTGGTCGTTCTCGGCCTCGTGCTCGGCGGTCTCGCCTATGGCGGCTGGTACGCGGTCCAGGCGGGCGGCGGCGACGTGCTGCAGCGGGTGAGCGCCCTGCCGGGCGAGATCGGCCAGTATGCCGCGACCCTGTTCGACGATGCCAAGGCGCCGCCCGGTGCTGTCGAGCCGCCGGCCGCCAGCCGGCCGGCGCCGGCTCAGCCGACGGTGACGGCGGCGGTCGAGCCACCGCCGGAGCCGCCAGAGCCGCCGAAGCCCGCGCCGGAATCGGCGCCGGTCAGCGGCGTCATCGCCCGCACGGCGCCGCCGGCAGGTGCCGTGGTCGCGGGGAATGGCGGTCAGCCGCCAGCTCCCGGCCACAGGGTGAGCGAGGCCTATCTGCCCGAGGCGGCGGCGGCCGAGCCGCCGGCTGCCGGGCCGTTCGCCGATCTCGTGCTCGATGCGGAGGCCGAGCGGGCGGCCGCCGCCCGCCGGCAGGACGGCGAGCAGGCCGAGCCAGGCACGGTCGGCGATCTGCTCGCGGCCCTCGAGGTGCCCGCCGCCGAGCCGGACGCTGCGGCGTCGGCGCCGGCCAGCGGGACGCTCTTCGGTGCCGGGGCGGCCGATGGTGCCGCGAGCGACGGGCGGGTCGTCCTTCTGGCCCGCGAGGCGAGCTGGATCCAGGTGCAGAGCCCGGCCCGCGACTACGTCACCAGCCGCACCCTCGAGCCGGGCGACCGCTTCGTCATTCCCGACCGCAACGATCTGGCACTCTGGACCGGCAATGCCGGCGGGCTCGAGATCTGGGTCGACGGGGAGAGGGTCGGCACGCTCGGGCGCAGCGGGGCCGTGGTGCGGGACGTCTCGCTGGCCCCCGATTCCCTGCTCACCCGGCTGCGCTGACCGACATGGTCGCCCTGGCCCAGCTGTTGCGTCGGCCGACGACGGCCGTCCGGGTCGGTGGCGTCACCATGGGCGGCGGGGCGCCGGTCGTCGTCCAGTCGATGACCAATACCGACACCTCGGATGTCGATGCCACCTGCCGGCAGGTGATCGAGCTCGCCCGGGCGGGCTCGGAGATCGTCCGGGTCACGGTCAATGACGAGCCGGCGGCGCGGGCCGTGCCGCGCCTGCGCGAGCGGCTCGATCTTCTGGGCCACCGGGTGCCGATCGTCGGCGACTTCCACTACAATGGCCACCGGCTTCTGGCGGCCGTGCCGGAGCTGGGCCCCAGCCTCGCCAAGCTGCGGATCAATCCCGGCAATGTCGGGTTCGGCGAGAAGCGCGACCGGCAGTTCGAGCAGATGATCGAGGCCGCCCTGCGGCACGATCGGCCGGTCCGCATCGGCGTCAACTGGGGCTCGCTCGACCAGGCCCTGGCCGCCCGGCTGATGGACGAGAACGCCGGCTCGCCAACGCCCGAGAGCGCCGATTTCGTGCTGCGCGAGGCGCTTGTCCGCTCGGCTCTGGAAAGTGCCGCGCATGCCGAGCGGATGGGCCTCGGCGCCGACCGGATCGTCATCTCGGCCAAGGTCAGCCGGGTGCCGGACCTGATCGCCGTCTATCGCGAGCTCGCCCGGCGTGGCGCCTATGCGCTGCATCTCGGGCTGACCGAGGCGGGGATGGGCTCGAAGGGCATCGCGGCGAGCGCTGCGGCACTCTCGATCCTGCTGACGGAGGGCATCGGCGACACCATTCGCTGCTCCCTGACGCCGCGCCCGGGCGAGAGCCGGACCACCGAGGTCAGGGTCTGCCAGGAGATCCTGCAGTCCCTGGGCCTGCGCAGCTTCGCGCCCGAGGTGACGGCCTGCCCCGGCTGCGGGCGGACGACCAGCACGTATTTCCAGGAGCTGGCGCTTCGGATCGAGACCTATCTGGCCCGGCAGATGCCGGTCTGGCGGGCGAGCTATCCCGGGATCGAGGGGCTCAAGGTCGCGGTGATGGGCTGCATCGTCAACGGGCCCGGCGAGAGCAAGCACGCCGATATCGGCATCAGCCTGCCGGGCACCGGCGAGAGCCCGGTCGCACCGGTCTTCATCGACGGTGCCAAGGCCACGACGCTGCGCGGCGAGCATATCGCCGAGGAGTTCCAGGCCATGGTCGAGCGCTATGTCGAGGAGCGCTTCGGCAAGCGGCCGGCTGCCTGACCCTTATTTTCCGTTCCAGAAGGTTGAAGACCCATGGCCACCGCCCGGCCGGTACGCGGCACGCACGATCTCTTCGGCGAGACCATCCGCCGGCACCGGCACGTCATCGAGACCGGCCGCGCCGCCTCGGCGCTCTACGGCTACGAGGAGATCGCCACACCGGTCTTCGAGTTCACCGACGTCTTCCTGCGGACCCTGGGCGACACCTCGGACGTGGTGACGAAGGAGATGTATACCTTCGAGGACCGCGGCGGCGAGAGCCTGACGCTCCGGCCCGAGAACACCGCGGGCGTGGCGCGCGCCGCCATTTCCAACGGCCTCCTGCAGAGCCTGCCGCTCAAGTTCTTCTATGCCGGGCCGATGTTCCGCTACGAGCGGCCGCAGAAGGGCCGGATGCGGCAGTTCCACCAGATCGGCATCGAGCTCCTGGGGGCGCCGGAGCCGCAGGGCGACGTCGAGGTGATCGCCGTGGGGGCGATGATCCTCGAACGTCTCGGGGTGGCGGGGCAGGTGACGCTCGAGCTCAACACACTGGGCGACCCGGCGAGCCGGCAGGCCTATCGCGAGGAGCTGGTGCGCTATCTCGAGGGCCATCGCGACCGGCTCTCGGAGGACAGCCTGGCGCGTCTCGGTCGCAACCCGATGCGCATCCTCGACAGCAAGGACGAGGGCGACCGGGCGGTCGTCGAGGGGGCACCCAGGCTCGAGGAGTCGCTCAACGCGGCGAGCCGTGATTTCTTCGCGGCGGTGCGCGACGGGCTCGACGAGCTGGGTCTGGCCTACCGGCTGAACCCGCGGCTGGTGCGCGGGCTCGACTACTACACGCACACCGCCTTCGAGTTCACGACCGACCAGCTCGGCGCCCAGGGGGCGGTGATCGCCGGCGGCCGTTACGACGGGCTGGTCGAGGAGATCGGCGGGCCGG
>JAWKVR010000047.1:0-32176 GCA_041397945.1 Geminicoccaceae bacterium
TGGTCACGACGAAGCCGGTCGGGCCGACCGTCACCTCGGCGAGCGGCACGTAGTGATGGTGGACGCCGTCCGGCGGTGCGGCCTCCAGCTTCTCCACCGAGCCGTCGACGGTGCGTGCCGCGAAGGACCAGTGGTCGCCCACCCGCATCGCCCCCGTGGTGCCGGGTGCGGCGCTGAAGCCGACCTGAACGCCGTCCTCGAGGGCGATGGGCAGCGGGCCCGTCGCCATGAGGCCGGTTGCGGGATCGACCGCGTTGCCGTGCAGCTCCAGGCTCTGGTCCCAGCGGATGAGCCGGGTGTGCGCCGCCTTCAGCTCGGCCGGCGTGGTGCCGAAGCCGCCCGTGCCGCCCAGCGGCAGCGCCCGGTCGAGAAAGACGGTGCGCGTCGCCTCGTCGATGCTCTCGACGCGCGCCATCTGGCCGGCCTCACCGAGGAGCTCGCGCCGGTCGTCCTGCACCTCGACCCAATCGCCGGCGGAAAAGCGCAGGACCTGGTCGCGACCGATCCGCGTGACGCGCAACTGGCTCTTGGTGCCGCTCGCGGCGATCGTCTCGACCGGCGAGACCACCGAGGCGTTCTCGCGCGACCATTTGAACCGGGCCGTGCCGGGGGGGCCCTCGACATGCACCTCGACGCGGTAGAACCGGTTCTCGAGGCCGCGATAGCCGCCCGTCGGCGGCAGGATGCAGGGATCGTCGGAGGCCGGCGTGCCGGTCGCGTCGGTGGTCAGCCGCCCGCGGCTCGGCGGGAACAGGGCATCGAGGTCCATGCCGCAGGCGGCGTCGGCGGCACCGTGCAGCCTGACCTGCCAGACCACCTGGCGGCGGGTCGTCGTGTCGACGCCATGCAGCGCCTTCTCGAGCAGCCCGGGCTCCTCGACCCAGGTGATCTCGCGCTCGAACACGTCGAGATAGGCGAGGGCCGGCCCGGCCGGCGGCAGTGTCACGGGGGCGGGCAGGAAGGGCTGCGACTTGAGGGTGGCGGCCTCCTCGGCAAACGCCTCGGGGGCGAGGCCGAAGGCGTAGAGCCGACCGGGGCCGATGGCGAGATCCGGGCCGGCGATCGCCGTCAGGCGGAAGGCATCGGGCGTGGTGCGGGCCGGGACCCAGCCCTTGCCCCAGACGTCCTGGGCGAGGTTCTTGAGGCGTCGGTCGAGCATCAGGGCTTCGGTGTTGTGATCCGAATCGAGGGTCACCCGGCCCTGCTGCATGAGCACGGCCGCAACCCGATCCTTCTTGCGGAACCCGTTCCTCGAATAGTCGCCGGCCATCGTCGTTCCCCCGGCCGGGCGTCGGCGCCCGGCGCTCGCCCTCGTGTCAGGTTACCGGCACGATGCCGGCATCCAGCCCGAACGGCAGGTATTCATCGAGTCGTTGACGCAGGTTGGCTGCCCGCTGCGGTTGCTTGAGATGCGCGAAGGCCCCCATCTCCGAGCCGTCCTCGGCACCCTCCCGGATCATCTGCGGGCAATGCGCGTGCAGCTGGGCGAAGCCCGGCTGGCCCCAGCGCCGGCTCGTCCAGGCCGGCACCAGCCAGCGCCCGACCCGCTCCGCCACCGCGTGGCGCTCGGCATCGGTCGGCGCCGTGCCGGTGAGGGCCACGAGCGCCTCGAGCTCCACCTCGACCTCGAGGTCCGGCTGGCAGCGATAGCGCCTGGGCGTGCGCGAGCCCGGCGGCAGGTAGCTGAAGCGGGCGCAGCCGAGCTGTCGCCGGTTGCTGGTGACCTTGCCCTCGAGGATCGATTCGCTGGCGAGCAGGAGCGCCTGGACGGTGGTCCGGCCGAGCACGGTGCAGCGCTCCATGGCGGTCGGCGGCCCGGGCTCGGCGGCGCTGCCGATCGCATCGCCGTCCGGGTCGGCCACGATGATGCAGTCGAGCAGGCGAAGTGCTCGGGCATGGCGCGGGGCCTGCAGCGGCCCGGTGACCGAGAAGGCGAGATCGAGGGTGAGCGTCTCGTTCAGGAGGTCGGGCGCGGCACCGCCGGCGACGACGAGGCTCGGCTGGATGGCCGGGCCGCTTTCCGGCCCGCTGCCGAGAACGAGAGGCCCGGGCACCAGCGTGGTGTGGAGGAGCCGGAGATGGCCGAGCGAGCCCGTGACCTCGACCCGGCCCTCGACCCATAGCCCCGAGAGGGTCAAGGCCGCATCGTCGTGGCTGCCGGTGACGGTGATGTCGCCGAGCACCAGGGGCCGGGTGCCGCTCAGCGCCTCGATGGCGAGCCAGCCACCGTCCCTGGGCTCGATCGCGAGGCTCTCCGCGTAGGTGCGGCTGTCCTCGATCGCGATGATGGTGTTTCGCTTCAGGTGGACCGGCCCGGCCCAGTCGGTGATGGCGGCCGCGATGGTCGTGAAGGCGCCGCCCTGGCCGTCCTTGCGCACCCGCAGCACCAGGGTGCGCCTGTCTCGCCGGCCAGCGGCCGCGGCGGATGGTCCAGGCGCGCCGCTCGTAGGGGCCGCCGCCGAGGGCCGCGGCGAAGCCGTAATGGTGGCTGGTCAGCACGCCATCGGCGTCGTCGCCGATCGCTGCCACGGGGTCGGTCGCGAGCTTCTTGCCGAGGGCGATCCGACCGAGCGCGACGTCGACGCCGACGAAGCCGTCCGGCGGCTGGCGGAAGGCCCCGAGATTGGCGCAGAGCACCCGTGCCGTCGGCACCGGCCAGCGCTGCCCCCCCTTGAGGAGCGTGATCGAGAGACTGCCCTGGGGGCCGGCCGTCGTCGGGTCGGCGGGCGGCGTCGCGTACCAGAGAGTCGCGTCGGGCACGGGGCTCTGTGCATGTGCCGCCTGCAGATCCTCGAAGAAGGCGGCCTTGCGGATCGGCCCGGGCACATGCGCCTCCTCGGTCATGCCGGCCTCGTCACCCTCGCGGCGCCAGCCGGCGAAGAGCGGGGCGGCGTGGCCGGTCGGGCTGACATGCCAGCCGAAGCCGTCGGTCGGGTCCTGGCGGGCATCGGCGCCGGCGAGCTCGAAGGCACCGAGCCGCCAGACGAAGAAGCCCACCGTCCGGACCGCGTGCCAGCCGTCGAGCGGGCCGATCGGGCGGACATCGACGCTGTGGGCGAAGCGGTCGAACGGGCCTCGTACGCGATCGCACGCCGCGACGCGCCGCAGATCGGGCAGGGTCGCCTCGGGCCGCAGATGGTTGCGGACCATCTGCGTCCAGCCGAGGGCCTGGAAGAACTCGACGAGGTGCGCCGCCCAGCCGGTCACGTCCCGCGCCAGCTCCTCGAGCATCGGCGGCATGCCCTTGCGGCGGCGATAATAGATCGTCTTCGCCACGTCGGCGCGGCGCCGAACGCCGACCTCGGGCACCAGCCGCGGGCCGCGGAGATCCGGAAAGCGCTCCAGCGCCGTGTCGCTGCCGGCCACCTCGTCGGCGCCGAAGAGCGGCACATTGCCGACGAGATCGCCGATATAGGGCAGGACCCAGGGGCTCGCGGTCTCGGCGAAGAGGTCGTCATAGAGCCGGGCGATGTCGGCCTCGATGATCGCGGCCTGGGCGTCGACGATGCCGAGCAGCCGCTCGAGCGGCTGGCCGGTCTCCGCGTCGCGCTCGCGATGGATGGCCGGCAGGAGGTCGAAGAGCCGCTTCTCGGTCATCCGATCCCCCCTGTGGCCGTTAGGGTGAGGTCGCGGTCGGCGAGGGTGGCGAGCTCGGGCGGCACGACCTCGGCGCCGGCGGCCAGCAGTGCCGCGACGATGGGATCGACACCGGCCTGTGTCTTGGCACGCGCGGCGAAGAGGCGCAGATGCGGCTGGTCCGGCGCGCCCGTGGCACCCCTGGCCGCGAGGGCGGCCGGCGACCAGCCGGTCCAGCCCTTGAAGTGCAGGACGTCGAGATCGACACCGTCGACGCCGTCGACGGCCTGCAGCTCGGTGATCACCTGGCTGGCGTGGAGCGGCCGGCCGAGCTCGGCGTGCGCGAACGAGAGCCGGTCGAGCAGCCTTGCTCTGGCCGTCTCCAGCACGGTCTCCCGGACAAAGTCGGGCAGGACGACGAGCTTCGCCGCGACGGTGATCGGCACGGGCAGGGCGTTCTCCACGAGCAGCGCATGGTTCGGGTCGCGGGCGGCGGTGAGTGCGGCGTGCAGGCGCGCCATCGCCTCGGCCCCGAGCGCGCCGCCGCCTTGTGCTGCCACGGTGAGGTGGACGGAGCGCTCGAGCCCGCGCCACACCCATGTCGCCCGGGCCTTGGCGATCTCGCCGGAGGCCGTGGCGAGCCAGGCGAAATCCTCGAGCGAGACGATGCGCCCGAAGGTGCGCACGCTGACCGGCGCATTCTCGCGGGCCTGGTCGAGCGTCTCGGGATCGGCCCCGCCCTCGGCCGGCGCCGGGTTGGTGGCGTCGCGCAGGCCCGGTGGCCGGTTGAG
This sequence comes from Geminicoccaceae bacterium, assembly GCA_041397945.1. Lineage (GTDB taxonomy): Bacteria > Pseudomonadota > Alphaproteobacteria > Geminicoccales > Geminicoccaceae > SLRI01. The sequence goes on from JAWKVR010000047.1 coordinate 4,368, forward strand.
CAGGATATTGAGCTGGTGCGCCGCCACCAGCCCGGCGAGGCCCCGGCCCTTGCGGTAGTGGGCCACCACATTGCCGCGCCCGGACGGCAGCCGGGCACCCCTTTGCCCGTCGCCGAAGGTGACGAGGGCCTTCCGGTCGTCGCCCTCGGCCAGCCTGAAGACCGCGGCGTCCGCCGCCTTGCCGTAGAGGCTTTCCACCGCCTGCCAGCGCACGCCGTCGACGAGCAGGGTCAGCTCCGGCTCGCCCATCGCCGACTTCGCGGATGCCCGCCGGCTGAGCTCTGGCTTGCCCAGCGCCCAGGCCTGGAAGAGCGCAGCCCCGTCGCCGTCGCCGAGCGTCTCCGGCGGCTGCGTCTCGCCATGCCCGGCCCGCGCCACATTGCCCCAGAGGACCGCCTTCTCGGCGTCGATCGCGGCCGGCAGAGCGGGGGTGAAGTCGACCGCGAGCGGGCCTGTGTCGAGCGCTGTCGTCCCCGTCACCCGGGCGGCGTGGACCCGGCCCTTGCCGTCGTCGATGAGCACGCGCCGCCCGCGCTCGATCGCGACACCCGGATCGGGCCAGAGCGTCACCCGCCCGCCCGTGATCACTTGCGGATAGCTGTGCGTGCGGAAGGTCAGGGCCTCGGGCTCGACCTCCAGCACATGGGCGGTGCGCCGGTCGGTGATGCCGAGGCCGGCAGCGCCGCTCAGCGTCAGCACCGTCACCGTGGCCTTCAGCGGCCCGAGCTCGCGCGGCGCCTCGGCGACCGACGTCACCGTTGCCAGACGCACGGCATTGCCGTGCTGGATGAGCAGCCGGCATCCCGCGGTCAGCCCCTCGACCTTGCCGTCCAGGGGCCAGGTCAACGGGGCCGAGGTCGTCGAGGTCTCGGGCAGGGCGAGCCGGCCCGTCAGGTCCTCCGTCTGCCAGGCAGGTGGCGGGTTCCACTTCTTCGTGGCGGCATTGTATTTCCCCGGGTCGTAGGCCGGGTAGCTGCTCGGCGCGTCCCAGCCGAAGAACCGGAGGCTCCGGCGGATCCGATGGGCCCGCCCGTCCGTGGTCGCTGCCGGCGCCGGTGGGAGGTCTTGCGCGAGCGGTGGCGACCAGACCAGCCGGCGGAGCCCGTCCTCCGGCAGCACCTCGACGACGCGCTTCTCCTCGAGTGCTGCGGCAGTCCAGAAGGCGAGCCGGTCGCCCGCCGCCAGCGGGGGGCCGCCATCCAGCAGGATGGCCCGGTCTGCGGCCGGCGGCGAGCGGCCGGTCGGCCACGGGCACCGGCCGTGCCCGCAGGCGATTGAGGGCGGCGAGGCCGTCGCACGGGTCGAGCGTCTCGAAGGTCTGTGGCTGCTCGCCGGCACCCGGCAGGCTCATCACCCGGACCCCGGCGGCGATGGTGAGCGCCGCCCCCTCGTCCAGGGCGAAGGCGAGGTCGGCCTCGGCCGAGAGCCCCGGTCGCGGCTGGTAGTCGAGGAGTGCCGCCAGCATGCGCACCGACGCGCGGTGCGGCGCCGTGCGGAGATAGACCTCGTTGGCGATCCGCTCCTGATAGAAGGTGAGGACGTCGGCGACGGCGGCCCAGAGCTCGAGCAGGGTGATCGAATGGTCGTCGCCGGCCCGGGTCGCGAGCTCCGGCAGCTCGCGGGCGAGGGCCGCCAGCATCGCGGCACGGAAGCTCGCGAAGCTGCCCACCCGCCCCTCGATCGACGGCAGGCCCGGGCGGTTCCAGATGCGCACGGGCGTGGCACCGACGGGTGGCGCGCAGCAATGGCAGGTGTCGAGGCCGGCCATGCTCAGAGCCCACCCACCGCATCGAGCTCGAGCACGCCGTTCTCCGGCAGGCTCGGGTCGTTGTCGAGCCGGGCGATCTCGAACGGGCCGAGCGGCAGCGAGCCCGATTCGAGCTCGCCATTGGGCAGCTCCCAGTAGCGATGGAATTCCCTGACCTCGAGCGAGGCGACTCCCGGCACCTCCTGCACCAGGGCAATGATCCGGCTGAGCCTGACCGCCGCGCCGAAGCGCAGCCGCGAGACGTGGAAGAAGCCGGTCCGGCCATCGGCGAGGCGCCGGTTCGACAGGCGCTCGGCGACGGCCGCCAGCACCTGGCCCCGGAAGTGGCCGGTGGCGACGCAGAGCCGGATGGTCAGCTGCAGCGGCACGTAACGGGCGGTATCCAGCACGAGGTCGTAGCCGGCGAGCCGCACCCGGCTCAAAGCGGCCCTGGTCCGGCTCGCGAAGCCTCGTGCGAGCCGGACTCGGCCGCCCGGCAGGACCACGAGATCCGCCGGTTCGACGGGGTGAAGGGCGACGAAGACGGTGTGCCAGCTCCCGGTCCAGCGGAAGGTCGCTCTTGCGTCGGCGACCCCCGGCACGGCCAGCGCACGCTCCTGCCAGTCCGCCTCGGTGACGGCGCGGAACTGCACGGCGCGCATGGCGGCCCCGGCGAGCTCGCGCACCTCCCTGATCGTCTCCGGCTCCTGGCCATGCGCCATGGCCAAAGGCTGGCGCACGGCCAGGAGGTCGGGGAAGCTGTCCGGCGCCGCCGCCGGGGCGATGAAGACCGCGTGGGCGATGGCATCCCGGCCGACATTGCCCAAGGCACCGTTGCCGATCCTGGCATGGGCCTCGATCGACGTCGCACCCGCAGCGCTCCGCCCGTGCACGCCATCGCCGAAGCGCAGCGTGGCGGCACCCGAATTGTCGATCTCGGCGACGAAATGCTCCTCGAAGGGGCCGCTCCCCAGCAGGTCGGGCACCGCCTGCCACCAGGCCGGCGGGGCGCCCGGCAGGGTCAGGCGGAGCCGGACGGCAGGCAGGCAGTCGCGGGCGTCGCTGTTCAGCTCGTGGCGCCCGGCGAGCGGCCGGTCCATGGCGTCGCGCGGCCCCGCCCCGGGCGGGGCCTCGATGGTCAGGGGGGCCAGCTCGAGGCGCAGCGTCGACGCCCGCGCGAAGCCCGCAAGCTCGGCCGGCAGGTCGCCGGGATCGACCTGCACCGTCCGCCCGTGATCGACCGGCACGACATTGCCGCGGACGATCGAGACATGGGCGATCGACTGGCCGCGCGAGGTCGTCGTCGAAAGGCAGAACGGCATGGTCAGCGCATCGGCCTCGCGCCACGTCACCCGGACGAGCGGCAGCCGTGGTGCCGCGCCATCGGCGGCCTTGACCGGCTGCAGGACGGGCTCCGCCGCCGTGCCGCCGACGCTTCGCTTGAAGACCGGGTCGGTCAGCGGCGGTGGCACGGCAGGCGGTGTGGCGGGCACCGTCTTCTCCACCTCGACGAGCCGCACGAACTGCCGCCGCGCCGGGTCGAGGTCGATGGCAGCCCCGCTGGCCACGCCCTTGACCTCCTCGATGAGCAGCCAGTCGCCGACCTCGAGCGGCGGCGCATAGGCCTCGAGCCCGGCATCGACGCCGAAGAGGAAGGCTTGCCTCGCACCCTTCGGCAGGCAGCATTGCGCGTCGCCCATCTCGTGCACGAAGAGCCGGTTGAGCGCCGGCAGCACGCGGGTGCGGGCCGTGGCCTCGAAGACCAGCGCCTCGCGCAGCGCCGGGTCGTCGTCATAGGCGCTCTCGGCGAGGCTGGTGATGACCGGCCCCGGCGTGCCGGGCTGGCCGCGCAACGGTCGCCGCAAGCGGGTGAGGAAGCGGGTGCCGGTCGGCACGACGCCGTCGCCGGGCGAGCCGTCCTCGGCCTGCAGCACGACGAAGCCCGCGGCATTGCGCCCGTCATGCATGCGGTAGTCGACCAGCCGCGCGTGGCGCCTGGCGGAGACCCGCAGGCGGCAGGTCTCGAGGAAGGCTTCGGTGGCGACCGCGTCCTGCGACCAGCTCAAGAGATCGCCCTTGTAGGCGAGGAGCTCGACCAGGGTCGTGCCGAGCTCCGCCGGGGCGGCCTCGTTCCAGCGCGGGTTGCGGCTGCGGGCGAGGTCCAGCATCAGCCGGCGGAAGCTGGCGAAGTCCTTGGCGAGGTAGTCGAGCCTGGGCTCCTCGAGCGGCTCCGGCTCGCACGGGCGGGCGACACGACAGTCCAGCTCGCTCGGGCAGCCGGCCTTGAAGCTGAAGGGCGCATGGTCGAGCCGCTGGTCGAGATCGGCGTGGCGGACCGTCACGACGTAGTCCGAGAAATCGCCCGACCCGTCGAGCTGCGCGAAGAGGGTGTGCGGCGGCTCGGGGGGCGACGCCGCCGCCGTCAGCGGCCCGGGCAGGGCCTGGATGCCGGTGTTGCGCACGCCGCCCGTGATGGCGAGGTCGGCGCCCGTGAGCCCGGTGGGTGGCGCCTTCAGGAAGGTGATGGCGAGCCGGTAGCGCTGCGCCGCAGGCAAGGCCGGGAACTCGTCGTACTCGACATAGTCGATGCCGTTCAGCGTCGGGTGCTCGAGCAAGAGCGCCCGGCGCTCGTCCTCCCGGCAGAGCAGATCGGTGTCGAGGCTCATGGCACGACCTCGCGCACGAAGCGGCCTTCCTGGCGCTCGCCCGTGTCCAGCTTGCGCCACACCACGGTGACCTCGATCGAGCCGTCGCCGATCTCGCAGGTGACCGCCTCGACGGCGATCACCCCCTCGAGCCAGCGCATCAGCGAGCCCTGCACGAGCTGCTGCGTCGAGGCGGCGAGCGCGTCGGAGGCCGGCATGAAGACGAGCTGCTTCAGCCCGCAGCCGAAATCCGGCCGCATCACCCGCTCGCCCGGGCTGGTGAAGAGGATCTGCTCGATCATGTCGCGGATGCGGCCGTCCTCGGCCACGACCGCGGTCCGCCCGGTGGCGTCGACGTGATAGGGATGGTCGAGCCAGACCGCCCCTTCGCTCATGGCGCCCTCTCGATCCGCAGAAGGGTCTGCCGCGGCGAATCGCGGAGCACGAAGGCGTCGGGATTGGCGTGCAGGTGCTCGACCACGGCCTGGGCGATGGCGAGGAAGAGATGCCGGCGGCCGCGCACCTGCTCCTCCGGCCCGTCGGGCAGGCCCGGCAGGTCGTCGGCCTGCAGCAGCGCGTCGAGCCGCTGCTCGATCAGCTCGGCGAGGCTGCCCGTCCAATCCGCCTGCGTGCCCGCCTTCAATGCCATGGCAGCTACTCCAGGAGCACCTTGGTGGAAAGGATCGAGGCCGGCGGTGGCGGGAACGGTGCCACCGCCGGCGCCGGTGTCACCGGCAGCACGCCGAGCGCCAGCTCACCCGGATGGACATGGGTGTTGAACATGGCCACCAGGGTCGAGAGATAAGCCATGAGCTGGTCGCCGAGCACGGCCGGATGGGCGGCCGTGTCGCTGCCGTGCTGGACGAGCGGGGCGGTGCTCACCACCCGCGCCATGCCCTTCAGCGTCACCGTGCCGGTCGCCAGGCTGACCTCCACTTGGTTGGTGCCGAGGGCATCGCTGATGACGACCGTCTGGCCGAGGTCGTCGAGCACGATCGAGAAGCCGGTATCGCTGCGCAGCACCTTGTCGGTGGTCTGCGCCGGCGCGCCCTTGGCCTTGGGCGGGAGCTCGCCGGTCGCCCACCAGCCGCCGACCCAGATCGGCCGTGACACGTCGCCGGCCTCGAACTCGATCCAGACCCCGGCACCGGGCAGCGGCACCGCGTAGAGCCCGGCGAGCGTGCCGGCATAGGGCGTGCAGGGGCTGGCCCAGCCCGAGGGGATCTCGCCCAGCACCTCCGGAATCATCGCCTGGATGCGGCCGAGGCGGAGCGGGTCCTGGTTGTTCAGCACGATGCCGCGATACTTGCCGTAGAGCCGGTCCTGCGGGTCGCAGGCCCCGTCCAGCTCCATCGTCTCGTCGAGCATGCCGCCCTCCTCCTTCAGCTCGCCAGGGCCAGGGGGTCGATGAACAGCTCCGCACCGGTCAGGCCGACCGCGTTGCGCCACGCCTCGAAGCCCTGCTCGTAGCTGCCGCGCCTGATCGTGTGGGTGACGCGCGTGACGTAGTAGTTGCCGCTGTGCTGCCGGCCGGCGCCACGGATCGCCACCGGCAGCCCGGCCCGCAGGATGCGGCCGAACTTGAGCCCGTCGACCGTGCCGCTGGCCTTCAGCGCCCGGCTGGTCCGGTTGGCGAGGCTGCGTGCCTGCAGGAGAGCCTCGGCCGGGTTGGCGGCGTCGCACATCAGTGGTCGGGTGATCCCCGGGGGCAGCACCCGGAGATGTGCCGGCTCGAGGCCCATGGGCGGCTCGCTCGCGACCGGCACGACCGCGGGAATCGGCGCCTTGGTCCGGGCGTCGACGGCCACGCCCAGCGCCATGGTCGGGCGCAGCGCGTCGTAGGTCACGTTGAACCCGGAAAGGTTGGTCGCCGCCCCGAAGTCCGTCGAGAGCACACCCTGTGTCGGCAGGGCCGTGAAGGGCGGGTGGAAATGCGCCACGTCGATGCCGGAGAGCGGCTCCGGCTGCACGTAGAGCTCGTGCCCGTGCAGCCGCGCCGCCCGCCGGAGATAGCGGATGTCGGGGGCGCGCACCGTCGTCTGCGTGTCGAGCACCGTGCGGGTCATCGGCACCGGCCAGACGGTCACGGGCGTCGCGATGATCGCGTAGCGGGCGAACATCTGCATGGCGACGACGTTGTCGGGCTGGTTCGGGTAGGGCATCGGCTGCTCGATGTGGTTCATCAAGGTCGCCGTCGCATCGAGCGCCACCACCTCGAGCCGCGCCTGGCCCGGCCGGTCGCCGTTCAGGAGCTTCGTTTCCCGGACATAGCCGTTGACCAGGGTCTCGGGCACGAAGCTGCCGAAGGCGAGCCGCACCGAGACCGGCAGCATCGGCCGGAAGAGGTCGAGCATCAGCAGGTCCCAGTCGCCCAGGAAGTTGCGCGACAGGGCGAAGCGCAGGCGGAGGATCGACGCCGCGTCGGTCGAGCACTCGACCTCGATGCTCTCGAGCGCGTCGACGAAGGGCTTGGGCAGGGGCGCCTTCAGCACCTGGACGATGAAGAAGGAGGGGATGATCTGCACGGGCCCTGCTCAGCGCACCGGCAGGGCCACGGCGAGCACCCGGCCCGGCGTGTCGGTCAGCCCGTCGGGTGTGAGATCGGCATTGGCATCGGCGATGCGCCACCACATCTCGGGGTCGCGAAAGACGTTCCAGGCGACCGTGTCGATACGGTCGCCATCCTGCACGACATAGGCCAGCTGCGCCGGCTCGGTGACCACGAACCGCAGCCGCTTGTAGCGCACCTCGCTGCACCTGGCGCTCGAGGGTCGCCGTCTCCACCGCCTCGTAGCGGCTGCCGCGAAAGAACATGGCTCGCCTCCTCCTTCCCCCGCTTCAGAAGGGCAGGGGCACGGCCGAGGGCACCGGTGCCCTGGCCGAGGTTGAGCGCCGCCATGACCTCCTTCTGGGTGAAGGAGGCCAGCGGTGTAGACCCAGTAGGCCGGATCGGTCATCTCGAGGTCGCGGTAGGTGAGCACCCTGAGCCCGAGATCGGCCTTGGCGTTGATCGGGTTCAGCCGCGTGTCGAACGCCTGCTCGGTGATGGAGAGGCTCTGCACCCTGACCGGCAGCACGCGTGCCGCACCCCAGACCAGGAGCGCCAGCGGCACCGGCTCGCCCAGGATGAAGGCGCCACCGAACGCCGAGAGCACCTGGTTGGCGACCACCACCGGGAAGGGCGGGTACATCAGCCCCTCGAGCGCCGCGAGCACCGGGTGCAGGCCGACCTCGACGGTGGTCCCGTGCTCGTCCGGCCGCTCGAGCTGGTCGGCAGCATCGATCTCCACTGCCAACGTGATGGTCTCGTCCGGCGGGCCGTCGGTGCGGTTCGCCTCGCCCCGGCCACCGCCCGCCCCGGCCTCGGCGGTGCGCGGGCTGAGCGAGCGGGTCACCTGCTCCGGGTTGTACTGGAAGACCACGACCCGGGGCACGAGCGCCGGCAGGGTGTAGGCGACGATGGCGCCCTTGAGGATGCGGGGAGAGCCGGGGAAGGTGCTCATGGCACGCTCAGCCTACTCTTCGGCAGGTGGTGGGTGGCTTGGTCGAGGGATTGCGCGACTTGCCGTCATGCGCGGTGCGCAACGTCAACAGCGCCTGCTGGCGGCTCGCATACTGCTTCTGCAGGGCGGCGCTCAGGCAATTGTAGTAGCCGAGCGCGCCATCGATCAGCTGCACCCGCATCGCGTTGGGGATCGTGCCGGTGCCCGGCAGCTCGGTGAAGGCCGCCTCCTCGGCAAAGGCCAGGAACTCGCGCTCGTCGCTGCGATTGGCGCCGGCCATGCCGGCGCGCTGCTGGTCGATATGCGTGAGCTCGTGATTGAGCTGGGCGACGCGTCGCGCGATCTGTCGTTTGGTCGTGCCTTCGACGAAGTTGCGGCCGACCGTGATCAGGCCGACCCGGGTCGCTGCCTTGCCGCGGAAGGTGATGCGGAGCCCGGGCTCGGCCTCGTCGAAGCTCACGCCGGCGACCAGGGCGGCCCGGTTGGGGAAATACGTCGTGAGCATGCGCGAGATCAGCTCGAGCGCCCGCCATTTCAGCGCCTTCGTCGTATCCTGGGCGAGGTCGATCAGCGCCTGGGCTTGCTTGTCGATGGGGTTGGCCCGGCGCTGGACGAAGGGCGCGCCGGACTTTCCTGCTGCACGACATGCGCCAGCTCGTGCGCCAGAGCCGGCGGCCCTTCGGGCGTGCCGGGTCGCCACTCGCCCGGGGCGAAGGCGATGTCGCGGCCGATGGTGAAGGCACGGGCGCCGAGCCCGACCGCCGAGGGCGCCTCCCGGTGCAGGCGCACCGCCCCGAGGTCGCGGCCGAGGCGGGGCTCGAAGAAGGCGCGCTCGGAAGCCGGCAAGGCGTGCCCCGACCGAGGCCGGCCACCGGCGGGGCGGCGGGGGTGCCGCCGGCGCAGGCGGCGCACCTTGCGCTGCACCTGCCCCGGTGCCGCCGGTGACAAGCTCGCGGCCTCGGCAGCGCTGCCGCCCACCAGCCTCTCCGCCACCCGGTCGGCCTCGCGCTCCAGCGGGTCGTCGACCGGGCCGATTTTCAGCTTCGCCTGCACCAGCTGGTTGGAGGCGGCACGCGCCGGGGCCGGCTGCGGCCGACAAGGCGGGGCAAGCGTCCCGGGCCGTTGCCGCATGGCATGCGCGCGCATCACAGCTCGAACCCCAGGGTCAGGCCGGCGCGGAATATTCGGGTGAAGGCTGGATCCCGCTCGATCTCGGGCGTGATCGGACCGATGACACCGGTGCCCATCGTTCCGCCGACAGCGGCCTCCGCGCCCAACACGAAGCGTTGGGCACCGGTGCCGAAACGATAGCCGAGGCCGACCCCGGCCTCGCCGTAGAGCGACTTCTTCGTTTCGCTGTAATAAGTCCCGCCGGAATAGTCTCTGGAGCTGAAGCTGCCATAGCCCAGCTCGCCGAACGCCCCGAGCCGGAACCCACCCTGGCCGGGCGAGGTGCGGTGCTCGAAGCCCAGTCGCAGGCCGCCCATGAACGCATCGCGGCTGCGTTGGCCAATGCCGCTCATGATCATGCTGGCGCGCGGCCCGACCGTCAGTTCCCAGCGCCGCAGTCGATCGAGGGGAATGCCCAACTCCAGACCAATGCTGAAAAAGCCGGCGTCGAGGCCACTCAGCGAAGCGTAGCCGCCACCGAAGTTGATGCGGAAATCCGGCAGGGTCGGCCGCGTCAACTCGACCAGTGTCGCCCGGCAGCCCGGATAGGCGCGCTCCAGGAAGGCCGGGACGAACTGGAAATGCCGCTCGTGCAGCCTGGCGAAGCGGCCGTGATCGTGGTGCGAGCCCGCCAGCGAGTAGTCACCCTCGATCTCGCGCTCCTGGCTGTACTGGCCTTTCGGGTCGGTCGCCGCCTGGGTCTTGTCTTCCTCCTGGTACTCGTCGCCATGGCCGATTGCGAAGTGCACGCCTTCGTGCGGGATCGTTCGGGCGAGGCCGGAGGAGCCCATGCAGAGGACGATGTTCGTGCCCTGCACGTAGGAGCGGCCCCCGCGGTTGACCGGCGTCACCGTCATGTTGCTGGGCTGGCTGGCTCCGACCTGGGCTTGGCTGGTGCCTACCCGGACGCGGATCGGCAGGGCCTGGCCCTGGCAGGTGCTGGGGCAACCCTTGCCCTCCAGCCTGACGCTGTACCAGCCGTTCAGCCGCTCGTTGACCAGCGACAGGAACTCACCCTGCAGGCGCGTCATGCGTGCCGCCGCGATGTTGGGCACCGCGGTCGTCCCGGCCGGTGGCCCCTCGCAACTCCCCCAGGTGCCGTTCGGCGGCTGCCGGAAGTTCACGACGGTCGGGACCGTGACGGCGCAGGCGAGGGGGTCGAACTCGACGCCCACGCTGCTGCTGTGGACGACCCTCGAAGGGTCGCCCCGGACATACTCGCGCCGTGCCACGTCGCCGCGCAGATTGGTCCCGCCGGGCCCGACCGCCTGGGCGGCGCCCGGTGTCTCCTCGAAGCAGACGTCGCCCACGCAGCTCGTCCGCTGCCCCGGCGCCGGCTGGCGACGCAGGACCGGCCCACCGCCGGCACCCTGCTGGAGGACATGGACGAGCTCGTGCGCCAGCAGCCGGCGCCCCTCGATCGTGCCCGGCCGCCACTCGCCGGGTGCCATGGCGATCCGGTTGCCGAGCGTGAACGCCCTGGCACCGATGGCCGTCGCCCCGGATGCCTCGGCATGGACCCGCACCGCCGAGAGGTCCCGGCCCAGCCGCGCCTCGAAGAAGCGCCGCTCGCCCTTGGGCAGGGGTGCTCCCCGCCGAGGCTGGCGACCGCCGCTTCGGCCGAGCCACGCGCCGGCCCCGCCGCCTTCAGCCGCACCGCTCGTCTTCCTCCTCGCCGGCACAGGCAGCACACTTGCGCTGCACCACCGCGTCGGCGACGCGATCAGCCTCGCGCTCGAAGGGGTCGTCGACCGGGCCGATCTTCAGCTTCGCCTGCACGAGCTGGTTGGAGCGTCCCGCCATCGGCATTGCCCGGACCTGGGGCGGGCGGGCGCGTGGCGCGCGCGAGGCCTGTGAATGGCCGAGTGCCCGGGCGGTCGTCTGCGCCCTCATGGCGTGCCGCCCGCCGGCTTCTGCGGGATCTCGAGGTCGAGGTGGAAATGCAGCAGCAACGGGTCCGGCCCGTGCCAGTTGATCCTGCCCCCGCCGCTCTGGCCGATGAAGGCGACGTTCCTGAAGCCGGTCGCCTCGTTGATCGCCTGGGCCACGCGGAAGTCGTCGTAGAGGACGCGCCAGCGTGCCCCGAACGCCTTTGCCGTTGCGTCGAGCTGCACGAGGAAGGCCACCGCGGCACGCGGCTGCCAGAACCCGCGCTGGTCGGTGGGGGCCTGGATATAGATGTCGGCGGAGAAGCCCTTGCCGGCGAAATGGCGTGGCTCGCTGACCTTGCCGCCGCCGTGGCCGGCGCGGTTGTCGGCGCGGAAGGCCGGCACCGCCGGATCGGCCTTCGCATCCGTTGTGAGCTGCGCCAGGAAGGCGGCGAATTCCGGCGCCACACCCGCCATGCCCGTCGTGCCCGGGATGTCGACGAGGCTCGTCGCCGGCGGGACGTAGCTCGGCACGAAGTTGGCGAGATCCTTCGTCTTCTGCGGGATGGTGAGGAAATCGACCTCCTCGCGCCGCCCGACCGCCCAGCCGCGCGCCAGTCGCTCGATCTGGTTGCGCGCCCATTCCTCCTCGGTGCAGCGCGCCTCGACCATCTCCGCCTCGATCTCACTCGCGATCTCGGCGGCCGGTCGGGGCGGTGGCGGTGTCTCGCCCTGGCGAGCTTCGGCTTCGCGTTCTTCTCCTTGGCGAGCCTGGCGCGCTTGCCGGTCAGCGCCTTTTGCATCTTCGCCAGCCAGCCGGGTCCGTAGCGGCCGAGCGCCCCCTGCATCGTCTCGCTGAAATCCTTGGCCAGACCGTCCTCGAGGCGGGTCGCGAGCTCGGCGGAGACCAGCGCTTCGGCCTCGCGGGTGACGGCACCTTCGGCAGCGGCGATCTTCTTCGCGGCTGCCTTTTTCGCCTCCTTCTGGGCAGTGGCCCTCGCCGCGCCGCTCTTGCCTGCCGCCGCGATCGCCGCCTCCGTCTCCTGCTTCGCCTCGGCGGTCGCCTGCTTGCGCGCCGCCGCGACGGCGAGCTGGTAACGCTTCTCGATCTCGCCCTTGACGATCCGCGCCGCATGGCACTGCGCCAGCTCCCTGGCGAAGGTGGCACGGGTCGCGTTGCCGCCGAAGCGTGCCGGGTCGAGACCCGGCAGCACCGCCTTCTCGACGGCTGGCGGGGTCGCCGCCGGCGCCACCTTGCAGCCGACGATGATCACCTCCCGCTGTGGCGCGTCGGGACATGCCGCCATGCCCGCCGGCGCTGCGGCGTGGCCGCCCGTAGTGACCGTCGCCGGCGCCGGTGGCACGACCTTCGGGGCCGCCGGTGGCGGCTCCGCATCCGGGGCGTCCAGCTGCGGCTCGGCATCCGGGCCGCCCGCGTCGGCCGGCGTGACCTCGGCGGCCGGGGTCTCCGGCACCTCGCTCCCCGGCTCGCCACCGTCGACCGCCGGCTGGCGCCGGAACACGGGCTCGCCGCCGGCGCCCTGCTGGAGGACATGGGCGAGCTCGTGCGCCAGGAGCTTGCGGCCCTGGACGGTGCCCGGCCGCCATTCGCCGGGTGCGAAGGCGACCCGGTTGCCGAGCGTGAAGGCCCGGGCGCCGATGGCGACTGCTCCCGGTGCCTCCTCGTGCACCCGCACCGCCGAGAGGTCCCGGCCCAGCCGCGCCTCGAAGAAGCGCTGCTCACCGGCCGGCAGGGGCTTCCCGCCCCCAAGCCCGACGACCGCTGCATCGGCCGGGCCACGTGCCGGCCCCACGGCCTTCAGTCGCACCGTCTCGTCCTCTTCCCCGGCGCAGGCCGCGCACTTGCGCTGCACCACCGCGTCGGCGACGCGATCCGCCTCGCGCTCGAAGGGGTCGTCGACCGGCCCGATCTTCAGCTTCGCCTGGACAAGCTGGTTGGATGCGGCGCGACCGGTCCACGCGGCGGCGGTACGGGCCGCCGTCGGCCGGGGTGCCGCGGGCGAAGCGGCCCGGGCGCGGATCACTTGCGCCTCCCGGCGAGCCCGGCCACGGCCCCAGCCATATCGCCGGCCGCCTGTGCCAGCGAGCCGGTGCGGCCATCGAGCCGGAGCGTCCTGGCCGATGCCGGCTGCAGCGGTGCCTTGGCGCCGAGCCGGTCGGCGAGGGCGCTCCTGACCGCCTGCTCGAGCGCTGCCGGCGTCGTCGTCGCCGGGAGGCCGTCGAGCACGAGCCGGTCGATATGGATGCGCGCCCTCATGACCCGGGGGCCCGAACGGCGATGCCGACCGGCAGCTTCTCGAGCTTCTGGTGCTCGCGCCGGGCGGCGTGGCCGATATGCGCCATGCTCACGGGCACACCCTCGGCGGCGGCGAGGCTCGCGGCATTCAGCGCTATGTTGCGGATGCTGCCGCCGGCGAGGTCCATGCCGGCGAGGAGGTCGAGATCGAGCGCCGCGGTGGGTGTCGCGGCCGGAAAGCTGCCCGCCCAGATCCGTCGGCGCGCCGGCGCGTCGGGCAGGGGGAAGGGCACCACGTAGCGCAGGCGGCGCATGAAGGCGGGATCGAGATCGCCCTTGCGGTTGGTGGCGAGGATGGCGATGCCGCGATGCCGCTCGATCCGCTGCAGGAGATCGTCGACCTCGATATTGGCGAACCGGTCGCGCGCGTCCTTGACCTCCGCCCGCTTGCCGAAGAGCGCGTCCGCCTCGTCGAAGAAGAGCACGGCACTGCCGCCATCCGCGGCGTCGAAGATCTTCTTCAGGTTCTTCTCGGTCTCGCCGCTCCACTTGCTCACCGTGCTCGCGAGGTCGATGCGCCAGAGGTCGAGATCGAGCTCCTGCGCCAGCACCTCGGCCGCGGTGGTCTTGCCGGTGCCGGAGAGGCCGGTGAAGAGCACGGCGAGCCCGCGGCCGCGGCTCCCCTGCGCCATGCCCCACGCACCCATCACCCGAACCCGGCCACGCGCAGCGGCGGCGATCTCGCGCAAGAGCGCCATGGTGTCGTCGGGCAGCACGAGGTCGCCCCAGCCGGCGGCCGGCGTCAGCCGCTCGGCGAGCCCGCCCATGGCGGCCGCGGCGTGGCGCCGGGCCACGTGGCGCAGGGCCTCGGCCGTGAGATCGGGCGCTGTCGCCGCGGCGCCCCGGGCCACCAGGGCGATCTCCGTCGGGCCGAGCTCGATCGCCCCGGCGAGCTCCGCCAGCGGTGCCTCGGCAACACCGTGGCCCTCGGGCAGGGCCGCCTGCCAGAGGCCGAGCCGGCGCACGAGGCCGGGGTCCTCCAGCTCCGCCATCACCGTGCCCGTGGCGACCGGTGCGCCCGGTGGCTGCAGCGTGACCAGGAGTGCTTCGAGCCGCCGCTGCAGGAGCCGCCAGAGGGCCATGGTTCCGGGCGGCGCCCCGTCGCCGGCCGGCGCCTCGACCAGATAGGCGAGATCGAGAAGCGCCGCGTCCCGGCCGAGGGTGGCGACGATAGCACCCGCCGGCTCGCCGCCGGCTGCCAGCGTCTCGAGGTCGAGCGTCACGAGCCGCAGGCCGAGGCGGGCCGCCATGGCCGTCGCCACCGCCCGCCGGCCGGAGCGCGGCAGCCCTGCCAGCGCCACCCGCAGCAGCGCCTCGGGCTCGGCGAGGCGTGCCGCGAGCCGCTCGGCCAGGGCGCCCAACGGCGCGTCGAGCAAGGGCGGCGGCAGCTCGACCAGGGCTGCCGCGATCAGCGGGTCCGGGGCATAGTGGTCGAGCAGCCAGCCCAGCACGCCGGCCTCGAGCCGCAGCGGCCGCTCCGGCATGAGGCCCGGCGCCGGCTCCTCGACGGCCACCACGCGCAGGCGCAGCAGCGGCGCATCCGGCAGCAGCGCCCGCCGCACGCTCTCCGGCGGCGTGGCGAACAGCCGCCCGGCCAGCGCCAGCGTCGGCCAGGGGCGGGCGGCGTCGTCCTGCACATAGGCCATGGCGGCGCCGAGCTCGGGTGCAACCTCGGCGGCCAGGAGCAGCAGCACGAGGTCGGTGGCGAAGGCATCGAGCCCGAGGCGCTGGGCGAGGCCGGTGAGTGGCGCCCAGCGCGGCTCGGGCGCCGGCGCCGACGCCGGCAGCGGGCGCGGCTCGTCGACGATCCGGGCGAAGGCCGCATCGCTGATGACGAGGCCGCGATGGGCGGCGAGCGGGTCGTCGCTGTGCGCCTGGCGCAGCCGCTCGCCGGCCTGGCCGAGGAGCCGGCGCAGCCGGGCGAGTTCGCCCCCGAGATCCACGGGCGGGGCCGCCGCCTCCGGCGCCAGCCGGAACCGCTGCGCGCTCACGGGTCGAGCCTGAAGGTGACCGCCGGGCCGGAAGCGCTCGGCGCCCCGTCGACGATCACGCGCAAGGGATAGACGGTGCCGCCCGGCGGCGGCGGCGGCAGGCTGCCGGCGAGCCGGCGGAGCGGCACGGCCGTCCTGTCGTCCGGCGGCGGCAGCCATTCCTGGGTCGGGTCGAGCACGACGCGCTGGCCGTCGAAGGCATGCTCGCCGACCAGCACGACGGTCGCGGCACCCGGCTGGAAGAGCCGCTTGCCGGTGAGCGTGAGGTTGCCGTTGGAGGCACCGGCCGCCGCCACCGTGATGCTGGCCGGGCTGGCGCTGGCGAGCTCCGGCAGGAGCTGCAGCACGCCCGTGTCGGAGAAGACGCGCGCCGTGGCGGTGCCGGGCGCGCCCCGGTCGTCGCGCCCGCCGGAGACCGTCTCGCGGGCCTGCTCGACCAGCACCTGCACGGTCAGCGTGCCGGCGCGCAGCCGCTGGTCCGGGGGAATCGGCCGCGGCCCCGGCGGGTCGGCGGCGGCCGGGTAGGCCGCGTCGGGCAGGGTGATCTCGAGGCGCTCGCCGGCGCCGTCGGGCTCTGCCGCGATCGGGTCGAGGCTGCCCAGCCGGACGAGCGTGCGCTGGCCGGCGAGGTTGTGCCCCCTAATGGTGATCCGGTCGCCCAGCACGACCCTGGGCTCGGCCACCGGGTCGGTCGGCAGGACGGCCGAGCGGAAGACCGAGGTGAGCGTCGGCCGCCTGCCGATATCCGCGATCAGGCGCCGCGTCGCCACCGGGCGCGGGCTCACCGGCGGCACCCGTGCCTCGATCTGCACGACCGAGACGGCGAGCACCACCGACCGGCGGAAGGCGCCCTCCGGCAGCGCCGTCCAGATCTTCGTGTAGTCCTCGAGCCCCGCCGGATGCAGCGTGACCTTCAGGCTCGTGCTCGTCGAGCAGTGCTACGTCGAGGAGCGGGGCACCCTTGGGCCGGTCGTTGGCGGTGACGGCGAGGAGCCTGTCCGTGACGATCGGCCATTCGTGGAGCACGCCGAGCGCGTCGCCCAGCATCCGCTGGCAGCTCAGATCGGCCTCGACCGCGGTCTCGGTCGGGAACACGGTGGTCAGGAGATAGTAGAGCTCCAGCGAGAGCGGCGGCTTGCCGTAGGTGCCGGGGTGCCCTGGCCGGGCGGCATCTGGTTCGCCAGCTCCGCCTGCCGCTTGACCTCGAAGAGGTAGAGATTGACCCGCGGGCCGTCGATGTCGGCCGGCTCGACATCGGGCGGCAGGAGGGTGACCGGCACGGTCTCCTGCATGCGGTCGCGCAGGAGCGAGCGCAGGTCCGGCTGGCGCCCTCGATGGCCCGGTAGTCGGCCATGCCTAGCGCCTGCCCCGGTCGATGCCGGCCCGCAAGGCCGCATAGCCGGCGAAGCCGGCGGCCTGCGGCCTGGCCGGGCAACCGGTGGCGGGGCGGGTGGCGGTGTCGGTGCCCGCCATTCGATGCGGCCGATCGTGACCTCGATCACCGGCTCGGGCGCTGCCTCGGCAACCGGCGGGGCGGGCGGCGGTGCCACCGGCCGTGGCCGCGCTTGGACGGGCTGCGCCTGCTGCCGCGCGCTTCCGGCACTTCCGGGCGGGGCAGGATCAGGGCTGCCGCCACCGCTGGCGGCGCTGCGACCACGGGCTCGGGCAGCGGTGTCTCGGGGGCTGCCTCTGCCAGCGGGGCCGGCGGCGATGATGTTATTGCCGGCCGCGGCGTTGCCGGCGGCGGTGGTGCCACTCGTGCCGGCGCCGGTGGCCGGACGATCTCGGGCAATGGTGACGGCGATGGCGACCGCTCGGCAGCCGGCGTCGCGGCCGGCTCCGGTCGGGGAGCGATCGGCAGTCTTGCCGGCGGCACCGCCGCCGGTGCCGGCATGGCGACGGTCGCGACGCCTGGAGGGGCCGGCGCTGCGGGGCTTGCCGGAGCTTCCGGCACCGCCATCTCCCGGCCGCGCCACACGTCCGGCCGCAACGTTGCCAGTCGGGCCACGGCACCCCGCGTCGCCAGCCCTGCGAGGAAGGGTGTCCGGCTCATGGCACGGTGGCCAGCGTCGCATAGGCCCGGCGGCGTGGGCGCGGCAGGCCCAGGATCTCGCCCTCGCTCCAGTGGCAGGCGCGCCCGATCACCATTACCTCGCGCAGCAGCTGGTCGGCCTCGGCGGCGAGCTCGGCGAAGAGCTGGCCGGCCGCGTCGAATGGTGCTGTGAACCTGTGCCGGCAGGCGGGGCAGACGAGATCGAGACTGATCTCCGCCATGGGGTCGAGGCGGCGCATGGCATCGTCGAGCGCTGCCGCCATGCCGGCGGTGAGCTCCTCGAGCGGCCAGGGGACGCCGTCGTCGCGCATCAGGCTGGCAACACAGCGCCGCAGCAGCAGGGCCGCCGGGTCGGCAGCACCGATCGCCGCCGTCTGGTCGGCGCCGGTGACCGGCCGCATGACCGCCCGCCAGGAGCTGCCCTCGGCCTCGAGCGCCATCTCGACATGGGCGGTCTCATCCAGTGCTGCAGCCAGCAGGTCCCCGGTGGCGAGGTCGAGATCGAGCGTCTCCGCACAGCGCGGGCAGCTGACGACGGCCTCGATCCGCTCGCCGAAGGCACCGCGGCGCAATTCGAGCAGCAGCGTCTCGCGCCTGCCCACCGTCATCGCCAGCGCCCGCTCCTCGCCGCCCTCGTCGAGGCAGGCGCCGAGCAGGCGGGTCGCGACCACCACGCGCGGCTGCCCGGCCGCCACGGCGTCCTGCACCAGAAGCTCGTCGAGCCCGGTCATCATCCGCAGGCCCGGCGTGGGTGCGGCCGCCACGCCTCTCAGCCCGGCGGCTCGTTGAAGCCGGGCTCGGCCGGCTCGGTCACCTCGTAGTCGCGCTCCCAGCCCTCGTTCTCGAGCCGGAGCGTCTGGATGGCGATGGCGTTGGCCGAGGCGTCGAGGTCCGGCAGCGCCTGGAACTCCGAGACCCAGCAGCGATAGATCTTGTAGGACAGGGCCTTCTGCCCGGCCTCGTTGAAGAGGTCGATGATGATGTCCTTGCGGAAGTCGCGCAAGGACACCTCGGCGCCGAGCCCGCTGCCGTAGTTCCAGACCTTGTTGGCCCAGACCTCGAACTCGATGTCGTGCGTCACCCCCCGCTCGAGCGTCACCGGCTCGAACTTGGCCCGGCCGGGCGAGACCCGCTCGAGCGACGGGTCGCCGCCCTCACGGTGCCGGACCACCTCGATCGAGCGCTTGAGCGCGCCGACCTTGCTGATCCCGGCGACGTAGCGGCCGTCCCACTTCACCCGGAACTTGTAGTTCTTGTAGGGGTCGAAACGGGTCGCGTTGACGGTGAACTGCGCCATCGCTCTCTCCTCAAGTCTGAATGTCGCCGGCGATCTGCTGGATCTTGATGATCACGAACTCGGCCGGCTTGAGCGGCGCGAAGCCCACGAGGATGTTGACGATCCCGTTGTCGATGTCGTTCTGCGTCGTCGTCTCGCGGTCGCATTTGACGAGATAGGCGTCGCGCGGGGTCGTCCCCTGGAAGGCGCCCTGGCGGAAGAGCGTGTGCATGAAGGCGCCGACAGCGAGGCGGATCTGCGCCCAGAGCGGCTCGTCATTGGGCTCGAAGACGACCCACTTGGTGCCGCGGTGGAGGCTCTCCTCGAGGAACAGCGCGAGCCGGCGGACGGGAATGTATTTCCATTCGCTGACCCGGGCGTCGGCGCCGTCCAGAGTCCGCGCCCCCCAGCAGATGTTGCTGTGGACCGGAAAGCTGCGCAGGCAGTTCACGCCGAGCAGGTTGAGGGCACCGTTCTGCGGATCGGTCAGCTCGTAGTCGAGCTCGAGCACGTTGCGCAGCCGGGCGTCGGTGCCCGCCGGCGCCTTCCAGACCCCGCGCCCCGCGTCGGTGCGGGCATAGAGCCCGGCGATGGTGCCGCTGGCGCCGATGTTGCGCGGGCGGCCGTCGTCGATCGGGTCGCTGATCCTCGTGCGCGGGAAGTAGACCGCGGCATTGCGGTGGCGCAGCTTGTCGTTCGCCCCCATCCAGGTCTGCATCGCGGTCAGCGAATCGACGTCCGGCGGAATGTCGACGATCAAAAACGCCCGGCGCCGCTCGCAATAGCTCGAAGCGGTCATGTAGAGCGTCTGCATGGCGTTGGTCGGCAGCAGCGGGGCCGCCGGCAGCGAGAGGATGTTGAAGAGGTCGACATCCTCGAGCGCATAGATGCCGCTCTTGTCCGCCTCGACGCCGAGCACGTGGGCGAGGCCCGGGGCGTCGCCGTCCTTGCCGCCGGCGAGCTGGACCTGCTGCATGTGGGGCGTGGCGTCGAGGCCGAGGGCGGCGGCACCGGCGCCGGTGATGGCAAGCTTCTCGGCCCCGGTGAACCCGGCCCCGCCGCGACCCGCGAGGAGCTGATAGCGGTACGGGTGCTGGCCGTCGTGCCCTTGCCGATCAGCCGGACCACGGCACCCTCGATCAGGGCGCGCTCGTCGTCGGTGGTGGCAGCGCTGGCCGCCGCCCGGATCGCCGCTTCGAGCAGGGGGCGGAAGGCGGCATGGTCCTCGGATGTGGCGCCCAGGCCATGCGTCACGCTGACGGTCCGCGCCCCGCTGCCGGCATTGATCGAGAGCGCCACCGGCGAGGCGGGGATCTCGGTCCCGACGGCGATTTCCTTGCCCATGGTGCCGGTGGCGGCCGGCAGGTTGGCGGGAAAGCCGGCGCCCTTGTCGAGCTGGATCATCGACGAGGCGGCGTTCAGGGTCTCGATCGCGTTCTTCGGGCCGCTCGGCGCCATGACCAGCCCGCGATGGCTCTCGCCCGTGCCGTCGCCCGCCGCCCGTTCGTCGCGATGATCTCGCTCACGGTCAGATTGAAGGACTTGCGCGGGTCGGCGGTGTCGTAGTCGATCTCGACGTAGAGGTTGTTGCCCCAGATGCCGGGATCGGCGACCGACGCGTCGTTGGCCTGGCGCCCGGCGCTGATGGTGAAGACCGGCACCCGCGCTCGGCTGGGCCTGGAGCGTGGCGCTGGCGGCGGTCGCCGGGCCGGTCGACGAGCTGGGCGATGCAGGTGGTGTCGGCGACCCGCACGGCCCAGCATTCCCCACCGCCATTGATGAAGAACTGCTGGATCGCGTAGCTGGCCTCGCTGGTGGCGCTGAGCCCGCCGAGCTCGCGCTCCAGATCAGCCATGCCGAAGAGCTGCACGGG
This sequence comes from Geminicoccaceae bacterium, assembly GCA_041397945.1. Classification (GTDB taxonomy): domain Bacteria; phylum Pseudomonadota; class Alphaproteobacteria; order Geminicoccales; family Geminicoccaceae; genus SLRI01. The sequence goes on from JAWKVR010000047.1 coordinate 24,811, forward strand.
CGTGCCAAGAGGGCCGCGCGCGAAGCGGTCGACGAAGGCGGCGACGGAGGTCGCGACGCCGGTGATGGTCCGCACGCCGCTCGGGATCTCCTCGATATAGACGCCCGGATAGGTCGGCTTGACCGGCATCGGTGGAGGCTCCCGTTCTCTGGGGTGGCGTTCAGGCGGCCGGCTGGCGGATCACATGGTGTCGCGTCGCGGCCGATGACGATGGTGACCGGGGCATCCTCGCCGCCGGTGTTGCTGGAAGGTAGGAGGTCGGGCGGAGCTGCCGCCGAGCAGGCTCGATGGCACTCGCGCCGACCAGGAAATGCGGCTGGTCGAGCAGGTGGCGCCGTCGCCCCGGCGCTCGTCGCGTAGCTCAGCGTATCGGCCGGGCTCTCGGGGTTGATCAGCAGGAGCTGCATGGCGTCGCCGGGCTGCAGCTCGACCTTCCGGTCACCGGCGCCGGCGGCGATCGTGACACGGATGACGTCGGTCGCCTCGACTTCGACCACCCGGGTCGAGGACCAGCGCGGCCCCGGATCCCAGGGCAACCGACAGCTCGCAACCATTGTCCTCGGCAACCGTCGCACTCGCTGTCGCAGGGTCAACCATCCGAAGAACTAAGACGCTTTTTCGGCGCTTGCTCCTTCATTGTGAGCTACCAGAAATCGTGGAGGTGCCCCTCAAGGGGAACAAACCCGAGGTCGGGCGCGAAGACTTGCGCCCGGGGGGCCTGAATTGTCAGAAGCCATCTGCCGGTCATTGGCCACCGACCCGTCGTCAGGGCCGTGATCCAAGCCTCCCGTCTGCCCCGGCAGGCCCTCAGGCGGCGAGCAGGTCGTGCCGTACGGCGACCAGCGCCGGCTCGAAGGGCCCTGTTGTCGAGGGCTCGGGCGTAGCACCAGCGCCCCCTGCAGGCGGGCTTTCAGGGCGTCCGTCGCCGCCCGACGGGCCGTTCTTGGGTTCGGCGCTGGTCGCGACGAGGGCTGCGGTCAGGGCGTCGAGCTTTCAGTCGCGCACGATGCCGACCGCCGCGGCGAGCCCCGGTGCCCGGCGGCCCGACCAGCATAGCGTTGGCGATCAGGCAGGGCCGCTCGCCGCCCTGGTAGAGCGCTGTGACCGCTTCCAGCATGGCGCGTCGACCCGCGCGGCACGCGGTTCGGGCCGGCCGAGCGGCTCGAAAGCACCTTCCGCCCCGGCCCAGGCCCTGGCCTCGCTCGATCACCGCCTCGGCCATGTCCGCCTTCACCGGGGAAGTGGTGGTAGAGGCTGGACTTGTTGAGCCCGGTGGCCCGGCTGATATCGGCGAGGCTCACGCCCTCGAACCCGCCCTTCTGGCGGAAAAGCCCGAAGAGCCGGCCGACGATTTCTTCCCCTGGTCGAGCCCACTGCATCACACCTCCTGCCCGGCTCCTCCGGCTCGCGAACCGCCGCCCGCAGCCCGGCCAGCTCCGCTTCGAGTGCCGCAATCCGCTCGTCGCAGGCCGCCAGCGCCGCCGCCACGTCGGCCGCATCGAACTTCTGCGGGATATGCTGCGGGCAATTGGCGTCCCAGGCCAGCACCTCGAAGACGAGCACCTGCTCCGGCTTCGCCCGGTAGCCCTCGGGCATCAAAGCCATGAGCGCCGGATCGTCCTCGACGACCCGGGCCCGCCCCCAGATCTTGATCCGCTGTCGATGGGCATAGTCCAAGAGAAAGAGAAAGGCCTTCGGGTTCTCGGCGAGATTGCCGGTCGTGATGTACTGCCGGTTGCCCTTGAAGTCGACGAAGCCGATCGTCCGCTCGTCGAGCACCCTGAGGAAGCCGGGCGGGCCGCCTCGATGCTGCACATAGGGCTGCCCGTCGGCGCTGGCCGTGGCCAGATAGGCGCTGTCTCGGCTCTCGATGAAGGCCCGCAGGCCTTCGTCGATCACCTCGCCCATGCTGCGGCCCTCGTAGGCATGGCGCGAGCCCTTGCGCGTCTGCGCCGCCTTGATCGCCGGGCTGAAGGCGAGATCGATGCCCTGGGTCATGGTCGCTCTCCCGAGAGGAAGGCGCGGGGAGGGGCCGGCGCACGTTCCGGCCCCTTGCCCCGGCTCAGGCCGCCCGCGCGGCGTCGGTGGCGATTGCCGGAAAGTCGATTTCCGTGCCGAGCGCCTCATTGACGTAGTTGGTCACGTGTTGGAGCGCCGAGGCACGATGATCTCGACGATTTCGGCGTCGCCGTAGCCGGCGGCCTGACCGCCTCGACAGCCGCCTCGCCCACATGGCCACGCGCCTCGGCAAGGGCGACCGCGAAGCGCACCGTGGCATCGGCCTTCGCATCGGTCGACCCGCCCGCCCGGTTGGCGGCGAGCTCGGCCTCGTCGAGTTTCAGGAGCCTGCCGCCGACGAACGAATGTGCCCGGAGGCAGCACAAGCGCAGCCATTGACCTCGGCAACCGCGAGCGCGATCCGCTCCCGCGTTTTGGCATCCAGCGCCCCTTGCTGAGGGCGCCGGAAAGCCTGAGCCAGCCTTCGAGAGCCGCGGGGCTGGTCGCCACCAGCCGGAACAGGTTCGGCACCGAGCCGAGCTGCTTTTTGACGTCCTCCAGCAGCGGCCGCGCCGCCTCCGGTGGCATCCGCGATGGTCCGGGGTGGGTACGAGCGACATCCTTGCATTCCTTTTTTTGTCAAACGTTCGGTCCAGTATTGAACCGAACGTTCGGTACATAAGTCGTGTAGAACGCCGCACAAGGAGGACTCGCAAACTTTTTCAGGACGAATGGGGCCGTCAGGCGGTGCGGCTCAGCTCATGCGTGGCTGCCCGGGCACAGAAGCAGGAGACGCCGACGGAACGGTCCGCCCTGGCCTCGGCCAGCGCCAGCCGCTGCCGGATCAACCGGCCCTCGAGCGACTCCCCGGCACCTCTGGCCACGAGGCAGTCGTTCAGCCCGCGCAGGCTCCAGACATTGTCGGGGTGGACCTGCGCCCGGCTCAGCGTCCCGCCGAGCCCCAGATCCTCGCGGTAGACCGCCTCCGCCTCCGAGACGCGGCCCTGCTCGAGCAGGAGTGCGCCGAGCGCATGGCGGGTCGGCTGCATCCAGCCCCAGGGCTCGTCATAGGGCAGCGCGTCCTCCAGGGCGACCGCGTCGCGCAGCCGCGCGAAGGCCCGGTCGTGGTTGCCCTTGCGATACTCGATCTCGCCCTCGAGCATCGCCTCGGCGACGGCGAGCTGCTCGAGGCAGGTCACGTTGTGCATGCGCCGGTTCTCCGGCATCCGGTCGCGCGCGGCGAGGAACAGCGCCTGCTCCGCCTCGGCCCTGTCGACCTCGCCGAGTGCGGCGTGGGCAACGCCCTTCGCATAGTGCAGCGTCGCCGTGAGGTTGGCGTAGAGCCCCTGATCCTCCGGCAGCTTCTCCTCGATGATCTGGCGCCAGCGGCCGAAGCGGATCAGCACATGCACCCAGATCGCCAGGTAGCTCTCGAAGAAATCGGCGAAGGGCGGCGACGGCACGCGCAGCAGATCCTCGGGCGTGACCTCTACCAGCTCCCGCGCGGCAGCCCAGGCCGGCTCGAACCGGCCGAGGAACATCGCCCCGTAGGCGGCGAAGTGGTAATTGTGGATGCGATAGCCGGTATAGATCGTGAACACGCCGCGCCGGTCGAGCGCCTTGCGGTCGACCTTCGTGGCCCGCCAGTTCCAGTGGAAGACGTCGCCGTAGTAGCCGCACTGGATGTCGATGTGGGTCGGCATGTGGATGAGGTGCCCGGCATCCGGAACCAGCTCGCGCAGCACGTCCCCCGCCTTCAGGGCCTTCTCGGGGAAGGGCGACATCTCCATCAGATGCACGTAGAGGTGCAGCAGGCCGGGGTGCCGCATGGCGCGCGGGTCGTTGTCGAGCGCCGCCTCCAGCACGGCCGCCGCTTCCAGCGTCCCGGCATTCTCGGCCGGCTTGCCCGTCGCCTGGTCCCACATGCGCCACGGCGTCCGGTTCATGATCGCTTCGGCGAAGACCGCCCGCACATCGAGGTCGTCGGGAAACCGCTCGTGCACCGCCCGCATGGCCTCGGTGAAGGCGTCGTTCCAGCCGCGCATCACCTCGATCTCGGCCGGCTCGCGCCGGGGGAACCGCGCTGGCAACGCCTCGATCAGGGCGCGCTCCGCGGCACTGACCGAACCGACGAGGCCCAGTGCCGCCTGCGTCGCGTCATAGGCCTGGGCGAGCGAGTCCCGCCGCATCTGCTCGTCGCGCAGCTCCCACGGCAGGTTGTAGTTCGGCCCGGTCGCATAGGCGACGCCCCAATGCGCCATGGCGCAGCCCGGGTCGGCCGCCACCGCCTTCCTGAAGCAGTCGATGGCTTCGTCATGAAAATAGGCGAAGCACCAGACCAGCCCGCGATCGAACCAGAGCTGCGCCTCCGGCGATGTCGTCGTCACCTTGCGCGAGTAGACGTCGACGTCATAGTAGGCCATCTGCATGTCCCCCGTATTTTGGTCAGAATACTGCAAATCGCGGGCATTGTCGCTCGGCGAAACCTGGGGTGAAACTTGCCCCTGCTGCCCGCAGCGCCCGGCGGTCCTTGCGCTCATGCCTGCGCGGGTGGCGCCAGGGTCAGCACTGACGGAATCCGCGACGGCTCGGCGAGGCGCAGGAGGCCGTAGCCGATGCCGGCAAGCCCGGTCATCAGGCCGGGTGACTCGACGCCGAGCGGCACGCTGCAGCAGGGGCCGTCGTCACGGATGCTCCTGAAGGTCGCGCCCGTCAGCCGGTCGACATGGCCGGCCCAGGGCGAAGACCCGAGAATGTCACGGGCCAGCAGCAGCGGCTCGATGTTCCCCAGGCTGCCATGACACAGGCAATGATCGCCACGAAAGCCGTCCCGCAGGGTCGTCGCCAGCGCCGCTTCGATGTCGCCGCGAGATCCCGGCACCGTCGATGTGCTTCAGGGCCTGCAGTCGTGCCAGCCCGATGCCCGGGGCGCCATGGCACCAGCCGACCATGTACGCCTGCACCGCCGGGGAGTCCGTCTCGCGCAGATCGGCCCAGTTGCCCTTCTCGGCCGAGAAGAAGCGATTCTCGTAAGCCATGGCGGCCAGGGCGGCATCCCTGAAACGACTCTCGCCGCTGGCACCGAAGAGCTCGAGCAGCGCCCAGGCGATCCCCGACGCGCCATGCGCCAACCCGGTGAGCGGCCCCTTCGCCGGGAAGTACGGCGCCCAGGCCAAGCCCTCTTCCTGCGGCTCGGCGTGGGCGAGCAGATGATCGCCGCAGGCGACGGCGGTGGTCAGGACATCGTCGCCGGGCGCTGCATGGTGCAGGGCCAGAAGGCACATGATGCAGCCGGCCGCACCGCCCGTGATGTCGAACCGGCGATCACCGGCGACCAGCTCGCGGATGCTCGCCGCGTTGCGCCGGGCCTCGATCAGCAGCTCCGGCTCGTGCCAGGCGATGCCGAGATGCGTGAGCAGGAAGATATGGCCGCCCAGTCCCTCGAAGGCGCCGATCGAGAGGCTGCGCAAGGGGGTTCGGGCCAACTGCCGCCGGATCGTCCGCAGCGCCGACCCGGCGAGCCGCGTATACCGATCGTCGCCCGTCACCTGGCCGAGATGGGCGAGGAAGAAGGCGACGCCCGGCAGGCCGTCGTAGAGGTCGGTGCCGAGCGGCACCAAGGACCAGTTCTCCCGGGAGGTCAGCGTCAGGCCGATCCACGCGACATCGTCGTCGCCTTCGAGCGCCAGCGCCTCCAGCCGGTCGCCAATGGCCACGGCCGCCGTCAGCAGCGACGCCCGGTCCGCCCCCCGCCGGGTCCTGCGGGCAGCCTTGGGCCGCTGCCGCTCGGTAACGCGCCCCCTGGCGGTAGTCGCCAGGGAAGCCTTGATGAACCAGACCTGGCGCGCGAAGTCGCTGTCCCCCAAGCGGCGCAGGCGCCGCCGCGCCAGCGCCATGCCGGTCTCGGCGAAGAAGCCGGGGACGACCCGGCCGGTGCTCGTCCAGAGGTCCCGGGACGCCGGGCGGGTCGTGAACAACGGGATGTCCTGGCCATGCAGATCCTCGATCTCGAACGGGAAGATGCGCTCGAGCGAGCCTTCGCCCTGCGTGGCGGTCCAGAGCGAGCCGAGCATCATGTCGAGCTCGAGAGCATCACGCAGCGCGTCGGGATGGCGGCCGGCCTCGAGCAGCAGGCCATAGGTGAGGGTCGGGCGAAGCACGACACGCACGGCATCCTGCGCGAAACGCGCGAGCGGGCCGTTCCGCGACAAAAGCTCGTCCCGGTGCCGGTGCAGGAGCCGGTACATCGTCCGAAAGCCGATCAGGATCGCGTCCACGTGATCGAGGAGCTCGATGGCCGCGCCGTTCAGGGTCGGTTGATTGCCGGCGCCCGTGCTCGTCCCGGTCTCGCGGATGGCGTGCATCTCGTCGGTGCCCTGCGACTCGTAGTGCAGCACCTGATAGGGCAGGGCCTGGCCACCCACGGCGCTGAGGCCGCTCAGATCGATGCCGTCGCCTTCCGGGCCTGCGAACAGGCGTTGCGGCAGGAGGCCGATGCGCAGCACCGAGTCCCGAAAGGCCCGGCCGATCGCCTGGCCCGGATGCCGGATGTGCGGTTGCAGCAGCGTCTCGAGATCGACGAGCACGGGATGCTCGCCAGCGGCGATCAGGTTCTCGTAGTGGAAGTCGGTCGCCTCGAGCGCATAGAGCAAGGCGAGAAACTCCCCCTGCCTTTCGTAGAAGCGCCGAACCTCGCCCACCGAGGTGCAGCCCTCGCCGGCGACGAACTCGATCCAGCCATAGGTGCCCCGATCGAGGATCTTCAGGGTGCGCAGCGGCGGCGCGGCCCCCTTCGCGTTCAGCCAGGTCAATAGCTCCTGGAAATGCCGGGCCGCGGCCAGCGGGCGCGGCTTGTAGACGACGCGAAGGCCCGAGCTGAACGTGGCGATCAGGACGGAGCGCCCGTTCTGGTGCGGGTCGCCCTGGCTGTTGTCCAGGCCGACGATGGTGCCGGGCTCCTCACCGGCAGCGAGGCACGTTCGCAGCTCTTCCAGGTCCCCGACGAGACGGCGTGCGAACTCGAGGCTGAACACCGTCCAGTTGTCGAGGCAGGCGGTGATGCGACGGGCGAGCACGGGATATTCGCGAAGCAGTGCCAGAGCCGCGGCCGGCTTGCGCAGGCGCTCCACGAAGCTGGCGAAGCGCCGCTCCTGCGTCCCGCCCGCCAGCCTGCCCTCGATGCGCGCGACGTTCATCTCCAGAACGAGGGTCGGCGCCAGCAACTGCAGCAGCTGCCTCGCCGCGTTCTCAAGAAGTGCCTCCTCGAGGCGGCCGTCGAGCAGCGTGCCGGCGGCACCCTGCCGGCGCAAGGCACGGAAGCCGGCTCGCAACCGGCGTTGCGCCCGACGGATCAGCGGCTCGACCAGGT
>JAWKVR010000048.1:0-31101 GCA_041397945.1 Geminicoccaceae bacterium
TGGTCGCCCAGCGGCGCGAGACGCTGCGCCGGCTGGCGCTCGGGCCGGGCGAGCGGGTGCTCGACATCGGCAGCGGGCCGGGGTTCCTCTGCGGCGAGATGGCCGATATCGTAGGGCCATCGGGGGCGGTCCAGGGCGTCGACATCTCGGCCGACATGGTGCGGCGGGCGGCGGCGCGCAACGACCGCGACTGGCTGAGCTACACCCGGGGCGACGCGCGGGCATTGCCGTGCGAGGATGGCGCCTTCGATGTCGTGGTGAGCACGCAGGTGGCCGAGTACGTGCCCGACATCGCGATGTTCTGCGCCGAGGTGTGGCGCGTGCTGCGACCCGGCGGGCGGGGGCTGATCCTCGCCACGGACTGGGAGACGGTCGCCTGGCATTCCGACGACCCGGCGCGGATGCGCCGCGTGCTCGACGCGTTCCGGCCGCATTGCGCCGATCCCGTGCTGCCGCGCACCCTGGCGCCGCCGCTGCGGCAGGCGGGGCTGCAGGTGACGGATGTCGCGGTCTTCATGATCGTCAACGTGGCATGGGACGAGCAGAGCTACAGCCGGCATGCGGCACCCTTCATCACCGCCTATGTGCGCTCGCAAGGCAGCCTGCCGGAGGCCGAGCTTCAGGCCTGGGAGGCGGAGCTCGAGGCCCTGGGGCGGGACGGCAGGTACTGGTTCACGTCCTGCCGCCTGATCTTCGAAATCGCCCGGCCGGGCTGAGCCGGCGCCCGGGGCGCAGGGGTGCCGGGCAATGACCACGCTGCCGGCGTTCCGGCGTGCCCTCTGGCTGCTGTCCGGCCTCGTCTGCGTGGCCGTGGCGGTTGTCGGGATCTTCCTGCCGCTGGTGCCGACCACGCCGCTGCTGCTGCTTGCCGCCTTCTGCTTCGCGCGCAGCTCGGAGCGGCTCCTGCGCTGGCTGCACGAGCATCCGCGCTTCGGCCCGGCGCTGGTCGACTGGGCGGAGCATCGGGCGATCGCACGGCGGGCCAAGGTCATGGCGGCGCTGGCCATGGCGGCGGCGGTCGGGCTGGCGCTCGGGCTCGGGGCACCCGCCTGGCTGGTGCTGGTGCAGGTGGCCGTGCTGCTGCCGGTCGCGGCCTTCATCGCCACGCGGCCGGAAGGCCCTCGTAGCTGACGGGCCGCCGATTGCCGGGCGGTGTGTTCCGGTCTATCGACGGAAGAATCGGGAACAGGGGATGGGCGACATGTCGGACACGTCGAGACGCACGCTCTTCCGGACCGCGGCGCTGACCGGTCTCGCCGGGGCGGCCATGCCGGTGGCGGCCGGTGAGTTCCCCTCCGGGCCCTTCTGGAACAACGTGCCGGAGCCCGCCCTCTCGGGCGAGGAGCTGCCGCGCTTCACCTTCGCGCTCGAGCAGTCCGAGGGCCGCGTCGACGGCGGCAGCTTCGGCAAGGAGGCGACGGTCAAGCAGCTGCCGATCTCGACCGGCATCGCCGGCGTCTCGATGCGGCTCGAGCCGGGGGTCGCCCGCGAGCTGCACTGGCATGCCACGGCGGCCGAATGGGCGTTCGTGCTGCACGGGCGCTGCCGGACGACGGTGGTCGACCCCGCGGGCCGCTCCGCGACCAACGACTTCGATGCCGGCGACGTCTGGTACTTCCCGCGCGGCCACGCCCATTCCATCCAGTGCCTGGGCGAGAAGCCCGTCCATTTCATCCTGATCTTCGACAACGGCTATTTCTCCGAGTTCGGCACGTTCAGCGTCACCGACTGGCTGGGCCACGTGCCGAAGCCGCTGCTCGCGAAGAATCTCGGCCTGCCGGAGGCAGCACTGGCCGCCTTCCCCACCAAGGAGGTCTACTTCACCCACGGCCCGGTGCCGCCCGCCGAGCCGGCCCTGCCGCTGCAGGGTGCCCTCAGGGCCCCGCCGGAATCGCACCGGTTCCGGCTCATGGCGCAGGAGCCGCATTCGGTCCACAAGGGCGGGCGCGAGTGGCGCGTGGGTGCGGCCGAGTTCCCGATCTCGACGACGATGACCGGCGTGGTGCTCGAGCTCGAGCCCAAGGCACTCCGCGAGCTGCACTGGCACCCCAATGCCGACGAGTGGCAGTACGTGGTGAGCGGCACGATCGAGGTCACGCTCTTCGGCGCGAACGGGCGCTTTCGCGCCGAGACGCTGGAGGCGGGCGATGTCGGCTACATCCCGCAGGGCTACGGCCACTCGATCGAGAACACCGGCACCGAGCCGGCGCGCATCCTGATCGCGTTCAATACCGGCAGCTACGAGGCGATCGACCTTTCGGCCTGGCTCGCCGCCAACCCGGCCTATCTCCTCGCCGACCATTTCAACGTCTCGGTGAGCGAGATCGAGAAGCTGCCGCGGAGCGACGTGTTCATCGCCACCGGTTAGGGGCTGTCGGTCAGGAGGCTTTCCAGCTCGCTTCCGTGATCAGGGAGCGCAGGAAGTCGGCCTCCCGGCCGAATCCCTCGAGCCGCGCCAGGGCCGCCGCCTGGAACTCGACCGCCCTGCGCCGCGCGCCATCGACCCCCACCCGGTCGACGATCGTGAACTTGCCGTCGTCCAGCCCGGGATCCTTGCCGATCTCCTCCACGCTGGCCGTGACGTCGGCGACATCGTCGAGCATCTGGTAGGCGAGGCCGAGGCTCTCGCCGGCGCCGCGAATGGCCGCCGCTTCCGCAGCGTTCGCGCCACACAGGATGGCGCCCACCATGGCGGACGCGCCGTAGAAGGCGCCGGCCTTCAATCGCGCGAGCTGGACCAGGTCGGTCTCGGCCACCGGCGCGTCGCCACGCGTCACGTCAATGGCCTGACCGGCGATCATCGTCAGGCCGCCGCGGCTCATCTCGACCGCCGCCCGGGCCCGCCGATCGGCCGTGGCCGCCTCGTTGGCGAGGCTGAGCTCATAGGCCAGCGAGAGCAGGAAAACCGGCGCCATGTCGACCGCCCATCGGGGAAAGACCAGATGGGCGCACGGCTTGCCGCGTCGCAGGGTGGAGATCGTCCATCGACGGAAGATCGTCGAGGATGTGGTCGCCGCCTGAGCCAGCCCGATGGCGCAGGCGCTCGGCAGCACGATGCCGAGCGGGCTTCCGGCGGGAAGATCCGCCCCGCCGCCACGGCGACGAGCGCCCCGCCAGCGGTGGCCGCCACCCAGTGTCGCATTCCGCCGCCTCCCGAACCATGTCACGGGGAACCGGGCAAAGCGGCTTCGGCGAGCGATGTCTCGACCGTCTCGCGAATCTGAGCTGCTTCAGCTCGACGAATCTGTCGAGTTCGTGCATCGCGCACTCCCCCTTGACCGGGAGCTCAAGGCCGCCTGATCGATCCGCCGGGTCACACCGATCGATCAGGGTCGCTTTCCGGCTTGCGCATTCTGCCGGGCGCGGCGATACCGCCACGTCGGAATTTGCGCAGCACGCACGGCTATTGTCCAAAGGCCGGCGCATCGCCGCAGTACGAGGGGGTCCAATGGCCGCGTTCAAGGTCACCTATTTCCTGACCTTCGCCGGCAGCCGGGGCGAGGAGATCTGCCTGGCACTCCGCATCGCCGGCCAGGCGTTCGACGACGACCGCCTCGACCGCGAGGCCTTCCAGAAGCTCAAGCCGGAGCTGCCGTTCGGCTCGGTGCCGGTGCTCGAGGTGGAAGGCCACGGGGTGCTCTGCCAGACGAACGCCATCCTGCGGCTGATCGGCCGCCTCTACGACCTCTACCCCGAGGAGCCGTTCGAGGCTGCCCGTCACGACGCTTTGATGGATGCTGTCGAGGACCTGCGCCACAAGATCTCGCCCACACAGCGGATGACGGACGCGGCGGCGAAGAAGGCGGCCCGCCAGCAGCTTGCGGAAGCCTACATCCCGCAATGGGGTCGTGGCGTGGAGCGCCTGATCGGCAAGGGCCCCTTCGTCGGCGGCGAACGGCCCGGCGTCGCCGACATCAAGCTCTACATGGCGGACAGGTGGATCTCGAGCGGCGTCATCGACGACCTGCCGAAGGAGCTCTTCGATCCCTGCCCGAGGCTCAAGGCCGTCGCCCGCGGGATTGCTTCACATCCGGCCGTCCAGGCCTGGTACGCAAAGGTGAGCTGAGCGGCTGCCGGGGTCAGGGCTCCGCCTTGCGCACATGCGGGAAGTCGCCCTTGGCGATATAGGCCGCCTCGGCAGGCGTCGACGGGCGGCCCAGGATCGGGTTGCGGTGCGGGTGCCGGCTGAACGTCCTGATGATCTCGCGGACCCGTGCATGCTGTGACCTCAAATCCTCGCCCCGTGGCGCCAGCACCTCGGGCAGCCGGCTGATGATGCCCTCGACGATGCCCCCGAGCAGGTCCATGCGCTCGAGGTGGTCCGGCCCCTCGCAATGCGCGATCGCGATCACGTAGAAGGTCTGCTCCCAAGGCTCGAGGACGTCGAAATGGCCGTTCCGAAGACCCTCGAGCGCCAGGCGCGCCGCCTTGATGTCCTGGGCGTAGGCGGCCGGCGTGTCGCGCCAGAGCGAGCGCGGGAACTGGTCGAGCGCGATCAGCAGCGCGAGGCGCCCGCGCGGCGTCGCCGCCCAGTGGTCCAACGCCCCGGTGGCGGCTGCCAAGGTCAGGTCGGCGAACCGCTCGATGATCGTCGCATCCATGCCGCCCTGCATGCGCTCCTGCCAGAACCGGCCATGGGCCTGGGCATCGCGCTGGTGGCCGGTTGCCGGAAACCAGAGGTCGAGCACATCGGCCGGCTCGAAGTTGCCCTGGTCCACGCTCTTCTCCCCGCCATGGCTGCTGCCCGAAACAAAGCACGGCTCAGGCTGGATGTCTGCCGGTCTCGACGCGTGCCGTAACCGATCGAACGCACCAATTGACACCGCCATGTACGTCCCCATAACTGGAGATTGCCAGTCGGCAACATATGGAGATGACCATGACCAAGATCGTACTCCCGGTTGTTCTGGGGATCGGGCTGACCATCGGCCTCGCCCAGGTGCAGGAAGTTCGCGCCGACAGCACGGGCTGCGGTCTCGGCACGACCGTCTGGAAGGGCCAGTCGGGCATCGGCCCCCAGGTTCTGGCGGTCACCACCAACGGCACGTCGGGCAACCAGACCTTCGGCATCACGTCCGGGACGCTCGGCTGCGAGCAGAACGCGACGATCGCCTCGGTCGAGGTGCGGAACCTGACCGTCGCCAATCTCGACAACCTGGCCACGGACATGGCCCGCGGCGAGGGCGAGACGCTGACCTCGCTGGCGGCCGCCATGCAGGTGGCGCCCGAGGACCAGCCGGTTCTCTTCGCCACCTTCAAGGACAACTTCACGCGGATCTTCCCGTCCGAGGACACGTCGGCCGAGGACGTGCTCGTCGCGATGCATGGGGTGATGACCGAGAACGAGGTGCTGGTGCGCTACGTCGAGGTCTGACGTCCTTCGCAAGCAATAGCCCGGCATCCGGTAGCTGCCGGATGCCGGGCCCGGCGATACCGGGCCGGGCCGGGTGGTCGAGCGCCACACGCCCGGCCCGGCGCTTTCTCGTGCAGCGCCCATGAGACCCGTCCTGCTGGCGCTGGCTCTGCTGGCGGTGTGGGCCGCGCCCCCCCGGGCACGCGCCGATGCGGCCTATCTCGACGAGCTGATCGCCAAGGCCGAGGCCGAGGGCCTCGCCAGCGCGCCGGCCTGGGAAACCCTCGGTCACTATCGGCCGAATTGGCTGGGCCGGGGGCGAAAGAGCCTCATCGACAGCGAGGGCTTCTTCCTCGCGAAGAATGGCAAGAGCGATCCGTCGAGCGAGCTCGAGGCGACGCTCGCCGCCTTCTTCGCCCCGGCCGAGACGGGCGGCGAGCCGGCCCTTCAGCATCCGCAATGCCGTTTCGTCGCCCGCTACCGATGGCTGAAGGAGCAGCTGGACTTCGACCCCGCCCGCCTGCCGGAGCAGGATTGCGCCGAGCTCGACGCCTGGCTCGCGACCATCGACGCCACGAGCGTGACCCTGATCTTCCCGGCAGCCTATCTGAACAACCCGGCCTCGATGTTCGGCCACACGCTCCTGCGCTTCGATCGCCCGAACCAGACCGAGGAGACGCGGCTCCTTTCCTACGCGGTGAATTACGGTGCCTGGACCGGGACCGACAACGGCGTGCTCTTCGCCGTGCTGGGCCTCACCGGGGGCTACGAGGGGACCTACTCGGTCGAGCCCTATTACGAGCTGGTCAAGCGCTACAGCGACCTCGAGAACCGCGACATCTGGGAGTATCAGCTCGACTTCTCGGAAGAGGAGGTGGGGCGGATGCTCGCTCACCTGTGGGAGCTGCGGGACCAGTACAGCGACTACTACTTCTTCGACGAGAACTGCTCCTACCAGCTACTCTTCCTCCTCGACGCCGCCCGGCCGGGGCTCGATCTCGTCGACGACTTCGACCTGCACGTCATCCCGACCGACAGCGTGCGCTCGGTGGTGCGCCGCGAGGGCCTGCTCCGGCACACCGTGTTCCGGCCCTCGGGCGAAACGCGGCTGCAGCAGGGCCTCGCCGCCATGCCGCCGGCCGACCGGAAGCTGGTGCGGGAGCTCGCGTCGGGGCGGATCACGCCCGAGGAGGCGGCGGCGACGGGCCTGCCCCCGCCCGCCTCGCCGCCGTGCTCGAGCTCGCCGAGGCCTCGGTCACCCACGAGCTCCGCGCCGGCGACCTCGAGCGTGACGTCGCCGCCCGCGCGCCTGGTCCCTGCTCGCCGCCCGGAGCGGGATCGACGCGCCGGCGGACCGGCCGCCCGTGCCCGTGCCGGAAACCCGCCCGGACCAGGGCCACGGCTCCGCGCGCCTCGCCGCCGGCATCGGCGTGCGCGACGGCGAAGTCTTCCAGGCCCTGCGCCTGCGGCCCGCCTACCATGACAGCCTGGACCCCGCCGGCGGCTTCGCCCGGGGCGCCGGCATCGAGGCGCTCGACCTCGAGCTTCGCCACTACCAGGACGACAACTCGGTGGTGCTCGACCGCTTCACCGCCGTGCGCATCACCTCGATGACGCCACGGGACGAGCTGATCCGGCCCGTCTCCTGGCGGCTCGATTTCGGCCTCGAGCGGATGCGGGTCGAGCGGGGCGACGCCAAGGGTGCGCTCGTCGGTGTCGCCGAGGGCGGGGCCGGGCTGAGCTACGGGCTCGGGCAGCGGGGCGTCTGGTCGGCCATGGCGGATATCGGCCTCAGCGGCGGCGAGGACTGCGACCGCACCTGCAGCCTCAATGTCGGCCCCTCCCTGTCCCTGCTCTGGCCGATCACCGACCGCGCCACCTTTGCCGCCAGCGGCCGCTACCAGGTGCGGCTGGGCGAACGGGTCCGCGACGGCTACGAGCTTCGCCTCGGCCAGAGCTACGGCCTCGCCACCGATCTCGCGATCAAGGTCGAGGCGGCGCTCGAGGACCAGGGCGGCGGCATGCAGCCGGAGGTCCTCACCACGCTCAACTGGTACTTCTGATGGCCAGGGCCCGGCTGCTCGCCGCCCTCGCTTTGCTCCTGGCACTCGGTGCCTGCACCGGGCTCTTCTTCCAGCCGATGAAGCAGCATGTCTTCGACCCCGCGAGCATCGGCTTCACCTATCGCGATGTCGACTTCGCGGCCGCCGACGGCACGGCCCTCCACGGCTGGTACTTCCCCGCCGAGGGCGAGCAGGCGGGCAGCATCCTCTTCCTCCACGGCAATGCCGAGAACATCAGCACGCATTTCGCCAACGTCGCCTGGCTCGCGAAGTCGGGCTTCGCCGTCCTCGTCTTCGACTATCGCGGCTACGGCCGCTCCGCCGGCAGCCCCGATCTCGACGGCCTGCACCAGGATGTCGCCGCCGCCATGGAAGCGCTCCTGCGGCAGCCGGAGACCGATCCCGACCGGATCGCCGTCATCGGCCAGAGCCTCGGCGGGGCGCTGGCGCTGACCGCCATGGCCGCGAGCCCGATGAAGGACCGCCTGCGGGCGGTGATCATCGAGGGCGCCTTCAGCGGCTATCGCGACATCGCCCGGGAGAAGCTCGCCGGCTTCTGGCTCACCTGGCCGCTGCAGCAACCGTTGGGATGGACCATCGACGACCGCTACCACCCGCTCGAGGCGGCGGCCCGGATCAGGCCCGTGCCGCTTCTGGTCATCCTCGACGAGGCCGACACGATCATCCCGCCGCACCACGGCGAAGCCCTCTTCGCCGCGGCCGGCGAGCCGAAGACGCTCTGGCGCCTGCCGGGAACGGGCCATATCCAGGCCTTCGCCACCGTCGGCAACCGGCACCGGCTCGTCGAGTTCCTCCGGGCCGCCATGGCGGGGCCGGCGTGACCGGAAGCGAGCCGACTGACGAGGGCGAAATTCCACTGCCGGGCGGACGGACGACCCGTGGCGTGGTGCGGATCGGCGATACAGTCAGGCGCCCTCGCACCGCCAATAGTGGCTTCATTCGCCTCCTCCTCGACCACCTCGGTGCCGGGGGCTTCGATGGGGCGCCCGCGTTCCTCGGCATCGACGGGCAAGGCAGGGACATCTTCTCCTACATCGAGGGCAACGTGCCCCGGGAGCTCGATCACCATGAAGATGACGTGCTCGACGCCGCCGCCGCCCTGATCCGGCGCTATCATGACGCGACAGCCGACCTCGCGGCGCGAGTGGGCCATGCCGGCTCGGGCCGCATCGAGGTGGTCTGTCACGGTGACCTCTCGCCCTGCAATACGGTCTTCCGGGATGGCCTGCCGGTTGCCCTGATCGACTTCGACGCCGCGGCAACCGGCTGCCGCCTCGACGATCTCGGCTACGCCGCGTGGCTCTGGCTCGACCTCGGCAACCCGAGTCGACGGCCCGACGAGCAGCGACCGCGCCTTCTCCGCTTCGCGGCCGCCTACGAGTTCGCGGGCGACATCCCGACACTGGTGACCGCCGTCCTGGAGAGGCAGGCTCGCCTCGCCGCCCGGGCACCCGGGGCGACGGCGGCCTGGGCAAGGGAATGCATGAGCTGGACGCTGCGGCACCGGCAGGTCCTGGGCGATAGCTGAGCAGCCTGCCGTTCGCCACCCGGGCCGAGCGGGTTCCTTAGCCGATCGGCTCCACCGGCCCGCCGGCCGCCCGCCAGGCCCGAAAGCCGCCCGGGATATGCGCCGTGTTCGCGATGCCGTGCTCGGCCGCGATCTCGACCGCCAGGGTGGAGCGCTCGCCGACCGCGCAATAGAGAACGAGGCGCGCATCCCGGCCCAGCCGCCGGAGTGGCCCCGACGCATCGCAAGACGAGGCGAACCGGCCGTAGGGCAGATGCATCGAGCCCGGGATGGCACCGTCGCGGCGCCGCTCGCTCTCCTCGCGGATGTCGATCAGCTGCCCGTCGACCTCCGGCCAGGTGGCGAGCAGCGCCTCGACCTCCAGCACCGGCACCCGGTGCTGGGCGTCGAGCCGGAGCCCGACCTTCAGGTTCTCGGGCACCGCCACGTCCATCATCTTCGGGTTCGGCAGGTTCAGATTGTTCATGATCTCGGCGTACTCGTCGGCCGAGCTCACCTTGAGGCGCGGGTTGTGCGCCTTCTCCTCGGCGATGGTGCTGACCGTGTCGCCCTTGTAGTCGTGCGCCGGGTAGACGAGCGTCTGGTCCGGCAGCCTCAGCAGGCGATCGAACAGCGAACGGTACTGGTCGTAGGGGTCGCCGTTCTGGAAATCGGTGCGGCCCGTGCCCCGGATCAGGAGGGTGTCGCCGGTGAAGACCCGGTCGTCCATGAGGAAGCTGTAGCTCTCGCTGGTATGGCCGGGCGTGTGCAGGGCCACGAGCGCGATCCCCTCGATGGTCAGCCGCTCGTTGTCGCTCACCCGCATCGAGACCACGTCGGCCGGGGACTGCTCGCCCATCACCGTCACGCAGCGCGTGGCATCGCGAAGCCGGCCCATGGCGCTCACGTGATCGGCGTGGATATGCGTGTCGATCACCTTGACCAGCTTGAGGTCGAGCTCCTCGAGCAGCTTGAGATAGCGCCCGGTCTGCTCCAGCACCGGGTCGATGAGCAGCGCCTCGCCCCCGCCCGGCTCGCCATCAGATAGGTGTAGGTGCTCGACGTCTTGTCGAAGAGCTGCCGAAAGAGCATGGCGCGATCCCTTCCTGCCGACCGATAAATCGATTGTAGCACGGCCCGACGCCCGGCATCACAGGCATCGAGAAAAGGGCGATCACGGGAAGTCGCAGAATGCATCGAGGAGCCGAACGCCCGACCGGACCGCAAAGTCGTGACCCGACTGTGAGCGGTCGGCCGCGTTTCGCTTCGCTCCGGGACTATGTCGCCCGGCTCGACGACCTGGACTTCTGGCAGCCCGTCGTCGGGGACATCCTGGACCGCCATGCCGGGGCTGCGACCGGCAGCGCCATCGAGCCGGGTGTCGGCAGCACATTTCCGACCTTTCTTTTCGGCAACGTCGCGTTGAAGCTCTTCGGCTATCTACCGCAGTGGGCAAGGAGCTTTGCCGCGGAACGGGCCGTGCAGGCGGTGCTCGCCACGGCCCCTGCGATCCTGGCACCGCGTCTGCTCGGGACCGGCCGGTTGTGCGACGACGCGGCCTCCCCCTGGCCCTATCTGGTGACGACGCGCATGGCGGGCCGCGCCTGGGAGCGGGCCGGGCTGACTGTCGGCCAGAAGCTGGCGGTCGCCGGCGCCCTCGGCAGCCAGATCCGGCACCTGCACGCGCTCCGGCCGGCGGCCGTGCGGGCGGTCGCCGATGTGGCGACGGGCGACGACTGGCAAGGGCTCGATGTGACCGCAGCCGCGGCGCGAAGCTCGCTGCCCCAGCATCTGCTCGGGGAGGTCCAGGGCTTCCTCGCGAGCCTCGGCCCCGACGACCCGGTGCTCGTGCATGGCGACCTCATGGGCCGGCACGTGTTCGTGCTGGATGGCCGGCTCGCCGGGATCATCGACTGGGGCGACGCCCTCCTGACCGACCGCCACTATGAGCTGGCCAAGCTGCATCTCGATCTCTTCGCTGGCGACCGGGCGTTGCTGCGGGCCTTCCTCGAGGCGAGCGACTGGCCCGTCACGCCGGACCTGCCGCGCCGGGCACTGGGCCAGGCGCTGCACCGCCAGGCGCACGGGCTGACGCAGCATCACTCGATGGAGTCTTCCACCGCCTGCCGGTCCTGCTCGATCAACGGCCCATCGCCACGCTGGACGAGCTCGCGGTGGCGCTCTTCGCCGTCTGACCGCCGGCTGCCCCACGGCGAGGCAGCGTGCCAAGGCGGGCCGATCTTGTTAAGCACGAGCCAGCGGGGAAGCCCGGAACGTGGCGAAGACGCGCCGGGCACCACGACGGGTGGCAAGGACTGCCTCTGCGGTGCCGTCGCCGGCGCTTGCAGGCAGCGCTGACGGGACGACAAGAATGCCGATCACGGCCCTCGCCGAGATGCGCCTCATCGAGATCGTGGCACCGCTCGTCTTCCTCGTCTGCTGGATCGGCTACTGGGCCTTCGCCGACCAGCTCCGGCTGGGCAATCGCTCGCTGATGCGGCGCATGCACGAGTTCCGGCGGGCCTGGCTCATGCAGATGCTGGTGCGCGACAACCGGATTGTCGACATTCAGGTCGTGCAGGTGCTGGTGCAGAACGTGTCGTTCTTCGCCTCGTCGGCCATCCTCATCGTCGGCGGCTTCGTCGCCGTGCTCGGGGCGAGCGAGCAGGCGCGGGCGATCGTCGCCGAGATCCCCTTCGCCGAGGCCCCGAGCCCGCTGATCTGGGATTTGAAGATCCTGCTGCTGATCGTGATCTTCGTCTATGCCTTCTTCAAGTTCACCTGGTCGCTCCGCCTCTTCAATTACGTGGCGATCCTGATCGGCGCCGCACCGACCGGCCGGTCGGTCGAGACCATCGCCATGGCCGAGCAGATCGCGGTGGTGGCCGATCGCGCCAGCGACCACTTCAACCGGGCGATGCGCGCCTTCTATTTCGGCCTCGCCGCCCTCGCCTGGTTCATCCAGTCCTGGCTCTTCATCCTGGTCTCGCTCCTGGTCGTGGTGATCATCTACCGGCGCGAGCATCGCTCGGCCGTGCTCACCGTGCTCGGCCCCGTCGGCCGGCCGATCCCGGGGGCACCGGAGGAGCGTTAACAGGCTGTTGCAGAAGTCCCGACGGCCGCGACGGGATCGATTTTCGTCGCTGAGAAGGCGCTCGGCGCGGGGCGATGCCGGAGCATCGTCACGGGTCTAGCAACGCACGCAGCGGCGAAAAGCGGCCCGTCCCGGAGGGATGCGGTCAGGATGACCGGCGAGCTTCGTCGGCGCTCGGGCGCGATGCGCGCTGCATCGCGGCCCCTCGCGCCTCCTCGCTCCCGGTCATCCTGACCGCATCGCGGCCATCGCGACTTCTGCAGCAGCCTGCTAGCCCCCTGCCGCCATCGCCTCGGCGAGGATGCTGAAGAAGAGCCGGATCAGCGGGGCGTTGCGGCGGGTGGCGAGGCAGGCGGCGTCGAGGTCGTAGTGGATGTCGGCGTCGACGAGTACGGCGGCGGACCGTGTCGGGTGCGCCGACGGCGGTGACGCTGAGCGCCTGCTCGGCCGAAGCCAGGGCGAAGGGGTCGAGGTGCTGCTCCACATCCACGACCGGCCGCGGCAGCTGGCCCGGACGGCCGGTGCGCAGATTGACGAAGGCCTGCAGCATGGAGCTGCGAAGGTAATGCCCCAGGGCGTCGCTGGCGGCGGCGAAGACGTTGACGGCGAGCATGAAGCGGGGCTGCTGCAGCTGCGCCGAAGGCCGGAAGGTCTGCCGGTAGATGGCCACCGCCTGGTCGAGCGCTGCCGGGGCGAAGTGCGAGGCGAAGGCATAGGGCAGCCCGAGATGCGCCGCGAGCTGGGCACCATAGAGGCTGGAGCCCAGGATCCAGACGGGTACTTCGGTGCCCGTTCCGGGGTTTGCCTTGACGGTCTGGCCGGGCTGCTCCGGGCCCAGATAGGCCATGAGCTCCATCACGTCGCGCGGGAAGTCGTCGCCGGCGTCGAGATGGCGGCGCAGCGCCCGCGCCGTCGCCATGTCGGTGCCGGGCGCCCGGCCGAGCCCGAGGTCGATGCGATCCGGATAGAGGGTCGCCAGCGTGCCGAACTGCTCGGCGATGACGAGCGGCGCATGGTTCGGCAGCATGATGCCCCCGGCACCGACGCGGATGCGCGCGGTGCCGGCGGCGACGTGGCCGATCAGGACAGCGGTGGCAGCACTGGCGATGCCGGGCATGTTGTGATGCTCGGCGAGCCAGAAGCGGTGATAGCCCCAGCTTTCCGCGTGGCGCGCCAGGTCGAGCGAGTTCCGCAAGGCGTCGCTGGCAGTGCTGCCTTGCGCGATCGGTGCCAGGTCGAGAACCGAGAAGGGGATCATGCGCCCGGGCTGGCCGTGGCGGGACGCCAGCCGAGGCGGCGGCGGGCACGCTCGACGAGGCGCGGGCGGTCGAGCACGCTGGCATCGACCGTCTGGCCCCGGTTGCCGGCCCGGACATTGCCGAAGAACTGGCGCGCGCTGGCCTCCCACGAGAAGCCGAGCGCCCGCGCCCGGCAGCGCTCGCGCGGAATCTCGAGGGCCCCGAGCGCCGCCCGGCGCAGGTCGTCGTCGAGCACGCCCGTGCCGGACGAGCCGACGATGGCGAGCGGCCCGGCGGTCGGGTAGGCGGCGATCGGCAGGCCCGAGGCGAGGGCTTCGAGCAGCACCATGCCGAAGGTGTCCGTGCGGCTCGGGAAGACGAAGACGTCGGCCGAGGCATAGGCCCGGGCGAGGTCGAGGCCCGTGAGCTTGCCGAGGAAGCGGGCATCCGGGTAGGCCGCCTCGAGCTGGCGCCGCGCCGGGCCGTCGCCGACCACGAGCTTGGTGCCCGGCAGGTCGAGCCCGAGGAAGTCGTCGACGCTCTTCTCGATCGCCAGCCGGCCGACATAGAGGAAGACGGGCCCCTCGCAGCCGAGCCCGGTCCGCCTCGCCGGGTCGAACTGCGCCGTGTCGACGCCACGGCTCCAGCGGGTCACGTTGGCGAAGCCGTGCCGGGCGAGCTCAGCACCCAGCGAATCGGTGGCGACCATGACGCCGTTGCCGCCATTGTGGAACCAGCGCATCAGCCGCCAGGTCCAGCCGGTCGGGATCGGCAGGCGGGCGCGCACATAGTCGGGCAGGCGGGTGTGGACGCAGGTGGTGAAGGGCAGGCCGTGCCGGGCGCAGAGCCGCCGGGTCAGGATGCCGAGCGGCCCCTCGGTGGCGATGTGGATATGGGTCGGCGCCAGCCGCGCGATCAGGCGGGCGAGCCGGCCGGGCCGCACCAGCGCCAGGCGGATCTCGGGATAGCTCGGCAGCGGCACCGAGCGGAACTGCTCGGGCGTCAGGAGGGTCACCTCCGCACCGCAGCCGGCGGCGAGCTCCATCATCCGCTCGATCGAGCGGACCACGCCGTTGAGCTGCGGGTACCAGGCATCCGTCACGATCAGCAGGCGCATGGCGCCAACGCAGACGATCTCCCTGCCTGTCTTCCGCTCCGTCAAGATTCCCCCGTCCGCGCCATTGGTCACGGCGCCGCACAATGAGCCGTCCTCCGCAACGGGATAGCCTCCGGCAGGCGGAATGACCATGCGACGCAACTGTTCAGTCGCGACAATCCTCGAGACGTAGATAGCGAGCGTCGAGCCCGAGATAATCCTCCTTGCGGCAGGTGAGGACCAGGATCTGCTGACGGGCCGCCGCCTGTTGCAAAATGGTCTTCATCCGGGCGAGGCGGACCGCGTCCGCATAGACGAGCGCGTCGTCGAGGATGAGCGGCGGCCCCTCGCCCAGGGTCTCGGCCAGAAGGTCGCCGATCGCCAGACGCACGAGGATCGCCAGCTGCTCGCGCGTGCCGACGCTGAGGCTGCCGAAGGGCTCGGGCGAAGCGCTGCGCCGGAGCGATTCGAGCCGCAGGCTCTCCGGCGCCAGGGCCGCCTCCGCGTCACCCATCAGCTGGCGCAGATACGGGGCGAGGCGTGCCTCGAGCGGCTCGACCAGCGCATCCTGCCTGGCCCGGTCGACGGTCTCCAGCGTCTCCGCGAGCAGCCGCCAGCCCTGCGCCTCGGCGAGCAGCCGGGCATGGCGCCGTTCCGCCAGCTCGAGCCTGCCCTGCACCTCGGCCCTCTGCTCGCCGATGCCGCGGCCGCCGGCCCCCTTCAGCTCGCCCTCGAGCCGGACCACCTCGCGATCGTAGTCGCGCCCCTGCTCTTCGAGCTGGGCGAGACCGCGCACCGCCTGCTCGGCTTGCAGCCTCGCCGTCTTTCCGCGTCGGCGCGCCAGCTCGCGCTCCACCCGCAGCACCGCCTCGGCGGCCCGGTCGTCAGCTGCGCGCGCCGCCGCCAGCGCCTCGGCGAGCGCCTCGTCGGCAAGCGCGTCCCGCTCGATCGCGAGCTGGTCCTCGAGCTTCGCCAGCTCGACAACGGCCCGCGCCCCAGCATCGGCGAGGACATCCGCCTCCCGCCCCAGCCGGGTCTCCTCCTCGATAGCCCGCCGCCGCTCCTCGGCCAGCGCCGCGTCCTTCTCCCGAGCCTCGACCAGGGTCCGCTCGGCAGCCTCGCGCGCCGCATCGATCGCCGCCGTCCGCGTCGCCCTCCAGGTCGCCGAAGCCGGCAAGCCGGGCGCGGGCTGTAACGCAGGCGGCCTCGAGCGCCGCCTGGTCCTGCATGCCGCCCGCCCGGAGCAGGGCCGCAAGGCTCTGCCGGGCCGCCGCGGCCTCGCGCGTGGCGCTCGCGGGCCACCAACCGCCGCCGCGCCTCCACCGGGCTTGTGCCCCCAGCCCGGCGAGCCGTGCTGCCAGCGTCGCCTCGCCATCGGCGAGCGCCCGGACGCAACTCGGCCAGCCGCTCGCCACCCGGCGTCACCTCGATGCGGCCGAAGCCGTCCAGCGCGAGCACCGCCGGTGCCGTGAGCTCGATCGGCGCCGCCGGATCGACCGGCACGTCATCCAGCAGCACCCGCGCATCCGCCCGCTCGGGCCGCAGCACCAGCCGCGTCGCCACGGCGCGAAGCGCCGCCCGCGTCTCCCGGAGCCCGGCCTCCACCGCCTCCAGCTCGGCGAGAACGCCCTCGGTGATCGCCTCCGCCTCGGCCCGAGCCCGCTGGTCGGCCGCCTGCGCCGCCGTCGCCCGGACATCCGCCGCGAGGCGTTCGAGCGCGGCGAGCTCGCCCGCCAGCCGCAGCCGCTCGGCCCGCCGGCGCAGGGTCTCCCGTTCGAGCTCGGCCGCCGCCACCGCCTTGCGGCTCGCGTCCACCGCCACGTCCGCCGCCCCCCGCAGCACCCGCGCCCGTTCCAGCAGCGGCGCGTTCCCGGCGGCCGCCGCGGCGAGCTTCGCCTGCTCCGCCGCCCGCTCCTCGATGGCTGCGCGCCGCTGCCCGCGCAAATCCGCCATGCCCTGCAGCCGCCGCAGCTCGCTCGCCGCCGCCTGGCGCTCGGCCGCCCGAACCCGCTGCTCCTCCTCGAGCGCCTTCACCCGCGCGAGGGCCGAGCGGGTCCCCTCGACCGCCTGGCGGGCACGGCCCAGATGATCGGCCGCGAGCCAGGCCCGCCGCTTCTCGAGGGTCACGGCCAGGCGGTCGAGCAGGGCCTCGACCGCCGCCTCCTCCGCCACCAGCCGCGCCAGCTCGCTTTGCAGCTCCGCGACCTCGCGCTCGAGCGTGGCCAGCTCGCCGCGGGGCTGATCCCGCTTGCCCGTCCAGTGCTGGTCGCGCCGCCGCCGGACCTCGGTCATCAGGCGCGGCGCCTGCTCGCCCCGGCCGAGCATGGCCACCTGATCGGCGAGGGCCGGCTGGAGCCCGCGCAGCGCGGTCGGGCTCGGCCCCTGCTCCTTCGCGAACGTCGTGCCCTGGTCGACCCAGAAAAGCCCGGCGACGCCGGTATGCGTGTCCCTGACGGCCCCCCTGCCCGGCCATTCGAACTGCAGCAGCGAGGCGAGCCGCAGCTCCGCCGCGTCGCCCTCGAGCGGGCCTTCCGGCGTCTCGAGCTGCACCCCGCCGCGGCGAAAGCGCTTGGCCAGGCGATAGGCATGGCCCGCCAGCGTGAAGCCGACGGTCACGACCGGCGTCTCGCCGCCGGCGAAGGGCTGGATGGCGTCGCGGTCCGCCCCGGTCGTGTTGTGCTTCATGAAGAAGGCGGTCTTCAGCGCGTCGAGCAGGGTCGACTTGCCTTCCTCGTTGTCGCCCGAGACGACGGTGATGCCGAGTGGTGCCGGGCGCAGCACATGGCGCCCCTGCAGCTTCCTGAAGTCCTCGACGACGAGCTCGTCCAGGCGCATCAGCCGGGCTCCAGGCGCTGCCACGTCTGGTGCAGCAGACGCAGCGCCACCGGTGCCGCCGGGTCGCCCGACGCGGCGAGCGCCGAAACCACCTCGGCGAGCAGGGGCTCGCCCGCCATGGCGGAAAGATCGGCCTCGCTCGCGGCGGTCGAAAGCCCCTCGTCGCGGGCCTCGAGATGGCGGAGCCGCGCCTCGAGCCTGCCGAGTGCGGCTTCGAGCGCCGCCCGCCCGGCAAGGTCCAGGGCACCCTCGAGCGTCAGGCGGAGCACCGTGTCGCCCGGTGCCGCGAGGCCCGCCACCAGCGCATCGAGCTGGTCCCCGATGGCCCGCTCGTCGGCGCCGTGGCCGAGATCGACCTTGCGGGCGTGCCAGGCGTGCCGCCCGGTATCGAGCGTGCGGACCGCCGCCGGCTGGCCCGGCCCGGGCAGCGTCACCAGCAGCGCCTGGCCCAAGCCGCTGCGAGTGAAATCGTCCGGCTCGGGCGTGCCCGAGAACCAGGTGCGCGGCCCGACCTGGAGGACCGAATGCCAGTCGCCCAGGGCCAGATAGTCGAGCCCGGCCCGCTCGGCGCGATCCCGGGCGATCGGGTTCTGGCTCTCCGACTGGCCGGGCAGCAGCTCCGGCACGCCGCCATGCGCCAGCCCGACCTTGACGGCCCCGGCCGGCAGCGCCGCCGTGTCGAACCATTCGGTCGTGTCGCCGCTGACATGCTTCTGCCGAAGCGGTGCGGGCAGGACGACCAGCCGGCCGTCCAGCAGCGTCACCGGCTCGGGCTCGCCCAGCAGACGGATGTTGGCCGGGCAGTCGCCGGAACCGGCGAAGCGGTCCCAGACCCCGCCCGGCCGCGCCGGGTCGTGATTGCCGGGGAGGAGCAGCCACGGGCCGGCGAAGCCGGCCATCCGGTGCACCATCCGCCGCAGGAGGCCCGGCTCGGCATGCTCGTGGTCGAGGATGTCACCGGCGACCAGCACCGCCGCCACGTCGGCTTCATTGGCAAGTGCCGCGAGCCGCTCGACGGCCGCGAGCCGCGCCTCGCGCAGGAGCGCCGGCAGGTCACCGCCGGCGAAGCGCGCGAAGGACTTGCCGAGCTGCCAGTCGGCGGTGTGCAGGAGGCGGATCGTCATGGCGCGGATCGTGCCACGCCGATGGCGGGCGGATCAACCGTCGCGCGACAGGCCCTGCCGCTCGATCTCGGCGAGATAGGCGGCCCAGATCGTCGCCTGCTCCGCCCCCAGCCGATAGAGCCAGCTCCAGCTGTAGATGCCGGTCGAATGCCCGTCGTCGAAGACGATGCGCACGGCATAGTTGCCGACCGGCTCGAGCCGCAGGATGCCGACCCGGCGCTTGCCGCCCACCGTCACCTTCTGCGACGGCGTGTGGCCCTGGACCTCGGCGGACGGGCTCTCGACGCGCAACAGCTCGGCCGGATAGCCGAAGCTCCGGCCGTCGTCGAAATCGATGCCGAGGCGCCGCTCCTCCCGGTGGACGCGGATCTCGACCGGCCAGGCCTCCGCCTCAGCCATTGCCCCGGTCGCCCTTGTCGGCACGGACAGCCTCCGGGATGCGATCCGCCTCGTCGAGCTGGCGGGCATCGTCGACCAGCATGATCGGAATGCCGTCGCGCACCGGATAGGCCAGGCCCGCCTGCTCGCTGATCAGCTCGTTCCGGGCCCGGTCATAGCGCAGCGGCCCCTTGGTCAGGGGGCAGATCAAGAGATCCAGCAGCGCCGGGTCGAGGGCCGCACCGCTGGTCGAAGGCGGGGACTCCTGGTTCTCTTCGGTCATCGTTCAGCACTCCGGGAAAAAGGCGGGCTCAGTGCAGGACCGAGGGCTCGGCGTCACCCGTGCTGCCCGCCATGGACATGAGGGCGATCAGCAGCTCCGCCTGGGCGTTCAGGTTCGCCGCCTCGAGCAGAGCCTGCTTCTCGTTCGGCTCGAACGGGCAGATCATGACCAGGGAGGTGACAAGGCCGGCGAGCGGCGCGTCCTTGATCGTTTCCCAGTCGGCCTCGATCTGCTGGCGCTCGAAATAGCCCTTGAGCGCCGCCAGGAGATCGCCGCGCAGCGTGTCGGGCGGCGGCACCGGCCGCAGGTCGCCGTGCCAGCGGTCGAACGCGGCGACGACCTGCCGGTAGGGGGTCGTCACCGCCAGCTCCTCGGCGACGTCGAAGCGGGCGATGCCGGTGAGCGTGATGAGAAACCGGCCGTCCTCGGTCTCGCGGAACGAGCTGATCCGCCCGGCGCAGCCCGTGCCGTAGATCGGCGGCTGCCCTTCTGCCGCCTCGGCGCCCGCCGCCTGGCCCTTGGGCTGGATCATGCCGATCACCTTGTCGGTCTGCATGGCGTCCCGCACCATCTGCAGGTAGCGCGGCTCGAAGATGTTCAGCGGCAGGTTGCCGCCCGGCAGCAGGACCGCACCCGGCAAAGGAAAGATCGGAAACCGGCCGGGCAGGCTCTCGAGGCCGGGCATGCTCAACCTCGCTGCCGGGTCAGCTGAAGAGCACGGACGACAGCAGGCGCCGCCCCTTGATGGTCAGCGGATGGGTCGGGCCGAGCGCCTCGAAGAACCGCACGAGCTGCTTTCTGGCACCATCGTCGCGCCATTCGCGATCCCGCTTCACGATCTGGCGCAGATGCTCCATCGCCGGCTCGATCTGGCCACGCAGGAAGAGCGAGGTCGCCAGCTCGTAGCGGGCCTCGTGATCGTCCGCATTGCCCTCGATACGCTTGGCGAGCGCGGCCGGGTCAGCGAGGGTGCCGGCCTCCTTGGCGAGCGCCACCGCCGACTTCGCCCCGGTTACGGCGGCATGCTTGGCGGCCGCGGCCGGCACGTCGTCGAGCAGCTGCTCGGCCTCGGCGAGATCGCCGGCGGCGAGCAGGCAGCGGGCGAGACCGCCCAGCGCCTCGGGATTCTCCGGCTCCTGCTCCAGCACGGCGCCGAAGAGCTCGCCGGCGGCATCGAGCGCACCCGCCTCGAGCGCCGCCTGCGCCTCGCCGAGCTGGATGTCGACGCTGGCCGGGCCGAGCGGGCCGCCGGTCAGCTTCTCGACCAGCGCCTTGATCTGGCTCTCGGGCTGGGCACCGGCGAAGCCGGTCACCGGCTGGCCCTGGGCGAAGGCGTAGACCGTCGGCACCGACTGCACGCGGAGCTGCTGGGCGAGCTCGGGGTTCTGGTCGATGTCGATCTTGACCAGCTTGACCTTGCCGCCGGCCTGCTTGACCACCTTCTCGAGCACCGGGGTGAGCTGCTTGCAGGGGCCGCACCAGGTGGCCCAGAAATCGACCAGCACCGGCTGGCGCATGGATTCCTGGATGACGTCGCGGGCGAAGGATTCGAGGCTGCCGTCCTTGATCAGGTCCGCGCCGCCACCCTGCTGCCCGGCCGGAGCCTGCATGCCGCCGATCATCTGCATGTCGAAAAAACCCTTGCTGCCCGCAACTCGCGCCCACCCGATGGCCGGACGCCGACGCCCTCCCGCCGACCTCTTCCGGGTACCACGGGTCTCGGATAGATGGAAATCGGACGCCGGCGATGCAAGGCGCGCAAGCGGCTGCGCGCAAGCCGCTTGCCAAACCGCCACCCATCCACTAAATGCCCCGCCTGTGCCGGAAACGCATGGCGGTTCCGGGCGCAAGCGGGCGTAGCTCAGGGGTAGAGCACAACCTTGCCAAGGTTGGGGTCGAGGGTTCGAATCCCTTCGCCCGCTCCAGTTTCCAGGACCTTCTGTCGGCCGAATGGTCACTGTGTCGAGCGGCACGGGCGAGCTGCCGGCCGCTTCCATCTATCCTTGGTTCCCCTGTGCGCACGAGATCGCTAAGCTCCGTTCCTGTCGGGCGTTTGCAGGGACCGGAAACGAGTGAGCTCGAGGGCGTTCCATGGCTGGATCACCACGATCGCAGCCGGCGTGCTTGCCGGCTGTGCCATGGTCGGTCCCGATTTCACGACACCACCGGCGGAGCTCAACCCCGACTGGCTCTCCTCCGGCTCGTCGCGCGTGGCCGAGGACCCGGCCAACAACGGCGAGTGGTGGCGCAGCTTCGACGACCCGGCGCTGACCCGGCTGATCGAGATCGGCTACGCCCAGAACCTGCCCTTGCAGGTGGCCGGGGCGCGTGTCCTCCAGGCGCGGGCCCAGCTCGCCGTGGTGATCGGCGAGCAGTACCCGCAACAGCAGCAGGCGGTTGGCGAGCTGCAGCGGACGCGGGAGAGCGCCCGGGCAGCGGGCGCACCGCAGGGCAACGCCTCGGCGCTGACCTATGACGAGGGCTCGTTCGGGGTCCAGGCGTCCTGGGAGCTGGACTTCTGGGGCAAGTTCCGCCGCTCGGTCGAATCCGCGGATGCCCAGCTCGCCGCCACGGTCGCCAATTACGACGACGTCCTGGTCAGCCTGACGGCCGACCTCGCGACCGGCTACATCCAGCTGCGGACCCTGCAGGAGCAGCTCCGGGTCGCGCAGGAGAACGTCAAGGTGCAGCAGGAGGGGCTGCAGATCGCCAACCGGCGCTTCGAGGGCGGGGTCACCGACAGCCGCGACGTCCAGCAGGCCAGGACGATCCTCGCCTCGACCCAGGCGACGATCCCGCAGCTCGAGCAGGAGATCGGGCAGACGCGCAACCTGATCGCCACCCTCATCGGCCGACCACCGGGGCCGCTCGAGGACCTGCTCGCCGAGTCCAAGGGCATCCCGCTGCCGCCCGCGACGGTGGGCATCGGCATCCCGGCCGACCTGCTCCGCCGCCGCCCGGACATCCGCCAGGCCGAGGCCGAGGCGGCAGCCCAGAGTGCGCTCATCGGCGTGCAGGAGGCCGACCTCTACCCGGCCTTCTCCCTCACCGGCAGCTTCGGCTTCGCCGCCAGCAGCGCCGGCCCGTTCCAGCTCGGCGACATCACCCAGTGGCGGAGCCGCACCTTCGGGATCGGCCCGACCGTGGTCTGGGACTTCCTCAACTACGGCCGGCTCGAGAACGCGGTCCGCGTCCAGGATGCGACCTTCCAGCAGGCCTACACCACCTACCAGAACACCGTCCTGCAGGCGCAGCGCGAGGTCGAGAACGGGCTGATCGGCTTCCGCAAGCAGCAGGAGCGGGCGAAGTTCCTGAGCGAGGCCGTGCGCGCCGCGCAGCGCTCGCTCGACCTCGCCTTCGCCCAGTACAGCGGGGGCGTCACCGACTTCACCACCGTGCTGGTGGCCGAGCAGCAGCTCCTGCAGCAGCAGGACCAGCTCGCCGTCACCGCCGGCGCCATTCCGAGCAACCTCGTCGCCGCCTACCGGGCGCTGGGCGGCGGCTGGCAGCTGCGCCTCGGCAAGCCGTTCCTGCCGCCGCAGACCGTGGCGGCCATGGCCGAGCGGACGGACTGGGGCAGGCTGCTCGACTACGAGGTGATGGTGCCGCCCATCCCGGTCCCCCGACCGAACGAGTTCCGGCTGCCGCAATCATGACCATGCCCGCACGCATCCGCCTGGCCCCGCTCCTGCTCCTGTTCCCGCTGCTCCTCGCCGCCTGCAAGGACGAGCAGCGCAACGCCTATGTCGCCCCGCCGCCGCCCGCGGTGACGGTGGCGGCACCCGAGAGCCGCACGGTCACGAACTTCATCGAGCTCACCGGCACGACCGACGCGGTCGCCACGGTCCAGCTCGTCGCCCGGGTCGAGGGCTATCTCGAGGACGTCCATTTCGAGGACGGCCAGGTGGTCAAGGAGGGCGACCTCCTGTTCACGATCCAGAAGGACACCTACGAGGCCCAGCTGCAGCAGGCGCAGTCGCAGCTCCAGGCGATGCAGGCGCAGCTGCTGCACGCCCAGACCGAGCTCGAGCGCTACTCCAACCTGTTCAAGCAGAAGGCGGCCTCCGCCGTCGACGTCGACACCTGGCGCGCCAATCGCGACCAGGCGCAGGCCGGCGTCCTCGGCGCGCAGGCGCAGATCGATCTGGCCACGATCAATCTCGGCTACACCACGGTCACCGCCCCCTTCGACGGGCGCATGGGGCGGCGGCTGGTCGATGCCGGCAATCTCGTCGGCAGCGGCGGGCGGACCGTGCTCGCCGAGATCAACCGGATCGACCCGATCTACGCCTACTTCACCATCAACGAGCGCGACCTGCTCACAATTCGCGACCAGCGACGGCGGGAGAATCTCCCGACCGGCCAGCCGGACGACCAGGATCTCGAGCTCGGCCTCGCCAACGAGGACGGCTTCCCGCACCCGGGCAAGCTCGACTTCGCCGCCATCGCCCTGACCTCCGGCACCGGCACACTCGAGCTGCGCGGCACCTTCGCCAATCCCGACCACACCATCCTGCCGGGCCTGTTCGTGCGCATCCGGGCGCCTTTGGACGAGCGACCGGGCGCGCTCCTCGTGCCGGAGACGGCGATCGGCCGCGACCAGGGCGGCGCCTATGTCATGACCGTCGGCGCCGAGGATGTCGTCCAGCGCACGGGCGTCGATCTCGGCCAGCTGGTCGACACGATGCGGGTGATCGACAAGGGCCTCGAGGCCGGTGACCGGGTCATCGTCAGCGGGCTGGAGCGGGCGGTGCCCGGCCGCAAGGTCACGCCGCGCGAGGCGCCGGCCGCCGCCCCGGCGACGCCGCCCGATGCCGCGCCGGGCACCAAGCCTGCCCCGGCGCAGCCGGCCCCCGCGACCACGGCCGGCTAGCCGCTGATGTTCTCCAGATTCTTCATCGAGCGACCGGTCTTCGCCGCGGTCATCGCCATCATCACCGTGCTGCTGGGCGTCGTGGCCCTGCTGCGCCTGCCGATCGCGCAGTACCCGGATATCACCCCGCCCACGATCTACGTCACGACGAGCTACCCGGGCGCCAGCGCCGCCACGGTGGCGAGCACCGTCGGCATCCCGATCGAGCAGCAGGTCAACGGCGTGCCGGGCATGCTCTACATGCAGTCCTTCAGCGCCTCGGACGGCACCTACACGCTGATCGTGACCTTCCAGGTCGGCACCGACATGAACACGGCGCAGACCCTGGTCTACCAGCGCGTCGCCATCGCCCAGTCGCAATTGCCGTCCCAGGTCGCGGCGCAGGGCGTCACGGTCAAGCAGCAGTCGACCAACATCCTGCTGTTCGCCAACCTGACCTCGCCGACGGGCGTCTTCGACAGCCTCTTTCTGACCAACTACGCGGCGATCAACCTGCAGAGCGAGCTTGCCCGCGTGCCCGGCGTGGCCCAGGTCAACGTGCTCGGCGCCGGCTCCTACAGCATGCGGATCTGGCTCGACCCGCAGAAGATGCAGAGCTTCGGGCTGGTGCCGTCGGACATCAGCCAGGCGCTCGGCCAGCAGAACGCGCAGGTGGCCGCCGGGCAGGTCGGCATCCCGCCGCAGCCGGCCGACCAGCCCTTCCAGTTCACCATCAACGTCCTCGGCCGCCTCGACCAGGTCGCCCAGTTCGAGGATATCGTGGTCAAGGCGGCGGCCACCGGCGGCGGCGAGCTCGTCCGCATCCGCGACGTGGCGCGCGTCGAGCTCGGGGCGCAGACCTACAGCACCTTCTCGAACCTGTCGGGCCAGCCGACCGCGGGCCTCGCCATCTACCAGCTGCCGACCGCCAACGCCCTGGCCGTGGCCAAGGCGGTCAAGGCGAAGATGGCCGAGCTCGAGGGCTCGTTCCCCGAAGGCCTCGCCTACACCATCCTCTTCGACACCACGATCTTCGTCGGCGACGCCATCGACGGCGTCGTCCAGACCCTGATCGAGGCCGGCATCCTCGTCTTCCTCACCATCTTCATCTTCCTCCAGGACTGGCGCGGGACGCTGATCCCGACCATCACCATCCCGGTCTCGCTGATCGGCACCTTCGCGCTGCTCTCCGCATTCGGGATGACGATCAACCTGATCTCGCTCTTCGGCCTCGTGCTCGCCATCGCCATCGTGGTCGACGACGCCATCGTCGTGGTCGAGAACGTCTGGCGCATCATGGAGCAGGAGGGCGTCGGCCCGAAGGAAGCCGCGATCAAGGCGATGGAGGAGCTGGGCGGGGCCATCGCCGGCGTCACGCTGACCCTGATGGCGGTCTTCGTCCCGGCGACCTTCCTGCCCGGCATCACCGGCCAGATGTATCAGCAGTTCGCCCTGGTGCTGGCCTCCGCCACGGCGCTGAGCGCCATCAACGCGCTGACCCTGACGCCCGCGCTCTGCGCCATCATCCTGCGCAAGCCGCAGCCGCCGCGCTTCTTCCTGTTCCGCTGGTTCAACCAGGGCTTCGACCGCCTGACCAGGGGTCAGACGGCGACCGTCGGCTTCATGATCCGCCACAAGCTCGTGACCATCGCCCTCTTCCTCGCCGTGCTCGGCATCGGGGCCGCCGGCTTCACGCGGCTGCCGACCGGCTTCCTGCCGGAGGAGGACCAGGGCTACGCGATCGTCGGCATCCAGCTGCCGAGCGCCGCCTCGCTGGCACGGACCAGAGAGGCCGTGGCGGAGGTCGAGGCGGCGCTGAAGGGAGCCCCCGGGATCGCCGGCTGGGTGACGGTCGGTGGCGTCTCCCTGCTCGACAACAGCACGACGCTGGCCAACGCCGCCGTCATGTATCTCGTCTTCACGCCGTTCGAGGAGCGCGACAAGGCGGGGCTCGACCAGGCCGCCATCCTCGGCGACGTGCGGCACCGCCTGGCTGCCGTCGAATCCGCCGTGACCTTCCCGCTGGTGCCGCCGGCGATCCCGGGTCTCGGCGTCTCCAGCGGCTTCCCGATGCAGCTGCAGCTCGAGGGCGGCAGCACCGATCTCGGGGTGCTGGCGGCCACCGCCCGCTCACTGATCGAGGCGGCGCGCAGCCAGTCCGGCATCGCCGCGGTGAACACCTCGTTTCGCGCCGACGTGCCGCAGATCTTCGTCGATATCGACCGGACGCAGGCGGAGAGCCTCGGCGTGGCGATCGGCGACGTCTTCAGTGCGCTCCAGTCCTACACGGGCTCGAGCTACGTCAACCAGTTCAACCTCTTCAACCAGAGCTACCAGACCTACATCCAGGCCGACAGCCGCTTCCGGCTCC
This sequence comes from Geminicoccaceae bacterium, assembly GCA_041397945.1. GTDB lineage: Bacteria > Pseudomonadota > Alphaproteobacteria > Geminicoccales > Geminicoccaceae > SLRI01. The sequence goes on from JAWKVR010000048.1 coordinate 26,216, forward strand.
AGCCCCGCGACATCGAGCGCCTGCACACCCGCAACAGCGCCGGCGAGATGGTGCCGATCGGCGCGCTCGCGCGCATCAGCTACACCCAGGGTGCGGCCACCATCGCGCGCTACAACCTCTATCCCACCGTCGGCCTGAACGGCGCCGCGGCACCGGGCTTCAGCTCGGGCGACGCGATGGCGCTGATGGCGCAGGCGGCCGACGCCCAGCTGCCGACCAATATCGGCTACTCCTGGACCGGCATGTCCTACCAGGAGCAGATCGTCGGCAACCAGGCGATCCTGATCTTCGGCCTGTCGATCCTCCACGTCTATCTGGTCCTCGCCGACCTCTACGAGAGCTGGACCAACCCCATGGAGGTGATCATGGCCGTGCCGCTGGCGCTGCTCGGTGTCGTCGGCGGGATGATGGCGCGCAACTTCGCCAACGACATGTACTGCCAGATCGGCATCGTCCTGATGATCGCCATGGCGGCGAAGAACGCGATCCTGGTGGTCGAGTTCGCGCGGAGCGAGCGGGCCAAGGGCCTGACCCTGGCCGAGGCCGCGCGCAATGGCGCCCACGAGCGGTTCCGGCCGATCATGATGACCTCGCTCGCCTTCATCTTCGGCATGCTGCCGCTCGCCTCGGCCCAAGGCGCCGGCGCCGCCGGCCAGCAGATCCTGGGCACGGCGGTCCTCGGCGGCATGATCACGGCCACCGTGTTCAACAACCTCTTCGTGCCGCCCTTCTACGTGATCCTGCAGGGCTTCAGCGAATGGCTCGGCCGCTTCCGGGGACCCGCCGCCGACGCCAAAGCACCGGCCGCGGATCGCTGACCGGGCACCTCAGCCCGCATCTCAGGACGTCAGCGCACCTGCCGTCATGCCCTGCACCATGAACTTCTGCAGGAGGATGAAGGCGACGACCAGGGGCAGGCTGGCCAGCATCGAGAAGGCCATCATCCCGCTCCAGTCCGTGACGAACTCCGCCATGAGGCTGTAGATCGCCATGGTCAGCACCCGGTTCTCCCAGGCCTCGACCAGCACCATGGCGAACAGGAACTCGTTCCAGGCGAGCAGGAAGGCATAGAGGCCGGCGCCGATGAAGGCGGGGTAGGAGACCGGCACCAGGATGCGAAAGATGGCGCCCATGCGGGTGCAGCCGTCGACCATCGCCGCCTCCTCCATGGCCGGCGAGATGTTGATGAAATAGCTGCGCAGCATGAGGATGCAGAACGGCAGGGTGAAGGTCAGGTAGACGATGATCAGCGAGGTCCGCGTGTCGTACAGCCCGAGCATGACGAAGACGCGGAAATAGGGGATGCAGAGCAGGATCAGCGGGAACATCTGGGTGATGATGAGGAACATCAGGACGGCCCGCTGGCCCATGAAGTTGAACCGGGCGAGCGCATAGGCGGCGAGCGCGCCGAGGAACAGCGACAGGAACGTCACGAAGAGCGAGATGAAGATCGTGTTGAGGAAGACGACGATATAGCGCGGGTTGGTCAGGATCTTGCCGTAGCTGGCGAGCGTGAAATGCGTCGGGATCCAGCTCGGCGGGATCTTCATCACCTCGAGATTGGGGCGCACCGAGACCGTCAGCATCCAGAGGATCGGCAGCGAGACGATGACGATGGCGAGGATCAGGAGGCCATAGGACATGGCATTGAGCAGCAGCCGCCGCTGGTCCATGCCGAGGCCGCCCGCCGTGCTTCGCTGTCGCATGGTCGCCTCCCCGTCAGCCCGCGGTGCTCATCGAGCGCCGCATGTAGAAGGCGCTGACGACGAAGAGCACGATGAACATGACGACCGCCTGGGCGGAGGCGTAGCCGAAGTCGAGCTTCTGGAAGCCGTCGAAGTAGATGACGGTCGGCAGCACCTCCGAGGCATGCGCCGGGCCGCCGCCGGTCATCACGAAGACCGGGTCGAAGGCGCGGAAGGTCCAGATCGAATCGAGCAGGACGATCGTCGTGATGACGCCGCGCAGCTGCGGCAGGGTGATGTGCCAGAACTGTCGGTAGAGCGAGGCGCCATCGATCTCGGCGGCCTCGTAGAGCTCCTTGGGGACCGCCTGCAAGCCGGCCAGCAGCATCACCATGAAGAAGGGGAAGGCGCGCCAGACGTTCATGGCGGTGACCGAGCCCAGTGCCGTCGCGGGGTCGCCGAGCCACGAGATCGTGGTGCCGGGGCCGATGATCCCGAGCCCGACTAGCATGCCGTTGATGACGCCGAAGGGGGCCAGCATCAGCACCCAGATCATGCCGGCGACGGTCGGCGCCAGCAGCCAGGGCACGATGAGGATACCGCGCGCCAGCGACTGGAAGAGGCTGTTGATCCGCATGTTCAAGAGCAGCGCCAGAGCGAGGCCGATGACCAGGTGGAAGGCGACGCTGAAGAACGTGAAGAGCACGGTCTGCCAGAAGGCCTGCCAGAACAGCGGGTCCCCGGCCAGCCGGCGATAATTGGCGAGACCGGCCCAGGTCTCGGTCATCAGGTTGCTGTTGAAGAAGCTGAGGCGAATGACCTCGCCCAAAGGATAGACGAGGAGGGCCACCAGGATCACCAGCGACGGCCAGAGAAAGGAGGCAGCCAGCAATTCCTGCCGATATCTTTGCCTGAACGAGATCATGAGCCCGCAATCGATGCGGGGCCGGCCGGACCCATCACCGGGCCCGGCCGGCCCCTTTTGACGTCGAGAAGCCTGCCGTCAGGTCACTTGGCGGCGGCGAGGATCTCGTTCCACTGGGCGGCAGCGTCGTCGAGACCCTGCTGCGCGGTCTTCGAGCCCGACACGACGTTCTGGATCTCCGTCGTCATGATCTTGTTCATCTGCACCGCGTTGGGCATGACGAGGAAGGGCGACTGGGCATTCGGCCGGGCCATCTGGGTGACGAACGCCTGGAACAGCTCCTGCTCCTTGAACCAGTCCTGGCTCGAGACATCGGTCCGCGCCGGGAAGCCGCCGGTGCCCTTGGACCACATCTCGATGCCCTCCGGGCCGGAGATCCAGTTCAGGAAGGTCCAGGCCGCATCCTTGTTCTCGGACTGCGTGGTGATCGTGTTCAGCGAGCCCCGGACCATCGTGCCGTCGGTGACGCCCGTCGGCAGCGGCGCGATATTGTAGTTCAGCTCGGGATTGAGCTGCTTCTGGATGGCGATGCCCCACGGGCCCTCGAACATCATCGCGATGTTGCCCGAGGCGAAGTTGGCCCGCTTCTCCCGCTCGCCGTTGCTGAGCACGCCCGGGACCGAGATGTTGTCCTTGTTGATGCGCTCGACATACCACTCGATGGCGGCGACGCCCTCGGGGCTGTTGAAGACGGCCCGGTTGGTCTCGGGATCGATGATCGTCGCCCCGGCCTGCAGCAGCAGCGGGTAGATCTCGTAGGTCATGTTGGTCGGCGGCTCGGTCGCCAGCGTGCCGGTCACCGCGAACTGCATCTCCTCCGGCTTGGTCAGCTGGCGCGCCATCTCGGCGAACTCGTCCCAGGTGGCCGGCGGGCCGTCGAGGCCGGCAGCCTCGAACAGGTCGGTGTTGTAGTAGAGCGCCACAGCACCACTCTCGAGCGGCAGGTAGTACTGCTTGCCGCGCCAGGGGGTGTGGAACGTCTCCGGGATGTTGGCGAAGAACTCGGGCGGCTGGGCCGCGATCAGCTCGTCGAGCGGCTCGAGCATGCCGAGATCGGCGAACTCGGCGATCCAGTCGACCTGCACCATCAGCACGTCCGGCAGCTGCCCGGCCTGATGCAGGACCAGCGCCCGGTCATGGAAGCCGGTGAACGGCGAATCGACGGCGATGAGGTCGATATCCGGATGCGCCGCCTCGAAGGCCGCCTCGAGCTCGGCCATGAACTCCTGGCCGACCTCGGTGCCCTTCCACTGCGCCCAGCGCACCTCGGTCTGCGCCTGGGCCAGCGCCGGCAGCACGAAGGCCGTGGCGACCGTCAGCGCGAGGAGCCGCGCGGACGGGAACTTGCGATTGGATGTCATCATTGCCTCCCTGGGTTGCACATTCTGCATCTCGTTGCCTCCCGCCTGCCCCGGACGACACCGCCCGGGGCAAGGCACCGGGCTCAGCCGGCGTGCGCGGCCTTGCGCGACGCCGCCGGCACCGGCGGCGGGATCTTCGTCACCGTGGTCAGCTCCCGCACCAGCTCGCGCGTCCCGCCCACGTTCATCCAGGTGAACATGTCGCGGAACCGCAGCCGCAGCGCGTCCATGATCTCGGCCTGCGCCGCTGCGGGGATGTCGTAGAAGCGCTGCTTCATCACCTTCCACGACTTCTTGCGCGTGTTGTAGAGGAACTGCGCGTCCGTCTCGCCCGGGCCGCGCTCGGCGGCATGGTGGGTGAAGGTGTAGTCGTTGATCTCGTCCTTGATCGCCTGCGGCAGGCTCGGGTGATCGAAGATGAGGTTGTTGAAGCCGAGCGCCAGATGCACCTCCACCGCACCGTTCGGCGGCAGCTTCGCCAGCTGCTCGCCCGGCAAAGTGGAGGCGCCATGCTGCACGGCGCCGCCCATGCCGTAATCCTCGCGGGACAGCCGGGAGATCTCCTTCAGGAGGTCGTAGTCGAGATCGACCTCGGCGAGCGAGCCGTCGGGCAGCACCTTGCCGCCATGGTGGGTCCCGGTGTTGATGCTGATCTTGCTGATCGCAGCAAGGCTCCCGCCCCTGGCGCGCAGCAGCTCCCGGTACACCGACATGAAGGCGTGCAGCTCCTCGGGCGTCGTGTTGTCGTGCCCGACCTCGCCGATCTCGCCGCCGAGCGAGATGGTGACGCCCTCGGGCTCGTGCCGGCGCACGAACTCGGTGAAATGCGCGGTCAGCTCGGCATTGGCGCGCTGCTGGTCCTCCACGGTGGCCAGCGACAGATCGACGACCGTCGAAGCGTCGATGTCGATATTG